>CAZIDF010000011.1:0-100732 GCA_964538085.1 uncultured Eubacteriales bacterium | reverse complement strand
GCCATGAGCGGGGGAGTGGATTCTTCTGTCGCTGCGGCACTTTTAAAAGCACAAGGTTTCGAGGTCATCGGGGCCACGATGGATCTCTATCCTTTGTCTGAACAGGACTGCGATAGTTCTCGCTCCTGTTGTGGCCGAGGAGCGATTGCCGATGCCAATCGTGTGGCATCCCAACTTAAAATCCCTCATTATGTGATCAACCTGAGAAAATCGTTCCAGCGAAGGGTCGTCGATGATTTTTGTAAAGAATATGCCGAGGGAAGGACCCCGAATCCTTGCATCAGGTGCAATCAACACATTAAGTTCGACATCTTGTGGAATAGAGCCAAAAAAATGGGAGCCGAATATCTTGCGACCGGACACCACGCCAACATCGTTTTTGATGAGAATTCTGGAAGATTCCTTCTGAAAAAAAGCAAAGATCCCCAGAAGGATCAGTCCTATTTTTTATACACGATGATGCAAGATCAGCTAGCCCGAACCATGATGCCCATAGGCAGATTGACCAAAGAAGAAGTCCGGAAAAAAGCCAAAGAGTTGGGCCTTGCCGTTCACCAAAGACCGGAGAGCCAAGAGATCTGTTTTATCCCTGATGATGATTACATCCGCTTTCTCGAGCAAAAAATACCCGATGTTTTTCGACCTGGGCCGATAGTCGACACAGAAGGTAACGTTTTGGGCCAACATTCAGGAATACTCCATTTCACCATCGGCCAGAGGAGGGGATTGGGGATCTCTGCACCTCATCCTCTTTATGTCCTGGAAATCCGTCCGGAAAGCCAAAAGATAGTGGTGGGGGAGAATCGACACCTGTACAAAAGGAGGCTAGTTGTTTCCCGTTTGAATCTTATCCTACCCGCCGGTCTAATGACTCCGACAACCGTGACGGCCAAAATCAGATACAGACACAAAGAAGCCAGGGCGCTGATTTCCCCTCTCGATGAAAACAAAGCACTTTTGGAGTTCGCCTCTCCCCAAAGAGCGGTAACGCCTGGGCAATCTGCTGTGTTTTACGATAACGATCTTGTTTTAGGAGGAGGGATCATAGAACGGGCAGGAGCCTAACCATTGAATTGACTGTCTGCTTTATCGAATGTGATCTTGAAGGTTGCCCCAGGCTTTCTTTTGATATCGATCCTGCCGTTCAGCTGGGCCACTAAAGTCGCAACCAATTGTAAGCCGAAAGAATCGGCCGTCTCGATATCCAGATCATCGGGAAGACCTATCCCGTTGTCCTTGAAAAGCAGGGTGACTTTTCCGTCATCGGCTGTAAGCTGAATGCCAATTTCACCCTGTTTCTTTTTCCTTTTTGCGGTATCTTTGACCTTGGGAAATGCATATTTGAGGGAGTTGGAAACCAGTTCGTTTATGATCAGGCCACACGGGATGGCTTTGTTGATATCGAGGGAAACGTCCCTTACATTGGTTTTCAAGGCCACTGCCTCCGGATCGATTCTGTAGGACTGAAAAAGATGATTGGCAAGATTCTGGACGTAATGGGAAAAATCGATTTTGGCCAGATCTGCAGATTGGTATAGTCTTTCATGGATCAATGACATGGACCGGATGCGGTCCTGGCTTTCTTTGA
Organism: uncultured Eubacteriales bacterium; assembly: GCA_964538085.1. Classification (GTDB taxonomy): domain Bacteria; phylum Acidobacteriota; class Aminicenantia; order Aminicenantales; family Aminicenantaceae. Next base: position 99,144 of record CAZIDF010000011.1, on the reverse strand, counting down.
ACATCTCGAGAATATCCTGGTTTTTGATACGACTTGACTGGAGGTTTAGCAAAGAAGAGATCACCTGCATATTGTTTTTGACTCTGTGGTGGATCTCCTTGAGAAGCACTTCTTTTTCTTTTAACGAAGCATTGAGTTGTTCTTCCACACGTTTTCGTTCCAATGCATTGGCGAGGATGTCCCCGACCATTCTGAGAAGAACGATGATGTCGACCGACCAGGTTTTTTCCCTCTGTTGAGTTTCCAGTCCCACAAATCCAAAAGCTTTTCCTCCATAGGCAATCGGGACATGGATCAAAGATGTGGCGCCGCGAGATTCCAGACTTTTCAAGAAGGGGCCCGCATGGGGAGGAATTTCAGACTTGTCTGTGATATACACGGTTTCTCGGCTCTCGATCTGGGCTGTGTGCCATCTATAATCATCGACTATAAGATCCTGGCTTGATCGCATAAGCGGGGTGGCTTTGTTGCTGCACCATTCATGGGTCATGTTCATTTGCTTTTTGTCCGTGCTGTACAGAATGACATAGCTCTGGTCGACTTCAGCGAATTCTCCGATGGATTGGAGGGATTTATTGATCTCGCTATCGATCTTTTCTGATGGCAGATTGATAAAATTTGTCGAAATGGCTGTGACCAGTTTTTCGAATTCTGATCGCACCTCTAGTTTTTTTTCGACTTCCTTTCGTTCGGTGATGTCGATGAATGAAAGAATCGTGCTCAAGGGTTTGTCCAACTCGTCTTTGACCATGCTGGCTGAAATCTGGACATCGAAATGAGTTTCATCTTTTCTTTTGGCCCTGGACTCGCCTATAAACTTTCCCTTTTCCCTTATTGTATCCAGAATGTCCAGGGCTTTGTGTTCATCCTGCCAGAATTCGACGAAGTGTCTGCCCATTGCGTCGTTCTCTTGGTATCCCCACATGTTCAGAAATGCAGGATTTACGTAGGTCAGCTTGCCTTTCGGCTCGGCAAGGGCGATGGCGTTTATCGTGGAGTCCACGGCCAAATCCTTGATCATGAGTTCTTTTTCTGCAATTCTTCGCTCGGTAATATCCCGGACAATACCCAGGGCATTCCATTTGTTCTGGATCTTCACCGAAGATAAGGATATTTCTAGAGGGATCTCATCTCCCCCTTTTCTTATTCCGGAGAGTTCAATCGTTTTGCCGATGATCGGAGCGTAGCCGGTTGTCCGGAATCTTTTGAATCCAGAATCGAGGGCCTCATAATATTTTTCAGGGACAAGGAATTTGATATCTCGACCGAGGACATCATTCTTTCTATAACGGAAGATTATTTCTGCCGCTTCATTCCAGTAGGAAATGTTCGCGTCATGGTCCACCATTATAATCGCATCTTTTGCCGAGGCGCCTATTCCCCGGAATTTTTCCTCACTCTCTATCAATTCTTCGGTCGTTTTTTTGCTTTTCGCAAGGATGTTGGCCATGACCACGCCGAAAATGATGAAAAATCCGAGAACGATCAATCTAAGGTAGATTGCCGTTTTGGGGACATTTGTGAAAAAAAACTCGACGAAACTTCCTCCTCCATACAGGAGAGTGGTATAAGCGATAAAAGAATCGATCAGCCAAAAAAGCAATCCAAATCCCAATGATGCGGCGATGATCTTCTGTTTAATTTTCATGATATTCTTTAATTTTGTCGTAATATACCTCTTTTGTCGGCAACATTCAACTTCCCTGGATTATCTAAATGATGCTGGCACTTTCTTTTTTAAAAAATAAACACCTTGATGCCAGGGTGGGGTGGATTGGCCTTGACTCCTGAAAGATCCTGACGGAGAGGAATCGCTTGATGGTTATTTGGCAAAATAGGCTTTTTTGAATTCTTCAACCAAGGATGTGAGAATTTTCACGTTATCCAACTCTGTTGTCTGTTTGCACTTCATAGCCTGCACAAGAATCTGATGACACAGGGATAATTTCTCCAAATATTTTTTTGTAGCTTCCGCATCCCCTGTTTCGACGTTTTTGATTCGTTGGGTAAGAAAGTATTGGCTTATGATATGCTGGATTTCTTCTGCGTGTTCTTCTTTATTCACGATCCAACGCACGATCTGATTCATGTTTTGGGGTGATTCCGTCGAAAGCTGCATGACCTGTTGCATGGCTTTCTCAACTGTCTGGATATGTTCAGCCAGCATCGTGAATCTCATTTCATCGTTGTAGATACCGCAAGGGACTTCGCAGTGAGAAAACACGGTTGGTCGGGAGAGTATAATAAGGGTGAAAAATAAAACGAAAGCTAAGAATTTTTTCATTTCAATTCTCCTTTTTTTTGGTTTTTCATTGAAATACTGTGCTAAGTCTAATGTATTAAAATTAGCTTATTTTGTCGATAGAAAAGATAGATTTAAATGGGTTGAGTCACTTTATCCAGCCATTCTCTTTCCTCTCTTTTCAAAAGAGGGGAGAGCGTCTTTCTCACCTTTTTGTGGTAGGTGTTGAGCCAGTCGATTTCCTCTCGCTGCAACATATCTTTCCTAACCAAATTCAGGTCGATCGGACACATAGTCAGGATTTCGAACGTGTAAAAAGTCGAATACTGTGTTGAAATTTTATCGTCCTCCACGACCAAAGCGACATTCTCCAGCCGGATGCCGAACAGGTTTTCAAGGTAAATCCCAGGCTCGATAGTGGTGATCATTCCAGGCTCGAGGGGAACGCCGATACACCTTTGAGGGGAAATGGCATGGGGCCCCTCATGGACATTGAGGAAGGTCCCGATACCGTGTCCTGTCCCATGGCCGTAATTCTGACCGTTTTTCCAAAGGGGCAGACGGGCTATCGTGTCCAGCTGTCTGCCCTGTGTACCATGAGGAAAAGATGCGACCGAAAGAGCGATCAATCCCTTCAATACTTGCGTGAAACATTCCTTATGTTGACTCTGCGGTCTTCCGAGGCTGATCGTTCTAGTGATATCCGTTGTGGCATCGCTATACTGTGCCCCTGAATCGACAAGAAAGATATCCCTCTTTTGCAGTGTCAAGTCGGTCTCGGGCGTCACTCCATAGTGAACGATAGCTGAATGGGCGCGGTAAGCCGAAATCGTCTCGAAACTCAGTCCTTGAAAAAGTGTATTTCCCGCGCGGAATTCACCCAGCTTGGCTGCTGCACTGAGTTCAGTGATGTTGCCTCTGCCCAAGGATTTCCACAGCCAGGTCAGAAATTTCACCATGGCCGCTCCATCTCTCACATGCGCGGCTCGAAATCCTTGGATTTCTGTTTTGTTTTTTACAGCCTTTATGAGGGGAATAGGTCCTGGGAAAAAATGATTTTTTGTGCATTTTTTCAGTGTATTCACGATACGTTGATTCACCTGGGCTTCATCAATCCAGGCTCGCTTGTGTTTTTGTGCGATCTTTTGGAGTTCCGGAAAAAAACGTTCGTATTCGTGAAATTCCACTCCTTTATTCAAGATGTGCCGAATCCTATTGGTCAGTTTATCTGTATCGACAAAAAGCATGGCCCTTTCCTTGGTTACCAAGGCATAGGCGATCACGACGGGATTATATTTGATGTCGTTTCCCCGGATGTTGAACAACCAGGCAATTTCATCCAACGCCGTTAATACAAGCAAGTCCACTAATTGTTCGTCCATTTTTCCCCGGATTCGTTCGAGCTTCTTCCAAACGGATTCCCCCGCATATTTTATGGGATGGACCCGGATTTTTTGTTTGGAGGGAATAGGGCGATCTTCCCATACGGTATCGACCAAGTTTTTGGAAACACATTTCAGCCTGATACCTTTGGTCTTAAGGAATGAATGGAGATCGCTGTAACTTTTGTGAGACAAGATTTGGGGATCGACTCCTAAAACCTCGCCTGCAGCCAATCCTTTGGCGAGCCATTCTTTTATGCTGGGAACTTCTGGATTTCCCAATTTGAAAAGTAGGTAGATTTTGTTGTCCAGCTCCTGTTCGGCTTGTAAGAAATAGCGCGAATCTGTCCATAGGCCGGCCTTGGTTTGGGTGATGACCACATCACCGGCAGAACCTCGAAATCCGCTGATATACTTTCTTCGTTGCCAGAATTCGGGGATATATTCATCCTGGTGAGGGTCTGTGCTGGGGACCAGATAGGCATCCAGCCCTAGTTTTTTCATATGGCCTCGCAGGGCCTCCACTCTGTTTTTCATAACAGGAAATGAATCATCAAAATGCTGCAGCCAGCCACGAACAGAGCCCCAATAAATCCGATGAAAAGTGGCTTTAAACCCACTTTTTTGAAGGAGCTAAATACGGTGTTCAATCCGATCCCAGCAAGGCCCAAAAGGATCAAAAATCTTCCGGCCGTGTTAAAAGCTTGGACTCCTTCTGGGGAAAAATACCCTTGGGTATTCATCCCTGCCAGAAGGAAGTATCCGAACAAAAACCACGGGAAAGCCTTGGCCATGTTCACGCGGGATCCCTCATCTTTTTTTCCTCTGAGGATGGTGTGTGTGTACCAAACAGCGATCAGGAAAGCCACAGGGACCATGAAACAATTGCGGACGAGTTTCACCGCCGTCGCTGTTTTTCCAGCTAAATCGGAAAAGATGAATCCGGCCCCTACGACTTGGGGTGTCGAGTGAATGGCCGTACCGGCAAATACACCAAAATTCATATCGGTCACCCCGAGGATCTGGGCAATTTTGGGATACAGAAGAATAGCCACAAGTCCCCAGAGAGCGATGGTTCCGATGGCATAACTGGTCTCCTCTTCCTTGGCTTTTATCAGTGGAGCTGTTACGGCGATGGCTGAGCCACCGCAGATTGTTGTCCCTACCGAAAGTAGAACGGCCAGACCCCAGGGCAGCTTGAAAATTTTGCCGAGATAGTAGATCACGAAGAAACTGATCGTCATCGTAGCCAAAATGATGATCAATATGTTCACTCCTTGAGAGCTTATGTTTTTAAAGTTCAGGGAGGCGCCGATCAGGACGATCCCGAGGATTAAAATCTTCTCGAATGCTTTGATGCCAGGAAGGAATAATTTAGGAAGATGGCCTGTGTTTCTGATCAGGATCCCAATCAGGATTGCGATAACAACCGCTTCGATCGGATTTTTTCCTCCGATAACGATCAATTTCGATAAAAATATCGCGATCAAACCGACAACGAGCATCAGCAGCCAGCCCGGCAGAAATTCCTTTTTCATGCACAAAATCTCCTTTTCCTAAAATCCTTCGCTTTTTCGGCCAATCCGATCACAACGCGAACCTCTTTAGATTACCATTTTTCCCAGCATTTATATACCTTTATGTGGGGCGGGGTGGGTTGGCTGGGGCGGGGTGGGTTGGCTGGGGCGGGGTGGGTTGGCTATACGGTTTCCCTTGAGATGAGGGAGTTTTTGCCGTTATAATATGCGTGATAAGGATCGGACAATGGAATATGGATGCTCATCTGAAGTCGGTGCCATTAAACGGCTTTTGCTGAAAAGACCGAGCGAGGCCTTTATCAGCGAAAAAAATATCGAAATGCAGTGGGAAGATCTCAATTACTTGGGGGCCCCGGATTATAGCCGGGCAATGGGCGAGTTCGAGGGATTTGTGGGATTGCTTGAGAATCAAGTGCCGGAGATTCTTTACCTGCCACAACAGGATCAGACAGGTTTGGATTCACTGTATGTCCGTGATTCGGCGGTGATGACATCAGCTGGAGCGGTGTTGTGCAACATGGGAAAAGAGCTGAGGATGGGAGAACCGGCAGCACTGGGAGAATTTTTGTCCGGATTGAATATTCCTATCTTGGGTTCGATAACGGGAGAAGGCCGTTTGGAGGGAGGGGATGTCGTGTGCTTCGATGAAAACACGTTGGCTGTCGCAGTGGGATACCGGACAAACTTGGGGGGCATAGAGCAACTCCAAAATTTAACCCGCGAGATCATTGCCGATATCCAGATCGTTCCCTTGCCCCATTGGCAGGGACCGGATGATGTCTTGCACCTCATGTCTATCATCAGCCCAGTGGATCATGACTTGGCGGTGGTTTACTCCCGGTTGATGCCCGTCCCTTTCCGGGAATGGCTCATCCACCGGGGGATCAAACTAATCGAGGTCTCTGATACGGAATTTGAGACCATGGGCTGTAATGTTCTGGCCATTTCGCCGAGAAAGTGCATCGTTTTGAAAGGCAATCCTCGCACGAAGGAAATGCTGGAACAGGAAGGTGCTGAAGTCTGGGAGTATGAGGGGAAGGAAATATCCCAAAAAGGGGCTGGCGGTCCCACATGTTTGACGCGCCCGCTCTGGCGAACCGGATGAGTGACAATAGTCCTTGCGATAATCAATCCTTATCGAGGGATTTCAGCTTCGATTGAATGGACGCGTCTTTATCCAGGCGATGGTCGACGTTTAAATCGATGTGAATGCGCCGGGCTCCCATCTCCGAGATTTTATTATGGGCTTTTAGGATAACCTCAAAAAGAGTGGCTAGATCCGGCGACTCGATCGTTGTGTTCATTCCACCCGTTACGCTTTTCAAACCGGAGCTCTCGATCACATTGATGGCTTCTTTGACATACTTAGAGACAGAAGCTCCTTCGCTTGTGGGAAATATGGCCAAGGATGCGATAATCATATTTTCACCTTTTATCCTTTTTTTTGATCGATGATTCAAATGGATTCACATTTTCCTTTGATTTTGACCAATTCTGTTTCGGCATCTTCGATCAGTCTGGCTAATGCCTGTTTGAGTGGCATGACTTCGCGGACAAGACCCACACTCTGTCCGGCCATCAGCGAACCGAATTCGATATCGCCTTCTTGGACCCCTCTTCGCAAAGCTCCTATCCAAAACTCTTCCACTTGGTACTGGGCATCGGCCTGGGAGATCTCTCCGGATCTTCTTTTCTGGAGCAAATCGACTTGAAGCTCTGCAAAGGCATCCATCCCTTTGTTTCGCAGCGCACGGACAGCAACGACCTTCAGTTCTGATCCGATCTGGGGGGTGGCCACTGCATCCCTTGCCCTTGCACGGATAAAAGCGTGCTTGAACTGGGGGTGAGCGCTGCACTCCTCTGTCATCACAAAAAAAGTGCCCAGCTGGACTCCTGCAGCTCCCATCAACAGGAGGTGTGCGATATACGTTCCGGAAGCGATCCCCCCCGCCACGAATATCGGAACCTCATCGAACTTGAACAAAACTTGTTGGAGGAGGATTCCCAGGGATACATGTCCCACATGTCCACCTGCTTCGCTTCCTTCGAGGATTAAGGCATCCATGCCCATGTCGATCAGCCGCTGGGCGATGGACTCGGTCGATGCAAAGCTCATGACCTTGGCGCCGCTTTCCTTTGCGATCCTCACTTCGGGCTGTCGAGGGAAACTTCCTGCAAATACGATAAAAGGAACTCTGTTTTTGGTGGCGATGGCCAAGTGTTGTTTATAGTGGGGAGCGATCGTGATCAAGTTCACGGCAAAAGGTTTATCGGTGAGCTCCTGGACTTTTTTGATTTCCGTATCGAAAAGAGCTGGGTCCATATTTCCTGCTGCCAAGCTTCCGAACGCTCCGGCGTTGGTAACGGCCGATACGAAACGGCTGTCAGAAATCCATGTCATAGCACCAGCGATAATCGGTATGCGAACTCCGAGAAAATTTTTGCCTTTTGACCATAATGTCTCAAGACCTGACATCTTAATGCTCCCTGGTTCTGGTTTTCATTGGATTTTTATCTTTGCTCCTTCTTCCAATTGATTTTTATCGATTGAGTAAAGAGCGTCGAGAAGGGCGATCTGAAATGTTCCTGGTGCATCCGCATTTTCAGCAGCCGTTTCGCCTGCAAGTCCGAAGTAGGACAAGGCGGTTGTGGCCGCTTCGACAGGATTGCTGTCAACGGTTAAAAATGCCCCGATGATGACTGTCGCGGTACATCCTGTGCCTGTGACATATCCCATCATTTCATGCCCGTTAGAAACACGGTAGGTGATATTTCCGTCTGTTATCAAATCTACTGCCCCAGTGATGGCTAAAGTGGTGCCGAGTTCTTTGGCGAGAATGACGGCAGCGTCGGCAGCGTCCTCCACGCTGTGGATGGAGTCCACTCCTTTTGTCCGCGAATCCTGATGAGCCAAAGATAGCACTTCGGAGGCGTTTCCCCTGACAACTGCGATCGTTAATTCATCGAGCAACCGCTTGGCTGAATCCGTACGCAGTTTTGTCGCCCCCGAACCCACTGGATCGAGGATGATCGGAATATTCGCCTCGTTGGCCCGTCTTCCTGCTTTGAGCATGGAATCTATCCAGTAAGGAGTTAGAGTTCCGATGTTTAGCACCAGCGCACCCGCGAAGGAAACCATTTCTTCCACTTCTTCTTGAGCATGAGCCATGACAGGAGAGGCCCCGCAAGCGAGCAAAGCGTTAGCTGTGTAATTCATCACGACGAAATTCGTGATGTTATGAACTAACGGCTTTGTTTGCTTGAGTTTTTCCAAATTTTTTGCCGCCTTTTGTGCCATCCGGAGATCATACATTATTTCCTCCTTAGCTTTGGAAGTGATCCCATCCTTGCGGACCTGTTGTGTGTATTGTTCCGTCGGGGAATTTCAATCTGATTTCTTGGGCAACGTCCGTTATATTGCCGACTTCATGAATAGGAACTTGGCTGACACCCTCGACAGTTGAACGGATGTGAGAGACATATTCTGGAGCACAGGTTAGGATCAATTCGTAATCGTCGCTTTCCTGCAAGAACAGTTGATAAGGATCCATTCCCAGCTGGGCGGAAGCCTTTGTGAGTTCGTTGCTAATCGGGAATTTTTCTTGGATCAACAAAGCTCCAACATGGCTTTCTTGACAGATATGCCCGAGATCGGCCAGGAATCCGTCACTTATATCGATCATGGCATGGGCTTTGTTCGTGCATGCGATCGCATGTCCCTCCCGGGCTCGGTGAGATGGAACATTATAAATCTGGACAAGGGGATGGGTGCGCAAATTTTCGTTCGCTTTGGCATTTTGCAGCAGTTTGAGAGCGGCCGCGGCCTGGCCCGGATATCCTGTGACGAGAATGGCATCTCCTGCTCTGGCGGTAGACCGGAGCATGATGTTTTCCTTCTGAATTTCCCCGATCAATGTGATGTCGATAAAAACGGTTTTTTCCGTTTTTGTGAGATTGCCTCCGATAATGGAGGCTCCAAAGGGATTGATTTCTTCGGCAAAGCCACGATACATATCCTCCACATCTCCCACAGCAATGTCTGATCTTAATCCCAAAGAAATAAGCGCACACAGGGGCTTGCCGCCCATTGCGCCTATATCGCTGATGTTGACGGCCATCGCGCGTCTCCCTATATCCTTGGGTGTGATGTGACGTGGCAGATAGTGCCGTCCTTCTATCAGAGTGTCGCAGGTTATCAACAGCTCATATCCTGGGCGCGGTTTCAGAGATGCGGCATCATCTCCGATGGCCAGCGTTATTCCTGGATTATGAACGCCTATCTCCTCGAGTAGATCGTGGATGCGCTGGATGAGCCTAAATTCTCCTATATCGGCCAGGACTTCTGACATAACAGCCTCTTATTCCTCCATCCTCAGAGATTCGGAAAGGTCTTGCGTTGCTTTTTTGGGATCGGCTTGACAGCAGACAGCCGAGATAACAGCGATCCCGTAAGCCCCTGCACGCATCACCTCCGGTACATTCTGTGCATCGATGCCGCCGATGGCAATGATGGGGATCGAGATGGCCTTGATAACTTCTTTCATGAGCTCGATTCCGGTTGGGGAGGAGGCATCCGGTTTAGAGGAAGTGGGATAAACCGGTCCGAATCCGACGTAGTCAGCTCCGTCAGCAAAGCATTTCTGAGCGTCTTCTAACGTTACAGCAGAACCTCCGATGATAACATCTTTTCCCAATAGTTTGCGTGCAAGGCTGATGGGAAAATCATCCTGACCGAGATGGACACCGTCCGCCTTAGAAGCTATCGCCACATCGATGCGGTCGTTGACGATGAAGGGCACTCCCGTTTCTGCACACATCCCCTTGAGTTTTCGAGCTGTCGTGATCAACTCTTTCGTCGAACCGTTCTTCTGCCGGAACTGAATCGTATCTGCTCCTCCATCGATAGCCATTCTGGCGAGTTCAAAGTGCGAGAAGCGGGATTGCAAAACCGTATCGGTCAGCACATGCAGTCTCCCGATATATCTGTTCATTATTTCCATAACAAACCTAGCCTGTATTATCCAGGTTGCGTAACTCTACTAAACACTAGTGTAATGAAAATGGAAATGTATGAAAAGAGCTTTTAATGATATGTTTTGTGCTCATCACACGGACTCAGTCAGATTCCCTCCAAGAGCTGTTCGTGAGGCTAGGACCAATAATCACGTATAAAGATGCTTAATTCGTGAATAAAATATTTCGTGAACTAAAATAATTTGGTAATATATAAAAGTTATAGCTATGATTCTATGCCACGTTTCCAGTCTAGCTGGGGAAAAGAGAACAAGAATGGAAAAAAATGAGGCTTGAGCGAATCTAAGCTGAGAGGATTGAGAGGAGTTGGGTCATGATACATTTTGGCAGGATGAAATATAAAATTCACAGAGGTTTATTCCTTCTTATTGGTTGTGTTTTATTTTTTTCTTTTGTTCTTTCACAAGAATCCGATGAGGACTATGAAAAAATTGACAGCAGTGCCTGCATTGAGTGCCATGAAGAGAGCGCCCTTGATACGATAATAACCGATGATCTATCCCATTCCATACACGATGGATTGGAATGCTTGGATTGCCATTTAGATAAAGATATGCTCCCGCACAAGGAAGATTCTGTTTTTGTCGTGGGCTGTGCAGGGTGTGGTAGCTGCCACGAGGATGCGAGAGAGCAGTACGGATTCCATGGCAGGATGAGTGCTGACGAGTGCCGGGATATTCCTACGTGTGCCGACTGTCACGGGGATCATGATGTTTTGCCTTCATCGGTGAAACTTTCCAGAACTCATCCGTCTAACGTCCCTGATACCTGTGCCCGCTGTCATGAAGATATCAATCTGACTAGAAAGTATCAGATACTGATCGATCATCCGATCGAAGTATACAGAAACAGTGTCCATGGTCTTGCTACAGAATCAGGCGTGGATGTGGCCGCCACGTGCAACGATTGTCATTCGACAGGGGGGTCCGCCCACAGGATACTTTCTCCAGGGGATCCCGCCTCAACCATCAATCATTTCAACATTCCTAAGACATGCGGGAAGTGTCATTCGGGCGTAGAAAAGGAATTTTCAGAAGGAATTCACGGGCAGTTGGTTACGAGAGGGGAGACCGATTCACCGGTGTGCACGAACTGTCACGGCGAGCACGGCATCATCTCTCCCAGCGATCCCAGATCCCCTGTTTCCAGCGTTAGGCTGGCTGAAGCCACCTGCTCGCCCTGTCACGAATCCATTACTCTGACCGAGAAATATGGAATGCGAACCGGGCGATTGACTTCTTTTATCGACAGCTATCATGGCTTGAAAACCAAAGCCGGGGATACCCATGTGGCCAATTGTGCTTCTTGCCACGGGGTTCACAAGATTCTCCCCAGCTCAGATCCGGCCTCTTCAGTCTATCCCGATAACCTGCAAAAAACATGCGGCGATTGTCACCCCGGAATTTCATCTGCTCTGGCATCGACACCAATCCATGGAGTCGGAGATAAAGGTCTGCAAACCAAAGCCGCAAGCGTTGTCAAGACAATATACATTTTGGCGATTTTCGTGATCATCGGGTTGATGGTTTTGCATTGGTTGATTGATATATTCAGGCAGATCGTTCTCGTGATGAAAAAGCCTCAGGTCAGAAGAATGCGAATCGGTGAGCTCTGGCAGCATACCCTTCTGACGGTAAGCTTCATCGTGCTGGTCATAACCGGATTTGCCTTAAGATTCGAAAATTCCTGGATTACGAAGATGTTTTTCGGTTGGCAGGGCGGATTTGAGCTAAGAGGATTGATTCATCGTGTGGCTGCTGTGGTTTTGATATTTGTCACGGTCTGGCACCTCATTTATCTTTTTACCAGAAGGGGGAGGACCTTTTTCAAAGATATGTTGCCCAAGTTTTATGATTTCCGAGATTTCGTTCAGAGGATTCTCTTCAACCTCGGGCTTTCAAAAAAGACGCCCAGTTTCAAGCGTTTTAGCTATATCGAAAAAGCCGAATATTGGGCCCTTATCTGGGGAACGGCTGTGATGATCATCACGGGTATCCTTCTTTGGTTCGATAACTATTTTGTTGAATTCCTACCCAAGGGTTTTTTGGATGTGGCGTTAGTCATCCATTATTACGAGGCGATTTTGGCATCCCTGGCGATCGCCATATGGCATTTCTACTCCACCATTTTCAGCCCGCAGGTCTATCCGATGAATCCTTCATGGTTGACGGGAAAAATGCCGAAGTCCATGTTCAGCCACGAGCACCCGCAAGCAGAAGCTGACGAAATGTAGGATAAAGAACGAGCTATTTTTCCGGTCTCGGGTGCTTCACTTTTTCCCAGGCGGCTTCGAAGTCGAAGGTGATCCCGTGAGCATTTTCATGGCAGGAAAGACAATGTTTCTTTATGGTGTCAGGAGAACCATATTCGGTCAGCCCATTTTTCACGGCTTCGGCTTGGTCTTTCATGATGCTCAATTTTTTATAAGCGCTTCCTGGGCCATGACAGGTTTCACATCCGACGCCCTCTTCCTTGAGTTCTGGTGCTTTTTCGGAAAGGGGGGCGTGACATTTGAGGCAATTCGGGCTTTCTGGCGGATTGTCGACACCTGCAGCTTGGGCGATTTCTTTAGCCTTCTCAGATGATAATGCTGAAAAAGATTGGGAGTGCTTACTCGATTCCCAAAGAGGGTACTGCTGGCCCTGTTTTTCGGTTTTGTGGCACATTTGGCACTTGGCCGCGCCGACATAGGTGAATTCCTGGCCGAATGAAGTCGAGACAAATATGATGCCTATGAGAACAACGGTAAATAACATAATCTTTTTCATACTTTCCTCCAAGATATCTTTTTTGTTTTAGCTATTTATGATAGATATTTCACACAGCTCTGTCAATGCAATGTCTATAATAAAAATAAATTTTATAAACTTATTAAATTGTGTAGGATTTGTTACTCTCTTTTCCTTTTGCAGCATGCGTCATGATACGCGGTTCACTTTATAGATTCTATGTTTTTTTTCAATTCTGTCAGGGTCTCTTCGATGAACATGTAATTGTGGATACCGAGACTCCCATCCATCTCGATCCTTTGCAGCTTTTGTTCGATATTCCTTAGCACTTCGTTTTCCTGGGGGGAAAGAGTCATCTTTTTCCTGGCATTTAGAGAGATCGTTGCAGAGGAGATCAGGTCTTGGATCGTCGTTTGCCACTCGGTGTGCATTTCCGTATAGTCCTCATCATGGCACTCTGCGCATTTGGTTTTATCCGGTCGGACTATCTGTTTATTGTCTCCCAGATGACAATCTGCACATTCCACTCCCGCCTCTGCCATGATATCCTTGGGGACCTCCTGTCCATGAATTTCCCCGCCTTGGTAAAAAGTTTTTTGCAGCGTATGACATCTTCCGCAATCCTTCTTTGTGTCTTTGTGGTGGCATGTTGCGCAACTCTTTTTGGTGGCAATGAATTCTCCATGAGTCCGGACATTGGAGTGGCAGGTCGAACATTCGATCTTCTGTTCGATCAAATGTTTCTTGTGGGGAAAATTCAAGCCAAAGATCTCGGTGCTGAACTCTTCTACTCCGGCGTGACAATTCGCACAAAGTGTGGGAATCTCGCCGGAGACGATTTGAAACTCTTGCGGCTTATATCGAGAATCCACGGCTTGAAGAGCGGCGATCATTCTGTTATAGGCTGCCAGCAGAAGTTCCTGCGAATAAGTCACATTATGCACACTCTTTCCTCTTTCGACGATTTCTATGTTGAAAAGCGCGTCTTCGAGGAGGGATGTGGCTTTGTTTTTATCGGCATGTCCTGTTGTCGTGATTTCTCGATTGACCTGGCCATAGATAGTCTTTATCTGGGCTAATTTTTTGGTTGTGGAGTCTTCCCAGCCTTTCAAGATCCTGGAGAAACCTTTCCCATGGCAGGACTCGCAGGCGTTCGCATCGGATATGGATGTGTCGCTTTTGATCAATCGGCCACCCAGTTCTTCATGGAACATGTGGCAACCCTTGCAGCTCAGACCTTTTTCCAGCATGACATTCGGCATGGGGTGATCTATGCCTTTTCCTCCCTCCCCGGTGTACAGCATTTTTTGGGCTTTGTGAGAATCCGTGTGGCATGAAGTGCAGTCTGCAATGGTTTCGATATCTTTGACGATCTTGTGCTGGATTTCCATATGACACTGGTTGCATTCTATTTTGTTTTCATAAATATGCGTGGTGTGCATCAGGTCAGTGTCCTCAAATTTCTCCAGTCTCTCCCTTTCAGCGTGGCATTTGAAACAATTCTCCCGTGGAACTTCCCCGTCCCCGACAATGGTGTTGTTATGGCATTTATCGCAACTGAACCCATTATCGAAGACCATGGTGTGGTTGAATCGGGGAGATGGTGGCCCAACGAGAATTTCCTTCGTATGACAGTGGTTGCAGTCATCGATCCTGGGATAATGTTCGCTTTTTTTAAAATGACAGATGAAACAGGTACTCTCAGTGACGGTGATGTGTTGTCCCTGAACGATCTGGGAATGACAGCTTGTGCACTGGAGCTTTTTACCTCTTTTGAGGTCTTCGAAGTGGATTTTGTGGTCGAACGCCACTTTGTTGAACTGGACGACTCCTTCCAGGAGCCTTTTTTCGTGGCAGCCTTTCCTCAGGCAACTGTCATCTCGTATTTCTGCCCAGGGTTTGGATTTGACATACAATTTTGTCCAGTAGCGGCCGACCATGACCAACCCTTCGATTTTGATTCTCAACTTGGATCGGATACCGCCTCCCGGTGGATAATGACAAACGCTGCATTCGACATCTTTATGAGATGAGGTTTCCCAGCTTTTGAAGTAGGGTTTCATGAAGTGGCAGGAGGCGCAAAAATTCGAATGAGACGTGAATTCTATTGCGGCCAACAAAAACACGATAAAAAATACGAGAAAACTGAGCAAAATGATGAGTCTCTTTTTCTTTTTATTCATTTTTTGCATGGCATGTTCCTGAGAGTTTTAAAAAAATGAACGAATAGATACTGTGTTTAACTCTATCACAAATAAGATGGATTATCACGCATAACTGTGAAGGCCGGCCAGGAGGTAGTTCACGCCGAAGTAGGTGAACAGAGCGGCCAGGAACCCGATGATAGCGATAAGGGCGGAACGGCGGCCTTTCCATCCCATCACGATCCGGGTATGGAGATACAGGGCGAACACGAACCATGTTATCAAGCTCCATGTTTCCTTCGGATCCCAACTCCAGTAAGTCCCCCAAGCTTTGTAGGCCCAAACCATGCCGAATACCAAGCCTCCTAGCGTAAAGAGGGGAAAGCCCACTGCGACACATCTGTAGCTGATGGAATCGAGCTTTTCGGAAGAAATTGCGCCTTCCTTAGCGATCCCTTTCTTCTCCCGTGAATCAGCAGCCATATACATGATGCTCGTTACGAAGGCTATGGCAAAAAAGGCTTCACCCAAAAGGGTGACCGAAACATGAAGCCACAACCAATAACTCTGGAGGGCAGGCATGAGGGGAGTGGCTTCCTTGGGCATCAGGGGCGAGGAGGCAAGGGCCATGATCCCGATGATGATTAGCATCAGGTACGGCCCCACTTTCCGGATCTTGTATTTGTATTCTGTGACGATGTAAGCCAAGGCCCCGGACCAGGCAAGAAACGAGAGAGATTCATACATATTGGTGAAAGGTGCATGCCCGCTCTCGATCGTCCTCCAGATCAAAGCCATTGTATGGACAAAAAATCCTATGGTAACCACGGATAAACCGGCCTTAGCCGAGCCTTCTTTTTTTGAAAACATGAAGGCAAGATAAAAGAAGGCAGCGATAAAGTAAAAGATGAAAGTGATCAAAAACAGTGTCGATTCGTTCATTTGGAACTCCTGAGAGAGGTCATTATTTTGGTGTATTCCTCTTCAAGCGCTAATTGGCTTTTTGCCGATCTGCCGGCTGAAAAAATCTCGGTTTTTCCGTCGATGTATTTCAAGATGAAGCGAATATCCCTTGTGGGCCAGTAGAAAGCCATGAATAGCCCGATCATAAGGAAGGTACATCCCAACCAGATATAATTCACACCGGGATCTTTAGCCATCTGGATGCCAGAATACTGGGATGTCTGAATATCCTTCAATTCAAATTTGTAATCGGATTCTTCTTCGGAGTGCATCTGCGAAAAATCTGGGAATTTGGCGAATATCCAACCCGCAGAAATAGAGTCTTCGCCACGATTCACTTGGATGAATATAGCAGGATTGTTGGGATCTAAAGATCGCGTCCCGGGTTTGTTCCCGTCGATGACAAAATCGGGCAGGAATTGGAGGGCTATAAATTCCAAATTTTCCTCTTCCCAAATCACTTTTTCTCCTAATTTGGCAAAGGCTTTTTTCTGGGAAGAGGGATCCGATGCTTTGGTCGCCCATATTTCCAGGGTTGGATTTTGCCAATCCCAGCCATAGCTGCTTTGATAAAAGACATATCCCTTATAGGTTAGGGGGTAATTGACTTCGATGGTTCTGGTCAAGCGTGGGGTATCATCCTCGATAACGGTGAGAGTACTTTTCCAATCCTTGACACTTCCGTTCGGATGGTATTCCGTTTCGAATTTGTCCAGTTGGACCTTGAAATCGGTGCCGATGATTGGAACGATCTCCCCCTCTGAAATGTTGATGGTTGTCCTGAAACTGCTAAAGCCGCTTATTATCCCTCCGATCAGGATGACTAAAAGTCCGAGATGGACGATGTCTGATCCAAAGATACCCAGAATCTTTTTTCTTGCCAATAGGTGGACTTCTCCGTCCTTTCTGGTCTTTTTGATTCGGTAATGACCGACACGTATGGCCTTTTTCAACTCTGCCTGGCTCTTTTCCAGATCCCAATTTTTCGTGAAACTTTCGTTGATTTTGGCCGCCATAAGAGTTGACGTTTCGAATTCTAGATTGGGTCTTAGAGCTCTCCTGAGCTTGGGGGAAAGGCGGGTAAGGGTGCAAATCACAATGTTCAGAGAAAACAAAATCAGGAGGGACATAAACCACCAGGAATGATAGAGATCGGTAACTTCGAGCCGGATCAAAAGCTCGGATAATTGACCATAGTGGGCCGCATACTCCTGTGGGCTTCTCATCTGGGGGATGAGGGTTCCGAGCACGGATGCGAGAGTGATGATGATGATCAAAAAAATAGCTAGCTTTAGCGATTTAAAAAAATCGATGATGAATTTCATTATAGTCTCGATATGAGGATATTATTAACTACTAATCATATAGTTTTTGTACATGAATTTCAACGATTTTGCATGAAAGACCTGGTTTCTTTTTCTTGAGAACTGCTTCGTTATTAATTATTTTTGTGTTTGAGACGGAGTTCTTCTGCCATAAATTTAATCTCTGACAGATCTCTCTGCATCTCGCTCCATCCATACCACAGCGCGTAATCTGGATTGGCATGAAAGGTTCCCTGGAATGTTCTCATCCGGTGTTCGAGATACATAACAAACAGCTGCTGTTCGATCGGTGTGGGGGCGTCATGAAAAGTGAGGAGATCCGGAAATGGATGAGCATAGTTTTCGGGCTTAGGAAGAATCCCATCCTTGTACAATCCGGCAACGACCAATATGGCGTCCGCCATCAATCGGTCTGCAGCCTTTATTGTCTGATCGCCTTTTTCAAGTTCCGCTTTGGCGAAATTCAGTGAGTGGCATTGATTGCAGGTTTTGAGCATCTTTTCCCGCTCTTTTTGCCAGTCTTCCTGGGTGAGCCGTGCCAAATCGGCGGCTTTGACCACTTCCAGTCTACTGGTTGGATTACCTTTGGGATCGAGTACTCCCAATGCTTGGAGAATGGTTGTCCTGTCTTGGGCCCACTGTTTGTCCTCTGGCATCGGAAGCCGCACCGCGAGGAAACCCCAAGCTGTGAGAACAGCATGGTTGCCTTCCTGCATGTGGCAGGTCTGGCAGGTAGGGGCGGCAACGGTATCCGGCAGTGTTTTATTCTGTTTGAGCAGATACCTCACCCCGTGTTTGGATCCCGAATACATTTCCCATTGGGGATGATCGAATCCCATGTGGCAGGTCTGGCAGGCTTGAGGCTGCCTGGCTTCCAGGAGAGAAAACGTGTGACGCGTGTGACAAGCGTCACAGGAAGCCATGCCGAATCCGGCTCCTGTTTCCTTTATCTCTTTTATCTCTGCTTCTGTTTTTATCCCGATCTTGTGACATCCCCCGCAGCCCTTCATTCCCTCTGTCATTGCCATCGGCTGCCAGTGTATCGTGGGCATGGCCTTCATGGCCGTCCAGGCGGCGGCGTGTTTGCCCGCCATGAACTGCTCGACTTTTTCCTCATGGCAGTTAGCACAGGTTGTTGGCGTAGGGATCTTGACTTTTTCCACATCATACGGATCCTTGTGATCTTCCCCGTGACAAACGGAACAATCCACCTCGTTCTGGCTGTGTTTGCTCAACTGCCAATCGGAAACGATATTGGGCGTGACATCCTTATGGCATTGGACACAGTCTTGAGCCTGGACAACTCCAAGAGCGATAATACTCATGAATACAAGTAAAAAAAGAGTTTTTTTCAATCCTTCCTCCTCAATAGTGGGGTAATTATTTTCTCGCTTATCTCTACAAAGAATATAGAAATACTTAATCAAAATCAATGAAAAAATTATTGAGGGGATAAAAAAAAGGGCGGCACCGAAATGCCGCCCTTCAGTGAGTATCTTTGATCTATTCTACTTTCGCCAAGTGTATTTGGCGACACTGCCTCCGAGATGTTCTATGGAA
Organism: uncultured Eubacteriales bacterium; assembly: GCA_964538085.1. Taxonomy (GTDB): domain Bacteria; phylum Acidobacteriota; class Aminicenantia; order Aminicenantales; family Aminicenantaceae. Next base: position 80,227 of record CAZIDF010000011.1, on the reverse strand, counting down.
TCTACGAGCAACTGGGCAACATAACGGGAGTTGTGGATAAATCCATTGGGATCCTTTTTGCTGACCTGGAAGTTATAGGCAGCTTTGAGCAGTCGCGCTTGCATGAACATGTAGCTGTTCGGGAAAATCGCCTCGCCTGGATCGATGGAGCCATTCCCGTTTTTATCGTTGAAGAAATAGGGATAGGCATTCTCGTCGTATATGACAGGCATTCCTCTATCGGCTGCGAATTTCTGGATTTCGGCGTAGAGATCATCTTCCAACCCCTTGATCTCATCTTTGATGGATTCTTTTTTGTTCCCGTCCCCGTCATAATCCGGAGTTGTCGCCGGCCGGATTCCGCTGAATTCGAACTTCGCAGGGTCGGCTCCAGGATTCGGTTGGGACACGTCTTGACCATGGCAGTACACGCAATCTTCCGGATTGGGCGTTTGCACATTGTGCATTTTGCCTGTCGTGTCGTAAGGCTTGTGGATGCTGTTGGTTCCCATGTGGCATTCCACGCAGGTATCGAACATGCCCATGTGGTTCGGGTAGAATTTCCTACCCGCATAGGTTTTATCCTTGAACTGAAATCCTCCCCTTACTTCCGTACCATAAAAATTTGCTGCTGCCGGGTAGTAGTGAACGTTGATGAATCCCCAGGGCGGAGGAGAGGAGGCGATGTTCTTCAGGACTGAGTCCATGGACTCTCTACCTTGGTGGCAGGTCATGCATATATTGCTGCTGTCGCCCAAGTCTTTGACCGCGCCAGATGGAAATGTAACGGCTGGCGAACGGCGAACAGAGGGAGGAGTGGTGTGACAGGTGGTGCAGAGCATTCCGTTAGCTGCGTGTGTCTCTTCATTCTCTCCGCTTTCCAAATAGGTGGCCAACCCATCGGCACTGTGGCATCTGGCACAGCTAGCTTCGACGACGTATTCTTCCTCATCCCAGTGCCTCCAGGCCTCGGCCGATCCATCGAAATGTCCTTCGTCGCCACGGTGTGTTCCGGTCATGTCGACCGGCACAATAAATTTGGAATTCAGGTCCTGGATGGAGTCATACAGGAGCTGGATGACGTATTTCCCACCATGGGCGAAAGCATTGGGATCCTTGATTGAGACCTGGTAATTATAGGCCGCTCTGAGCAACCTTGGTGTGAAGGAGCTGTACTGGTTTCCGTAATTGACTTCGCTTTCGTCTGGTGCGCCGTTGCCGTTGGTGTCATTGAAAAAATAGGGATAGACGATCGAGTCATACACGATAGGCATGTGGACCGTGTTTAGTGCGTATTGCTTGATTGCGGCATATAGCTTTGCTTTCAAGCCCTCAATTTCGTAGTACATCCCCTCTTCCATATCGCCATTTCCGTCGTAATCGACGAAAGAGCCATAGTACCGGATGTCCTTGGGATCGGTAATACCGGTGTGGCATGTGTTGCATCTGAAAAGATCGACTTGCAGCGAATGAGGATTGTGGCAGGTTATGCACGCGTTGTAACCAGTTACATGGGAGAAGCGGGCATCGTAGGTGTTCCCGTCGTATTCATATCCGGCTTTCACGATGGTTCCAAATTGAGTTGCTGAGGCCGCATAGTAATGGATGTTGAGGAATGCTAAGCTCGAGCTGGGTGTGTCATCGTTCTCTAAATCGGCTTCAACTATGGCTTTATCTACGGATATCTTCGACTCTCTCCCCTGGTGACACTCCATGCAAAGGGCTTCGGGTCCCAGATCTTCGATCATAACACCCGAAGGAAAGGTCACATCCGTATGGTCACGGACTATTCCGAGCTCGGGATTTGTGTGACAGGTCTCGCAAGAAATGTTGTTTTCGATTCCAGGGCCTGCCGGCACTGCGGAGCTTACGCTCCCCGTTTCAATGAACTGGTTGTTCCCCTGCGTGCTGTGACATTTGGCGCAATCTGTCGGGATCTCCCCGTCCTCATCCCAATGGATGAAAGCTTCGGCATCCGAATGTGCATGGCCTGAGGTTTCCCACAATTCTTCGGCATGGGATGCTTTGGATTGGAGCGAGACTTCTTGTTCGACAAATTGGGAGTTGGCTGCGAAGAAAACGCCCATCCCAATAACTAAGAAAATCGCGATTATCTGTGGTTTTTTTATCATTCTTGTTCCTCCCATTATTTCCAGCGGTAGCCAAAGGATATTTCCAATATGTTCGCGCTGTAATCGTTGAATCCGGACATTTTCTCCTTGAAATCCACATAGCGGTATCCGATTTGGCTAACGAGTCCGTTGTTGAAGGTGTATTCCACATAGGCTTTGAAAGTAAACCGGTCGATTTCCCAGAATCCTCTATTCCAATAAACATTGGCATATCCCCCCACGCTCCAATCCTCAGCTAAGTCTGCTGACAGCGAAGCATCGAAGAGATTCGATTTGCCTTCGTACAGGATATCCCAAGGGAAGCTTCCCGGCCCAGTCCATGTTGGCGGGTATGAGATGATCCGATTGCCTTTGTGTTCGACATCGATCAGTGCATAACCTCCTGAAACGTGGACCTTTTGGCCGTTATATCCTACGCGCAGGTTCAACTGGTTTTTGGTGGAATCCCAGCGATCGTCATAAACCTCGCTTTTTGCTCTATTCCAGAGGTATGAACCGGAGAAATTGAAATTATCGACATTCGCTTTCGCCGTGAATCGAAACCTATGGAAACTCGTCGGAGAAATCAGAGTGAATGGGTCTTTGTAATCTCCGAACTGGTAATCAGCCGTGATTTTAAAAGCCCGGATATCCCACTTGACGTTTCCGTAAAGCCCGTTCCTCACGGTTTTCTCTTCATAGCCTACGGTTTCGATTCCGTCCAGCTCCCTTATCTCGTAGCGGTATCCTGCAGTAAGGACTATCCGGGGAGAGAACTGGTACTGCAGTCCACCCTCTGCAGCCTTGTTGTTGTATTTTAGCATGGATTCTTCTTTTTCCCCGTCAACAGTGAGGTAGCCCTCCTGTTCGAAATCATTGAAACGGAAAGCCGCTATTACGGCCAACTTATCCAACATCAAGTATGTGACATCGAAATCGAATATATTGATATTGCGATCGAATTTTCCTTTTCCACCTTGGCTATTCATGTAGAATTTTCCGAGGTAATTGATACCATCGACTTCTTCCTCGTAAGTCAAATCCATATCTTGGCTGCTAAGCTGAGCGAATCCATTGATGAGCAACCTGTCAAAGGCGCGTCCTGTCGCTTTGAAAGTATGGGTGTATGTTTTGAGATCATAGGGTTGATTCAAGGTGAAGAAGTTCAACGCCGAAGGATAACTTGCGCCTTCTCCGCCGTCTGCAGCGCCGGGAAGGAAAAAGCTGTTGGTGTTGGTGTAATCCATCACTCTTTCTTCGAACACGAACGTGAAGTCCTTCAAGTGAAAATCTACACCGATAGCGAATTGTTTGTAATTTTCTTCGATGGGCTTGTCGAATTCGAATTCTATCCGGTCGAGATCTAGGGTCAGTGTGCTATCGCCTATTTTGCTGTACCTGTCGAAATTCACGTAAACATCGACATACCTATGCAGCCAAACCTTGGCGAACATGCTGTCCATGGTTCTATCGAAATTGAACGTAAAAGGATTGTAGAGCTCCCCGCCGTCGACTTCATGCTGGTCAGCATAAAAGTAATTGGATTTTCTTCGATCGTATTGGAACTTGTATTTTCCTGATTTCTGGATGGCCAATCGAAAGGTCTCATAAGGATCGCCACCGAAGTTGTACATGTTGATGTCGATCCGGTCGAATAGATTCTTGAAATTTTCATTCGGCAGGATCTGCAGATTGAAGTTGAAGAGTCTCAACCCTTCATCCAGGTTTATGTCTTGTTTGTATCTTTCGACCGTTCCGCTTGTGTCCACGAATCTGTATCCGAATAGGAATTTCCCATATAGATTTTTCGATTGTTCTTGGGCTTGGAGGGAAAGGGCTGCAGAAAATACGAAGAATGTCAGTGTAAAGGCTAAAAATATTTTCTTTTTACTCATATTATCCCTCCTATTTCAGAAAAATCTTGCTCAGATTGGAGCCATGAATGGTCGCATGACAGACTGTGCAGTTGGTGGAGTATGAATCGAAACGGGCATGAAAGGATGGAGCCAGGGTGTGACAACTGAAACATAGGTCGGATACGCTCTGGTGAGTCAGCATGTGCTTGTTGGGGGATCCATGGACCTCATGACAGGCTGTGCATCCTTCGATTCGGGAAGCCCCATGTTCGTGCAGAAAAGGTCCACCTTTGTCGGTGTGGCATTTTAAACATGATTCCTGTTTAAATCCGCCCAAGCGCATCATCGAAGATGGCTTGTGTGGGTCATGGCAGGTTTCGCAGCTCAGGATTCCTTCTTGAAGTCGGTGCCGTTCGTTCAGTTGAAACTGAGCGAGCACATCCTGATGACAACTGGAACAATTTTTCAAAGCGCTCGTTTTGAGCAGAGCGGGTCTGGCCATCTCTGTATGGATAATGTGGCAAGTTGTGCAATCCATCGCTGATTTTCCGTGTGGGCTTGCAAAATATCTTCCAGTCGTTTTCGTGTGGCAGGTAAGACATTTGGTCGATTTGTCACCGGTCAATTCTTCTGCTCCATAGGCGAAGATGTTCGCTCCTCCTCCTTCTTCTAAATGCGTTTTCGCATCACCGTGACAGGCGATACAGTTGTTCTCAGCATGCGGTTGACCTTGGAAGTTATGCGCTATAACATCGTGACATTCGGCGCACACATCCGCACTCGTTTCTTCTTGAAATGCCGGTGTCTTTGCATTCAGAGAAGGGAAGAACAAAAAGATGGCCAGGATGACAATACCAACTGTTGGGAGTCCGTAAGATAAGCTGGCTTTTTTCATTTCCCTCTCCTTTCCCTTTTTTTGAGTGATGTCATTTCTAAGGTTTTTTTTGATTTTTTTCCTCTCCATAAATGCCATTCTATCACAATAATTCTATATTAATTATAGATTATAGATATACTATAGGGATTATGTAATTTAAGGGATCACGTATTTTTTGTCAAGAAAAATTTTTTTTAAACTCTATATTTTTATAACTCGAGTTAAAATTTATTGTTTTTCCTTTTTGGCTCTTATTTTTTCAGCGAAGACGATGAGGTCTTGCAGAGTTTTGCTTTCAAAGTAATTTTTTAGTAGATCACTGGCTTCTTTCCAGACAACTTGGGTAGCGCATTCGTCGATCCGGTCGCAACTATCTGGATCTTCTACACAGTCGACAAGGGCGCATGACCCTTCCAAGACCTCGATGATCTGACATAGATTGATTTCCGATGGATTCCTCGCCAGCGTATATCCACCTCCAGCTCCTCGAACGCTTTTGACCAATTTATTTATTTTCAGAGGGATAATGATCTGTTCCAGGTACCGTATAGAGAGGTCCTCCTCTTTCGATATATTTTTGAGCACCACAGCCTCTCTGCCTTCATTATAGTGAAGAGCGAGATTGAGCATCAAACGAGTTCCATATCTGCCTTTGGTGGAAAGTTTAATCATGGATATCTCCTTGGAATGGGCTAGCTATCTCTATATGTCATATAAATCTTATACGAATTCTAGAGATAATGTCAAGTAATGATGGAAGGGTTATAAAAAAAGGAATCGGAGCTCTTCTTATTTCTGAACTGAGGAATTCTTTTTGTTAGAAATCTCCAGGATATCCTGAAGAGTCGTTTTTTCGAAATAATCTTTCAGAAGTGAACTGGCGTTTTTCCAGATGTCATAGGCCGCACACTTTTCGATTTTGTCGCAATAGTCTTCGTCATCCACACATTCGACCAGACAGCAAGATCCTTCTAAACTTGAAATGATCTCCCTCAATTTGATATCAGATGGATGTCGTGCCAAGATATATCCACCTCCAGCTCCCCGAATACTTTTCACGAGCTTTGCGATCTTGAGCGGGATGATGATCTGTTCTAAATAACGGATAGAAATATCTTCATCATCGGATATCTTTTTCAGTATGATGGATTCTCTGCCGTTATGATAATGTTGAGCAAGGCTTACCATAAGTCGAGTTCCGTACCTTCCTTTGGTAGAAAGTCTTATCATTAGAACTCCTTGATCTGTAAATGTTTTAATATAAAGAACATAAAATAATATAAGATAATCTTTTATTTTTCAACACAAATTTATAAGAATTCTAGGAAAAAAAGAACTTCATCCTCGATGACCGAAGATCTTGGTGCCGATCCTAATTATGTTGGCCCCTTCCTCGATCGCCACTAAGTAGGAATTTGTCATCCCCATCGAAAGATATTGCATATCGACGCCTGGAATTTCTAGAGATTTTATTCCATCGAACAATTTTTTTGTTTCGGCAAAAATAGGGCGCGCCTTCTCAAGATCACCAAAAGCCGGCCCCATGGTCATCAGACCTTTGATCTTCATGTTTTTAAAGCCCGCTGTTTTTTGGAGAAAGATTTCAGCCTTTTCAGGCATTATCCCGAATTTCTGTGGTTCCCTTCCGCTGTTGATCTCGATGAGAACGGTCATGATTTTCCCCTCTTGGGCACTGCGCTTATCGATTTCTTCTGCGAGATCCAGGGAATCCAGGGTTTCGATCATGTCGAAAACCTTGACGGCTTTTTTCACTTTGTTTCGCTGAAGATGGCCGATGAAGTGCCATTTCACTCTGTGCCCGACAATTTCGAAAGCACGCTCCGCTTCCTGCACATAGTTTTCTCCGATGATCCTCACTCCTGCATTGACCGCCCGTAAAATTTCTTCGGGTGTGCGTGTTTTCGCCGCAGCCACAAGTTCCACCTCTTCCGGCAACTGGGATAGAATCTTCCTCACATTTTCTTCGATTTTCATACAAGTCCAGGTTATGTCAACATCATGGAAAATGCAAGATTCGGTTTTTTGCTTTTTTTGTTAGGGCGTATTAAAATAAAAACGATTATTTTCAGGGTTGAGGAGTTCTCATCCGCATGAAAAATGTATACATAGCTGGGGTAGGTTTGACTCCATTCGGCAAGGATTTCCGGCCCATCGGAGTCATGCTGGCAGACGCCTGCGCAAAAGCACTCCAAGATTCAGTGCTTTTCACATCTGATGCTCTCCCTGATTGCCTGGTCATCGGCAGCATGGACCCCATCGGGTTCGCTCGTCAAACAGGTCTTGACTCCCTCGTGGGCATGGAACTGGGACTTCGCAGGGATACTGAGATCTATCATGTGGAATTGGGGTCTGCAACCGGAGCTGCTGCAGTCGAACTCGGGAAAAGACTGGCTTCGTCTGGATTAAAGGTTCTTGTTTGTTTTGGGGAGAAGATGAAGGGGAAGCTGAAAAACGAAGAGATTCCCTCTCAAATATCGACTGTGATCGCGGAAGAGGAGAGAGAGAGAGGGCTGGGTGAGATGCCGGCTGTGGCCGCCCTTGCTTCATACGAATATATGGATGCGTACAAGGTTTCGGAAAAAGAATTCCGGAAAGTCTGCTTCGAGATGAGCCGCCAAAGTCTTGGATATGGCGCCCTGAACAACTTTGCTTATTTCCGGCAACCGATTTCATGGGAAGAATACAATGATCCCAATGTCAACAGGGTCATTGCCAAGCCCCTCACAAAATTCGATTGCAGCGGCTCCTACAACGGGGCTGGCGCTGTTTATCTGATTCCAGAGAAGACGGACATCAAATTGACGAGCGTGAAATCTGCCTTTGATCACATCAAGATCGCTGACAGGAAAACGTTGATCTATATGGAATCGGCCCTGATCGCCGGGCGCAGGGCCTACCAAGAGGCGGAACTGAATCCCGGCGAGATCGATTTGTGTGAACTCCACGATGCCTTTAAACCCATTCCCTGGATCGCAGCCGAAGACCTGGGATTCGCCGATAGAGGGCAAGGGCACACATTTGTCATCCAGGAGTCGAATAAGGAAGGGAAAAAAGTGTATGTCAACCGGTCTGGAGGATTTTTATCCAGGACCCACCCTCTTGGCGCTTCCGGGGGAGCCCAGCTGGTCGAACTGGTTTGGCAGATGAGAGGCCATGATCAGTACAGAGACATGTTCGGGAAAAAAATAAGGGATCTGAACTACGGCCTTTGGTTCAGCATGAGCGGATTCGGGAATACCTCCATTGTCGGCATCATCGAAAGGACGGATCCCTTCCGACCCAGACAAGGTTTCAAAGAAGAATATTTGCCGCAGTCCATTCCAGAAGATCTCATCCTGAAAAAAATGCCACGCAAAGACAGGATTGTGGCTTCTACCCAGTATAAACCACCTGGGGATGTGAACGAGATCAATGTGGCCATCATCCAGACAAAAGAAGGGGATTTTCGGATAGGGCTGGCACAAGATCCACTTGGCGTAAAACGGGGAAAATACATCAAATGGATACAGCCAGAGGATGGCCCATATTTTATTAAAGAAGGTTATGTCAAAGGAAGGTTGTCCGATTTATTCCGGATATTCCGGAGGGAAAAACACGAAGAGGATTAGGGATTTTTGTTGACAGGTCGAGAGCGCTCAATATAATAAAAAGCTCAAAGGAAAATAATGCTAATGAAGGAGGAATAAATTCATGAGTGATATCGTTATCGCGGGAGCCGTTCGGACGGCAGGAGGAAGTTTTGGAGGCTCATTCCAACGGGTCTCAGCCGTGGATTTAGGAGCGCTGGTGCTTAAAGAAGCTGTACAGAGAACCGGGATCGATCCGGGTCAGGTGGATGAAGTTGTGTTCGGGTCAGGCTGGCAAGCAGGCCTCGGTCCAAATATCGGGCGCCTGGCTACCGTGAAGGCAGGGCTTCCTGTGGAGGTTCCGGCGTTTACCGTAAACAAACGTTGTGGATCCTCATTACGTGCAGTTTCTCTTGCCATTCAGATCATCAAGGCGGGCGATGCACAGGTTGTATTGGTCGGCGGATCGGAAAACAGCTCCCAGGTTCCTTATATCGCTGACAAGGCCAGATGGGGAAACCGGATGGGAGATGGAAAGCTTGTCGACGTTCTTCACAAGGATGGATTCATGTGCCCGTTGGCAGGTCATTTGATGGGAGTGACTGCGGAAACCCTTGTGGAAAAGTACAGCATCAGTCGAGAAGAGCAAGATGAATATGCGGTGGAGAGCCAGAACAAGGCCGTGGCCGCCATGAAGGAGGGTATGTTCAAGGAGGAGATCCTTCCGGTCGAGGTTCCTGCCGGCAAGGGAAAAACCGAGATCTTTGACACGGAAGAAATTCCGAGGGAAGGAGTGAGTGTGGAAAAAATCGCAAAATTCGCTCCAGTTTTCAAGAAGGATGGTACCGTAACAGCCGCCAACAGTTGTGCTCTGTGTGATGCTGCTTCTGCTGTGTTGGTTTTGACGCAGCAAAAAGCAGACGAATTGGGGGTCAAGCCGATGGCGAAAATTGTCTCGTATGCGAGTGCGGGTGTGGATCCCAAGATCATGGGAATTGGTCCTGTGCCGGCGGTTAACAAGGCCTTGGAAAAAGCTGGGCTAACTTTGGATGATATCGATATCATCGAGCTCAATGAAGCCTTTGCCGCTCAGATTTTGGCCGTCGAAAGGGAGCTCGAGTGGGATCGTTCTCGAGTGAATGTGCATGGAGGAGCCATTGCACTGGGCCATCCAATTGGGGCGACGGGAGTGAAGATCCTGACAACGTTGCTCTACGTCCTCAAAAACAGAGAAAAAAGATTGGGATTGGTCAGCCTGTGTATCGGCGGCGGACAGGGTGTGGCCATCGTTGTTGAGAGACTGGGATGAATCTAAAAGGAGGAAACATGGAAGTTAAAAAACCCTTTGTTATCGGAGCTGGAATTATGGGAGCGGGTATCGCCCAGCTTTGCGCACAAAAAGGATATGATGTAACGGTAACCGATGTCTCCGATGAGATCATCGATAAAGCTAGAAACAAGGTCACCAAAGGCCTCCAAAGGAGGATAGAAAAAGGGAAAATATCCCAGGAAGATATGGACTCGGTCCTTTCTCGGATAAATTGGGTCACTGGTTTGGAATTGGCCGGAGATAGCGATTTTGTTATAGAGGCGGTCCTGGAGAACATAGATTTGAAAAAGGAGATTTTCCAGAAGTTGGACACCCTCTGTTCAGCCGACACGATTATGGCGAGCAACACCACCGCTCTTTCGGTGAGTGAGATCGCATCGGCAACGTCGCGGCCGGATAAAATCATCGGGATGCATTTTTTCAATCCAGCTGTCATCATGAAGCTGGTCGAAATCATCCGAGGGGACCAGACAACAGACGAAACAGTGTCGGCCACCAAAGAATTTGCCGAAAAATTGGGGAAAGTTCCTGTCGTCACTTTCAAAGAGGCTCCGGCAGGGATCGTGAGCCGCGTTTTGGCAGGTTTGCTCAATGAGGCAGCCGTGGTTTATGCCGATGGGATTGCCTCTCCGCAGGATATCGATGAAGCCATGAAGCTGGGGGCAGGATTGCCCATGGGGCCTTTAGCCTTGATCGATATGATTGGATTGGACATCCATCTGGCCAAGATGGAAACGCTGTATAAAAAGTTGAACGATGAACGCTACAAACCCCCCAATATCATCAAACAGATGGTTGCAGAGGGTAGATTGGGCAAAAAGTCCGGAGAAGGATTTTACAAATACTAGTTTTTTCCTGAATTAGAGGAGAGGTAAGGATTCGTACAAGAAGAAAAATGAAAAGGAGTTTGCCATGGATTTTGATCTGACGGAAGAACAGAAAATGATTCAAGATACTATCCGGAAATTTGCCAATGAAGAAATTGCGCCTGTTGCCAGCGAAAATGACAAAAAGGCACAATTTCCGCGGGATATCTTCCATAAACTCGCCGAGCTCGGGTTTATGGGGACTCCGATCCCGGAGGAATACGGGGGAGCCGGATTTGATTTTATCAGTCATGCAATCGTTGCTGAGGAGATAGGGAGGGTTGATTCCTCTCTTAGAGGCACCTACTCTGTCCAGGTATCACTGGTCGAACTCCCACTTAACAAGTATGGGAATGAGGAGCAGAAGAAAAAATACCTGCCGAAATTGACAAGTGGGGAGTGGATCGGGTGTTATGGCCTCACAGAACCCAATGCAGGCAGTGACCCGGCCGGCATGATTTCCACTGCAAAAGAGGATGGAGATTATTATATCCTCAATGGTCAAAAAACATGGATCACCAACGCGGGTCTTGCGGATATGGCTATTGTGTATGCCAAGACAGATCCTGAAGCTGGGGCCAGGGGGATCACGGCCTTTATCGTCGAGAAAGACTTTAAAGGATTTTCCACCAAGGATCTTCACGATAAGCTGGGGCTACGGGCATCGAACACGGGCGAGATTTTTTTGGAGGATTGCCGAGTCCCAAAGGAAAACATACTGGGTGAAGTGAACAAAGGATTCAAAATCGCATTAGGGACTTTGGATTTTGGTCGCTACACCGTTGCTGCGGGCTGTGTGGGATTGGCGCAGGGATGTGTTGACATTTGTAAAGAGTATGCCAAGCAGCGCATCCAGTTCGGAAAACCGATCGCGAGCTTCCAACTCGTTCAGCAAATGATTGCGGATATGGTGGTGGAGTGCGAGGCTGGCCGCCTCCTGGTTTACCGGGCAGGGCATATGAAAAATAAGGAATTGCGCAATACGAGGGAAACTTCTATTGCCAAGTATTACTGCAGCGAGATGGCCAACCGAGTGGCCTACAAAGCCATTCAAGTTCATGGGGGATACGGTTTTTCTGGAGAGTATGACGTAGAACGTTTTTACCGGGATGCCCGGATCAACACTCTGTATGAGGGAACTTCCCAGATCCAACAGCTCATAATCGGGGCTTTGGAACTGGGCATCCGCGCCTTCACTTAGCCTGAATTATTTACAAAAAATGCTACCTAATATCTTTGCTACAGCAACATCAGGAAATTTCACTGATATTGCTGTAGCAAAGATTAATATTTGTTTAAAAAAGACTCTTCATTCTCTAAGCATTTTTTACCCTTCGGGTGGGCCAATCTCACCACGTCGACTTCATTGCAGCCCATTCGCAGTAGCTTACTACAACTTCATGGGCTACTTCTTCGTCGCCGCAGCAATCTTGGCCCGTAAATAATCCAGGCAGCTTATTGTACTTAAGTTATGGAATAAAAAGGGAGAAAAGGGATGTATAAAACTCTTATTTATGAAAAAAAAGATACTATAGGGGTGTTGACCATCAACCGTCCGGATAAGCTGAACGCTCTTTCTAACGAATTAATGGGGGAGCTGTCGCGGTTCCTTGACGATGCGGAAAATGATGGAGATCTTCGAGTTCTTGTCATCACAGGAGCAGGGGAGAAGGCTTTTGTGGCAGGAGCGGATATCCAGGAGCTGGTAGACAGGGATGTTTTGTTAGGAAGGAAAGTCTCGCGCCAAAGACAAGAGATCTTTTCCCGAATAGAAAATCTGCCCGTTCCCGCGATAGCAGCTGTGAACGGCTTTGCTCTGGGCGGGGGATTAGAGCTTGCTCTGGCCTGTTCCATCCGTATCTGTTCAGAGCAAGCACAGTTTGGTGCTCCAGAGGTCAAATTAGGCATTATCCCCGGAGATGGGGGGACACAACGACTTCCCCGATTGGTCGGGCTAGGCCGGGCGATGGAGATGATCCTTACCGGCGATTTTATCGATGCTCAGGAAGCCTACAGGATCGGTCTGGTCAATCAAGTTATTTCCCAGGATGAATTGATGGAAAAAGCGATGGGTTTGGCGCAAAAGATCGCCAAACGACCCCCTCTAGCTGTTCGGTACGCAAAAGAGGCAGTGAATCGAAGCCAGGGAGGAGATTCGACCTCAGGTTATGCTCTCGAATCCTACCTTCATGCCTTGACCTGTTCAACAGAAGATAAAAAAGAAGGGGTGCAGGCATTCTTGGAAAAACGCAAAGGCACGTTCAAAGGGAAATGATTTAAATTAAATTCGATCTATGCGGCTTTACTGTTTTTCCACGGAAAAAGTACCGACTGCACCACCCTGAGAAAATTCTCCGGCAATTTTCTTGCCCGCCTCGTCTAATTCCCCTCGGAAAGTCGGATCTCCCTGAACTTGGGGATGGACGATCTTGAAGGATATTTTTTTTCCATCGATATTGAATTCTCCGAGAGGTAAATCCATAGCGCCTTGGGCTGGGATGTCGATATTTCCCTGAATATTTTTGCTCTCATCCAGAGATAATTCGATTATTATCTCCAATTCTTGGCCCATCACACTGAGCGAGCCGTTCCAAGTGCCTTCGAATGATTTAGCGTCTTGAGCCACCAAAGCTGAATGAACGAGGAACAAAGCAAACAAGACAGGAATAATCAATCGGACTTTTGACATCGATATTTTCATACTCTTCCTCCAAAACAACAATAAAATAAAATCTACCACAAATACGGATGCGAGGACAAATGGTTTGGATAGGAGCGAAAATGAATTTAATTGCCTGAAACGGCGACTTTGGGAGCCCGGATCCAGCTTCCGTTCCAGTTGACCATATCGTTATTGAATGCGGGGAGCCCGGTCACCATGTAGTAGTCGTCTTCAGTGCTCGCGGGATCGTAAACCCATCCATCGGTAATCGAGTCTCGGCCATAAGATTCAATCACAAAATCGTCTGGCCCCACATCGCTGGATTGGATATCTCGCACAGCAGATTGGGTTCCAAGATACACCTTGTAGGGCTCTCCCCATTGGTCCTCTGTGGGACAAATTTTAAGGTAGAATGGTGTGATGGCTAGAACAAAATCGCAGCCCTCAGTGATATCTCCAGATTGACTGAATTGCCAGTCCCCGTTATCCATCGTGAAATCTACCGCTGCAGTGGCAATAGATACGATTTCTTTCATCGTGCTTTTTTGCTTGGACTTCTGGATGGCTGTCATCGCATTGGGAATAAGCAAGCTGGCAAGAATCCCGATAATAGCCACAACGATCAGAAGCTCTATAAGGGTGAATCCCTGATTTATTTTTTTCATGGGCACATATCCTTCACAAAGCTATACAAATAAATTCCAATCCAAATTGTGCAAGTATTGTACCAAATGTATGCTGATTTAAGTATATGAAAATAAACAAAATAAAAAAATATGGCCTCTTCCTAAATGACAAAAAATTGCTTTTAAGAGACAATAATTGTCATTGATTGATGCGGTAACCGATGGCTAGAAGATGATGATGGACCGGAGTGATTCGCCCTTTCTCAACAGATCGAGAGCATCGTTTATTTCATCCAGCTTGAATTTGTGTGTAACCACAGGCTCCAGCTGGATTTTTCCGATCCGGACCATTTCGATGATTTTAGGATAATCCACAGGACGGCAGCCCAGGGATCCCTTGATCTCCAATTCCCGGAACATAAGCCTGGCCGCATTGATCGGGACATCATGGTGCGTGTAACCCACCTGGCAATGGCATCCTCCCGGCTTCACAGAATTGGCTCCCAGCACGATTGTTTTGGGATTTCCTATCGCTTCGATTGAAATATCAGCGCCCCCCCCTGTTAAGGTTCTTATCTGTTTGAGAAGGGCCTTGTCCTCCATATCCCTGGCATTGATCGTATGCTGGGCGCCAAGCTTCTTGGCAACATCCAGTTTATAATCGACGATATCCACCGCGATGACTAAACCTCCTGCAGCGGCTGCGGTTTGCACCACATTGATGCCCACTCCGCCGCATCCGAATACCACGACCGAATCGCCAGGCCGTACTTTTGCCCTGTTTTTCACCGCATGAAAGGGGGTGGAGATGGCATCCGCGATAATGCTGGATTCTTGTATCGGGAGGTCTTCCGGAAGGTGTTGGCAATCTTTAGCCGGAACCTTGGTGTATTCCGCATAGGCGCCATCTATATGATTGCCTAACATCATCATGTTCAAACAGATGTTTTCTTTGCCGAGACGGCAGTTGTCGCAATATCCGCAGGAAAAAACAGGCGGGATGAGAACCCTGTCTCCGACCTGGAAGTTTTTAACGTTCTCCCCCACTTCTGCCACCGTTCCTGATGGCTCGTGCCCGAGGATCATCGGTGGCTTTTTAAAGGTAGGGACGCCATGATCGATATAATGCATGTCCGTGTTGCATACTCCGCAGGCAGCGATTTTCACGAGAATTTCATGGGAATCGATTTTTGGTGTTGCCACCTCCTCGATTTTTAAAGGCTGGTTAGGCCCGTGAAATACAGCGGCTTTCATTATCCTCTCCTTTATTGATTTTTCCAGATGGGTTTCCTCTTTTCCATGAATGCCTTCAATCCTTCATGGGCATCCTCAGAGGCCATCAGATCTTCGAGATACATCTTTTCAATTTTTTCCAATCCTTCGGGAAAATGTGTTTCCAATCCCAGTTGGATTCCTCTTTTCGAGAATTTCAAGCCGATCAAACTCAGCTCGAAAATAGGCTGGATAAAACTCGCTAGTTCTGTATCGAAAGAATCCATCGGGACAATTTTGTTGACCAGCCCTATCCGCTCGGCCTCGTCTGCCTTAATGACCTTGCCAGTGAAAAGCAACTCTGCTGCCTTTTTCAAGCCGACGAGACGGGGCATGATCAAAAGGGCGATGGGAGGGATAGCCGAGAGTGTTATCTCCGGCTGCCCTATTTTCAGGTTGTCGGCGGCGAAGACCATGTCACAGAATAGTGCGAGCTCGCAACCGCCTCCCAGAGTGAACCCTTTAGCTGCAGCTATCGTGACCTGATCGAGCTTGGATAAATTACGGAATATGTCGTGGAAAACCTGGAGCATTTCTTCCACTTTTTCCTCTGTGTGTTCGGTGACATCCACACCGGCGGAAAATGCTTTCTCCCCTGATCCTGTGATGATCAAAGCTTTGATATTTTTGCTGTCTTTCAGGGAAGTGATCGCATCGTTTATCTCTCTCATCGTGGCGATGTTGAGGATGTTCATCGGTGGCCGGTCGATGGTCAAAAACGCTCTGTCTTCTTTCACGTCGAAGATGATGTTTTCATAAGTCATGATGCCCCTCTTTTTTAAAAAATCCCATGGGAAACATTCATATCATCTGCCATCTTGCCTGTCAAGCAAGATCAGATTTTGATGGGTGCTTTCGTAGTGGAGGATTCAGAGGTTTCCCTTCCCAACTGCTTTCTCTCTTGACAAGATTAGGGAATTTTTGCAAGGTATTCACATCTGGCTTCATGTATAAACCCGATATTGTCAAATCCTTCGTCAGCGAACTTCTGATAAAACATGATGTTCCCCGGTCCAAAGCCTCAGTGACGGCCGAGGTTCTTGTGGAAGCGGACATGAGGGGAATTTTTTCTCATGGGATAAACAGTCTGGATTTGATCGTTATCGGTTCGATAAAACAGGGAGGGACAAACCCAAGCGCTATTGCTGAGGATAAGACGCGAAACCCATATTTTCCGATACGGCATGTCGATGCCCATGGGGATCTCGGCCATCCTATGGCCATGGATGCTGTGGGCATAGTCAAAGAGTTAGCCCGGAAGCATGGGTACGGCAAGGTCTATGTGGCCAATGCCAACCATTTTGGTATCGGTGCCATTTACACGGAAAAGATATGTGAGGAAAAGGATCTTGCGGGAAGAGTCACCTGCACGACCCCTTCTTTGGTGAAGCCATACGGCGGAGAAAAAAATAGATTGGGCACAAATGTGCTTGCCTGGTCCATTCCATACGATCGAGGTTTTGTCACGATCGATATGGCCACCACCATTCATGCTGTGAGCGGTGTTCTTCGAGCGCTGGTAGAAGGATCCCCGTTACCGTTTCCGGTGTATGCTCCCAGCGGATCGAAGACGACGGATCCTCTGGCCTTTGACGGATTTGTGGATTTTTTAAAAAGAGGATCCATGATCCCGTTGGGAGGCATGGGGGAGCTCGGGGCCGGAGCAGGATACAAAGGAACAGGGATGGCCATGCTGATCGAGTTGGACAATGTCATCGGTGCCGGATCATCCACCTATGTCGATCCTCTAAAGGAAAACGACAAACGCCGGATTCGTCAAACATTCGAAGCCTGGCGCATCGACACCCTGTTTGAGCAGGATGATGTTTTGGCGCACATTTCAAAGACAATATCCGATATAAAATCCCGGCAGGGACCAGAAATGCTCCTTCCTGGGGAAAAAGAGTCGATCCAGAGGGAAAATGCCTTGAAGAATGGCATTCCTTATTCACCCATCCAGATCCTCCGGCTGGAAAAACTGGGACATGCGGTTGGCCTGGGTCAAGTTTCTTGACTTGGATGGACAATGCTGATATTTTGATATGCTCCCACCACCTAGTAAATGAAAAAATAGAGCCGTTCCTTTTTTTTAGGAGGAAGAAATGAGCGACGAGAAAAAACCGACCATCAAAAAAATTCAGGCTGCAGGACATATGAGAAAAATCATGGCCGATTATTTTTATGAGATGGATCATGCGATGAAAAAAGGTTCGCCAAAGATTGCTTGGTGCACCAGCGTCGGGCCTGCGGAGCTTTTGCTCAGCCTGGGATTTCTTGTGTATTATCCGGAAAACCATGGCGCTATGCTGGGGGCTACACGGCAGGCTTCCAACTATATCCCGGTGGCCAATGCCATCGGCTATTCGCCGGATATCTGTTCCTATCTGACCTCCGATGTCGGGGCATTCATCAAAAAAGAGACGCCGCTCACCCGGGCATACGAGGGGATAGAAGGAATCCCTCTGCCAGACGTTATGGTCTACAACACCAACCAGTGCCGGGACGTTCAGGATTGGTTTTCCTGGTATTCTAAAGAATTGAATGTGCCTGCGCTGGGCATCTCGACCTACAGGAACATAGGCGGAATAACCGAGGATCATCTTGCGAGCATCGCAAAGCAGATCATGGACCTGATCCCCCGGTTGGAGGAGGTCGGGGGGAACAAGTTCGACATGGATAAATTCCGGCATGTTCTCGGTCTGTCCTATGATTGCACGCAATTGTGGAAAAAGGTTTTGGAAACGAACAAAACAAAGCCTGCCCCGATCAGTTTTTTCGATGAGACCATCCACATGGCGCCTGCTGTTGTGCTCAGAGGAACGGAAACGGCCTTGGAGTATTACAGGGTGCTCCTTCAGGAATTGGAGGAACGGGTGGCCCAGAATGAAGGAGCAGTCCAGGATGAAGATTTCCGGCTTTACTGGGAAGGAATGCCCATCTGGGGAAAACTCAGGGACCTGGCAGAATTTTTTATCAGCTTGAATACAGCTGTGATCGCATCCACCTATTGCAACAGCTGGATATTCGATTCCTTCGATCCCGCCGATCCTTTTATGAGCATGGCAAAAGCCTACACAGAGATTTTTATCGTGAGGGATGAGAGTTTCAAGGAGTCTTACATCGAAAAAATGGTCGACATGTACGACATAAATGGAATTCTCTTCCATGATTCCAAAACCTGTCCCAATAATTCCAACAACCGGTATGGTATGCCCGAAAGGCTGGAGAAAAAACTTGGGATTCCTGCATTGACCATAAACGGCGACCTAAACGACCTGCGCTGTTATTCGGAAGAACAGGCCAAAACCAACATCGAAGCTTTTATCGAACAACTAGCTAGCAAGTAGACTATTTATTCACTAGAGAACTTGGCCTAGATGGATTATTCACGAGCCAAGGCCCTCCACCCCGCCCTAGTAATTAAGGAGGCAAAGAAGTGGCCCGTGAAGGTGTAGTGAACTACTGCGAACGGGCTACGATGAAGTCGCCGACCCACCCCACCCTAACATCTAAGGAAGCATAATAATGTTTTTGTTGTCATTTGCAGCAATATAAGGATAATATATTGGATGTATAGATACCTTATTGTCTGGGTGGGAGTGGGTTGGCGGCAGTTTTTATGAATAATTCATATTGATGGAATATTTTGTTGGGATCGATGTCGGCGCCTCCACAACCAAAGCTATCATTCTGGACGAAAATGCCAAAATAAAAGGTCACTCCGTCATCCATTCCGGTGCAGATTTTGGCGCAGCCGCAAAAGGCGCTCTCCGAAAGGCTTCGGCTGGATTGAAATTAGCGAATCTAGATCATAAATTGGTGGTCAGCACCGGATATGGAAGAAGGAACGTTCCCTTCGCTGATTTTACAAGGACAGAAATAAGCTGCCACGCCAAAGGAAGTTATCACTTTTTTCAGAAGGAACACACATTGATCGACATCGGAGGACAGGACTCCAAGATCATAAAGATCGATCGAACAGGCAAACGCACTGGTTTTAAGATGAACCGTAAATGTGCCGCAGGGACGGGTGCATTTCTCGAAGAAATCTCCAATCGCCTCAAGATCAAGATCGAAAGACTAAACGGGCTTGCAGAAAAAGCGACAAAAGAGGTCGCCATCGGAAGCTACTGCACGGTGTTCACGGCAACGGAGATTCTGACAAAGATCCGCCAAAATGTCCGTGTGGAGGATATCATCAAGGGCATTTTTGATTCTGTTATTAAAAGGGCGCTGGAAATGGACCCGCTCGAGGGGAACATCGTGATGAGCGGGGGAGTGGTGGCTCACAATCCTTATTTTGTGAAGATGTTCGAGAAAAAAATCAGCAATGACATCTTTGTACCCCCCTTCCCTCAATTGATCGGCGCTCTCGGGGCAGCTTTGTTCGCCCTGGAGACAAAAGGAGGATAATATGCTTGATGCCTTATTTAGACCTAGATCTGTGGCGATAGTCGGGGCCTCCAACAATCCTTTCAGCATCGGTCATATCGTGATGCAAAATCTGCTGGACCACAATTTCAGAGGGCCTATCTATCCGATAAATCCCAAATCGAAATCCATCAAAAGCTTCCGGGCTTATCCATCCGTATCCGAAGTGCCGGATGAAGTCGACCTGGTGAACATTTCGATCAAAAACACCCTCGTCCCGTATGTTTTGGAAGATTGCGGCAAAAAAGGTGTCAAGTTCGCCATCGTGCACACGGCAGGATTCAAAGAAGTCGGGGAGGAGGGACGGCAACTGGAACGCCAGATCGTGAAGATCGCCCACAAATACGGGATGAGGATTTACGGCCCTAACTCCCAGGGCATCCAGAATTCAGACCCAGCGATTTCCGTTTATGCCAACTTCACCTTTGTGCCGATGTTTCCGGGCAATATCTCCATCGTTGCTCAGAGTGGAGGAGTGGGCGAGACCTTGAAGCTGCACCTGTACCGGATCGGTAAAGGAATCAGGATGTACTCCAGTTTCGGAAACGAAGCCGATGTGAGCATGAATGAGATCATCGACTATTATGGACAGGACGATGAGACCAAAGCGATCATGGTCCATATCGAAACCTTCAAGGATCCGGCTGGATTTCTTGAGGTGGCCAGCCGGGTCACCCAGAAAAAACCTATCCTTGCCTTGAAGACCGGGAAAACGTCGGAGGGAACCAAAGCCGTAGCGTCCCATACCGGCTCTTTGATCGAGCAGGAAACCATAGCGGATGTGATCTTCGAAAAAGCAGGTGTGCTCCGCTTCCATTCCCAACAGGATATGATCGACGCGGCCATTGCCTTCTCTTCCCAGCCGATTCCCACAGGCAAAAGGGTGTGTATCGTGACGAACACCGGAGGCCCGGGGATCATCGCTGTGGATGAATGCATGGCTTCCGGACTCAGGCTAGCCCGGTTGAGTCCCAAAACGAAAAATAATTTGAAAAAGCTTGTGTTTCAAGAAGCGATCGTTTCCAATCCTGTGGATGTTGTGGCCACTGCAGGACCGGAACAGTATGGCGGAACCGTCACGGCTCTTCTCAAAGACCCAAATATCGATTCCCTTTTGCTGGTTTTTGTCACTGCCCCATTTGTCGATTGTGAAGGGATCGCCCGGAAACTCGGGGAGATCGGGAAGACGTCGAAAAAACCCATTGTCTGCCAGGTGATCACCATCGAAAAATGGCAAGAAGTCATCCGGCTGATCAGGGCGAGCGGGATACCTGTGTATGATTACGCTGAAACGGCGGCAAGGGTTCTTTCCTCCATGACAGATTATGGCAAAATCCAGGTCAGGAAAGTGCCGACTTACAAAAGATACAAACCCAAAAAGGCCCAGGTTACCCAAATACTCAAACGCACCAAAAAGAAAGGCGCATTTCTTCCCCAGCAGGATGTGTTCGCCATTCTCGATTCCTATGGTATCCCTGCGGTGAAGACGGTCCTGATCAAGAAAAGAGAAGACTTGCTCAAAACCGCGGCAAAGATCGGCTATCCTTTGGTGTTGAAGGTGGATGCGGAAGATATCGTCCACAAAACAGAAGCGGGTGGAGTGGCGCTCGATCTTAAAGATGAAAAAGCGCTCAAAGTGGCGTTCGGAAAAATGTCCCGAAAGTTTGCAAAGATGAAACCATCATTCATTCTCCAGGAGTATCTGGAAGGAGGAAAGGAAGTGATTTTGGGCATCAAAGGGAACGAGGGCCTTCAGCCTACTGTAATGTTCGGGCTTGGAGGTATCTTTGTCGAAACTCTCAAAGACGTTCAATTCCGGCTGGCTCCTCTTTCCCAGGAGGATGCCAGGGGAATGATTCGATCGATCAAGGGGTATCCGGTTTTGGCAGGAATCCGGGGAGAGAAACCAGCGGATGTAGATTGTCTTGCTGATATCCTGCAGCGTCTGTCCAATCTTGCTTCTGATTTTCCCAAGATCGACGAGATGGATCTCAATCCCGTGCTTGTTTTCGATATGGGAAAAGGGGCGGTGGTTGTGGACGCGCGAATAAAAACCGTGTGATGAACTGGATTCCTTTTTTCATTGTCATCCTTTATATTTTCCTTCTGTTTTTGATCACTTGGAGCACGCGGCGCTTGAGCCGTGGGGGAATGATCTCCTATCTCTTGGCTGGCCGAGGATTGCCCTATTGGGTCGTTGCTCCGCTTTTGACTGGCCTGGCTATAGGGGGAGCATCCACCATCGGCGTGGCTGAGAGGGCCTACAACTCAGGCCTTGCTGCCGGTTGGTACAATGCTGCATGGGCAGCCGGCGCGATACTGGTCGGTCTTATAGCAGCCCAGCGCTACCGGAAGATGGAAGTCATGACCATCCCTGAACTTTTCGAGAGGCATTACAACACCGCAGGGCGTGTTATTGGCGTCATCGGACAGCTCCTGCTTCAGATCGTTATCACGTCTCTCCAGTACGTGGCAGGGGGAGCCATTCTGTCCTCTCTTCTTCCGGAAGTCTTTTCCTTCCAGTCAGGCATGTTCGTGACAGCCGTCGTGTTTGTCGGCATCACTCTGATCGGGGGATTCTGGGCGGCTGGACTGACAAACATCATCAACGTGATATTTATCTACACGGGTGTTCTGCTAGGGGCAGTGCTGGCCATCGGAAAAGTGGGAGGATTGGGGGAGCTGGTCCTGAAGTTTCCAGCCGGCTATCCAGGCTTTGACTTGGGATCTCTCGGCTGGAGCCTTGTCTTGGCCTGGTTTTTCGTGATGTGTACCATGACGTTTTCTGTGCAATCCGTGGTTCAGATCAGCTTTGCGGCTAAGGATTCTTTATCGGCGCGGAAAGGCTTCATTCTGGGCGGATTGGTGATTCTTCCTGTCGGCTTTATCAGCGCCCTGATCGGCATGGCTGCCACAGTGCTTCATCCTGGGATCATTCCTACCGAAGCACTGCCGAGGACAGTTCTCAGTCTTAGCCCGATCGTGGCCGGTGTCGTGCTGGCGGGGCTTTGGGCTGCCGATGTCTCCACGGCATCCGCTCTTCTGGTCGGGAGCGCGACCTTGGTCGTAGGTGACTTGATCAAAAGGTTTTGGATTCCCGACCTGGGGGAAAAGGGAGAAAGGATAGTTTCCCGCATTTCCATCCTGGTCTTGAGCCTTTTCACCTACCTTCTCGCTATTTCGGTGTCTGGCATCCTCCAGACTTTGCTTATCGGGCTCACCTTGACTACGGCATACACATTGGTCACGCTGGCGACACTTTTTTGGCCAAAGATCTGCAGGCGGTCCCATGCGGTGTGGACTTTGCTCGTGGCCATGATGGCCTTGGCTGTGTGGCTTGTGTTTCCTGCCGTTCCTGCCTTTTTTACCCGGCTGAGCCTGCCCCATCCCATCTATTTTTGCTGGATAGTCAGCCTTATCACCTTTTTTCTTGTGGCCGTATTCGATAAAAGAAGAATTAAAGCGCCTTCGGCTTGACACTTCGGGAAGCGAAAAGTAGTATTCATTTTGAACAATATAAGAAATAAATGCTGCCTGGATAATTTACGTGGCAAGATTGCTGCAGCGGCAAGGCCGTGGCCCATGAAGCTGTATTTGAATACCGCGAATGGGTTGCAACGCAGCCGGTGTAGTGAGATTGGCTTGCCCGAAGGGTAAAAACTGCCCATGCATAAGATAAAAGTGCTTGAAAATATTTTCTTAAGAAGAAATGATGGCATCGGCAGTTTTTATAAATAATTCAGGCCATGGGAGGAGGATCATATGAGTCTTGACTGGCTAAATAAGGATAATGAAATTAAAAATCATTTGCTTTGGGGTGAGGACCACTGGGGGACAGAACCCCCGTGCACGATGTATGAGAAGAGGCCGATCCTGGATCCTTCAGGGAAGAAAGTGGAAGGGCTGTATGCTGCATGGATCACCTTGAACAACCCTGCTCAGTACAATTCCTACACAACAGAGATGGTCAAAGGAGTGATCGCCGGTTTCCAGAATGCTTCTTTGGACAGAAGTGTTGTTGCCGTGGTTTTTACCGGAGTGGGCGATAGAGCCTTTTGCACAGGAGGCAACACAAAGGAGTATGCCGAATATTATTCCGGAAAACCCAATGAGTATGGCGAATACATGGAGTTGTTCAACGGAATGGTTGACTCTATCCTGATGTGCAAAAAGCCCACGTTGTGCCGTGTGAACGGAATGAGGATCGCCGGAGGACAGGAGATCGGTATGGCTTGCGACATCGCCCTTTCCGCCGATACGGCCATTTTTGGGCAGGCGGGTCCCCGCCATGGCTCTGCTCCGGATGGTGGGTCCTCCGATTTCCTCCCATGGTTTTTGAGCATCGAAGATGCGATCTGGAATTGTGTGTCCTGTGAACTCTGGAGTGCGTACAAGATGAAAAGGCTGGGATTGATCAGCCAGGTGGCGCCGGTGATCAAGCAGGATGATAAGTTTATCAAAAATCCTGCCGTCATCATCGATAGATATGTCGATGATGGGGAGATCGTGTTCGGGGAATTTCAAAGGGGTGAGGAAGGGAAGAAAGCCCGGGAATTTCTCAAAACGGCCACAATCGATTTTGAACTGTTGGATAAAGCCGTGTTTGATGTGGTTTGGAAGTTCACCAATCTTTTCCCGGGGTGCTTGATCAAATCCCTGGACAGTGTCCGGGCAAAGAAAAAGTTCTTCTGGGACATGGCGAAAAATTACAACCGGCACTGGCTGGCCGTGAACATGATGACCGAGGCGTTCATGGGTTTCAAGGCCTTCAACTCGAAAAAAATCACGGGCCAAGATGTGATCGACTTTGTCAAGTACAGGCAGCTTATCGCAGAGGGAAAGACGATCGATGAGTCTTTCATCGAATCGGTCATGCCCAAACCAAAGGAATAGAGAGAACAAAAGTAAATATTAGAAGGAGGAGAAAAATGTACCTTGAAGGAAAAGTCGCTCTTGTCACAGGCGGAAGCATGGGCATCGGGACGGCAATCTCTCTGGATCTGGCTGAGAATGGAGCGGACGTGGTTCTGACTTACCGCAGCCATGAGGCCGAAGCCAAAGCCATTGTGGAAAAGATAGAAGGCCTGGGCCGCAAATCCAAAGCGTATAAAATCGATGTTTCCCAATTCGAGGCGGCACAGACTTTGGTGAAAGATATCCTGGAGGAATTCGGGCGTCTCGATATTTTGGTCAATAACGCAGGCATGAACTGGGATGGGGTTGTTTGGAAAATGACCGAGGAACAATGGGATAAGGTTATCGATGTCGACCTGAAAGGCACGTTCAACTTCATCCGGGCTGCTTCCCCTGTGTTCAAGGAACAGCAATCCGGAAAAATCGTGAACATCACCTCCATCAATGCTATGAGGGGGAGGTTTGGCCAGTCCAATTACACCGCCGCTAAAGGCGGAACGATAGCGTTGACCAAAACTGTGGCCAAGGAACTGGGGAAATTTAGAGTCAATGTCAATGCCGTCGCCCCAGGCTTGATCGAGACGGAGATGATCAAATCCATGCCTGAGGATTTCAAGCAGAGATCACAAGCGGAAACGGTGTTCAATGCTCTCGGTACGCCGGAGGAAGTTGCTTATCTTGTCACATTTTTATGCAGCGAAAAAGCACGGCACATCACCGGGGAGGTGATCAAAGTCGACGGAGGGCAATACATTTAGGAGGATTTCATGAGTAAAGTTGCCATTGTAGGAGTCGGGCAGAGTGCCTTTGTTAGAGGTTATCCAGGATCGATCAGAGAATTGGCTTTCGAAGGATTCAAAGAGGCTGTCGGGGATGCCCAAATCTCTGTTTCCGATATCGGTGCATCCATCGTTTGCTCGGCCCCAGAGTATGATAAACAGCGTTCACCATCAGGGGTTTTTGCCGAATACTTGGGATTGACTCCTCAACCAACCTTTTATTTGGAGAGCTTGTGTTCCTCGACGAGCATGGGCTTGAGGATGGCCTATTCTTTGGTCAAATCCGGGCTTCACGATGTCGTGGCCGTCCTGGGATTCCAGAAAATGTCCGAGATATCGTCGGCTGAGTCTCAGGAGAGGATGGGACGCGGGGCGGATATCCAGTGGGAGAGTCCGTTCGGCACGATGATGCCTGCCTATTATGCCATGTTCGCCCAGGCGCATATGGAAAAATATGGAACGACCCTGGAAGACATGGCTCTCGTGAGGGTCAAATCTGCCACCTACGGACAGGTGAATGAAAAAGCCCTTTTCCGGAAACCAGTGGCTTTGGAGAGTTTTTCAGATCCTGAACATTTTATGTCGGGTGCTGTCTCCAGTCCCCTGCGTGTGGGAGATTGTTGTGCCAATGCCGATGGGAGTTCCTGTTTGATCGTGGCCAGTGAAGAAAAGGCCCGGTCCTTCAGCCAAACGCCAATCTGGATTCTAGGATTGGGAGCCGCTTCGGCCAGCGTGAACATGTCGGGACGAGATCTTTTCACTGGACTCGCTGTTGCGCGACAAGCTGGAGAGCAAGCCTACAAGATGGCTGGCATCCAACCCAAAGATGTCGATGTGGCTGAGGTGCACGATTGTTTCACGATTTCAGAGATCCTGGCTTACGAGGATTTGGGATTTGCCTCACCCGGAGAGGGAAAGGATCTGATCAAAGGAAAGGAGACATACAAGGAAGGCTCGATCCCGGTCAATGTGGATGGAGGGCTGCTTTCCAAAGGCCATCCCATCGGGGCGACCGGAGGCTCCCAGATAAGGACGATCGTCCTAGAACTCAGAGGCGAAGCCGGGGAGATGCAGGTGAAAGACCCGGAAATCGGACTGGTTCACAACATCGGGGGTGTGGGGCTGTACGGGACGGTTACGATCTTGGGGAGGGATTGAAATGAGCAAGAAAAAAGAGATAGACGATCGTTTTAAGAGATTCGGGACCGTGAGCTACACATCGGTCACGAAGGTCAACGATTTTATCGATCAGTTAGATCAAGGAAAAGTCATGGGCACCCGGTGCGTGGACTGCGGCCTGGTCTTTTTTCCTCCCCGAGCGGATTGCTACAAATGCTTAGCCAGCAATATGGAATGGTTTGCCATCGAGGGCACAGGAAAACTGGTGACTTACAGCAAATTGAAGTTCGCCCCGATCGGTTTCGAGGACGATCTACCCTACAGTATTGCCGTCGTCGATTACGGTGACTATAAGATTTTTGGGCGGATCGCCAGCGACATCCCGGACGAAGAGATTCAGATGGGGATGGCCTTGAAAACGGCAGCCAACAAGCTGCCCAATGGACAGCTCAATTATGTCTTCACCAAAGCGTAGATGAGTCTTCTCGATATTAAACTGCACAAACCTCAAAGTGTGGGGGAGGTGCTGGAGCTTTTGGAAAATCTCGAAGATGCCCAGCTTGTCGCCGGCGGCACAGACCTTCTGGTCGATATAAAACAGGGCCTCGTCACTGCGAAAAATTTGATATCTCTTCAGGACGTTCAAAGCCTCAAGGGAATTCGGGAAGAGGAGGGAAATATCTGTGTGGGAGCCATGGTGACTCCGAAGGAGATCCAAGACGAAAGCCTGATCGGTCAGCATATCCCTGCTCTTTCCGATGCGGCCCGGTCGATGGCCGCAACACAGGTCCGCTCCATGGCGACTATCGGCGGGAATATCGCCAGTGCGGTTCCATCGGCGGATATGCCTCCCCCTTTGATTGCCGCGGGTGCTTCGGTCGTATTAGATTGCGGCACCTCCCGGGATATCCCCCTTACGGAATTTTTTACCGGGGTGAGGGAAACGGTCTGCGGTGCTGGAGAAGTGCTGGTATCCGTTCGAATCCCCATCCCTATGCCTCGAACCGGCAGCTCCTACCAGAAGCTTTCTCTACGCGAAGCCAATGCTCTGGCGGTTGTGGGCGTAGCTTCCCAAATATCTCTCAAAGGCGATAAAATCGAAAAGGCCAGCATCGTTCTGGGCGCTGTGGCGCCAACTCCGGTACGGGCTTTGAAAGCCTCTGAGTCTTTGAGCGGCCAGATCCCATCGGAGAACTTGTTCGACAAAGCCGCTGCTCTCGCAATGCAGGTGGCCAAACCTATCTCGGACATCCGGGGTTCTGCTTGGTACAGGAAAGAACTGATCCCGATTTTGACTCGTAGATCCTTGGACCTGGCATGGGCGCGCGCCCGAGAGCGATCATGAATGAACACAATACCGATCACCGTCTCATCACCTTGAGGGTCAATGGGGAAAAGCATTCGGTTGCGGTTAAAGACGGGGAAACGCTCCTGGATGTCCTGAGGGATAAGCTGAGACTGACCGGAACGAAAAAAGGGTGTGATCACGGTGTCTGCGGAGCATGCACGGTTCTTGTGGATGGACAACCCCAAAACAGCTGTCTTCTGCTCGCAAGCTCATGCGAAAACGCTCTTATCACGACCATCGAGGGTATTGCCAGGGAAGGACAACTTCATCCTCTCCAGCGTGCCTTTATCAACCATGGCGCTGTCCAGTGTGGATTCTGCTCCCCGGGCATGATTCTCAGTGCCTATGCGCTGATCGACCGCCAGCCGAATCCGACGGATGAGGAGATCAAGCAGGCACTCTCCGGGAACCTGTGCCGGTGTACGGGATATGTGCGCATCATCGATGCCATCAGGAATTGGAAAAAGTACCAGGATTCCCAGGAACCTCTTCTCGATCCGCGAGATTCGGATAAATATGCAACCGTTGGCAAAAGCCTGCCTCGTGTTGATGCCGCAGATAAGGTTACGGGAAGGGCCCTATACACGGCAGACCTTTCCTTCCAAAATATGCTATACGGCAAGATCTTGACTTCTCCAGTCGCTCACGCACTGATCAAGTCTATCGATACGAGCAAAGCCGAGGCGATGGAAGGAGTCAAACTGGTTCTGACGGCTAAAGATGTGCCAGGCATCACCTACGGCGTTAATCCTCCTCGTTACGATGAGCACATCCTGGCCAGGGAAAAAGTAAGGCACATCGGAGATGAAGTCGCTGCCGTAATAGCCGTTGACGAGGATAGGGCCACAAAGGCTCTCGCTTTGATCGAGGTGGAGTATGAGGAGCTTCCTGCTGTGTTCGATCCCATGGAGGCGATCGAAGAAGGAGCCCCATCTATCCATGATAGATACAAAAATAACATCAACACCCATGTGGATCATCATTTTGGAGATGTGGCCAAAGGATTTGCAGAGGCTGACTATGTCCGTGAGGAAAAATTCGTCGGGAATCATGTCTACCAAAGCCCGATCGAACCGCATGCTGTTATCGCTTCCTGGGAAGATGATGGAGCGACCCTCGTGCTTTATGCCTCTACACAAGTTCCCCACTATCTGCAGTACATGGTGGCTAGGGTGTTGGACATTCCTTTAGGTCAGATCCGCATCATTCGCCCTCCCGTGGGAGGTGGATTCGGGGCCAAACTGGACACCACCTCCATGGACTTGATCACAGCCATCGCTTCCAAACGTTTGGGCAGGCCCGTCAAAATGGTCTATACCCGGAAAGAGATGTACCTCCACGGGCGGGGACGGCACAAACAGCACATGTTTTTCAAAATCGGGATGAAGAAAAACGGCATCCTGACTGCCGTGCAAAGCCGGATCTACCTCGATGGGGGGGCCTATTCGTCCTATGGTGTGATCACCGCATATTATGCAGGAAGCATGATCCCTACCCTTTACAAATTCCCGAATTACAGATACGAGGGATACCGGGTTATGACCAATAAACCGGCCTGCGGAGCCATGCGTGGGCATGGAGCTCCCCAACCTCGATTTGCCTTTGAGTCTCTTTTGAGCATGATGGCCGATGACTTGGGGATCGATCCACTGGAAATTCGGCTTCAGAACGCCATGGAGGCCAACTCGCGAACATGCAACGAACTGAGCATACAGAGCTGCGAGTTTCGCCAAACACTGGAACAAGTGAAGAAAAAATCCGATTGGACAAAAAAATACGGCAAACTCCCGCCGGGCAAAGGAATAGGAATCGGTTGCGGCGGATTCGTTTCCGGAGCGGGATATGCCAAATATCGAGGCCAGGTCCAGCTCAGCTCTGAAAAAAAACTCGAGCCCTTTATCAAAAAAGCCACATTCCCCCATTCCAATGCCATCGTCAAGATCAGCGAGGATGGCACAGCGGCCGTTCTTTTGATCCTGGCAGCTGAGATCGGCCAGGGGGCATTGACGGTCCTCTCTCAGATGTGTGCAGAGGCTTTGGGGATCAGCCTGAGTCGGGTGCGTATACGGAGCGAGGACACAGACATCAGTCCTCTCGATCTTGGAGCCTATTCTTCGCGGACCACTTTGATGGGAGGAAATGCGGTCGTCCGTGCCAGCCAAGATGTCCTCAAGAAGCTTTACAAAGTCGTCTCCCAGATCTGGAACTGCGATCCGCAAGAATTGGAAGCCGCAAACGATCAAATCCGTCACACCCAGGATAGGTCTAAAGTTATGGAATGGGCAGAGGCCGCACGCAAGTATTTTAACGACAACGGCCCCCTTGTGGGTACCGGGTGGTACAAACCTCCTTCCGGCCTAGGGGGTGACTACAAGGGAGCTGCCGTCGGTACCAGCCCAGCCTTTTCCTTTTCCAGTTCTGTGTGTGAATGCACAGTGGATCTTGAAACCGGCAAGGTGAGAATCGATAGGATTACCGATTTCCATGATTGCGGCACACCGATCAATCCTCAAGCCGTCCATGGCCAAGTGGAGGGAGCGGTAGTGATGGGAGCCGGTGAAGTGTTGATGGAAGATGTGGTATACGATGCCGATGGAAACATACTCAATCCCAACCTTCACGATTATCTGCTGATGACCATCAGGGACGCTCCTGAAATTTACAGCGGAATTGTGGATTCCTTCGAACCCGAGGGCCCCTACGGGGCAAAAGAAGTGGGCGAGGGGGCTACCCTGCCCGTATTGGCTTCTGTAGCCCATTCCATCGCCACTGCCATAGGAGTGTGGATCAAAGATCTTCCGATCACGCCGGAAAAAATCCTGAGAGCTTTGAGCCAAGAAAAAAAATGACATGAGCATTAAAAAAAAATTCCTTATCGAACTATTCAAGAAAAGATTGTTTGAAAGCGAAAAAAGATATCAGGATCTGCTGGAGCACCTCCCTGTCGGTGTGTACAGGACAACACCCGATGGCAAGATCATCGAGGCCAATCAAGCCTTGGCCAATATGCTGGGTTATGAGAGTCATGAAGATCTAAAGAATGTCAATGTCACGGACCTTTATGTCCGGGCAGAAGATCGGGCCGATCATCTCGAAAAGCTGGATGCGAGGGGAACTTTCTTTACCGAATTCGAGCTTCGCCGAAAGGATGGACAGATCATCTGGGGAAGGGATTATTCACTTGCTGTGATCGGATCGGGAGAAAAAATATTATACTACGATGGCATCTTGGTAGATATCAGCAAGCAGAAAAATGCCGAAGAAGAGTTGAAAGAAGCATTGAGAAAGTTGGAAACCCTTTCCCTTCGGGACGATTTGACCGGACTCTATAATCGGAGAGGATTTTTTACCATCGCTGTGGAGCATTTTAAAATGGCAGACCGGAACAGGACAAAGATGTACTTGCTTTTTATGGATCTGGACAATCTCAAGCAGATCAACGATACTCTCGGTCACCATAAAGGAGATCAGGCACTGGTGGGGATCGCCAACATATTGAATGATACCTTCCGCCGGTCGGATATCAAAGGCCGGATGGGCGGGGATGAATTTGCCGTGTTCCCGATCGATTCCACCCAGGAAGGGAAGGAATCGGCGATGTCCCGGTTGAGAAAGAATATCCAGATGTCCAACGAAAGCAAGGACAATCCCTTCCACTTGTCAGTCAGTATGGGTGTTTCACACTATGACCCTGAACATCCCTGCACGATCGATGAGCTTTTGGTCAGGGCCGATAAAATTATGTATGAAGAGAAGCACCGCAAAGGCCGGACCTAAAAAGCTATTTTAACGTTTCAGCCATGCGTCGGATATACTCCGGGTTCGTTCCGCAACATCCCCCGATCAAGTTGGCTCCGTTTTCGATCATCTGGGGAATAAAACGGACATAGTCTTCGATGCTCTGTTCATAGGAAACTTCTCCCTCGGCAGATAAGGACGGCTTTCCCGCATTGGCTTGGGCGATGATCGGGCGTGAGGTGTTTATGCGTATGACTTTTATCAGATCGACCATCTCTTCGCTATCGAGCGAACAGTTTGTACCGATTACACGGACCTCTTCCTTTTCTAATGCTTCCAGGCATTGGGTCACACTGTTTCCCCATTCCGTGAAAAATCCTCTTGGGCCAGTTTTGAAAGTCATGGTAACAAAAACGGGCAAGTCCGTGACACGCCTTGTGCCGCGCAGAGCACAGAGTGCTTCCATCAGATCGTATTGTGTCTCTATCAGCAAAAAATCCACCCCTCCCTCTACCAATCCCTTGGCTTGTTCCGCGTAGGCGGATTCGAATTGGTCTTCCTCGTACTCTCCCACAGGTTTGAGAAACTTTCCTATCGGGCCCATGCTTCCCCCGACGAATTTTCCTTCAGGTCTGACATCGATTGCGTTCCGGGCAGCTGCCAGGTTCAGTTCGTAGCAACGGTCTCCCAGATGGTAAGCTTCCAGCTTGATTTGGCTTCCTCCGAAACTGTTGGTCAGCACGGCATCCGATCCTGCATCAAAGTAACTTGTGTGGATCTTTTTCACGATGTCGGGTTTTTCCACATTCCACGATTCCGGACAAGCACCCTGAGGGAATCCATGGGCGATCAGTTCTGTTCCCATGCCTCCGTCTAAAAGGACAATCCTTTTTTTTATCGCATCGAGAATCGTTTCTTTCATAACAAACTCCTTTTATATTGATTAGGCTAAGCATTTACAAATCCGTGATGCTGTTAAAAAAAATTAGGCAAGCTGAAACGTCAGGCCGGTGATTTTCCCCAGCGAGGAAAATCCCCTTATTCCTCGGCTCGCTCTCCGTACCTGCCAGTAAAGCTTGCTTTCATGCCCGCTCGCCTCCGGATGCCTTCCTCTTCAGCGTGCCTAATTTTTTTTTAATCATTGTTTGAGAGATCTTTTCGTGACTCGCTTAAAAATTTATTCACAGAGGGGAAGAGGTCCATATTCGTATGAGGGAGGAACAATGATCCGGTGAATTCATTCATGTAGCTCGGTTCTGTATTCAATTCGATGTAGGTCATTTTTTTTACGGTATTCTGGATCAATTCCCTGTTTCTATCGCACACAAGGGCCAGGTAAGCTCCCAAAAGGGAACTGTTGCCGATGTAGTGAAACCGATCCCTGTTCAGGTCGGGCAAAAGCCCGATGCGGATGGCGTTTTCGACATCGAGGTGCTGGCCGAATCCCCCCGCAATGTAGATGGAATCGATTTTCTCATGCCCGAGCCCGATGTTTTTGAGCAGAAGAGAAAAGGCAGAATAAACAGCCCCTTTGGTGCGGATCAGGTTGGCGATGTCCCTTTCCGTGATGCAGATATCCCTTCCCCAATATGTTTTTGAGGCTTGCTCCACCAGAAAGGCTGTCCCGTTCTCGCTCTCCACAATCCTATCAGGGTTTTTTCCGGATTTAAATTTTCCGTGCCGGTCGATAAACCCATGGATGAATAGTTCGGCAAGAAGGTCGACCAATCCCGAACCGCAGAGGCCCTTGGGCTGGGATTCTCCGATGACGCGGTATCTGGCATGGCCTCTTTTATCCAGTTGGATGGTTTCGATGGCTCCTTCTGATGCCGGCATTCCGCATTTGATGCCACCGCCTTCGAAGGCAGGGCCCGCCGAGCACGCACATGTCATCAACCATTCCTTATTTCCGATGACGAGCTCGCCGTTGGTTCCTGCGTCGATAAACAGGGAAATTTCCTCTGAATTGCGCAGGATAGGGGTGCAGAGTATTCCAGCTGCGATGTCACCTCCCACATAACTTCCGACAGAAGGCGCGACGTAGATTCTGGCTTCTGGATTCATCGATAACCCTATCTCTTTTGCCGGGAAAAGCGGGAGATCATTGAATGTGGGAACATAGGGCTCTTCCCGGATGTAATGGGGATCCAGTTGCAACAGAAGATGGCTCATCGTTGTGTTCCCAGAAAAAGAACCCCAGTAAATATCTTTATGCGAAATCCCCGTTTTTTGGATAGCCCTGTCGATGAGGTTGTTGATGGTGTGGACAACAAGTTTCTGGAGTTCCTGTAGGTGTCCAAGTTTTTGAGAGTAGTTGATCCGCGAAATGATATCATCTCCGCATTTGATCTGCTGGTTAAGACTGGATGCCGTGCAGGCTATCTCCCCGGTGCCGAGGTCGACCAAATGAAGAGCCACGGTCGAGGTGCCGATATCACAGGCCAGACCGTAGATTTTTTTATCTTTTGATGAGGGCAACACATCCAAGATCGCCGCGTCATCGAGATCATGAAGGGTCACCACTTGGGCTCTTCCTCCTTGAGATCTCAACACTTGAGCGAGTTTTGAAAGAATGGACAGAGGACAGGAGATGTTCTTTACTCCTGTCTTTTTCCGGTAGGCCCATTCCAGCCGACGGAGGTCGCTGTAGTTATCCTCCAGTGTGGGGAGCGGAACATGGAGTTCCGTCAAAACCAGCGCAGGTCCGTGTTCACACATTCCTGATATGGAACCCCTGTTGCTTTCAAAGAATTCCATGTCTAGAAAACTTTTTATCTCTAGTTCCTGGAAATAGGGCAGAACGATCGTCAGATCGTCGGTAATTTCTGTTTGGCATGCCAATACATAGCCATTGCTTAAACGTTCCATAGAAAGAGTGGCCGTTGGCTTCGCTTTATGAGTTCCTTTTATGATGCGAACGGCACATTCCCCACAAGTGCCCTCACCCCCACAGGGAAAGGGTAGGGGAAGATCAGCCTTTTTTGCGACCTCCGCTATCTTGGTCCCTCCTGGAACTTTGATCGAGATGTCGAAAGGCAAAAAAGTCACTCGAAAATCCTTTTTGCTGGCGCCTTTTCCCATTTTATCGGTTGACTAAGTTAAATCGATATTCTTTATGAAGGAAGGAATATCGCTGGCCTCTTGACATCCGACGATAACCTCCCATCCGGGAAGATTTTCTTCCAGGTCTCCGCTGATCTGGGAGACAAAGCCCGGGATCACGATCTTTCGAGTCTTGACCTGGTCTTCCAGTTTGATATCTTTGATGAATTTCGCGATCTTTTCTCCATCGAACTTTCCCGCTGCCCATGCCGTTAGAACAGATTGGCCTTCCGTGTCCGCGATCACGAGATGTGCCGATATCCCGGAATTTTCGATTTCCCCTGAAACCATAAAATAAGTCAAGGAAAAATTGGTGGTGATGAAAACCGGCGATTCTGGAGTCGGATCACCGATGGGATAAACTTTTGGATCCACCTGGATCGGCTTCTGAGGGTCTGTGTAGATATTCTGGCGCAGGGTGAACAGGGTGTAGAGCATGGCCGTGTCATATGCTGGCAGTACGATAATAGAGCCATATTTACACAGATGCATGCAGGCATTGGCAAGGATCTCGGTTTTGTTTTGGCCATCGATATAGGCAAACAAAGGATACCCGAACGGCTTGAAATTCTGCCTTAGGGCGCTGCGCCGCAGGATGGAATTGTTCTGCAATTGGTCTCCGATGTTGCCAGATTGCAGGTTTAAAATCAGGCTAGGGACTCCGGCCTGTTTGGCTGCTGTGGACTGGATCTCCAGTTCTTCGAACGACTGTGCTCTCAGGATAAGGGAAGCGTCGAAATCCCTAGCGAGCTCCGCATCCTCCTCCGTGAGTTTGGACCGGAGACACAGAGCTGGCCTGGTATCTTTGAGCAGAGCCAGCCCTTTTTTTGCCGTTCTATTGTCCTTGCAGTTCAAGATGAGGCCCTTATTCGAGTTCTGTATCGCGGCCTCGACCGTTTGAATAAAATCCTCCTCTTGTTCTGTGTCTTGCGTGATGAAAAAAAGATCTGTTTTTAATTGTTCTCCCACGCGCTCGATGTTCAAGCCCTCGATTTCTTTGATCTTTTTTAGATTGTGATCGAAACCATCCGATGTTTTCAATTCTATCGCTATTCCTGTCGGGTGAAAAAATGTCTTTTCATGGCGGAACAACACGGTTTCCTCACCGATCTCCAACGCGTGGGACCCGCCGATTTTCACGAGCCTTATCGGCGGCTCACTGGCTGCGCCAAGAGTGGCCTTCGCTTCCTCAGAAGCATGGGGGCAATCACCCAGTTCTGCCTTTTTTTGGGCAAGTTTCATCGCGAATGCCATGCAAGTGGGAACACCACAGTCTCCGCAGTTGGTTTTGGGCAACAGCTTGAAGATATCCAATCCCGATAATGCCATCGCTACTCTTCCCTCCGGGAATCATGCATCTCCGCGATTTTATTTTTGATGGTTTGCACAGCTTCAGGGTGATACATGATGAGTAAGTCTGCCCCTGTCATCAGAAGGCTCATGGCGGTGGCGGTTTCCCAATAAATCCCCCTTTCCTCGGCTTTTCCCCAAGTGGGATATTCTTTTTCCGATACCCGGGATTCCTTGACCTGGAATGTTTCGCGTCCCGGATTACCGAGCATGGGGGAGGCCAACATCCGATCTCCAGCCAAACCATCGATGCGGATCCTCTCCATGATGGAGTAGGTGTATTCCAGCCCGTAGCCTAAGGTCCCTGTGAGAGGGTCCATCACGATTTTTTCCAAGGGAAAATTCATGTCGGTCAGCAGGATGTTCAATTGTTTTGCCAGGTTGATATCGATGGGAGACTGCGCCACCAGTGTATGGTTGTAAGCGATACAAGCGGCAGCGATGGTTTTGTGGTTGTCGGTTTCCACATAGTTGATCAGGCAGTTCTCTCCTGCTGTGGCTTCACAAACCTTTTTCATCACCTCGTTGTTTTTTTCGAAATGGCTGTGTCCAGATACGATTATCGGAACACTGATGTTTTCGAGCACGCTTTGTACGGTTTCCACCGCTTCATCTGCCGTTTTATTCCCCTTCTCAGGATGGGTTCCTTCCAGCCGGATGCTGATGAGGTCTGCCCCGTATTCCTCCACACATTTTTTGGCCATGTCTGCCGGGTTTTCGATGACACCTGTATAATATTCTCGCAAAACATCAGGGTATTTGGCCGGTATGCGATCGAACACTTCCATGGCCACTCTGGGCCTGTGGGGATGCTTTCCCTCAAAAAAGTGAAAGGGCCAGGCATTGCTGCCGCCGATGGTGATGGTGTGGGAGCGGGTGCCGCCATTTTCCGCTGTGGCTCCCAGCGTTACTTGGATTACTTCTCCGGTATTTTTTTCCTTCTGAACCTCAAACACCATTATCTATCCTTTCCATGAGTTTGCTCATCATGCGATGGACGGCTTGATAAGCAGGAGAATCTTCTGCGATCTTCCAGATCGGCTTTCCAATCTGGTCCATCCGGAGCAATGTATCATCTTCTGGGATGGATGAAAAGAGGGGAAGGCCTTGTTCGTCGATGATTTTATCCAAGATTTCCGGGATGGATCCTTTGACCCTGTTCAAAACCAGGAGTTTTTTTCCGACACGCGTGTCCAATTCAGACAGAAGCTTGCTGATTTTTCCTGCGGCCCGGACACCACGAACCGATGGATCGGAAACGAGCAGAAGGAAATCGATCTTCTGTAATGTCCGCCGGCTGAGGTGTTCCATCCCCGCTTCATTGTCGATCACGACGATCTTGTAGTTGTCGCTAAGGGATTTCAGTATTTCCCGCAAAAGATTATTGGCATAACAATAGCAACCGGGACCCTCGGGCCGGCCCATGGCGATCAGGTCGAAGTCCCGGGTTTCTCTCAGACTGGCATGGATTTTGTATTCGAGAAACTCCTGTTTGGTCATCCCTCCAGGAAGCTTGTGAGCGGACCTTTTCAGCTCTTCCCTGATGGCTCCGACAGTCTCTTCAATCTGGATTCCCAATAGATCGTTCAAATTCACATTCGAATCGGCATCCACAGCCAAGATCGGGCCCATTTCCTTCTGTTTGAGCCAGCGGATGATTAGAGCAGCGAGGGTGGATTTTCCGGTGCCGCCTTTCCCAGATATCGCGATGGTTTTCATGACTATTCCTAAAATATGGGGGGCATGGCCAGTGCCGGATGATTTTTTTTGCTGATGAATTCCAGGACCTCTTCTTCCGTAATGGCGACGGTCTCATCGGCAATTTTATGTATAAAATCTTCTACGCCCTCTTTTTTTCCGATTTCTTCCAATACAGGGGCCATTTCTTCCTTCAAGGCTTTGTTCATCCACACGATGCGTTTGGCCCCTCCTTCGGCGCTGATGAACTTTTGACTCCCGATGTAATGTTTGCTATGGCCGATGAATCCCGGCGTTTGCACACCCCCGCCGACCGTCCCGGCCAGTGTCGAAAATTTCATCCCGCTGGGTGTCATCCCGGTGTAATCCCGATACACGCTCATGATCCCGTTTGTAGAGGGAAGCAAACCGGAGATGCACTCGAAACATCCACAGGATGTCATGGGATATTCGATGATGCTGTAGGCGTTGAAGATTTCCAAAGTTTTATGGGAATTTTGAAATACGAAATCGTTGATATCCTGCCATTGCCCTTTTTCCGCATCCAGAACTTTGCCTTTTTTGACGGGTTGGTTGGGTCCGGTCGGATTTATCCGGAAAGCTGCTTTCCCGTCCAGCCAGTTATAGGCCCCGCAAAGCCCTGAGCGTTCGGGGGTGATGATGCACACATGGTTGGGAGCGAAGGATTGGCACAGCGTGCAGGAATAAAACGTGTCTACCGCTTCGTCTGTCATATCCGCCAACCGATCATCCCTCAGCTTGTAAACGTTCCTTGCGATATCCCTGAGTTCGATGACTTCTTTCTCTTGAGTGTAAATTTTCACCTGCACTTTATCGGCGATTTTTCCGAATTCCCCATGGATCTTGGCATGAAGGATTGTCCCGAAATGGCGGAAGGAGAAATCCTTCGATTTGGCTTCTTTGCTGATCCTCACCCAGTTGATGTCCCGCTGGCCCATGTGAAAAACGCCATTGGCACAATTGATGAAGTCATGGATCTGGCGCTCTAGGATGGGCTCGAAGTCAGACTGCATCTCGCGACCCGCGACATCCACCCAGATCCCGAGAGGTATCTGGGCTCCTTCTTCGAGGTCATTTATTTCAGGCCCGATAAGATCTATTTTGCCGTCCTCCACTTCGTTCATGTTTTTGGTCGTCAAAAATTCAAATCCCGGTTGGAGCTGTCCGGCTAATTCGACATGCATGTCTTCTTTGCGGATCCTTTCTCCTTGGAAAGCTGGACCGTAGGCAACCGGGATTGGGACCTTGGTGATGGTGATCTTCAATCCCCTGACCTCAATGGCCTTGGATACGATTTTTTCCAGCGGAACAGGAGAGACGATGTGTTCATACGTGCAGATTCCAGAGGGCAATATCTGGTCGATGTCTGTATCAGCTATGGTGGGGAACCCGAAGTTGATGGCCCCGGCTGCTTGGGCGTGTTTTTCATCGTCGACCGGACCGAGAGCAAGCACAAAAGCGAAAATCCTGTTCTTGTTGTACCGCAAGACACGCTGGTAATCTCCCGGCTGGGCTCCGCCGAATGAAAGGGCGGCCCTAGTGGCAAAACCGAGGGAATGAACCGTGGCGGTCACATCGTCACCGAAAGGAACGAGACGTGTGTCCCATCCCAGCTGGATCCCTTCTTCACGAAGTTGTTGGGCCATGGACTTTCCATCCGTGGCAGCCGACATGAAAACATACAGATTTTTTTCCTGTAATTCCCGGGCGATCTTTACCGCCATCTCATTGGTGGGGCAGTAGCCCACGCAGGCGGCAAAACCAGGGGCTGTTCCGTCCACGAACTCTATGCCCCGTTCCCGCATGATGATATCGTCGGCGGCACCTATCCACAAGTGTTCCTCATCGGGATTGGCTGCGATCAAATAGGGAAGGGGATCTTGGGTGTACTTGATGGATTCGATTATCTCATCGGCGAACAGGGCTGCCATGCCCGCATCCAGGGTATTTCCCAAATAAGGAATCCACAGTTTGTCGGTCGGTAGAGGGGGGAGAAGTTTTTTGGCTTCCTCCAGCAATTCCTGGAGTCCTTCGAGGGATTGGATGTCCATGCCCAAAATCCCGTGGGAGACAGGGAGATAGTATCCGGTGTTGGGGAACTCCACCTTTGCTGCAGGCCCTTTTTGTTGGATCGCAAGACGGAGCTCTTCCTCTGCTCGTTTCACCAGGGTGTGGGCTCCGCGTATGGCTTTTGTGGCGATCAGCTTGGACATCGATCAAACCTCCAGATCCCGTCTCATTTCCATATCGTACAGTACCCTTTTTTTGTCCTTGTCGATTCCCAAGTTTTTCCTCTTTGTGTTGATATGGTCGATCATCATGGAAGCCATCCGGGCGGGATCCGTTTCGACCGCCCATTTTCCGCCCAGAGTTTTTCCCAATTCCTCAAAAATGTGCTGGCTGAACACCTCGCTTCCTAGGACCGGCAGACCGATCCCGAATATGGTGAACACACCGGAGGCCACGAAGTATTGACCTATGGCGATGGCCTTTTCGCTCATCCATTCGGGTGCTGCTCCGGCAACCGGAAGTTCGCTGATATCCTCTCCCAATCCTCCGACTTTCACCATCTCCGACAGAGCGATCAGGATCCTGGAGTTGTCCACACAGGAACCGGAATGGAGAACCGGGGGCATGCCCACAGCCCGGCATACTTCAGCCAGGCCTTTGCCGGCATATTTTTCCGCAGATTCGGGGGTAAGGAATCCGGCTTTGGCACAAGCGATGGCCGAACACCCAGTCTGCACGACTAGGATATCGTTGGCGATTAATTCTTGGACAAGGTGGACATGGCCCAAGTCATGGATCACTTTGGGATTGCAGCAGCCCACGACACCCGCCACTCCTCTGATACGTCCGTTGATAATGTTGTCGTTGAGCGGTGTGTAGGAGGTTCGGAATGTTCCTCCCAACATATAATTGATAGCTTCATGGCTGAACCCGGCGATAAGGTCCATTTTTTCTTTCGGGATATCCACGTCCCCCCGGTTGGGAAAATTCATGATAGCCTGTTTCACGATGTCCTGAGCCGTTTGCAGGGCATTCTTTTCAGCAAATGGAAAAAATTTCACTCCGTCCATCTTTCCCTTCGGCGAGGTTGTGATGAGCAAGGTGTGGTAGTGTTTGCTGATCTTCGGCAGTGAAGGCATGATGCACTGGACGTCGACTATCATGGCGTCCACCGCTCCCGTGCTCAGGGACAGCTCTTGCTGCAGAATGTTCCCGGCGATCGGCAATCCGTGACGGATCAGTATCTCGTTGGCCGTGCAGCAGATCCCAGCCAAGTTGATGCCTGAAGCGCCCTTGGATTTTGCCAGGGTTTGGAGCTTCTCATCTTTTGCCGCCTGGACCAGCATTTCCGATAGAACGGGCTCATGTCCGTGGACCACGATGTTCACATCCTTTTCGGATAGAACACCGAGATTCACTTGACCCCGGATGGGCGAAGGTGTGCCGAAAAGGATATCCTGGAGTTCTGTGGCGATCATCGAACCTCCCCAGCCGTCAGCTAGAGCGGTCCTCGAAGCATGAAGCATGATATTGCGGTGATCGTGATCCACCCCCATGTTGGTTCTGTGCATCATTTCCACGATTTCGCGATCGATCCCTCGGGGCGTGATATTCAATTGATGCCAGAGTTTTTGGCGCTTTTGGGGTGCAAGCTTGATGAGATCGATTTCGCCCTCCTGCTGCCCGAAGATGGCCATAGCCTTTTCTGCCACATCTTTGGCGATGTCCCGTTTATCCCGGCCTTGGGCAGAGATCCCGAAAACTTGGGCTACCTTTTTTAGTTTATGGACATCTTTGATCGTGTATCCCGATTCAGGGGAAAGGGCCGCGGTCATCAGGGTTTTGGCCACACTGCGTCCGTGATCTGAATGAGCGGCGGCTCCGGCCGCGACCATTCGGGCAAAGTTTCTCGCCACGATCACTTCGGCACTCGCTCCGCATACTCCCTGCTGTGGAGATTTTCCTTTGGGGTTTATGCGGCAAGGGCCCATGAAACAAAGGCGACAGCACAGGCCCTGTTCTCCGAATCCGCAGCGGGCCTTTTGTTGGTCTGATCGGTCCCAGACGGTTTCGATCCCTTGCTCAGCTGTTCGCTCGAGCATTTTATTGACGGTTATATCGATGCTTTTTTTTGGCTTTTTTTCCATTTTTTGCGATCCTGGTTCAAATCCTGTCTCTAATGATCCGGCTCACTCCGGAAAGCCGTTCGAATATTTTTTCCGACAAATCGACGGGGAGCGATCCTGTCCCGCAACTGGGTGTCAGTAAACACTTTTCCCAGATAAGGGTTTTGTTTATTCCTTTTCCTACCAGGTTGTTTATGAAAGAATCCAATTTTTTTGCCAGCGATTCGGCATTCTCCTCGTTGATCCTTTCGGAGGTGGGCACGATCCCCCAAGCCAGGACACCCCCGTTTTCCAGGAACGTTTTAACTTGAGCGGGATAATAGGCTATGGTGTCGGCATAGTCATAGGCATCGAAACTGATCACGTCCACGCCGGCATCGATCAGAATGGTCCAATCGGTGTTTCCGCAGCAGTGAATACCCGCAATGGCATTTTCTTTTTGGATGGATTCGATCACGGCATTCAAATGCTGCACCACATCCGAACGCTGTACACTCACATAGGTGGAAGACCCGAAGCCAGAAAGGATGGGTTCGTCAATAAAACAGATCTGCTCACATCCCAAGAATCGGAATTTATTCAGCAACCAGCGCGCTTTCATTTCCGTTCCTTTCACGAGGATATCCCGGAACAAATCGTTGTAGTAGATGGCCCTCTTATTTTCATCCACACGGCCCAGACCCACGGTGATCGGACCGGTCACATGATTCTTGAAGTATCGAAGTTCAGGAGGCACTTTTTCACTAAGCTTTTTCACCATTTCCTGTATGCCACGGCTGAATTGGCCGGATATCTGAAAATGATCCAGGTTTTCCGCCATATAATTTTCGTAAAAGATCTCAAAATCAGAAGTGACATCTTTTTCGGTCTCGAAATACATCCGCTTCTTTTCCTCGTCCAAAACCACACAAGGAAATCCTTCACTGTACTGGATCTCCATCTCCTCTCGGAAATTCATGTTGGGCAACTGCGGCCAGATAGGAATTTTGGGTATGGCATTCAGGATGATGTCGCATGCTTCCGAGGGACTGCTATGGGGCATGCTTCCGATGGCAGTAGCGAGTCCTTGGGGGTTAAAAACCATATATCACCTCCTCTCTTTTCTGCATTACCAAAATTTGGGAAATATATAGTACCATAAATAAAGTCAACGAAGCTAATTCATCAACATCCTAATCAGCATCCTTATTTCCATGATACCTGAAAGGTTCACATAGACTTTTAGAAATGGTTTTGCTCCCGTGAGGATTTTTCACGCCATTCTCTCACCGCTCTTCTCGGCGGCTGCGGAACTCCGCGCGTTAACTCCCGATCTCTACCACTGCAGCCCTTGTTCCCCTGACAGTCCGGATCTCTTATTCTTTAGCCAAGTCGTGCTCAATACATCCTCGCCGTCTGACCTTGTCAGATTCCCTCGAAGAGTGGCAAGGAAAGGCTAATTCCTCAATGGTCGCTTCAACCATTCCCAAAAGCCCAATTTATCACGGAAATAAGGATGCTTCCATCAGCTTCTCTGACTTCTATCTATAGCTAGAAGGATTATATTGTATTTAGAAATGTTTCTTGATGAAAAAGGCTTTCGCTACGAGGCAACCTTAATTGACAGTAAATTTTGGTAGATTTGTTGAAATGCACGGGACAGACTCTCGTCCATCATATCGAAGAGCGAGTTCTTTTGTATATCGGCTTCTTGGATCGCTTCTGAATAGGGGATAGATCCGAGAAGAATTTCCGGGTCGAACTGATCTCTGATCCACTTCTCCTGATTTTGATTTTGGATTTTGTTCCCGACGATCCCGAAATTCTTTAGGCCGATCTCTTTGCCGAGCTTGATTATAGCGTTAGCGGTTTCGATGCTCCGGGAACCAGGCTCGATGCAGATCACCATCAAATCAATGGATTCAGCAGTGGCCCTCCCCAGGTGCTCGATCCCGGCTTCCATGTCCACGATCACGACTTCCTTGCGATGAAGGATAATCTCGGATAACAAATTTTTCAAGAGGACGTTTTCCGGGCAGGCACAACCTTCTCCTCCTTTTTGCACGGCGCCCATGACAAGA
The DNA here is from genome assembly GCA_964538085.1 of uncultured Eubacteriales bacterium. Lineage (GTDB taxonomy): Bacteria > Acidobacteriota > Aminicenantia > Aminicenantales > Aminicenantaceae. The sequence continues at coordinate 36,365 of CAZIDF010000011.1, read as the reverse complement.
AGTTTGATGCCCTTGAAGTTGATGGAAAAATCATCAGGGATATCGGAAACGGTTGGATTGAGCTTGAACAGTTGGCCGAATTCGTTAGGATTCGCACCTGTCCGCTCCTTGATCAATTGCCGCTGGGAAGAGATCGGTTTGATTTTGGTTTGCAATTCCGGTGGAATCCCGATGGACGAGGCAAGATTGGCATCGGGGTCGGCATCCACTGCCAGGACTTTGTACCCATCCCTCCGAAACAAATGGGCCAATATGCCGGCCAGCGTGGTTTTTCCTGTTCCCCCTTTTCCAGATATAGCCAGTTTCATCGTGAGCTATTCCCGTCTCCAAAACTAAGCGATTCGACAAAGTACTCTTGAAAACGCGGATCCGATGCCAGGGATATGTAACGGACCTTTTCGATCAAGGATTCCGTTTTTTTTCGAGCTGGCTTGGACAGCAAAAGAGCTCTGGCTCCTGCCAATGAAGAGTTGCCGACATAAATGATTTTTTCCGGATCGATATCGGGAAGAAGTCCGATCCTCATGGCGTTTTGTGTATTCAGATAATTCCCGAAGGCTCCGGCAATGAGAACCCTATCCAGATCTTCATTTTTGATCCGGTGTTTTTCACAGATCATTCTGATACCCGTTTTGACAGCAGCCACGGCCAACTGGACCTCACGAACATCCTGCTGAGAAAGGAAAATTTTCTCTGTGATCCTGATTTTTCCCATGTTTCCGTAGATTTTACCCGATGACGAGATTTTCCCGTCATCCAAGAAGAGAGCGATAAGATCGATGAGCCCTGTCCCGCATATTCCTTGCGGTTTTTTCTTTCCGATCGTGTGCAAAATGAGCCGGTTCTTTTTTTCCGCTTTGTATATGGCGCCAGGCTGAGCGATCATGCCTGAATGGATGTTCATTCCCTCGAAAGCCGGCCCGGCTGCAGTGGAAGTGGCCACGAACTTTTTTTCTGTTTTCAGGATGATCTCCCCGTTCGTTCCCAGGTCAACGAACAAATGATTACCCTTTCTGTTTGCCAAATCCGTCGCCTGCAGACCTGCTGCGATATCCCCTCCGACAAAGCTCTTTATGTTGGGAACGATATAGACCTTGGCGTTCGGATTCAAACGGAGCCCGAGCTCATCTGCTTTGAATTCTGGCATTCTGTGATACACGGCATGAAAGGGAGAGACTGCCAGGGTGTCTACAGGAATGCAGAGGAGCAAATGGTTCATGGCGGTATTTCCAGCAAAAACGATTTCATAGACACGATCCTGCGGAACCCGGTTTCTTTCGAGGAGGGTTTTTATCATCAGGGCCAAGGTTTTCAAGATGGCCGTCTGCAGTTTTTGCAGACTTTCCGGATTTTGGTAGGAAAAAGAAATACGGGAGACGATATCCATTCCGTATTTTATCTGGCTGTTGTTTTCGGTCGCCGTGTCGATAGTCTCCCCAGTGTTCAAGTCGACGAGCTCGATAACCAGCGTTGTCGTCCCTAAGTCAACAGCCAAGCCGAAGTTCTGTCCCGTCGTATCTCCAGCTTCGACGGAAAGGATTTCCCTGTCATCATACAACACGGTTGTGACCTTGTTCCGGCTGTCTTTCAGTATTCCAGGGATCCTTTGCAGCACATTCACCGGTATATTCAAGCTTTTTATCCGGAAACGTTTTCCCCATTCGCTCTGCAGAGAATGGGGATGATCCAATCCTGGATTATTTATTTCTCCAAAGTATTTTTTAACGAAAGGATCGATAACAAGCGGTAGCTTTATCCCTGTTTTAAGGATGAACGTTTTCTGGAGAAGGGATTCCGGAGGGATATCGATAACCATATCTCCGGCGATTTTGTACCGGCATGCCAGTCTGTGATTTTGATTCAGGTTATTCTTCTGGATCAACAGATTCTCGATCTCATCCAAAGGCGGCTTATATCCCTCGAGGATCTCGACAAAACACTTTCCACAAACGGCTTTTTTCTGGCAATAAAGGCTGAGGTCGATCCCGCTCTCGAGGATTTTATCCGCCAACAACTCTCCCTTTTGTGCCCGGATCGTTTTATCGATGTGGAGAATCTTTATGGTATAGGTCATTTTCCGAATAGAGCGAGATACATTTTAATTTTCATCGGAAGGGGAGCTGGAGAGAACAAGCCGTCCGTATCTTATAAAATATTCCGTTGCAGAAAAAAGCACGATGGCCAAGACTGTCCAAAGCCCGATCTGCGCAAGAAAATAAAAACTTCCTAAATTGTCCTTCCCGAGGATCAACAGGCCGAGTGTTATGGATTCACACCACATTTTGATTTTACCAAATGCAGAGGAGGAGATATGGATTCCCCGTGATGAAGCAATGGCCCTGAATCCTGTGATGGCGATTTCCCTGCCCACGATGATGATAACCATCCACGAAGCCACCTTTCCTAACCCAACGAGACAAATGAAGGCAGAAGAGATCAATAATTTATCTGCGATGGGATCGAGGAGCGCTCCTAGGGTCGATGTTTTTTGCGCTCGTCGAGCCCAAACCCCATCGGCGATATCAGAGAGCGCAGCGATGACGAACACCGCCAATGCGATAAACTCTTGTCCGTTGAATCGGGACAAGAGAAGGATGACTAAGATGGGTATGCAGAGAATTCGGAATAGCGTGATGTAAAGTGGCATATTCATATGACTATAGACAGTATCATAGCTCAAATGGAGGATCTAGTTCAATGGAAGCCGAAAAATTCAGGTTATGCTTGGCATTCAGATTTTAAAAATTGAAATTAAGCCCGAGAAAAAATCGCGTCTCGGTTTCCTTGTGATGGATATCCTTGATAGTCCCCATCCTCTGAATCCCTTCGAAAGAGCTAAGCAGTTCCATCTGGGTTCTAGGGATCCAGAATCCCATTTCAAGCTTGTACTGCAATCGTGAATCTTTGACATGGAAATCGTCTGTCAACTCGACCTGGAACCGATCCCTCCCATCTATGGAGCCCCATGCTTGATATTTCAACAGTCCTCTAAACTGGAGATTGTCATAACGGATGCTCAAATCCGAACTGAGAGTTGTTCCCATTCCGTAATAGTATCCGTAGTAGAATAGATTTGTTTTTATTCCCGAGATATCACGACCGACTGAATATTCATTCAGAGCGAATGCATTGACGAGAGCAAAATCTAGATAAGCATCGAGCACAATTCGCGATTTAATCTTCGATGAATAAGAAGTAAGATCAAACACAGGCCCAACAAGATGGATGACCGAGAATTTATCCGTGAATTCTCTGGGCTCCTCGAGGTGCAGATCGTATCCTCTTTTGACCTTCACTTCGCACCCATCATAAAAGGCGGTACTGCGCTTTTTAAAGTAGGTGAATGCAGATCCCAAACCAAAATATTGGGCACTTCCCCTCTTTTGTTCGTCGATGTTTTGCTTAAAATGGCCGAAAAAGACCGTTCGGGTAAAAACACTGGTCTCCTCGGTTCCCAATTTTCCTGTTGTGAAGTCGAAGTACATTTCCGTAAAAAGCGTTTCGCTTTCCCTCCGACTGACCTGTCCTGGTTTTCCGAAATCTGGAATATGATTGATTTGTGTGTGAATTCCCCCATAGAAATATCCGAGATAATCATCTTCAGCTGAACTTCGGGAAAATCGACTTCCTAAAAAAAAGTCGAATTTGTTCCACCCGGGATCAGGATCTTTTGGCCAATTCTCGCTCTCCTTCCTATCGAACCAACGGTTTAGTTTAAGGATGGGATTTATGAAGCTAAGAATACGATTACCCAATTCGGTTTTTGTGCTGAAATACTTTCCCAATTGGAACCACGCCTCTCCGATGGATGCTCCTCCAACGATCGTGAATATATTGTCACCGATCGAAAGAACATTCCGCCACTCGACGATGTATTCCCAATAAAACGAACCTCCAATAGTGAACAAAAGCGATTCCATCCGGTTCAAATTATTCGTTCGAGCGATGTTGTAGTAAAGAGCTCCGGCAAGCGCGTGACTCCAATTGAGACCGAAACAGTTGGAATCGAATCGCCAGGCATCGAGACTGAAAAATCTCTTTGCCTGATCCTTCCAGGTTAGATCATACTGCCAATCTTCCAGCCACTCTTCGTAAGTCACCCAGTACTTGGTTTGAGAGTAGGCAAACACTGCCGCACACTCAAGCACGGCTCGACCCAAATGTTTGTTTGGCTTGTTTTCCGATGAGGACTTGGTGCTATCATCTGAAAGAGTATAGGGAAGGGATGGACATGAAAACAGAGAATGTCCTACAATTTTTGATAGATGGAATTGGCTTTTGAGAGGAACGAGGCCGTCCGTGGTCTGCTTAGACCCAAAATAACCAAAGAGGTTCGTTAGAGAGAACAGGAGAGAAAAGGCGACACAAAAGCCGAAGTTTCGCCCTTTCTTATTTAGCCATGTCATAAAATCGATCCATAATAGGTTCTCTTAAGTTGCCTTACGAAAAAGACACAATCGAACGGTTAATAAGATTGTGAAAATCTTTGAATACAATAAATGATGTTATAAGTCAATCTCAGGTTTCCGGGAAAAAAATGGACTTCCTTTTGTCTGAAATATTGTTTTCGTTGACGGCACTAGTTATTGAGCCATATAATGGCCACATGCCTATCATTCCTCCATTAAAAACAGCGGTTATTCTTGCAGCTGGGGAAGCACGTCGACTCCGTGAAGAGAAGGGGAGAGAGGTAAGCAAGCCATTGCTGAAGGTGGGGGGGCTTCATCTTTTGGAGCGATCGATCCTCACGCTCCGGGAATCTGGCATCGAACATTTTCGTGTTGTGGTAGGTTATCTGCAAGAATCGCTGATCACGACGATAAAAGGACTCAAAAGCCTTGCTAAAATCGATATCCAGTTCATAAAATGCGAGGATTTCGAAAAAGGGAATGGCGTCTCCCTGGCTGCCGGTGCACGCCAACTTGAGGAACCCTTTTTGGTTGCTATGGCGGACCATGTGAGTGTGGTCGATACCATCAAAAGATTTTTGGAAAAAATCGAAGAACATCCCGGCAAGCCCCAGCTTGCTACCGATCCGGATCCGGACAGCGTTTTCGACATCGACGATGCCACCAAAGTAAAATCGGAAGAGGGGAAAATCGTCGCCCTCTCAAAGGAACTCTATGATTATAGCGAGATTGATATGGGACTGTTTTATTTTCCTAAAGATTTTGGAAAAAAAATTCAAGCTCATGTCGATGCTGGAGCACGAACTGTAGCCGATGTCGTCAATGCGATCATCCAAAATGAGCCCTTTCTGTCTGTCCCTTTGAAAGGTGCGTTGTGGCAGGATGTGGATACCTTCAAAATGGCTCGCGAAGCGGAAAAGCGAATTATGAAATCGCAGGTGAAGTCGAATGATGGCCCTGTCAGTCGCTATTTGAACCGACCCATATCCCAATTTATGAGCCGCTACCTGGTAAGGTGGGGAATCAGACCCAATGCCATTACCACCGTTGTCACCCTTATCACGTTGGTGGCCGCAGCGATGGTCACCTCTACAGAATATCCCTGGCTCGTCCTCGGCGGAATCGTCTTTCAATTTGCCTCTATCCTGGATGGATGTGATGGTGAAGTTGCCCGTATCGCTTTTCGTAGCACCCGATTCGGGGCTTTGTACGATGTCATCTCCGACAACTTCCGGTACCTTGTCTTTTTCTCTTGCTTGGGTGTGGGGGTTTACCGTAAAGCAGGCAGCGAGATATATATTTGGGCCATCGTGCTATTTATTCTTTTGTTCATTTTTTTCATTACTTATAAAGCGCGCTTCGGTTTGAAGACCAATGATTATTCAGCTTATTTGAAAGTCCCTGCCACAGTCGAAGATTGGAGCCGGAATAATCCCACCGTTTGGGACCGTTTGATCATACCGCTAAAGGTTCTTATCAAACAAGACGTCATCGCTTTTCTTGTCCTCATATTGTGCCTGGCTAATTTGGCCCCGGTGATATTTTGGCTCGGATTGCTGGGCATAGTATTGATATGCATTTCCACTGTCCGAGCTCTTGAAAAGGAAAAGGCGGTCAATGGTGAACGATTGGGCAATCCTATAATCTTTATTTTCTTTTTGGTGGGATTGGGAATCCTTTGTTTTCTTATCAGCAGAATGCCGCTGGGTGATGTGATGGAAGCCATGCAATCCGTAGGATTGAATATCCTATGGGTTTTTGCCGTAGCGCCTCTGTGGTTTTTTGCAAATACCATGGCGCTTTCCAGTTTGGTCGGTCATCGGGTTGGATTTATTAATCTGTTGTACAACCAACTGGTGGGTGAAGCCATGAATACGGTCGTCCCATTGGCGGGCGTAGGTGGCGAACCGTTTAAAATCAAGCATTTATCCAGATGGCTTCCTGTTGGCGAAGCCAGCCAAGCGATCGTTCTTGATCGTTTGATACACGCTGTTTCAGGGCTGATCAATTCCTCTTCATTTCTCTTCATAACCATTTGTTTGGTCCCTTTTTCAGCGAACCTCAAGGTCTACATGATAATTGTCGGTGCTCTATTGGCCCTCTTTGGAATACTTTTGACGTTCTTTTCATTGTCCAAAGTTCCCAGCCATTTGACATCTTTTATCCTTAAGCGCTTCTCATCCTTCGAAGTCTTACGCCAGCAAAAATTGCCCAAAAGCACTTTCGCTGCTTGTTTGGGCTATAAACTTTTAGGGCGGTTGATAAACCTGATCGAAATTTTTCTCATTCTCAGGTTTCTGGGCATTGCCATCACCCCGGGAAGAATGGCTATTATCGCAGCCTTCATTGCGGCATCCAGTTTGTTGATCAATGCCATTCCTCAAGGATTGGGTGTTGCAGAAGCTGGAATAACTGGAGCTTTTTCCTTGATAGGCTTGGCCCCTCATCTTGGTTTGACTTTCGGGCTTATCAGACGGGCGCGGATCATTTTTTGGGCGGTTGTGGGGATTTCACTTTTCCTGCCTTTTCAACTGATCAGAAGCTTTGCCCGCCCTGCCAAAATTGGAACAGAATAGAGAATCATTGTGGTGTTAAAAAAATGCCCCGGTCAGGATCTCAGCCAAAAAAAAATGGAAGAGATCGTCTGCAATCTGCTCTGTCCTTCCTGTGGATCTGAAGTGGAGTTCTTTTTTGATGACAAAAATCGCATCTGTCTAAAATGCGGATCCACGGTATCCAAGAGCGATATTCAATTGCTCAAAGATTTTGGGTGTGCCGACTGGTGTGAAGCCGCAGAAAAATGCATCGGATCAGATATATACTCAAGACTTAAAAACGCGAAAAAAAGGAAATAGCCTTTTACTGCTTGATCGTGATCGGTTCGATTTTCGGGAATATGCTGAAACCAGCCTCTTGAGCTTCCTGGATGAATTTGGGGAATTCTTCCTTGAAGAAACGGTTGATTTTATACAGTTCCTGATAGACAGCTGCTTTCAGGTTTTGAAACTCCAAACGCTGGGCCTCTGTCGGTGTATCGAATGATGATTCCAACCGGGATCCGAGCCCGGCCAAACGCACAGATAGTTCTGTTTCTTCGAAGATGCCGGAGCGGTCTTTAGGTGGAGAGAGTCGGTCGGCGTATCCTTGCAGCCTTTTTTTAAATTCTTTGGCTTTAATTCGGATATACTCTTTGTTCTTTTCTTCCAATTGATCGGTCCTCTTCAACACCTCATCCAGAGCGCTGATAGATTCCTGGATCTCATTGTAGGCCTCTGTGACGGCCTCGATGAACTTTCCGTTTTCCAGGATCAGATTGAACTTGGCTATTCGGCTTGCCTGGGAAACAGGATACCTGGGATCAGCGAGAACTTGAAGCTTTTCCTCGACAATGACACCAGCCCATTCCATCCTGACCGTGTAGGTTCCCGGCAGTACAAGAGGACCGGACGGAGGGAAAATTCCCTCGAAGGGATCACTCAAAGTTTTGAACGGATCTCTCCGCAAATCCCAATTCACGCGGTTGATCCCCGGATTCCTCGACCCTTCAATTGTTCGGATGACCTCACCCTGATTGTCCAAAATGGCGATCTCGATTTGTTCTTTGTCAGCGACATCTTTCGAATCGAGCGGCTTAATATCCTTCGGCACATCTGCAGGTGGTTTCCCGATGGAATAAGTGATCAAAGCTCCATAAGGACGGTTTTGGCCCTGGAATTCCATATTTCCGGGTGTGAGATAACCGAGGCTTAAAAAAGAGGTTTGAAATTGGTAGGCGTCGGTCACTTGAAAAAGATGCAGTTTTTTCGCTTCGATGGCCTCTGTGATTTCGCGAAGTGGCTGGATGTCGTCCAGAATATAAACGGCCCGGCCGTGCGTCCCGATGACCAGGTCATTGTCCAACGGATGGATGACCATATCACGCACAGGCACCGTCGGCAGTCCGTTTGTCCACTTTATCCATTCCTTGCCCATATCCAAGCTGACATACAATCCGAACTCGGTCCCGAGAAAAAGCAGGTTTTTTTGAACTGGATCTTCTCGGATCACATGGGCGAATCCATCGATTCCCGTAGTCGCCAGGTTTTTCCACGTCTCTCCAAAATCTGTGGTCATGAACACATAGGGAGTCCAATTCGATCTCTGGTGATCATCGAACACCACATAGGCTGTGGATGGGTCGTGATTGGAGGCCTCGATGTGGGGACACCATGTCCCGGACGGCACACCCTTATCTTTCATCCCGATGATTTCCCCGGACAGATCTTTCCAAGTTTGTCCCCCATTTTTAGTCAGCTGGACTTTCCCGTCATCCGTGCCCACCCAGATCACGCCGTTTTGAACAGGACTGGGGGATATGGTCAAAATCGTGCAATGGTCCTCAGCGTAGGTGACATCTTTGGTCAATCCACCGCTTTCTGCTTGTTTCTGTTTTTCGGGATTGTTGGAGGTTAGATCGGGACTTATGATCTGCCATGTCCGTCCTTCATCCTTGCTTCTGTGCAAAAATTGGCTGCCATAATACAAGGTGCCGACATCCAGAGGATCGATGGCGATGGCGGCATTCCAGTTGAATCGCAGCTTTATTCCTGAAGGCGCAGGGGGGCGGATATCCTTCTGTTCGCCGGTGACGGTATCGAAGCGAACCAGCCAGCCTCCTTGAGCCATGGAATAGCCCTGTTTGGGATTTCGAGGATTGGGCAGAGTTCCGAATCCATCCCCCCAGCCCACTGATTGCCAGTGAAAATTGTATATGGCGGATCCCTGGAGTACCCGGCTTGGGCCACGCCAGGAACCGTTATCTTGAAGCCCTCCATAAATGTTGTACGGGTTTTCCAGATCGACACTGATATGGTAGTACTGTCCCAAAGGGAGGTTCTGGACAAAATTCCAATGTTTGCCCTCATCGTAGCTGATTCCGATACCCCCGTCTCCTCCGACCACCATGAAATCGCTGTCAATAGGATGGATCCACAATTCATGGAAATCTCCATGAACGGCAAAAAAACCCATCAATCGCTTGAAAGATTTTCCGCTGTCTGTGCTGACGTCAAGAGGGCTGGACAATCGGTACACGATATTATCCTGCTTGGGATGCACACGGATATCGGAGTAGTAAAATGGCCTGGGGCTGACATTGGGTTCATCATTCACGATAGTCCATGTGTTGCCGCTGTCTTCAGACCGGCACAGGGCACTTTTTTGCGCTTCGATCAGGGCATAAACGATATTCGGCCGGCTGCGGGAAAAAGCGAGCCCGATACGGCCTAGCTCACCTTCAGGGAGGCCTTCTTTGGGGGAAAGTTTTTTCCATGTTTCTCCCCCATCAGCACTGAGATACAGCCCGCTTCCCGGACCACCTGAATTGAAGAACCATGGCCACCTCCGGTGTTCCCACATGGCCGCAAGAAGCCGATTAGGATTGCTGGGATCCATGGCCAGATCAGCGGCACCGGTCTTTTCATCGACATATAAAACTTTTTTCCAGGTCGTTCCACCGTCCTCGGTTTTAAAAACACCACGCTCAGGATTTTCACCCCAGGTGGTTCCCATGGCCGCCGCGTAGGCCACATCCGGGTTGTGCGGGTCCAATAGGAGTCGGCTGATTTTTTCTGTTTTTTCCAGGCCCAAAAATTTCCAGTTTTCTCCACCGTCAAGAGTTTTGAAAACGCCCCTGCCCACTCCTGCGCTGTTGCGAGGATTGGCTTCTCCGGTTCCGACCCAGACAATCTCCTTATTGGAGGGATCGATCGTGAGATCGCCGATAGAGGAAGTTGATTGATCGTCGAAGATGGGTTTCCATGTTATCCCACCGTCGATGGATTTCCAGATTCCCCCTGAGGCGCTCCCCACATACAGGATTTTGGGATTGGTCACCACCACATCGACACACGAGATCCTTCCGCTCATACCTGCCGGGCCGATAGAGCGAGGTTTTAGGCCAGCAAAATAGCTGGCATCGACGTTATCGTCGGCTAAACTACCGGGGACCGAAATAATTAAGTGGGCGATAATGAAAAGCCCGAACAGACGAGCTTGGATGAGTGATTGACCCCTGAACATTTTTCCCTCCGTTTTACGAAACAATGCTTCGTTATTTTACAATGAAGGGACTCCGGATGGAAGAGTTTTTAAATTAAAGAGCTGAAAAAGCGAACAGCTGTCCTAAATGAGCGACAGTTTATTCTGTAGAAATTAGATAAGTAAGGTCCAGTTAGACGTCAACAACATCGGTTTGGGGAGCGTTCTTTTTAACAGAATCGATTCCCTTCATGCAGGATGCTCTTGTTTTGTATCCTTGGCTTGTGGCGATAACCTGTCCGTTAGCAGCGATCAGCCTAAAACGGAATTCGCCCTTTTTATCTTTGAAGATTTCGAATTTTGCGGCCAATTCTACCTCCAGGCTAAAAATAATTTTTTCAAATGTATCGGTTTACACAGATTTTGTCAAGAAATCGGGGTGATTTTTCTCTTTTTCTTGACTTTGGAAAAAAAATCGCCGTATAATAAAAACGATAGGTTTTGTCTGAATAATCGTTTATCACGAGTTTTTCACGCGCCTTAAAACAATTTCTAACAGGATGGGTTCATTTCTCCAATAACCGGATAATTAACATGAGAAGCAGAGGCAGAACACTAGTTATGATGGCTGTGTTGATGGTTCTGTTTGTCTGGGTAGGGGGAGTCTTGGGAGGGAGGCAGGGGGCGATCATCGCATTCGTCGTTGCGGGACTTATGAATTTTTGGGGATATTGGTTCAGTGATAAATTGGTTTTGCGCCGCTACCGTGCCCAAGAAGTCGGCCCTGATGATAGCTCTGGCCTTTACCGGATCGTATCGGGACTGACAACGAAAGCCCAGCTCTCGATGCCCAAAGTTTTTGTTATTCCCGAACAAACACCCAATGCTTTTGCCACCGGAAGGAATCCCCATCATGCCGCTGTCGCTGCCACGCAGGGATTGCTCCAGCTGCTGAATGAAGATGAAATTGCCGGTGTGATGGCCCATGAACTTACCCATGTGAAAAATAAAGACACCTTGACAAGCACGATTGCAGCCACTTTCGCCGGAGCTATTGCTATGCTGTCCCAGATCGCCCGTTATCAACCGCGTGATTCCCGGCAACGGCAAAATCCTTTGGCTATGATTTTCATTCTGATCGGCGCTCCGCTGGCAGCCGTGCTCATCCGGATGTTCATCTCCCGCGTTCGTGAGTACGCAGCCGATTCCGGAGGTGCCAATGTATCGGGAAAACCCTTGTCTCTTGCCAGCGCGCTGATTAAAATTCATCAAGGGATTAAAAGATATCCTCTCATTAGAGGAAATCCTGCCCATTCCCATCTTTTTATCGTCAATCCTTTCTTCGGGGGGCTCCAGAGACTCTTTTCTACACATCCTCCGGTCGAGGAACGGATTCGCAGGCTTAAGGCCATTGCACAACAGTTGGGACAAACAGCTGATTGAGATAGATTGGACTCCGCTGGAGATGGTGACAACGCAGACGATGTCGCCAAGATCGGGGGCGGTCTGCTGAGTAAGCTTTTCGGAAGAAAAAAAAGATAGGAGGGAAAAATGACAACAATCAAGGTGATCGAACTTATCGGGACATCTGCAAAAAATTGGGAAGATGCGGCGAATAACGCTGTCAAAGAAGCCCAGGAAACCATCAAGGGCATAACAGGTTTGGAAGTGGTTGCCCAAACGGCCAAAGTGGCTGGAGGTGAGATAGTCGAGTATCGCACCAATGTGAAGGTGGCTTTTCTCGTGGAGGACAATCGGTAGGCTTCACTTCAGGTTTATCAATCGAGGGAGGACCGATCCGGCTGCCTCGTTGATAACGTAATCGGCCACCAAGTCCAGGGGAGTGCTGTCTTTATTGATGATGGCCAGTTTGGCTCCTGCTTGTTTGGCTCTCATGGGGATGTCGGCAGCCGGGAAGACGACCAGAGAACTCCCCACGGCGAGCAGAAAATCGCTAGACGCTGCCGCCGCGTAGGCATCTCGCAGGATCTGTGGATCGAGCGTTTCTCCAAAAAAAACCACATCCGGTCTCAATATCCCATTGCAATCTGAACATAGGGGAGGGATTTGTTTTGCCAATTTTATGAAAGCCTCTCCTATGGTGTATTTTTTGGAACAATCCATGCAGATGATGGTCCGGGTTGTCCCATGAAGCTCGATGACCGAGGAAGAACCGGCTTTCTGGTGTAGGCCATCGATATTCTGGGTGATCACGGTTTTGAGGCTTGCCGTTTTCTCCATCTGAGATAGCGCACGATGGGCTTTGTTGGGTTTGACTTTTTTCAGTATGGGATAACGGACATCCTTGAAAAAATTCCAGTAGTAGGAAGGATCCTGGAGAAAATAATCGATGCTGGCATACTTGCTGGGGTCGTATTTTGTCCAGAGCCCCCCTTCCCCCCGGTAGGTGGGGATACCGCTCTCCGCAGATATCCCAGCCCCTGTGAAAGCTACGATGTTTTGGGCCTTTTGGATCTCCGATGCCAAACCGCCGATGTTATCCATTTTTCCTTGCCTTTGAGCTGTACATTTGGCGCAGTTTGTATTTGCATATTTTCCCCGAACCTGTCTTCGGCAATTTCTCTGAAAAAATCACATCTTTCGGGGCCTTGAATGGGGCCATCCGAAACTTACAGAAGCGGATGATGTCCTGGACGTCACACTTTTCTCCTTCTTTTGTCACGACCACGGCTGTGACCTTTTCTCCCCATACAGGATCCGGCAGCCCGATGACAGCCGCTTCCAAAACTCCCGGGCAGGCATAGAGTGCATCCTCCACTTCCACTGAAAAAACGTTCTCCCCGCCTGTAATGATGACGTCGTCCATCCGGTCGACGATGGTCACATAACCCTCGGGATTTTTTACGGCCAGATCCCGGGTGTGGAGCCAACCGTTGACGATGCGTTCTGCCGTTTCTTCGGGAAGCCCCCAATATCCTTGGGTAATGGTTTCCCCCCTGGCGATGATCTCTCCCACATCCTCCCCATTCGAAAGGACCTCCTCTCCGTTTTTTTTGACCACCTTAAGCTGGGCTGTTTCAAAAGGTCTCCCTGTCGTAACCATGAATGGGAGTTTCTGTTCCAATGGCAGCGATTTCATCTCTTCCTTAAGGATCGACATGGTCAGAAAAGGGCTGGTTTCGGTCAATCCGTAGGTTTGGATATAATCGCAGCCAAAAACTTCGAGGATCTTTTTCACCACTTCTTTGGCGATCGGGGCTCCACCGCTCATGATCAATCTCAGGGAAGAGACGTCATAGTCTTTAACTCCAGGAAAATTGACCAAAAGATTCAGCATGGTGGGGATGAAGTTGCTCAAGGTGACCTTGTGTTTTGCTATGGCATCCAGTACGGATTTTTCTTCAAATCCGGGAATCATCACATGCATCGCCCTTGCTTTGGTCAAGGCCCACACGGCCCAAGCGTCGGCAAGGTGAAACATAGGGGAGACGTGAAGCCACCTGTCATCTTGATCGAGTCCCAGCTCGTGGATGGCCCCGTCTGTATGAACGGTATTGTTGTGATGGGTGAGGATCACACCCTTTGGCCTTCCTGTGGTGCCGCTTGTGTAATAAATTTGGGCGATATCCGCATCGTCTATCCTGATGGATGGCCAATCTGTTTGGGTGGCTTCTTGTATCAGGGATTCATAGACCAAACAATCCGGCCAAGTTATAGCTGCTGTGCGATCGGTCAGAATGACGCTTTTTAACAGCGGAAGATCGTGTTTCTTATCCTTGAGACAGGACACAAGGTCGGATTGAGCGATCATCCATTTCGACTGGGAGTCATTCAAGATGAACACAAAATCTTCGCCACTCAGCCGGTAGTTGATCGGGACGAGAACGGCTCCGATCTTTGCGGCCGCGAAATAGGTCTCGAGATACTTGTGGCAATTCCTGTGGATAATGGCGATCTTGTCGTTTTTTACTATTCCCAAGGCAAGCAAGCTGGAAGATAATCGATCCACCCGTTCTTTAAGTTCTTGATATTTGAATCTTTTCTCAGCGCATATGACCGCTTCTTGGCCAGGTGTATTCCAAGCGGTTTTTTCAAGAATGTCAATTAAGCCCATTTATAGGATTTTGTCGAGTTTTTTTAAGAAAGAGTCAAAAGAATTGGGATCGACCGACCGGAGGGATTTCCCGGGGATGCCTAGCCAATGCGGATGAATGTCGATCCTTTCAAGGCAAGCTTGGAACTCCTCCATGAAAACTCCCATCCCAGGGACGAATTCGATATCCCGTGGGAACTCTCGTTTTCCTTGTACGTTTTTTTTCCAGCATCCGACAAAACCTATTCCGCACGTGGGGCTTCCTTCGGCCCCGAGGACAGCGGGTATTTTATAGCCTTTTTTTGTGTACGAGCTCAGGGTTTGGGTGATCTCTTCTGCTAATTTTCTGTAAGCCTTTCTAATTTTCGGGTGGTCATAGGATTCCTTTGGAAGGGCCTTCCGGAAAATGCTCGAAAGCTCGATCTCTGGGCATGGGATCTGATAGATCCCGACGCCTTTTCTTACAAGCAGTTCCACGACTTCCCGCTCCAATCCGGGATAGATTGCCAGGTTGTCTTCCAGTGAATGCACATTCAATACACAATGCGAGACAACGACGATTTTTCCGCTTCTTTTGTCTGTCATCATGGTCCTTTTTTATTGTAATCCTAAAATCTTTGCCGCATTGCCATAAAGGATCTTCTTTTTGGATTCCTCTTTCAACGGGAGCTTTTTAATCTCGTTTATGTTCGATGAGATAGTCTGAACGGCTGGCCAATCCGATCCATACACGAATTTTTCGATATTGTTTTCCATATCCGGGAAATAATCCAGGAGTTTTTTCGGAGGAAGCCCGGATATCTCCACATAAAGATGAGGATGGATGCGGGAGAGAAAATACGCCCTGTCATACCAAATGCCCCTTCCCCCGTGCGCCATCAACACGGTGAGGTCCGGGAAATCGGTTACCACTTCATCCAGGTGGATAGGATCGGCGTATTTAATCTTCGAGCCTCTGAAAACAGAAGATCCCGTATGCACGAGTACCGGGAGTTGTTCCTCTTGAGCCAGATGATACAAGGGATACAACCGCGTTTCATTCGGATAAAAGTGATTGTAGGAGGGATAAAGCTTGATCCCTTTGGCTCCCCTTTGGATGTACTTTTTTGCTTCCAATTCAGGATGAGTCGTCAAGGAGGGATTGACAGTGCAAAATGGAGCAAAAATATCCTGTCCCTCACAGAACTCCATCACATACTCATTCGGGACATTACCTGTTGTGATAGGACACAGATCGGGCAGGATTACGGCTTTGGCGATGTCGTTGTCTCTGAGATACTGTGCGAGATTTTCCGGAACGATCAATTCTTCATAACGCTTGTAAAACTCTGATCGAGAAGATTTTTGGTAGTCGTGTACCCAGCTATGCCAGTGTTCTTTAAGCCCGATGTGGAGGTGAAAGTCGATGACGTGCACGGCCATAGAATAACGGATTTTATTAAACAAAAAAAGAAAAAAAGCGGAAAACCGAACCGTCCGCGTATTTTTTTTTCATAAATTCTCCGGCAAATCCCTGTTAGCTTCCAGTTCAAGTTTTTTCTCACCCTCCGGGCGGAAAAACTTCCCTTTGGACTGGGCGATAATTGTCCCATCCTTTGTAAAGATCTTTCCCTCGGTATGTATGATCTTCCCCTTATCTTCGGTTACCTGTCCTTCCAAGAACAGTGTCTCCCCGATTTTGGCCGGTTTTTTGAATTTGACTTCTATCTGGACAGTCACGGTAATAATCCCCTGGGCGATTATGGAATAGATCATCGCCTCATCCAATAGGGCAGAAAGGATGCCGCCGTGGAGGATATCCTTGTAGCCTTCGAACTCTGGGGTGGGGGTGTACTGGGCTTTGGCCTTTCCGTCTTCATAGAAGAAGGCGACCTTCAATCCAATCTTGTTTTTGTCGCCACACACAAAACAGTATGGATAATTGGGAATGGTTTTCATGATGACCTCTTATGTCAGGCTTTTTTCCTGATCTGACCCTCCAAGGTTTGCATGACTTTGGTCAGCGATTCCAGGAATGGGGTGGAGATTCCGACCTTTTTTCCGTAGTCGATGATAGGCTGAAAAATGTATTCGATCGGATTCCCTGCTTCCAAGTCCAGGGATGTAGAGGGTTTGTGATGGCCTGCTCCCGAGAGATAGGAAAGGCTCGTTTCGAAGAAATCATCTCCGTATTCATACCCGACTTTTTTAGCGACTTGTATGCTTTCGTTGAGGATCTGCTCACAAAGGTATCTTGTTTCCCCCGTGTTCATGGCTTCCTTCATGGTCAAACCTGTGGTGGCGCAGACCGGCATCAAGGCGGCATTGAGTATGGTCTTCTTCCACTCATACTTTTTGATGTCATCCACAAATTGTGTTTTTAGACCTGCTTCAGTGAGGAATCCTGAAATCTCCTTGCCTAGAGCTTTATTATTCTGGGATAGGACACCGAGGTAGTTGGGGGGATGGAAAAAGGATAACTTAACCAGGCCAGGTCGGACGATCATCCCCGCGTAATTGATGACAAACCTCATGACCGCATCCGGACCGAATTTCTCGGCGATAATGTCCTCGTTATCGATCCCGTTTTGAATGACGACCATCTTTTGTCCTGGCTTGTAGATCATCTTGATTTCCTCGAGGAGAGGGTCGAGATAGTTGGCCTTGACTGTGATAAAAATCAAATCAGGATGGAAGCGACTGAGGCTGGCGGTGAAATTGCCTGTGCCTTGGACACGCGTGGTGAACTCGGTGTCCTTGCTTGTAATGGTGATGCCGTCTTTTTCCACGGCTGAGATCAGATCCTCTTTGATGTCGACAAGAAAGACGTTTTCTCCGTTTTGTGCAAGGTATGCGGCCATAATGCTGCCCACTGGACCGGCCCCGATGATGCCGATTTTGTGTTTTGCCATGTTATTTTCCCAGTTTGGATTTCATTTTGCTCGGCTATTATAACAAAAAAATTGAAGATTGGGGATGTTCCATGTCGCCCTATACAAAAAAGAATTGTATTGTGATAAAATTCTCTTCGGATATAGTGAATGGAATTGGCTTTGATCATGTCTGAATGCTTAAGAATGTCATCGAGCATTTTTAAATCGGGGAGGGTGAAATGAAAGTTAAGTTCCTTGGAATTTTAGTCGTGCTTTGTATTTTCCATTGTTGTGCCAGTCCTGGAACAACACAGGCAAAAATTTATCAAGGTCGTCTGGAGACCATGATCGGAGAAAAAACAGAAGCTATGGAAAGTACTTTCAAAGATTGGGGTTTTGCCCTGATGTACACATGGCAGGGAGAGAATCCTTCGATTGATGTAATAAAAGAACACAACCAACCCATCGTGAAATTTTCTGATGATGAGATAGAACAGATATTTTCCGAAGAAGGCAAATACCACGTCCTGTACTATCAAAAAAAAGAAGCGACCACGGATGCCTCTATCGGCACAATAACCGAGGGGGGAATGGGCTATATGGGCGATACGTCCTTGGCTTCCGATCGGTACACCCTGATAAGAGCTGTTTTTAAAGACGGCGTATTCACACATTTCAGGCTTTGGGGTAATGTGCACCAAACTCAAGTCTCCGGCTGGAAAACGATCAGAAAATAACTCAATTATCGAAATCATCCACTCTCTGATTGCGATCAATTTTGAAATGAGCGAAGAGTCCTAAGACTATTAATTTAGTATTGTGTCCCCAAATAATTTCGTTGACAGGAGAGGGAGGACTTTGTATCTTGTATTTTAATCGAGCTGTGTCGATCTCAGCCTTTCCCGGACATAAAAAATCAACACTGAGGAACAAGGTATGAAACAAGACGTGTTATTAGGCGATGAAGCGGTGGCTTTGGGGGCCATCCATGCTGGCCTCTCTGGAGGCTATTCCTACCCAGGAACTCCGGCATCAGAAATCATGGAATATTTAGTGAGAGCCTCTTTCAAGGAGAAGGCGTTTGTCGCCTCTTGGTCGGTGAATGAAAAAGTGGCCTATGAGGAGGCCCTGGGTGTTTCCTATGCGGGCAAACGAGCCCTGGTTTCGATGAAACATGTCGGACTGAATGTAGCTGCCGATCCCTTTATGAATTCGGCGATCACCGGAGCCAACGGAGGTCTCGTGGTGGTCGTGGCGGATGATCCCGGCATGCACAGTTCTCAAAATGAGCAGGATAGCCGGTACTATGCCGGATTCGCGAAGGTCTTTTGTTTCGAGCCCTCCAATCATCAGGAAGCTTATGATATGACCCGGGAGGCATTCGATCTTTCAGAACAACTGGGTATTCCCATAATGATCAGGATGGTGACACGTTTGTCTCACAGCCGTTCGCGCGTGCAGTCCCGCCCGCCCAAAGAACAGAATGCCCTGAAATATGGAGTGAACACCGATTGGACGCTTCTCCCTGTGCATGCCCGGAGGCGCTTCAAAATTCTTGTGGACAAACAAAAAGATTTGATCGGTGTATCCAACAAATCCCGTTTCAATTCTCTTCAGATCAATCCACAAAACACCTCGCTCGGAGTGATCGCATCCGGAATCGCCGCAAACTATGTTCAAGAGAACTATACAGATGGACAGGAGCGGCCTTCCTTGCTCAAAATGACCACCTATCCCATTCCTGAGGATCTGATCAAAAAATTGGTCGATCATGTGGATAACGTATTGGTCGTTGAGGAAGGGTATCCGCTCATCGAGAAGGAAATATCGGGGCTTTTCGGGATTCCCGGAAAAAACATCCATGGAAAATTGAGCGGGCATCTACCTGCTACAGGGGAGCTTTCTCCTGAAATCGTACGTCAGGGATTGGGAATGACTCCTCTGTTGAAAAGGGCGCTCGACGTTTTTCCGATCGCGGCAAGACCTCCTCAGCTCTGCTTGGGATGTTCCCACGCCGACACCTACAGGGCCTTGAACGAGGCCATAAAATCCTATCCGGAGTCCAACGTTTCCAGTGATATCGGGTGTTACACCCTCGGCGCGCTTCCCCCGTACAATGCCATCCAGAGCTGTGTGTGCATGGGAGCGAGTGTGAGCATGGCCAAGGGAGCAGCAGAGGCTGGCGTTTTTCCCTCTGTCGCTGTTATCGGCGATTCCACATTCGCCCATAGCGGACTCACGCCTCTCCTGGCAGCAACCTCTGCCAACACCAACATGACGGTTTTCATCCTGGATAATTCCACGGTGGCCATGACAGGTGGACAGCCCACTTTTCTATCGGGAGAAAGATTGGAAAAAGTGATCGAGGGCATAGGTGTTGCCAAAGAACACATCCGGACCATCCTGCCGCTTCCGAAGAATCACGACGAAAATGTCCGGATCATGAAGCAAGAGATCGATCATCAAGGCCTTTCGGTGGTCATCGCGGCCAGGGAATGTGTGCAGCAGGCACGCAAAAAAAAGAGGAGCACGACCTGATGAAACAAGATATCATATTGGCAGGAGTCGGAGGACAGGGGATCCTTTCCATAGCCTTCGTTATCGATAATGCGGCCTTGAAACAGGGGCTGGATTTTAAGCAGGCCGAGGTCCATGGGATGGCTCAACGGGGCGGGGCCGTGCAGTCTCACCTTCGGATCTCCGACCAGCCCGTCTACAGCGATCTAATTCCCAAGGGGGTGGCCGACATGATTTTAAGTGTGGAGCCTATGGAGAGTTTGCGTTATTTGGACTACCTCACGCCGGAGGGAATTGTCGTGACCAGCCGTTCTCCATTTGTCAATATCCCTGATTATCCGGATATCGATGATGTATTAAGCGCGATCGAGACTGTAACGAACAGAGTTATCGTGGACTCGGAAAAACTGGCCAAGGAGGCCGGTTCGCCAAAATCTCAAAATATGGTTATGCTGGGAGCGGCTTCTCCCCATCTGATCCTCGAGGAGGTCAATCTCAAGCATTTTATTCGCGTGCTTTTTGAGACGCGCGGGGAAAAGATGGTCGATATGAACTTGAGGGCCTTCGATCTTGGCAAATCTGCTGCCATCAAGAATTGAGGAATCGACGATGAAGATTCATTTCGATAAGATCAACGAAGTTTTCCGGGCAGCAGAGAATGAGGGGCGCAATTTTCTCCTCGAGCACGAGGTTTACCAAATACTCAAGCAAGTCGGGATCAAAACTCCCAAATGTCTTTTCGTGAAAAAAGAGCAGAGGATCGAACAGGAAGAACTGGCCAAGTTCAGGAGTTCCTCCCTGGTCATCAAAGTCGTCAATCCGTTCATCGTACACAAGACAGATGTCGGGGGGATACATTTTGTGGAAAGGAGTGCCGCAAAAATAAACAGATCCTGCAAGACTATGCTGGAGACCATCCCCAAAAGATTCCAGGAATGGACAAAAAAATTCCCTGATGCCAAAAAAGCGAAAAGATGGACTCTCAAACAAATAGAACAAGAGATAAGAGGATTTTTGGTCTGTGAAATGGTCGAATACGATAAAACGGGATTCGGTACCGAACTTTTGATGGGGCTCCGTAACTCCCGTGAGTTCGGGCCGATCGCCACGATCGGAGTGGGAGGAGTGGAGATCGAATACCTGAGCGAGAGAATCAAGGAGGGAAAGGCTGTTTCAATCGGTTCCCCACATATCCTATACAAGAAGGACATCCCCCGTATTCTCGAGCCACTTGCCATATTCGACAAACTGGTGGGTAAAGTCAGGGGAAGGGAAGCTCTGGTCACCCAGGACGAGTTGGTCGAGAGCTATTTTCGATTTCTTCAGCTGGGCGCATATTTTTCGCCCTACAGGTTCGATCATCCTTATGTCATCGAAGAAGCGGAAGTCAATCCTTTTGTGGCGCAGAATAAAAAATTGATCGCTCTGGATGGGATGTGCCGCTTTTCCAGAAATCATGTGGAATCCCGGACCAAGCGCTTTGAAAATATAGAGTATCTGGTAAAGCCCCGCACCATCGGGATCATCGGGGTGTCGGAAAAAATGAATGTCGGCCACATCATCCTGAACAACATCCTCAAGCAAGGATTTCCCAATTGGAATGTCTTTGTGATCAAGCCCGGAGTGGATGAGATCGAGGGCTGTGTATGTGTCCCCAAAATTCAAGATCTCCCGAAGACCATGGATCTTTTTGTGATCACGGTGGCTGCCGATCAGAATTATGATGTGATCAAGGAACTGGTGGAGCACGGAAAGGCGCGGTCAGCGATCATCATCGCCGGTGGCTTGGGCGAGAAAAAGGGCACGCAGGCTCTGGAGGATAAGATCAAGGAACTGCTGCGCGAAGGTGTCGAACAGGAAAAACTCACACCGGTTGTCAATGGAGGGAACTGCTTGGGAATATATTCCAATCCGGGAAAATACGACACCACCTTTGTTCCGGATTACAAGCTACCCCGGATATCCGGCCGGAAAACGAACCTTGTTTATCTCAGCCAAAGCGGGGCTTTCATGATTTCCCGGATGAGCAAACTCCCCAACATCGAGCCGCTGTATGCGGTGTCCATCGGCAACCAGATCGACCTGACAGTGTCGGACTATCTCAACTATTTCAAGAATGATGAAGAAGCCAAGGTTTTCGGCGTTTATGTCGAAGGATTCCTTCCTGCTGATGGCCTGGCTTTTGCAGAGGCGGCCTGCCAGATCGTCAGACAGGAAGGCAAGATCGTCGTGCTGTACAAGGCCGGGAGGACTCCGGAAGGGCGCCAGGCCACGGCCAGCCACACCGCTTCTGTGGCAGGGGACTACAACGTGGCCAAAGCGATCTGTGAAGAGGCAGGCGTGATCGTTGCCGACAGCATTTTCGACTTCGAAAACTATGTCAAAAATCTCGCCTTTCTGGCCGAAAAGGTCATTCGAGGGAACAGGATCGCGCTGATAAGCAATGCCGGATTCGAGTGTGTGACCATGGCCGATAACCTGAAGAATGACCAGGAGTTCGTGCTGGCTGAACTTTCCGAGAAGACAAAGATCAAGGTCGCTGTCCTGATGGAGAAGCTGGGTATCCATCGTCTCCAGGATGTCAAAAATCCGCTGGACACTACCCCTGTGGCAGATGATGCTGTTTTTGCCGATTGTGTGAAAGCCATGCTGGATGATGAAAATGTGGA
The DNA here is from genome assembly GCA_964538085.1 of uncultured Eubacteriales bacterium. GTDB lineage: Bacteria > Acidobacteriota > Aminicenantia > Aminicenantales > Aminicenantaceae. The sequence goes on along the minus strand of CAZIDF010000011.1, from coordinate 13,846 downwards.
TTGTGCGATCGTCTCTCCGGTTCCGATGACACCCTCTATGCAGACGCTCGTGCCCGGCCGGTTTCACAGGGAAAATGTGTATCACCCTCAAAGCATCGCCATGAGGTTGATCGACATTTTTCACAAAACAGACAAACCTTTTGTGGTCAATCTCGATGCAGGGGATATTTTTAATCCGATGGTGGATTGCCTGGAGCAGGCGGGAGTTCCTACATTCAAACGGTCGGATATCGCTGTGAAGTTTTTGAGGAAATACATCAATAACCGGCTCAAGATCCGGAAGCAATACGGAGATGAATGAATGAACACAGAAGAGAAAGTGGATGCGATCTTGCAAAAACAGGGTTATAAAGATTACAAATGGATTAATCCGGAAGAGATTATCGTTTCCCAATGGGTGAGGATGAAGTGTTTGTACGGATGCAACGAATACGGAAAAACAGCCACCTGCCCGCCGAATGTTCCCACTATCGAGGAGAGTGAGCGCTTTTTTAAAGAGTACGGACGGGCTGTTATTATCCATTTTGAAAAAGCGATGGAAAAACCGGAGGATCGGTTCGCCTGGACACGGAAGATCAACATCAAGCTATTGGAGCTGGAAAAGGAGATTTTCTGTTCGGGATTCCAAAAGGCCTTTCTTCTTTTTATGGATAGTTGCAACATCTGCAAAACATGCCAGGAAAAAAAGGAAGACTGTGTGGAGCCCAAGATGTCCCGCCCGACTCCAGAGGCGCTTGGGATAGACGTATATTCAACCGCGCGAAAGATAGGTTTCCCGATACAGGTTTTATCCGATTATTCTCAGAAAATGAACCGGTATGCCTTTCTGCTGGTAGAATAAGATGACCTAAAGGTGATGTGTTGGAAACGATAAGAGAAAAACTGGAAAGGGTTGAGAAGGACACGCTCTCGGAAAAAGCCTGTTTAAGCACAGATACAAGAGGGAGGACACGTCCTGAAAAGCCCCACCCTTTCCGGACTGCCTTCCAGCGCGACCGGGACAGGGTCATTCACTGCAAGTCCTTCCGGCGGCTTAAGCACAAAACCCAGGTGTTTCTTTCGCCTTATGGCGACCACTACCGAACGCGGTTGACCCACACGCTGGAGGTTTCTCAAATTGCCCGCACCATTGCGAAAGCGTTGCGGCTCAATGAGGACCTGACTGAAGCCATCGCCCTGGGGCATGACCTCGGGCACACTCCATTCGGGCATGCAGGCGAAAAAGCTCTTGACGAACTTCTCGAAGGAGGATTCAGCCATTACAATCAGAGTCTTCGGGTTGTGGAAAAATTGGAGTACGAGGGCAAGGGTTTGAACCTGACCTTCGAGGTCAAGGACGGTATATCGCGTCACTCCAAGGGCATGGGAGAGATCTTGAATAACGACGCTCAAGCCATGCCTCAAACACTGGAAGGGCAGATTGTCCGTATTTCTGATGTGATCGCTTACGTGAACCATGATGTGGACGATGCCCTGCGTGCCGGAGTGATCGAAAAGGAGGACATCCCCTCCCGGCTTTTCAAAATCCTGGGAAAATACCATGCTTCCCGGATAGATACCATGGTCGGTGATGTGATCAATGCCAGTCTTGCCTTAGAATTGGGCAGAATCATCATGAGCTCCAAGATCATGGAGGCTGTGACAGAGCTGCGCGATTTTTTGTATGATCGAGTTTATTACAACCCCCACTCCCGGGGGGAGTTGGAAAAGACGGAGAAAATATTAACCGACCTGTATAATCATTTTTTGAAAGATCCCGGAGAGTATATCAAACCCTATCCTGTTGAAGATTCCCTTGAAAAAAGGGTGGGGGATTTTATCGCCGGGATGACCGACAGGTATGCGTTGCGCTTGTACGAGCGCTTCTTCATGCCCCTTTCCTGGACCATCCTTTAACTATTTCTTTTTCAGCAAAATCTCTTCGAAAAACTTCAACGCGGCATCGTCGTCTTTTTGCCCCAGCCAGAAAATGGCCTGTTTTCTCACCTGGGGATTCTTGTTTTTCCTCGCGATGTCGATCAGCATCGGTACAGACGTTTCAGTGGGCAGTTGACTGATGGCAAAAACAGCCGATTCCTTGACTTTGGTGTCCTCATCCGAGTCATTCACCACATCTTTGAGTAGCTTGACGCTCTCCTCAGATGCTTTTTGCCCCAGCCAAAAAATGGCTTCCTTCCGGATCTGCGGGTCATCCTGATTCTTGGCTATCCGCACCAGTTCGTCAACAGCTTCTTTTTTGTCGCTCAGCTGGAAAGCAAATACGACCTGCTTTCTGAGTTTTGTTTCATCTACTTTTTGAAAAATTTCTTTGAGGCCTTTGAGACTTCTGTCGTCCTTGAGATTTCCTAACCAAAAAATTGCATTTTCCCGGACCTTCAGTTCGTAATCTCCCAGAGCAGTCGTGTACAGGAAGTCATAAACTTTCGGATGGACATGAGTGCTGATGACAAACAGCAGGTCTTTGCGAAGTTTATCCTCTCCCGATTTGAATGTATCCGACAAGTAGCGAAAACTTTCATCATTTTCCGCTTTCCCGAACCAGTACAGGGGAATGTCGTCAAAATCATATGTGTTGTCAAGGTCGATCAACTCCACATCCGCCATGTGTGTTTTTCCACTTGAAACAGCGTGCAGCATCAAAAGGCCCACGATTTCCTTTCCTCCCTCGGTCGAGGAGGATTCGCCGGTTTTTGTACTGTAGGCTCTTCTCCGCCTGATTTTGCCTTCGTCGACGGATATGACGTATGGTGCTGATACATCGTCATGACTTCCCTGGTGGATTTCATGCCGGCTTAGAAAGGCGTATCCCGTGAAATAGGCATCGCCCGTTCCTGTTTTTTTGAATTCCTGTGCGGCCATGTCCATCTTTTTATTGAGGCTCAAGTCTTCCTTGTCCAGATAATGCACTTTTCCCGTCAAGACCACATCTGCGTCATTTGCCGCGGAAGGAGTCCCACTCAGGATCAATGCCAGTGCTGTAATCGTAATGCTGATGATGAGTTTTTTATTCATTTCTCGATTATCTCTCTTATGAATTTCATCGCTTCTTCGTCTTTGGTTTTTCCCAACCAGTAGATGAGCCACTTTTTCAGCTCTGGATCCTGTTCTTTTCTGGCCATGTCGATCATCCCTCTCACAGCCTTTTTGCTCTTATGCTGGCTGATGGAGTATAGAATCTGTTCTCTGACCGATTTCTCTGTGGACTGGTCATAAAGCGTGAAAAGGTGGTCCAGCATTTCCTCGCTTTTTTCTTTCCCCAACCAGAAGATAGCCTGTGATCTGGCTTTAGCGCTAATGTCATTTCTAGCGATGTCGAAAAGTTTGTCCTTTGCATTTTTGCTCTTGCTTTGCCCAAAAGCCATGATGAGCTGGTCCTTGATCTGGTCATCTTTCTCGGAGTCGTACATGTCGATCAGTGCTTGAAGACCGGCATTGTCTTTCCGCATCTGCCCGAGCCAGATGATTGCGTTTTTTCTGGTCCTGTCATCCGGATCGCTTTTGGCTATTCCCAGCAATTTCCCGAAGGCCTTATCATCGTCTCTGTTCTGAGATATCACATAGATGAGCTGATCTTTCAATTCGCGATCTTGGGTTTGGTCATAAAGCTCGATCAGAAGATCTGTAGTCGCTTTATCCTTATTCTGTCCGATCACCATGATGGCCTGTTCCCGTGCGCGGGCATCGGCATCATTTTTGGCGATAGAGATGATCTTGTCCAGGGCCTTCTTTTCTTTGTACCTTGAAATCGAGTGGATCAAGACTTCTTTTTCTTTGGGGCCTTTCACCGTTTTATAAATATCGATCAGCGCATCGAGGTTTTCCGGATTTCTTTTTTGGCCCAATAACATGATGGCTTGTTGTCGCACTCGGTCGTCCGGATCGCTTTTAGCGATCTTCACCATAAGCGGAAAGACTTTTGGATTTTTTGACTGGGCCAGGATGAATAACCCCCGTTTTCTGAGCGTGGCATTCTCGTTCTCGGTCACGATTTTTTCCAATATCGGGTAAGCCTTCTCTTCTTCCATGTTCATCAACGCGTCGAGGGCAACCAGTTTTAGCTCGACTTCAGGATCGACTTCCTCATTCTCGATACCGAGTTGCAATCCTCCGATTATGCCGCCTTCGATGCCGCCTTCTATTCCACCAAGAATTCCCAACATCGGCTGTCCCTTCAGGCTCTCCAAGGCGATCAATCCTCCCAGTCCTTCCAGTTCTTTAAGCCCGCTGAGGGCTTCCTCCAATTTGAGCCTGTCCGAATCCCCCAATCCTTCGATCTCGTCTATTTTCAATGTCTTGAGATCTTCCAAGCTTTCCAGACCTTCGAGACCTTTGATAGATTCCAGGGCTTTCAGAGATTCCAGGGCCTTTAAACTTTCCAGTGATTTAAAAGTTCCGTTGATGTAGACGCGAAAATCCGGCATTCCTTTTTTAACCAGTTCTTCCGCTATCTCCAATCTAAGGACTTTGGCGTCATCAGCCCAGGGGCTTTCCCTGTACTGTGTGATCAGCCGATTCAAGTTTTCGATCGCTTTCTCTTTTGCCTCGATCTGCAGCTCGAGATTTTTCATCTGATTGCTCAACATGTTCTGGCTGTATCCCAGGTAGTACAGGGAATCATCCAGGTAATCGCTTTTGCTATACAGTTCGATGGCCTTTTGGAAAGCTTCTACAGCCTTTTCCCAACTCTTTTTATTCACGTACTGTTTGGCCAATTCGTAAGCTTGTTTGGACTGTTCATAGGCTTTTTTCTGGTATTCTTGCTCTTTGGCTTCTTGGGCGAAAACCGTGCCCGCGAAGGCCAAGCATAAAACCAATAGGATGGAAATGAATTTTGCGTATTTCATGATATGCCTCCTTATATTGTCTTTGAAACTTCTATTTCGTACAGGATTCCTCTTTCTTGGATAAGCTCCCTGATCATCGAAAGCGTGTGGGCATCGTCCCCATCTTGGTTGGCGATTTCCCGGAGGACGAGATCCACATCTTCGAGGATATCTTTTATGGAGGGATCCTCGTCCGCGATCATCCGTTTGAGAAGGATATTCTGGATGATCAAGCTGCGGATGATATTTTTATCGATCGCGATCGTTCCATTTCCTGGGGATGCGGTGTAATTGGCGTATTCGACGAGCACGGGCTTCAAGCTCTCGAAATGCTCCTGTATGGATGGATACATAGCGCTCTGGCTGCCTTCGAGGAGACCCGGGCTTTTTTTAGCGGGTTGAAAAAGGGCAATCCGCCCGAGAAAAAATCCTACGGTAAACACAACGAGCAGGGCAGCTGCAGCGTACGCCCATCTGGGAGGCGCCAGGAAAAAGCTCTTTTTCTTGCGCTCTTTGACCTGAATCCCGCTATCGATCGTGTTCCAGCATTTTTCCCAATTCGCTTCGGGAACATCCCCGGTTTTTGTCTCATCCAGGACCTGGAAGACCTTTTGGGTGTATGCGAATTCTTCAGCGCAATCGGCACACCCTTCGATGTGTGCCATCAGGTCTTTGGCGTCGTTTTCTCCCAGTTCCCCATAAAGGTGGAGAACGATTTTTTCCTTATATCTATATTTTTTGCATGCCATAGTCTTTCTCCCACAGATATTTTTTCAAGGGACTTCTGATGGCCGATACCGCCCGGAAGAGTTGTTTTTTCACACTTCCCTCCGAGCAGTCGAGATATTCGGCGATTTCTTTTATGCTGAATTGCTGGTAGTGCTTCAATATGAACACCATCCTTTGCCTGGGCGATAACCCTCCCACAAGACTGTTTATCTTCTCGCGAAGCTGTTCGAGTCCGATGGTGTGCTCCGGGTTGGAATGGTCACTTCCCATCGTTTTCTCCCATTTGTCCCAGTCCGAAAAATCTTCTTTTTTGTTTTTCTTCCGCCTCAGGTAATCGATGCTGCAATTGATTCCGATCCGGTAGATCCAGGAGGAAAAACTGCTTTCGTTTTCGATCTTGTATTTGTCCAGGTAGTTGTACGTCCTGATGAAAGTTTCTTGGAGGATGTCTTCGGCATCTTCTTTGTTTTTCGTGTACTGGTATGCCAGCGAGAAGATTCTTTTTCGGTTCTCTTCAAAAAGCATACGAAATGCCTCCGTGTTGCCCTGTTGGGCCGATTGCACAATAGCTCTTTCAGTCATTCCTTTGTATTTCACCTATCTTAACGTAAATATCACCCTTTTCGTTGACATGAAATTGGGGACAGGATACCCTTTCACCTATTTTTTTTTGACTTAACGTGTTACTGAGCTCTAAATCTAGCCTTTTTTTCGGTTGTTAGCAAATTTTAAATAGGTGAAAGGGTATCCTGTCCCCAATTAAAAGCTTTGTGCTTTACGTCTTTATATAAATGAAATATTATTAGATGGGAGATTTGAAATGAAGGTATTGAGCGATAGCTTGAGCTTTTCCACGGGTGGTTTTAACGACATGATCGACATCACCTCAGAGGTTTCTCACAAATTGAGGGAGAATGGGTTGGAAAACGGCACGGTCACGCTATTCGTCCCAGGCTCCACCGCTGGATTCACCACCATCGAGTATGAATCCGGTCTGGTCAAGGATTTTACGGATTTCATGGAGAAAATCATCCCCAGCGATGTGACCTATCATCACGATGCCCGGTGGGGGGATGGCAACGGTTTTTCGCATATCCGGTCCGCTCTTCTCGGTCCCTCTCTGACCGTTCCGTTCAGCAACGGCCAGTTGACACTGGGGACATGGCAGCAGATTATCTTTGTCGATTTTGACAACAGGGCGCGTAATCGAACCATCACGATCCAGTTCATAGGGGAATAATGGCGGACCTCAAGGACAAGCTTGAAAGGATCAAAAAGGAGCGCCGAACCCGCTCCAAATCTCAACAAGTGACCAGCACCTGGAGAAAGATCCAGGAGGAAGAAAACCTCTCTACCAAAGAGAAGCTCGAACGCCTGATCAATTTGACCCGCGAGGAAAAACCGAAAGAATCAAAAATCCCTACCTTCGAGCCGCTGCCTAAAGAGCCCCTCCAATGGCTCGAAAACAGCTATGGGCTGGAAGTGAGATACGGGAGGATCAAGATCGCTTCCGGCCTCAAGATAAGCGGGGAGGTCCTCGCATGTCTCAGCCAGGATGAAGCATTCAGGGATCTCGACCTGTCAACGGCCCTGTTCATCGATTTAGAAACCACGGGATTGTCCGGAGGATCGGGCGTGATTCCCTTTAACGTGGGCATGGGGTACTACCGGGATGATAAATTCATCGTCGGCCAATATTTCCTGGGGGAGATGGCCGAAGAGGAGAGGATGATCCAGGAGCTCGCTGAGTTTTTTAAAGAGATGAATTTCCAGTCAGTGGTGACTTACAACGGAAAAAGCTTCGACATCCCTTTGCTTGAGACCCGGTTTATCCTTCAAAGGCAGCCTTTTCTGCTGAGCGAACTTCCGCATCTGGATTTTTTGTTCCCGGCCCGCAGGCTCTGGAGTCACAAGTATGAGAGCTGCCGTCTGTTTCATCTGGCCCTCAATGTGGTGCAGACAGGCCGGACCGAGGATATCCCCTCGGCCGAGATCCCCTGGCGATATTTTCAGTACCTCCAAACAGGAAACTACGATCTGATCGAGCCCATCTTGTACCACAACCAGGAGGACATCCTTTCCCTTTTGGGTTTGGTCGTCATCGGGGCGCAAATATTTTCAGAAGATCCGGAACTCTGCATGGGTGATGCCATGGATTTTTACGGTGCTGGAAAAGTGATGGCAAACGCCGGGGATTTGGAAAAGGCCGTCCAGTTTTTCCAGAAAGCTTTGGATGGAAACTTGACCGATGAAGTGTCAGTGGAGACCAAAAGAAGGCTCTCTGTTCATTTCAAAAAACACCAAGATTGGGAAAAAGCTGTGCCCATATGGGAGGAGATGACCTCGACGACTGTCGTGACCCAGGCTCAGCTTTTCTCCTTCCGGGAATTGGCCATGCACCTTGAGCACCGGTTGAAAAACTTTGAGGAAGCCAAACGAATAGCCGAAGAGGGATTTGTCCTTTCCACAGGTGTTTCCTCTTATTATGAGAGAGATTTTTCCCGCCGGTTGGATAGACTGAGTCGCAAGATCAAACAACAAAAAGACAAATCGTAAGGAGGAATCATGAATCCAAAGTCAAACGCCATCATATCATTATTTGTCATACTGGCATTTCTTATGCTGTCTCCACATCTCATTGCCGAAAATGTCCAGGAAGTGGCTAAACCGGCACACCCACGAGTGCTGTCTGCCGAAGACACTCTGCGCATCAACCAGGTTTCCAGTCCCCATCTATCCCCTGATGGACAGCGGGTGGTCTATACCATGAGCCTGAGGGATATGGAAGACAAGGATTACAAAAGCACAACTCATGTCTGGAAAGTTAAAATGGATGGAACTGAAAAGAGACAGTTGACCCGGGGTGAGGAAAGCTGCACATCCCCAGCTTGGTTTCCTGATGGCAAGACCATCGCTTTTCTTTCCTCCCGTGGAAAAGTGCGCATCGAAAAGGAAGATTCTGGAAAAGAATCAAGAGCTCAGATTTTCCTGATGTATATCGATGGGGGAGAGGCATGGCAGTTGACCGAACAAAAAGAAAATATTCAATCCTTCCGGATATCTCCCGACGGAAAAAAAATTGCCTTCACAGCAAGGGATCCCTTAAGTGAAGAAGACGAAAAGAAAAAGAAGGAAAAGGACGATGCCGTGGTGGTCGATGAAAAATTTCAGATGTCCCATCTTTGGAATTTCGAGATCGCCAGCAAAAAAGCTTCGCGATTGACCGAAGGGGAATTCACTGTCAGCGATTTCCGCTGGTCGCCCGATTCCAAAACCATTGCCTATGTGAGCCGTCCCAATACGAAGGTCGACGAAAGTTGGAACAGCGATATTTGGGTGGTGGCTTTGGATAATCCCGAACCGAAAAAATTGTTCGAGAATCCGGGCCCTGATTCCAGTCCCCGTTGGTCGCCGGATGGCAAGGCCATCGCTTTTGCATCCAATCCACATACAAAAACTTCGACTTGGTACAGCAAGTTACACCTCATTCCTGCCAGTGGTGGTGGAGCGCGAGTCCTTCTCGAAGATTTTGATTTGGACTTTTCCAGTCCGATCTGGTCGCCTGACGGAAAAACGATTTTCTGGTCGTCTGGGGATCGCACTACGACCAATCTTTTTTCCGTTGATATCCAGTCCGCAAAAGTAAAAAAGTTGGTGCCTCCCCGTGGGAGCAATTCTTCCTGGGAGCTTGCTAAAGATGGAACTCGATGGGTGTGGATCCACACTCCTCCTGCCTGGCCGGCCGAAGTTTATACGGCAGATTTAGGCCTAGAAAACCTCGCCATTCTAACCGATGCCAATCCCTGGATGAGAGAAGAAAAGATCAAGATGGGAAAAGTCGAGACGGTAAAATGGAAAAACAGCGACGGGCAGGAGATCGAAGGTGTTCTCACATATCCTGTCGATTACAAACTCGGCCAAAAATACCCCCTCATTCTGAATCCCCACGGAGGGCCAAGCGGCGCTCGCATCGAGTCGTTCAGCACATCCAATCAATTTTTCGCTGGAAACGGCTTTTTTGTGTTTCAGCCGAATTTCCGCGGAAGTGTCAATTACGGCCAGGAGTTCGTCAATGCCAACCGCGGCAATTGGGGAATCGTGGACTATGACGACTGCATGACAGGAGTGGATTTTTGCATCGAAAGGGGATGGGCCGATCCCGACCGGTTGATATGTTATGGTTGGAGCTATGGGGGATACATGAGCTTCTGGATCGTTACCCAGACCGACAGATTCAAGGCCGTCTCTCCTGGGGCTGGGTTGCCCAACCTCTACAGCATGTACAGCACCACCGATATTCCCAATTATTTGGCTTGGTTCTTCGGAACCCCCTGGGAAAACGAGGAGACGTTCGAAAAGCTTTCCGCCATCCGTCATGTGAAAAATGTGAAAAGCCCGGTGTTGATCCTGCATGGGGAAGAGGATGCCCGCGTGCCCATAAGCCAATCCGTAGAATTTTACCAGGCGCTGCGTGACCTGGGAAAAGACGTGACTTTTGTGAAGTATCCCCGGGAGGGACATGGGCTCAGCGAGCCCCGCCACCAGTTGGACCGGTTGCGGCGTTATCTTTATTTCTTTGCCAAACATGTCGATCTGACTCCGATAAGCGAGATCGAATGGCAGGAGGAACAGGCGAAGAAAAAAGCGGAGAAAAAAGAAATCAAGTAGGTGCTGACATGAAGGCCATGATCCTGAAGGATTTTGCTCCCATCGAAAAGAATCCGCTGGAACTGGTCGACCTGCCGGTTCCGGAACCCGGTTCTGAAGATATTTTGATCCATGTGCATGTTTGCGGCGTTTGCCACACAGACCTGCATACGGTGGAGGGGGAACTTCCTGAGGCCAAACTCCCGATCATTCCCGGTCATCAGGTTGTCGGAAGAGTTGAGCGGTGCGGAAATAATACATCCCGATTCAAGGAAGGAGATAGGGTAGGGGTGGCCTGGTTGTATTCCGCAGATACGACATGCCCGTACTGTACCCGTGGAAATGAAAACCTTTGTGCGAGCGCTCGATTCACAGGTTATCATGAGAATGGGGGATATGCCGAATACATTGTCGTCCCCGCAAAGTTTGCATATGCCATTCCGGACATATTCGGAGATGAAGAGGCAGCCCCCCTCCTGTGTGCAGGGATAATTGGCTACAGGGCCCTCCGTTTGAGCGAGATCGAACCCGGTCAGCGGCTCGGCTTAATCGGATTCGGTGCGTCGGCCCATGTTGCGATCCAGGTGGCAATCCACTGGGGATGTGAGGTTTATGTGTTTTCCAGGTCAGAGGAGCATCGAGCTCTTGCCAAAAAGCTTGGAGCTGTGTGGACCGGAACATCCAAAGAGAAGCCTCCTGAAAAATTGGACAGCATCGTGAACTTCACGCCAGCAGGACCTACCGTATTAGATGGGATGCGCTGGCTGGATAAAGGGGGGACGCAGGCACTGGCGGGGATTTACATGTCCCCGATTCCGGAGATGGACTATGTCCAATACCTGTATCACGAAAGGACGCTCCGGAGTGTGGCCAATGCCACAAGGCAGGACGGAGCGGATTTGCTCAAAATTGCAGCCGAAATTCCTATTCACACGACCACGACTGTTTTTCCCCTCGAGGAGGCTAACAAAGTCCTCCAACTCCTCAAAGACAGCCAGATCGACGGCGCCGCCGTATTGAAAACCAGTTCCCTTTAGGTTATATTGATAGGACTCTCAAGGTGCGCCCGTAGCTCAGCTGGATAGAGCGTCTGACTACGAATCAGAAGGCCGTAGGTTCGAATCCTGCCGGGCGTACCAGGCGTATCCCCTGAAAATCAGCCTTTTCCTTGTTTTTGTCTTTTATACTACAGACCCGTAGTTTCAGCTATTTTAAACAACTTTTGGCACACATGTGTCACATGGGGACAAGTCTATTTACGAGCCATTCCCAGGATTGTCTAACGCATTAGACAAGTAAGAATATCCCAGAAGGCGTTAGAATAAAAACTATTCTTCGTCTTATTCAAAAACCCCTATCACCCAAAGCCCCCCTTTCCATCGTGGCAGGGAGAAGTGCATCATCGAGATGTTTACACTATACATTCTATAGCTCTTTTAGTATTTTATTAGAAGTAATTGACTCCTTGTGACCTGCCCCCTAATCTTCGCCCAGTTTCGCCTGTTTACCAATATCAGCATAAGCCTTCGCAAACAGGGAACTTTTTACTTCTTCAAAGGTATAACAATATAGAGGAAGACAACAGAACCTATGGATGACAAGTTTCTGGCCGAACAGTCTGCAAAAGGCAATAAGAACGCCTTCAGACTCCTGGTCCTTCGGTACCAGAGAATGGTATTTTCCTTTCTGGGAAAATTTTTATTTCAAAATCAGGTCCTGGAAGACCTTGCTCAGGAAACATTCCTAAGGGCATATAGAAATATTGCTAAATATAATGCCGAAAAGGGTGCTTCTTTCTCTACTTGGCTCATTACAATTGCCCGAAATCTTGCCATCAATGAAAAAGCGAAAAAAAAACAGCTGAGAGACCATCCCGAAAGTTCCATGGAGGTGACTCAAGATTTTTATGAACAAAGTCCACAGGGTATTCTTGAAAAACGAAACCTGTATTCCAAAGTCCAAAATGCCATAAACAAGCTTCCGGAAAAATTTCATGCAGTCGTGGTTCTATCCTATTTTGAAGAGCTTTCACTTGAGGAGATCGCCCAGCTTGAGGAATGTCCTGTGGGAACTATAAAATCTCGTGTATTTCGGGGAAAACAAATCTTAAGACAAATTCTTGAAGAGGAGAATGTGTTATGAAAAATTCGCAGTGTCCCTGTCACCTTATCCAGGAAGATATCGCATGGGGCAGGGAATTGAGACAAGAAGATAAAAAACATGTTCTTTCTTGCAGCACCTGCTCTGAAATCGCAGCCCAATTTGCGGAATTGGACTCCCTTGTCCGTGAGGTGATCGAAATAAAGATACCCCCTTGCTTTGCGGATACAGTGATAGCCAAGATATGGGAAGAAGAAACCAAGATCGTTAATCCTATATATCAGTGGTTTCCTCTTCTTGAGAGAATATTGTATTCAAGAGCTGTTCAATGGGTTTTTGCGGGAATTGGATCGGTTTTTGGCCTGTTTAAGATATTCAGTCTCTTTGGTGGATCATCTATATAAGAATGGTGGTTTGTTGAGAATAAAAGATGGAAGATAGAAAAATTAAGTTCAAAAAAAGAAAACCTCTTTTTGCCCTGGCTCTTTCTTTATTTTTAACCGGCTTGGGACATTTATACAACGGGAAACCACGGAAAGGATTCATCATATTCTTAATCTCTTCAGTCATTCCTTTTCTTTTTTTCCAGTTGAGTGTCTTAGGTTCTGGCCAAATGCTGATCCTTTTTCTTCTTTTGTCTATCCTGACCAGTCTGGGTATATACATCTGGGCCGCAGTGGATGCTTGGAAGCATGCCAAACGAATTGGGGAAAACTATATTTTGAGGTTCTATAATAAGCTCTATATCTACATCCTCCTCATTATCTTATTGAGCTTTTACCCTCTTGGAAGAATTGTCGATCTGTCTAAAGTCTGTTTTTTTGCTAAACCGTATCGGATAATAACCGAAAGTATGGCACCTACGATGCTTTCCGGAGATTTGATTATGACTGACGGGAGAATTGATCGTTCAGCACAAAACTTTGGTCTAAAGAAAGGTGAGCTGATTGTTTTTAAGTATCCAAAAGATAAGACAAAACATTTTGTCAAAAGGATCATCGGGCTTTCCGGGGATAAAATCGAAATAAAAGGATTGGATCTCTATGTGAACGGGAAAAAAATACCAAGCAGAGAAGGCCCGAATTTAGGAATCAAGCTAGATGAAAAAAGTATAAAGAGAACCATAACTTTATACGAGGAAGGGGATTCGGGAACTTATGCTGTCTTCTATATCAAGGGGAGCGAAAGAAAGGACCTGAGTATTACAGTTCCGGAAGGATACTGCTTTGTCATCGGTGACAACCGTGATAACAGTATGGATTCACGTTATTGGGGCCCGATTCCGCTTGATGACGTTGTCGCAAGGGCCAAGCTGGTCTATTTTTCTTTTGATCCTGAGGGTGGAATCCGGTGGGGACGCATTGGAAAGCTCCTGTAATGGAAGAGTACAGGAATCAGCTTGAGGCACTGCTAAAGTGTTCTGATATCAACAAGGTTGAAAATAGCAGGAAGGGGCTTGTATAAAAAGGAGGATAAAGTTGTGGGAATTATTGTTTGATTTATTTTTAGAAATTTTATGCTTAATTGGTTTGAAGAAAAAAAAGGGA
>CAZIDF010000010.1:0-121973 GCA_964538085.1 uncultured Eubacteriales bacterium | reverse complement strand
GATGTGGTGGATTGCCCCGGACACAAAGGAACAAGCACGACCTCTCCCCCTGCTTCTTCGACCTCTTTTCCTCCCACCACTTCCTTCCTCTTCCAGTCCTCTCCTTTGACAAGGACATCCGGGAGAAGGGCATTTATGACATTCTGCGGGGTTTCTTCGGAAAATGTAACGAGATAGTCGATATATTCGATAGCCTCCAAGATCTCCAGCCTTTCGGCCAAGGGAAAGATCGGTCTGGAATCCCCTTTGATCCTTTTGATCGACCGATCGTCGTTGACTGCTACGATCAGAACATCGCCTAGCTTTTTGGCCTCCCTGAAGACATGCACATGTCCGCTGTGCAGAAGATCGAAACATCCGTTCGAAAAAACAACTTTCTTTCCCTCTTTTTGGAGGGATTCTCTTATCTTGACGAGCCGGGAAAGAGAATAAATCTTGTTAATCAATGTATCCGAGGTCTTTGAGATAATTTTTAATTTTTTCCATATCTTCTGGAGCTACGTCACGATTGACAGGGAGGGTGGCGAGAGGATGCTTTCTCGTCCCCCAAGAAACCTTTTGCCAAACTCTCTCATGGAGATAATAAAACGTTATCTTTGCAACAACTTCGATAGCGCCGAATCCCAACGTGATAATCGGCTCTTTTGTCAAAATATAAACGATGGACATGCTGGTAAAAGTCGCCACGATCCTCCAGCTTATCGCCTTAAATACGGTCCTTGAATGGGATTCAACCGGGCCCTTTGATTTTTTCACGCTTTATTCTCCTGCTGGCTATTATACTGGATAAATTTCCCCCATTTCTATTCTTTCTTTGGGGGAGCCGGTTTGATCTTGATGGCAGGGGAAAAAGACCACGAATGTTCCGGCCGGAACACGCCGACATCCTTGTACAGAGAAGAGATCATGAAGGTGTACATATTGCTGTGGTAGTCGTATGGATAACCATCTATTTTATGGATAGCCACATCCAAATAATAGGTGCCGTTTATCAAATTCAATTTTTCTAGGCGGCATACAATTTTTCCCTTTCCCTCGATGAAAAGCGGTTTGAATTCTTCGCTGTTCGTGTTCGTGCCATAACAACTGATCCCTTGAGAATTAAAGATACCGATGCCAAAGACAAAATCTTTGATGCGTGATTTCGCCACTACATCTATTTCGATATCCATCCCTTCATCCGGAGAGAAAACATGCTTTTCCTTTCCCTCCAGGTTTTTCATCCTGACTTTTGTGATCTCGATCTCTTTTTTCCCCCACCTTCCTTGCCGTCTATCTTCACCCTCCTCCTCTTTTTCGACTGCATTCTCGATGGCTTTCTGTCGATACTCGAAGTCTTCCTCTTGCATCTCGGCGATGTCCTGGAGATAGGCATCTATAGCGCGCTTGGGTTCGGCGATCATCTGCATCCTCCCCTCTTTGAGCCAGAGGACCCGGTCACAGATCTTCTCGACCGTGGCCAGGTCATGGCTGACAAAAAGGATGGTTTTTTTTCGACGGCGAAAATCGTCGATCCGGTCCAAGCACTTGGGAACAAAGGATGCATCCCCCACTGCCAGAACCTCATCGATCAGAAGGATATCCGGATTGACATTGATGGCGATAGAAAACCCCAACCTCATGTACATGCCTGAGGAGTAGGTTTTGACGGGGGCATCGATAAAATCTTCAAGCTGAGCGAACCTCACGATATCGTCGAATTTTTTTATGATCTCTTTTTTGGAAAGGCCCAGCATGATGCCGTTGATAAAAACATTCTCCCGCCCGGATATTTCCGGATGGAATCCCGCCCCCAATTCGATCAAAGCCGATACTTTTCCTTGAACCGAGACTTTCCCTGAGGTCGGTTTTGCTATCCCGGTGATGATCTTGAGGAGTGTGCTTTTTCCTGAGCCGTTTTCCCCGATGACTCCGAAAGCAGTGCCTTCATGCACCTGAAAATTCACCTTGTCCAGGGCCGTTACTAGCTCATCGGGCTTGATGGCCTTGAAAAGATCGCCCTTGACGAACGAACTCTTGAATGTTTTGAACCTATGTCTTGTGGAGTACTTCTGGTAGATCCGCGTGACATTATCCACGTCTATGACAACCACTCACACCTCCTCGGGGAAAGAGTCACGGAGCTTATCGAAAATGGCATACCCGATGACAAACAAAACCAGCGAAACCAGAAGGGTAACTCCTAATCTTCGCCAACGGATCATTTCCCCGAAAAACACACAGTTCTGGTAGCCCTGCATGATGTGGGTCATCGGATTGATATCAAGCATAACCTGAAGCCACTTGTGTTTTTGGATGCTTTCGAATTTCACCGTATAGATGATCGGGGAGGCGAAAAACCAGAAAGTCAACAAGTTAGCCAGTATGTCCTTGACGTCACGGAAGTGAACGGTCAGAGAAGAAACGATCAGAGCGAATCCAAGCGAAAACACGAACTGCACCAGGATGACAAGCGGAAGGAACAGGATATAAACGGTGAACTTTTTGAGCATGATCATAGCAAAAAGGAATAAGATCGGCAGGCCGAATACAAAATGGACGAAATTGGATGTGACCACGACGATCGGAAGGATCTCGACAGGAAACAGGATTTTTTTGATCAGGTTCCCCTGAACCATCAAAACATTGGCCGACTCCAGGGAAGATGATGAAAACCAGGTCCAGGGCAAAACACCGCAGAAAAGGTACAGGGCATACATCAGTGGACTCCCCCCGAAGGCCGGATCTCGCGGCCGGATGATGAGCCCGAAAACGATGGTGTAGACGATCATCAGCAGGAGGGGATTAAAAAAAGACCAAAGAAAGCCCAGGATTGTCCCGCGGTACCGGGCCTTGAGTTCACGGCTCACCAAATTTTGGATAAGGACCCGGTATTTATAAACATTTTTTAGATTTTTAAAAAGATGGAACATGGGTCCTCCCGGAAAATATCTCTTTGGCTTCAGGCGTGTATTCCCTCTTTTCATCGAAAAGAAATAGCGGCGATAAAATCCGAGTTTCCGCTTCCGCAGGAGAAAAAACACATTGGGAAAGCAAAAAATTAGGCTGGACTCCTTTTCTGGGATACACCAAACGTTTCGTTTTCACGCACAACCCGACCTTTTCGACAGCCCGGACAAATTCAGATCTTCTTTTTGCCGTGAAAATGAAGTAGGCCCTTCCATTCTTTTTCAACAGCTCTGCCGTTTTTTGCATCACACCAAGAATATCACATTTTATCTCGTGTTTCGCAACAGATTTTTCCGGTGTCGAACTCAAACGCCCTGCCTGTGCTTTGATGTAGGGAGGATTGGAAAAGACAACATCGAACTTGCGGGGCGGGCTGAAGTCGAGAAAATCAGCATGGACGACACTAATGCTTTTTTCCAGGCGGTTGAGTTGCACGTTTCTCCGCGCCAATTCTGCAAGCGATCCCTGGATCTCGACTGCCGTGATATGCAAGAAGGGTTTGATGCTCAACAGCAGGGAGATGACCCCCGAGCCTGTGCCAAGCTCTAGGCATCTGTCTGTGTTTTTGGTCTGGATAAAATCCGCAAGCAGAGGGGCATCGACAGCAAACCGGTATCCCCCTTTTTTTTGGCATACGAGGATGCGGCCGTGATAAAAAGTATCCTGCGTCTCATCCTTACCCTTCAGGGGGTGGTTTTTTTTCATCCTTACCCTTTTCGGTAAAAACAAGAACGCGGTCAGGGAGAACCTCTGCATATCCTCCCCGGACCCACAGTTCACTCAGCTTGTTAGACCTTTTGTACGTCAATTGTCCTTGGCCCAACGCCACGAATAAGGATCTGTGCCCCGGAAATATCCCCAAGTAACCTTCTAGGCTGGGAAGATACACTTCCTGAACTTCCTCATCGACGAGAAGAGCTGTGGGACCTATCACCTTGAGATTGAGGAATGTCGGCAAATTCTGGCTCATGCCGTTTTCAGCTCATTGGCTTTTTCAGCCACCTCTTCGATTCCCCCGACCATGTAAAAGGCCTGTTCGGTTTTATCGTCATGTTTTCCTTCGATGATTTCCATAAATCCGCGCACGGTCTCGGCTATGGGCACATACTTGCCCTCTCTACCGGTGAATTCCTGGGCTACATTAAAGGGCTGCGACAGGAAACGTTGTATTTTCCGGGCCCGGGCTACGATAAGTTTATCCTCTTCTGAGAGTTCTTCCATCCCGAGAATGGTGATGATATCCTGAAGGTCTTTGTGCCGCTGCAGGATTTCCTTGACATCGCGCGCCACCCGGTAATGCTCCTCTCCGATCACTCGGGGATCCAGGATACGCGAAAAGGAGCTCAATGGGTCCACAGCCGGGTAGATGCCGATTTCTGTCAGCGCCCGGGATAGATTGGTCGTGGCGTCGAGGTGGGAGAATGTGGTTGCAGGAGCAGGATCGGTAAAGTCATCCGCCGGAACATAGATGGCCTGTACGGATGTGATGGATCCATTTTTTGTGGATGTGATGCGCTCTTCCAGTTCTCCCAGTTCGGTCGCCAGGTTCGGCTGGTATCCCACGGCCGAGGGCATGCGGCCCAAGAGGGCAGAGACTTCTGATCCGGCTTGAACAAATCGAAAGATGTTGTCGATAAATAACAGGATATCCTGGTTCATTTCGTCACGGAAATATTCGGCCACGGATAATGCGGCCAAGCCGACCCGCAACCTCGCTCCGGGGGGTTCGGTCATTTGGCCATAGACCAAAGCTGTCTTTTCGATAACACCCGATTCCTTCATCTCCAGCCAAAGATCGTTCCCCTCCCGTGTTCTCTCGCCGATTCCGGCAAAAACGGAGTATCCGCCATGCTTCTGGGCAACATTGTGTATCAACTCCATGATGATGACGGTCTTTCCCACCCCGGCTCCCCCGAACAATCCGATCTTGCCCCCCTTGAGGAAAGGCTGGATGAGGTCGATAACTTTGATACCCGTCTCGAACATCTCCATTTCGGTGCTTTGATCTTCGAGCGGGGGTGGAGACCGGTGAATCGGGTATTTTTTCTTGGCATTGATAGGCCCTAGATTATCCACGGGTTCTCCTATCACATTGATCATCCGCCCCAATGTTTCCTCTCCCACAGGGACCTGAATCGGTCCTTTTTGATCGATGGCCTTCATTCCCCGAGACAATCCATCTGTGGGATGCATGGACACGCAACGAACCTTGTCCTCGCCTATGTGCTGCTCCGCTTCGACGATGATATTGACAGGGGTCTCTGTATCAAATCCCTCGCTCGTGATCCGGATGGCGTTGAATATCTGTGGTAAATTTTGTCCTTTGAATTCCACATCGACAACAGGGCCGATGACCTGGACGACACGACCGAAACTCTCGGCCTCCGTCTTTTTATTCTTTTTTGGTTTTTTCGATTTATTTTCCATTTTGTACTCCGGGCAACTATTTTTTCGCCAAGGCTTCCACGGCAGTCATGATCTCCAGAAGCTCTTTCGTGATCGAAGCCTGTCTTATCTTGTTGAGCTCGAGGGTCAGGTCTTTGATCAAATCGTCAGCATTTTTTGTGGCATTGTCCATGGCCATCATCCGTGCGGCGTGCTCAGCAGCGACGGACTCAGAGAAAAAATGCGTGATCTCATTCTGCACATAAAGCGGAAGCAGCGTCTCCAGAAATATCATCGCCTCCGGCTCCCAATCAGGGATCAGCCCGAAGGGCAATTCTTCCTTTTTTCCCGTTCCTTTTTTTTGGATCTCAACGGGCAAAAGTTTATACAGGATGATATGCGGGGCGAGGATCGACCGGAATTCGTTATACACTACGTACACCGCATCTGTCCTGACTAGGGAAAATTCACGGATAAGGGATTGAGTAAGGTCTTCCAGATCCTCCCAAGTCAAATTTTGGGTATTGTCGGCATACGCTCGCTCCACAGGATAGGGATATTTCTTAAAAAACATCACCGCCTTTTTTCCGATCAATACAAGCCGAAGATCAGATGTCTTCGATTTTTCTGCACAAAACTCTCCCGCTTCGTTGAGAAGGTTGGCGTTGAAGGCACCGCATAGGCCTTTATCC
This sequence comes from uncultured Eubacteriales bacterium, assembly GCA_964538085.1. Lineage (GTDB taxonomy): Bacteria > Acidobacteriota > Aminicenantia > Aminicenantales > Aminicenantaceae. The sequence goes on along the minus strand of CAZIDF010000010.1, from coordinate 115,947 downwards.
GATGTGATGACGACAACGATCGCCTTTTGTTCCGCTCTTCTCTCGAGAAGAGGGTGGCGCACCTGTTCTCTCCACAAAGTCGCCCGCTGAACAAGGGAGGGAAAGGTGTGCCAAAAGGGACGGGCCTGGAGAACAATGCGCTGGGCTTTCTTGAACTTGGCAGTGGAAACGGTCTTCATGGCTTGGGTGATCTGCTGTGTATTACAGACGCTTTTGATTCTCCTCCGCAGGTCGATCTGAGCTGGCATCTTAGCTTTTTTCTCCCTTCATTTCCTCTTTAAACCTTTGGTTGAACAAGGAGATATTCTGACCTATGGCCTCATCAAGATCCGCATTGATTTCCTTTTGTTCGGCGATCTTTTTTAAAATTTCCGGGTGTTCTGTTTCGAAATACGTATACAGTTTTTCTTCATACTCTCTGATTTCATGGACTTGGAACTCATCTATCAATCCCCGGTTTCCGGCATAAACGATCAATATCTGTTTTTCTACCGGAAGTGGTTTATATTGATCTTGTTTGAGGATTTCTGTCAGGCGTACGCCCCGGTTGAGTTGAGCTTGGCTGGCTCTGTCGAGTTCTGTGCCGAATTGTGCGAAGGTCACCAACTCTCGATACTGGGCTAGGTCGAGCCGCAGCTGCCCGGCGACCTGTTTCATGGCTTTTATCTGGGCGTTTGCTCCCACTCTGGAAACCGAAATTCCTACATTGATCGCTGGACGGACACCGGCATTGAAAAGCTCGGGCTCGAGGTAAATCTGCCCGTCCGTGATGGAGATGACATTGGTCGGGATGTATCCGGAAACATCCCCAGCCTGCGTTTCGATGATGGGGAGCGCGGTTAAGCTGCCACCCCCGTTTTCATCATTGAGCTTGGCAGCGCGCTCCAGAAGACGGGAGTGAAGGTAGAACACATCGCCGGGATAGGCTTCCCGGCCTGGGGGGCGCCGGAGCAAAAGAGCGATCTCCCGGTAAGCCGCTGCATGTTTGGATAGATCATCGTAAATGAGAAGGGAATGCTGGCCATTGTCCCGGAAGTACTCTCCCATGGCGCATCCGCTGTATGGAGCCAAGTACTGCAAAGGGGAAGGGTCAGAGGCAGATGAGACCACGACCACGGAGTAGTCCATGGCTCCATAATCTTCCAGTACCTTGATGATGTAAGCGACGGTGGAATTTTTCTGCCCTATGGCCACGTAAATGCACACCACATCTTTGCCCTTTTGATTGATGATCGTGTCGATAGCAATGGCCGTTTTCCCTGTCTGGCGGTCGCCGATAATCAATTCCCTTTGACCCCGCCCTATCGGTATCATAGTATCGATGGCTTTTATCCCGGTTTGGAGCGGCCGCTTCACAGGCACCCGTTCCACCACTCCTGGGGCCAGGCGTTCCACCACCATGTGTTTGTCTGTCTTGATCGGCCCTTTCCCGTCCAAAGGTATGCCTATGGGATTGACAACCCTTCCGATCAAATCAGGACCCGAAGGCACCTGCATGATCCGGTGGGTGCGCTTGACCAGATCGCCCTCCTTGACCAGGTGACTCTCTCCCAATAAAACCGAGCCCACACTGTCCTCTTCAAGGTTTAGGGCTAAGCCTAAGAGCCCGTTGGGAAATTCAATAAGTTCATTGAACATAACGCGTTCCAATCCATAAATGCGGGCGATACCATCTCCTACAGAAGTCACCGTCCCGAATTCCTCGATGTCGATCTCTGTTTCATAACCTTCGATCTGTTTTTGGATGATCTTGCTGATCTCGTCTGCTTTTATTTCCATTCCTATTCCTCGACAATTTTTTGTTTAAGCCTCTCAAGGTCTCCTTGGATGGAGGCATCGTACACCATATTGCCCTTCCTGATGGAAAGGCCCCCGATCAGAGTTGGATCGATCTTATAAGTCAGAGTGACTGAACGTTGTTCTAGGGCAGCAAGTTTTTCTTCAAGGCGTTTTGTCTGAGAGGGATTGAGAGGGATCACCGAGCTCACATCGAAGGTAACGATCCCCTTTTCCTCATTCCAAAGCATGGGCAATGATTCCCGTATTTCTGGCAACAGGACAAGGCGGTTGTTTTCCACAAGCAGGAGCAAAAACCTTTTGATTTTAGCTCCGATAGAAGTCTTTTCTAAGATCAGATTCGCGATCTCTTCTTTTTTTGATGCAGGAAGAAGGGGACTTATGAGCGTTTCCTTGAGTTGGGTGTTGGAAATCAACAAATCATCGAATTTACCCAATTCGGTTAACAAGGATCCAAATTCCTCTTTATTTTTGGCGGAATTAATGAGTCCTTGTGCGTACCTTCTTATCAGAGTTCGACTTCTCATGGAGTTTTTCAAGCCTTTCGATGGATTTATCGATAAGTGATGATTGATATTCTTCGGTTACTCGTTCTTGAATCCTCTGGCGAGCCAAGTCAGCGGCAACGGTAGCCGTGTATTCCTTAATCTCGCGGATAGCGTCCTTGGTAAGCATTTCTATTTCCGTTTGCGCATATCGTTTTAAGCGTTCTGCATTTTTTTTAGCCTCTTCGAGAGTCAGCTGGCGGAGAGCCTGGCCTTCGGATTCTGCCTCTCGCCTCAACTGTTCGATCTCATCATCCAGTTTTTCCATGCGGGACTCGACTTCATCCAATCTTTTGGCAGCCTCTGCGCGAGATTTCTTCGCTTCCCTCAGGGTTTTTGCCAGCAAATCAGATCTTTCTTGAAGGAAACTTCCTAAGGGTTTCCGCAGAAGATAGGCCAAGCCACCGAACAGAACCAGGAAGTTGACGGCCTTGCCCAAGAAATCTCTGGTTTGGGAAGGGTGGGATTCCTCTGCAGAGGACATAAACAGCAAAAACGGCACGATAAAGAGGATCAAAAGGATGGATTTATTCCTTCGCATCAGTTCAGAAGCCTTTTTGCGATCCTCTCAGCAAGGTCTTGGTTTCGAGGCTCCAATTCTTTTTTGAGGCGATCGACTTTTTCATCCAATTCCTTCCGGGCTTTATCGACCTGTGCGCGGCACTCTTGGGATACCTCATCGATCATTCTCTCCTTTTCTTTTTGGGCCTCCTGATCGAATTTCTCTCGAACCTCGCGAGCTTTCATTTTTGCCGCCTTTATATTCTCTTCGATCTGCCCCAGAACACTGCCGTATTTTTCCAAAGATTCTTGGACAGAAGCCTGGTCTTGCTTGAGCATGTCATCCCTTTCTCTCATGATGCGGCTCATGGGTTTGAAATAGACCTTTGTGAGCACGAGAACAAGAATCCAGACGATCACAAAGATGACGATGACACTTAAATCGATAGATAACATTTAACCCTGATTATTCTCGGCAATGGACACCTGAGGGTGAACCGAGTCTGCCGCTCATTCGAGGCAAAAATTTAACATGACTCACGCAAAAAAGCAAGCGCCGGAAGGTTCCTCATAACTCTGTCAAAATCCACCGAGACCCATTCACAAAATGAAAGGGCGTTTACCCCAGACAGCGATCGCGCGTGATCTTTTTGATCTCACCTACCAAAAAAAGAGAGCCGGCAACAAGGACGACTCCACCTGGCCGGGCCAGCTCTTGTGCAAGCCGGAAGGCCTTGCCCGCATCCGGTTCGCAGAGTATTTTCTTTTTATAGGCAGGTACTTTTTCCCTGATCTTCTCAGGGGGACAAGCCCGAAAAAAAGGAAAACGGGTCAAAAGAACCTTATCGGCAAGGGGAAAAAGGATTTCAGCGATCCGCTCGATTTTTTTGTCTTGCATTGCCGCAAACACTAGGACAAGTGGTGCAGAAATATGCTTTTTTATGTACTCCCGCAAAATGACAGCCCCCTCTTCATTATGGGCTCCATCCAATAAAACAAGGGGCTCCCCAGGAATGGGTTCCAGCCGGCCCTCCCATCGGGTGCTTTCGATCCCACGTATTATTTTTTCTTTTTCCAACTTTCTCCAAACCTGGCTGAGTACATGCGATACAACGATAGCGATCGCGGCGTTGCGTCCCTGATGTTCCCCGAGAAGAGAAGGCCTGTACGTGTAGACCTCTTTGTTCATCCGGAAATCGAAAACATGTCCGGTGCCGGCCTTTCGTTCGGAAAAATCGTTTTTTCTGTCAAACACGGCGAAAAAAGGCGCTCCCAGTTCCTCCGCCCTATTTTTTATGGTCGTATGCGCCTCGATCTCCCTAGCCCCACACACCACCGGGACTCCCGGTTTGATGATGCCCGCTTTCTCGAAAGCGATCTGACTCAAACTATCCCCCAGGAACCGTTGATGTTCTGCCGATATAGTGGTGATGACCGATACTTCGGGAACGACCACGTTGGTCGCGTCGAACCTGCCTCCCATTCCCACTTCAAGAACGGCAAAATCCACTTTTTGTTCGGAAAAATGGAGAAAAGCCAGGCAACACAGATGTTCAAAATAAGTGGGGGGGTTCAGCAAAATTTTTGCCGATATAAGCTCCTCGATCCTCTTTCTGAGTGTGGTGAGGAGCCGGCAAAACGCCTGTCGCGAGATGAGATCTTCCCCGATGCGGATTCTTTCTTCCACATCCACAAGGTGAGGGGATGTGAACAGTCCTGTACGGAAACCATGCAGACTCAAGATTCGAGCAAGAAAAGCGCAGACCGAACCCTTTCCGTTGGATCCCGCCACAAGGACTGCTGGATATTCGCAATGGGGATTCTGGAACGACTGAAGAATCTCTCGCACATTATCCAGGCCGAATTTGATCCCCAGGTTCTGGATCTGCTCCAGATACCGATTGCAATCCTTTTCATTCATGCGGAGCGAGGTTGATTGAGGAATAAGCGTAGGGCCCGAGTGATGTAGGTGCGCAGATTCCTACGCTCCACCACATCATCCAGCATGCCGTGTTGGAGGAGAAATTCCGAGCTCTGAAAACCTTTGGGAAGCTTTTCTTTGATCGTTTGCTCGATAACCCTGGGTCCTGCAAATCCGATCAACGAGTTGGGTTCGGCGATATTGATGTCTCCCAACATGGCATAACTGGCTGTTACCCCGCCGGTAGTTGGGTCTGTGAGGACCGAGATGTAGGGGATCCCGGCCTTTTCAAGATTTGCGATGGCAGAACTGGTTTTCATCAGTTGCATAAGCGAAAGGGTCCCTTCCTGCATGCGAGCGCCTCCAGAGCTTGAAATCACAACAGCGGGGATTTTTTCTTCGAGAGCCCTTTCGAAAGCCCTTGTGATTTTTTCTCCCACTACCGATCCCATGCTCCCGCCCATGAAGGCAAACTCCATCGAACACATGACGATTCTTATGCCGCCCATGGTACCGACAGCATTCAGGACCGCATCGGGTTGACCCGTTTTTTTATAGTTTTGCTTCAGACGGACTGCGTAAGGGATGGTGTCTTTGAAAGCGAGGGGGTCTTCGGGATAGATATTCTGATCGATCAGCTCATACTGCCCGAGGTCAAAAAGCATATTCAGCCGGTCGATGGCCGACAGCCGAAAATGAAAATTACACTCCGGGCAGATAAATAAATTATCCAGGATATCCTGTTTGTAAAGAATGCGTCGGCAATTGTTACATCGTGTCCAAATTCCGGTCATCGAAGTTCCTGTTCCAGTATCTTGGAATAAGTTTATTTTAGATGGATTCAGTGACTTGTCAATACCAAAACCTTCCCGATTCTCAAGATTTGGATCCCTTGCCTTCATCCTCATCAGAGACAAGTTTGAGGACCGTTTCAGGATCCGGCAGATCCTCTTTGATATCCATTTCATCGTGAAGCAAGTTTAAAACAGATTTGATGAGTTTGTCATTATCGAAGGGCTTTTCGAAATAATCGGCAGCGCCAAAGGACCGGATAGCTTCATTTTTATACTGGGTTCCCTTGTACAAACCGGTCACGATCACGATCGGAGTTCTCCCCTTGGTCTCCTTGTTGATTTTCCGGGTCAGATCAAAACCATGGAGCTTGGGAAGCATCGCTTCGAGGAGAACCAGGTTGGGTTTTTCTGCTTTGAACTTTTCGTAGGCATCTTGGCCGTCGACCGCCGTGATAATCTCGAGCTTATATGGAGAAAAAAGATCCACCATATTGGCAAGACTTTTGGCATCGTAATCGACGATCAATATCTTCTTATCTGACATTTTGGTTTTTCCATTCTAAAATATAATCTGAGGCTTGTCAATTTTGAACGAGGCAGGAAATAGTCGCATTGGGTAAAACGCTACATCTTTAATTTTGTCGATTTGAGTGACCCTCTTTCCTAACAAGTTGCCGGGCAAACACTTTTTTCCTTGCTTCTTTTGTGATATATTGGCGGGGTGGCAACCGAAGAAAATCTGGACCTTTCCCTGGTTATTCCTGTCTATAACGAAGCGACAAATCTGCCTGAACTTCACGGGGAAATCGCCGTCGCATGCCAAAATCTAGGAAAATCCTATGAAATACTATTCGTGGACGACGGGAGCGAGGACGATTCTCTTCCCGTTCTTAAAGAGCTTCTGAAAAAAGATCCCCACATCCGGATCATCCAGCTGCGGAAGAACTTCGGCCAAACCGCTGCTCTTTCGGCTGGATTCGACCATGCCCGCGGGAAAATCATCATCACCTTGGATGCCGATTTGCAAAACGACCCCCAGGATTTCGGCCTTCTCATCGGAAAAATAGAAGAGGGTTATGATCTCGTCAGCGGGTGGAGGGCAAAGAGAAAAGACAAATTTATCACACGTCGCCTCCCATCGATTTTGGCCAACTGGCTGATTTCGAAGATGACCCGGGTAAAACTCCATGACTACGGGTGCACGCTGAAAGCCTTCCGTAAGGAGATCATCAAACACATCAAACTGTACGGAGAATTGCACCGTTTCATTCCGGCTATCGCCAGCATTGTGGGAGTGTCCATCGCAGAGGTCAAGGTCAATCACCGCAAGCGCCGCCATGGCAAATCCAAGTACAGCGTGTGGAGGTTTCCCAAAGTCATCCTGGATCTGCTGACGGTGAAATTTTTGCTGAGCTATTCAACACGGCCGTTGCAGATATTCGGGATTCTCGGCCTTATCAGCGGAACGATCGGAGGCATCATCGGGCTCTGGCTGGTTTATGTGCGGCTTATCCGACTCGAGGGGATCAGCGGCCGCCCGTTGCTCTTTCTTGCCATCCTGCTCATCGTCATAGGATTCCAATTCATCACGCTGGGACTTCTGGCCGAAATCATGGTTCGTGCCTACCATGAATCGACAGAAAAAAGGATCTATTTCGTGCGGGAAATCATCCAAGCCGAATCCGAGGAAGACTGACTTACTTTTGAGCCCAACATGAAAATTCTCATGCTCGCTCCCCAGCCTTTTTTCCAACCCAGGGGCACACCTATCAGCGTGTACTTCCGGCTCCAGGCCTTGTCCGACATGGGTCATGAAGTAGACCTGGTGACCTATCACCTGGGAGAAGACAGGCATTTTCCCCATGTAAATATTCACAGGATCCCTTCGCTTTTTTTTATAAAAAAAATCAAAGTGGGCCCTTCCTTTGCTAAAATCCCCATGGACTTTCTCCTCCTCTGCAAGTCCTTCCGCCTTTTGATGTCAAGACCCTATGACATTATTTTCACCCACGAAGAAGCCTCTTGGTTCGGCACAGCATTGGCAAAATTGAAAAAAATCCCTCATCTTTATGACATGCATTCCAGCCTTCCCCAGCAGCTGGAAAATTTCCGTTTCTCTCGCTCGAAGATCCTGAAAAAAATTTTTACGTCGCTGGAGCGCTATGTCCTCAGGAACTCGCAAAGCATCATCGTCATCTGTCCCGACCTGCTGCAAAAACTAGAGAGGGAAAAGGTCGCCCACAAGGCGACTTTGATAGAAAATTTTTTGGATTTCGATCAGACGGATTACTCAGAAAAAACGATAAAAGAAGAGCGAATGAAGGTCGCTGCCGCAGGGGAAAAAATCGTCCTGTACACAGGAAATTTCGAATCCTATCAGGGAATACCCCTGTTTCTTGAAGCCAGCGCTCTGGTGGAGGATGAATCCATCGTTTTCCTCCTGGTCGGGGGAGAACCATCTCATGTGGAAGAGATGAAAAAAAAGGCGTCAGAGCTCGATAGAGCGGACAGGGTGCGATTCACGGGCCAAGTGCCCCCATCCGAGGTCCCTCTTTATATCGCAATGGCCGATGTGTTGGTTTCTCCCAGAACAGCCGGCACGAATACTCCGTTGAAGATCTACTCCTTCCTTAAATCCGGGAAACCTGTTGTTGCCACTAATCTCTGGACGCACTCCCAGGTTCTCAGCGAAAAAATAGCCGTTCTTGTCGATCCGGACCCAAAAAGCTTTGCCCGTGGCATTCTTTTCGCCCTCAATTCCCCAGAAGCATCCGCGCGGGCTCAGGCTGCAAAAAAAATGGCGGAAAAAGAATATACCTTCCACAACTACAAGACAAAAATCACCGCTTCCCTGGAAAAAGCCATGGAAGGCAAAAAAAAAGAAGGTCACCGCACATGAAAGCCTTCATCACAGGGGCCTCCGGATTTATCGGCTCCCACCTCGCTCGAAAACTCCTCAGCCAAAATTGGCAGGTCAGCATTCTTCGCCACGAGCGGGATTTGCCGGGCCTTGAAAAATGCCAGGTCTTCCAAGGCGATATCAGAAAGCCGCATTCCCTGAAAAAAATGCTCACAGGTACAGATGTTCTTTTCCATCTGGCAGCGGCTCTAGGAGCCTCCCGATTCGGAAAAACGGAATTTTTTCAGATAAACGCTCGAGGAACAGAAAATGTCCTTCAATCCGCCATGGATGCGGGGGTCGGGAAAGTGGTTCACTGCAGCTCTGCAGGGGTCCTCGGCTCTATCAAAGAAAACCGGCCGGCCGATGAAAACCACTTGCCTTTTCCCCGAGATATTTACGACAGAACTAAACTCGAGGGCGAAAAAATCGCTCTGGGATTCGCCGAAAAAGGAGAAAACGTGGTGGTCATCAGACCCGGCTGGGTTTACGGTCCGGGCGACCGTCGCACCTTCAAGTTGATCAAGGCTGTGGCATCCAAGAAATTTATGCTTCTCTTGAAGGGATCCACGCATCAAACACCTGTGTATATCGATGACCTTATTCAAGGCATTCTGCTCTGTGCGGAGAAAGCCAAAGCTGGAGAGATCTTCCACCTGGCAGGGAAAGAAGATCTAACCGTCAAGGAGATCACAGCAGCGATCGCCCAAGCGGCAGGTGTGCGCCTCTCCCGGTTTCCTTTGCCTGGTTTTGTCCTGAAGGTGGCTGCCTGGAAACTGGAAAAGGTTTTTTCGCTCCTAGGCAAAGAAGCTCCTCTCACCCGGGGAAAACTGGCTTTTTTTATCCATCCTAAACCGCTTTCCATTCAAAAAGCCAGCACGCAGTTGGGTTATGAACCGGAATGGGATTTCAAAACAGGCATCGCAACCACTATCGCCTGGTACCGTCAAAACGGCTGGCTTTCCCATAATTTGACTTGATGAAGAGGAGCCAGTAATATACCAGGCGTTCGAAAGGCAGTGATAAGAGATGGATAAAGAAAAAGTCGGCAAATTTTATGACGTTGTCTGGACAGAATACATCCCGGAATACGAGGCATCAGAAAAACACTGGGAAATCTTTTTCTCCGAGGAGGAAGTGCAGGAGAAAACTGTGCTGGATGCGGGTTGCGGGACCGGCATTTTCAGTATCATTTTTGCTAACAAAGGAGCAAGACACGTTACCGGGATCGACATCAGCGAGGGGAGTCTGCAAACCGCACAAACCCTCAAAGAAAAATTCGAGCTGACCAACACAGAGTTTCAAAAACAAGATATGCTCGCGCTGCCATTTCCTGAGGCAAGTTTTGACATTGTGTGGGCATGGGGAACGGTCCACCACACCACAGATCCCTTCAAGGCCATCGCTGAATTGATCCGTGTTTTGAAGCCTTCGGGATCGATCTTGCTCGCCGTGTACAAGCGGACAAAACTCACTTTTATCCATGAGATCATTCGCAAAACCCTTCTCCGGACTCCAAAAAAAACCTGGAAAATCCTCGCCAAAATCCTCGGTTTTTTTCTTGCTCCTGTGATTTTTCTTTTCAAGAAAAGAGAAAAATCCCGAAAAGGAGAAAAACTGGAAGAACTGATCATCGATTGGTATTTTGTCCCGATACGGCATTATTACAAACCGGAAGAGATCAGCACATTTTTGGAGGAGAGGGGATTTGAGGTCGAAAAATACCTGCCTGCCTCCGGCCGTTTCGACAGCACGTCCAACTTCATTTTTAAAGCAAGAAAAGGATCCGGACAGGCAAGCCCACCCAGCCAAACCGGAACTCCTTGACATAATAAAGAGGGAACCGATGACACGACAAAAACTCAATCCCATCCCTCTCCTGTTTTTTTCGATCTCGTTCTTCTGTATGTGCGGAAATACGAAACAGGAGATGGAGCCACGAACCGATCTGGTCCCAGAATTTTCGATCCCAGGATCTCTTGTTTTCCACTCCAACATGGATGGAGACAATGAGATATACTTGATGACAGGAAACAGCATCGTCCAACTCACGAACAACTCATGGAACGATGAATATCCTGTCTGGTCCCCCGATGGAAGGCGCATCGCATTTTCTGCCGATCCCGAAGGGAACTACGATATTTTTGTCATGGAGGCCGACGGCTCCCCTATCACCCGGTTGACCACATCGAAAGCCCAGGAGAAGGAGCCTTCCTGGTATCCCGATGGGAACAGCATCGCCTATTCAAGTGAGATAAAAAAATTCATCCGGAAGCAATTGACCCTCTGGCGTGTCGATATCGAAACAAAAAAAGCAGAGAGGATCATTCCCGGATACAACAAAGGCCATGCCATCCCCCATGTCTCTCCTGATGGACATCTTTTGACATTCACCGGGAAAAGAACCATGGGATGGGATGTTGCCATGTATGACAGGCAAAAAAACAATGTGGAATTCTTGGACGAGGGGGGGAAAAGCTGCCGGGCCCGCTTCTCCAAAGACGGAAAAAAACTGGCCTATGTATCCTCTAAAGCCGACGGGAAAGGCGATATCTGGATCATGAATCCCGATGGGACCGGAAAAAAAAGGCTGACCGAAAGGGAGGAAACATACGATTATTTCCCAGCCTGGTCTCCTGACAACAAGTTTGTCGTGTTCAATTCCTCCAAACAGCATGATCACAATGGGGACTGGGCTTTGTACGTCATCGATATAAAAACCGCAGAGACCCGCCTTTTGTTCGACTCAACCGGCAATGATATTTTTCCCGACTGGCGATAGTCCCATCACTTGGAAATTGACTTCAGATTGGCAAGAGGATATCATAAGTCGTTCTCAAAAATAAAAAATAATGAGTCCCCTATGAGTCCTTTTTCCTACTGGCAACGTCTGATCCGGCTTTTCTACCACTACCGCAGAAAATCCATAAAACTTCCTTTTTGGCCTGTTCGTTTATGGGTTGAGCTGACTAGCCATTGCAACTACCGGTGTATCATGTGTCCCAACAAGGATCTGGAAAAGGCGGATAAGGGCTACATGGATATGCGGCTTTTCACAAAAATAGTGGACGAGGCCTCACCTTTTATCTTCGATATCAACCTGGCACACAGAGGGGAATCCCTTCTTCATCCGCAGGTCATCGAAGCCATTGCCTATGCCAAAAAAAAAGGGCTGTACACCCGTCTCCACACTAACGGATCCCTCCTCTCTGAGGAACTCTCCCGAAAGCTGGTTCAAGTCGGGTTGGACCGACTTTCATTCTCGTTCGATGGCTGCGAGAAAGGAACGTACGAAAAAATCCGCAAAGGAGGGGATTTCGACAAGACTGTCGCAAACATCATCCGATTCCTGGAAATAAAAAAGGAAGCCCGCTCTAAAAAGCCTGTCACCGCTATCGAGGTCATCAGTTTCGACCAGCCCGACAGACAGGATTCCCCACAGGCAAAAGACAACTTCAAGAAACGATTCGAAAACCTCCCTCTGGATAGTTTTGTCATGAAAGAACTGCACAACTGGGCAGGCCAGATAGACAAGGCGAGCTGGGGGGAAAAATACACGATCTGCCCATTCCCCTGGAATGCTCTGATTATTTATTGGGATGGATCGGTCCTTCCCTGCACGCAAGATTTTTTCGGCGATTTCATCGTCGGAAACGCCAACGAGTCCTCTCTCGAAGAGATCTGGAACGGAAAGAGAATGCAATTTATCCGGGAAAAGCTGTCGACCAAAAATATCGAGGAACTTAAAACTTGCTCAGAATGCGACCGGGTTTGGCGGGAGGGGATTTTTGGTGTTCCCAAAGAATACCTGTGGAAATTCATCACAAAAAGGATGCCCTAAAGTGCTGATCGGAGAGAGGAGACAAAGCGAATGTCAACACTGGACAAAATAAGGGTAGGAATCATTGGGGCTGGGAAAAGAGGAATCATGCATGCCTCACTGGTGAACATGAATCCTCGGGCTGAATGGAAAGCTATCTGTGTTTCTAACGAGCAGTCTCACGCCTTTCTGCATAACTTTTATCCTGATATCCCCTTTTTCCTCGATATTGGAGAGATGCTCGAAACGGTTATTTTGGACACCATTTTTATCTGCACCCCTGATAACACTCATCTTTCTATGGCAACAGAAGTGAATAAAAAAGGCATGAACATCTTTGTCGAAAAACCGTTGGCAGAGTCTCTGGTTTCTTCGAAAAAAATGGTGGATCTCATCTCCAGCGGAAAAAATGTTTATTCCATCGGATATTACTCCTCTTTCAAGGGGATATTTCAGAAGGCCAAAGCTTTGCTGAATAACGACATTTTTAACAGGACTAAAAGATACAGGGCCTCTCTCTATTACACCCTGCCTCAATCCTCTCGATCGATCGATACAATAATTAGGGAAAGGGCTTCGTCTTTTTTCTACCTGGTCAAATGGCTTTTCGGTCCTGTGAAGAACTTGTACGCAAAGGCTTCGGACAGAATCGGCTCAGCCAAAAGTGGCGTCTCCCTGATTCTGGATCATCCCTCCGGTGTGATGGGTTTAGCCGATCTATCGTGGAGCCGGCCCGGATATCCTCTTTCGACAGTAAAGATCACTGTGGAAGCAACCGAAGGAACTTTGGAGATCTCCGATGACACTCTTAAGATCTACCTTTATAAAAAAAAAGGAAAATTCGAAAGGGGATGGACTATCATAGATAGAACAGACCTTCCTTCCCCATCGAGATTTTTTCTCTGTGAAGAAGGATATTATGAAGGAAACAGCACGTTTATCGACAGTTGTTCGAACAAAAAAAAATCCCCTATCACCTGGGAAGACGGTCTTGAAATTGCCAGAATGCTCGAAGCCGCCGATCTCTCGATCGATTCCAACCGGGTAGTCTTTTTAAGCGAGGTGCAATGATGGAAAAAATCGACAGAATTATTCTGGGTTCTAACGCATTCGAAGGTGTCGGATATCTCTCCAGGGCTCAAACGCGGCACTATCTTGAATTTTTTAGCAAAAAGGAAAACATCACCGCAATATTAGAGGCAAGCTTTAATCTGGGGATAAAGAGTTTTATGTGTTCCAACAATTCAAACATCCTTTCGGCGTTGAAGGATTTCAAGAACAAATCAGATCTATCGATTCTGGCCGTGATCCCAAACGCATACGAATACGCCCGGGAATCAACGGAGAAGGGGGTTCTGGGGACAATCCTGAGCAAAGCCAAAGAAATTGATTTGTATCGTAAGGTCAGAATGGGACTCCGGGCTATTCAAAAAATCCAGGGGATCATATCAAAAGACTTGATCACTCTGCTCACAAATCTGCTGGATTTCGAAATGGCCAGTTTCCACCCTTACAATGTAACGGGGATCATTCTCCATGGACAGGTCACAGACTTAGCTCTTTCATCAAACAACAGGGAAATCTTTGACGTCTATCAGAAAATAGTCAGAGAAAGGTACAAGGTTCAGCCCATGCTGGCTACTCATAACTTTGGAAGTCTGCTGCCAAAATTGATGGAGTGGAAGATCAAAATGCCCATTATGGCTTCCTTTAACAAAAAGGGATTCATCATGAAACCTTCAAAAGAAGAGTGTGAACGACTGTTGGCAGAGTCGGATTATACCATCATCGCGAAAAAAGTTTTGGCAGGGGGAAGACTTACACCTGAGGAAGCCCTTCCGTATCTATCGGACAAGAACATCGGTTCGTTAGTTTTAGGAGTGGGATCGCTTTCGGAAGCATATCACACTCTTTCTCTGGCTAAATCGACCTTTTTAACCTGAGCTCCCATTTTTAGATAAGGGAATCCATCTCAACAGGATGCCCAGCTTCTGCGGAAAGATAGGAAGCCTCGATGATTCTTTGAACATTAAGCCCATCCTGCCAGCTAACATCAGGGTTCGATCCATTTAAACAGCACTCGATAAAATGCTGGTCTTCATCAAAAAATCCCTCGCTTCCTAGATCGAAATGAGACGTGCTCCCCAAATCGATTTTATGGAGGTTTGTCCATCCTTCACCAAATTCATCGGTCGGTTGAAGGAGAAACAATTTGATATAATCATCCGTGATTTCCATAAACCCCTTCTCGCCTTCCAATGCGATCTCAATAGTTGCTAATCGATAACCTGGTATACTCCAATTGGTATCCAGAACTCCGGTCAGTCCATCTTCATACTCGAACAGGATACTTCCGCAATCCTCAACATCGGAAAAAAAATTCAACGTTCGCGCATAAATTCTCTGAGGCAGACCAAAATACCACGTTGTCAAATAGATCAAATGGGAAGCAATATCGATAACCACTCCTCCCCCTGATTTGCTTTTATCGTAGAACCATCCTTTCTTTTTGCTGAGGACCTGGCTGAAGTAGACAGAAATATCGAATCTGCCCACCTTCCCCAAAACACCCTTTCCGAGCATATCTTTTGCTCTTTTGTACAAAGGAATATGGGCAAGAGTGAATCCCGTTGTTGCAATCAAATCTTTTTTTTCCAGAAGAGAGGTCATTTTCTTTGCCGAAGAAAAGGACTCGGCTATGGGCTTTTCGACAAAGACATTAAGGTTCCGCTCGATACATTCCCGGGCTATAGGAAGATGCGTGAAAGGCGGTGTACAGATAAATACGGCCTCCAAATCCCCTTTTTCCAGCATAGGTTCCAACAGCGGATAAAAAGTGACATCCATTCCTGACTTCTGAATATACTTTGATAGTCTCTTGTTCGTATCGTGTACGGCAACAAGTTCTGCTCGAGGGATCATGTTGATCAGTGCAGAATGGAGGATTCCCATCTTCCCTAAGCCTATCACACCAGTCCTGATCTTTTTTTCCATTAGCAGTTCCTCTATTCTACTCGTTTCTTGGCAAAAATTGAACTCCTAAGGAAGGATCATTCACATCTTTTTTAAATTCCCTAAGCGGACTGGAATTTTCAGGAGCAAAATCATTGCAAAAAAATTAATAAATTTTGACCTTCTATTTCTCCTGTGCTATAAAACAGCTGGTTCGCTTGAACGGCATTTTTTTTGACTATTTCAGGCCAGCGATCTGGCATATTATGACGGAACAAAAAATTATTTCTTATACCCTTGATCTCGAACACGACTATGCTGGCATTGCCCCTTCTGAAACATATGAGTCTTTTATTCAAACCGAGGCTCTCAACAAGTTTGCTGATATCGCCCGGCGTTACGAACTCAAAATCACTGTTTTCGCAACAGGAAAAGTTATAGAACAAAAAAAAGATATCATCGAATTCTTCAAAAAGCTGGATGCAGAGATCGAACTCCATGGTTATCATCACATCATGTATCATCCAGACTTGGCCCTCGAAGCACAAAAAGGAGCGGAGGCCTATCGTAAATATTTCGGCAAGAATCCGAAAGGCTATCGATCGCCTGGAGGCGTAATTTCCCCGGTTTTACTCAAGGCTCTAGCAGCGGAAGGGATTCATTACGATTCCAGCCTCATCCCTTCTTTCAGATGGGGAGTCTACAAAAATCTGAAAAGTCCTACCCTGCCCTTTCGGGACCCTGAAACATCTATTCTTGAAATGCCAGTCGCTGTTGTTCCTAAGATTCGAATTCCCGTTGCGGCAAGCTATATTCGACTGCTTGGTCTATCCGTGTACAAACGGATGTTCGCCCTGTTCGGCACAACATCCCCCCTTATCTACCTTTTTCATCTTGTCGATTTGGTCGAAACGAAGATGCGCAGGCAGCTCTCTCCTTTCTGGCGTTGTATCTATGCAAAGGGTCAAAAGAAAGGGCTTGAGGTCTTCGAAGACAGTGTAAGACATTTTAAATATTTGGGATATAAATCAGAATTTATGGGAACCCTGTATAAAATATATTCTCCGCAGCCAGAGGCTTCACCAGAAAAAAAACTCTCTCATCCGTAGAGAAAAATGAAGAAAAAGAAAGCGCGAATATTCCTGATGCTCGTTATTGTCCTCTTCCTTCTTTCCCTAAGAATGATTCACCCCTCAGCCGACCCCCCTGAGACACTCAGCATGAGCGCCGGGGAATACGGAGACCCTGGCGGCTATGCCTTTAATGCCAGGAATAAAATCCTTTTCGGAAAATGGGAAATAGACGGGGTAAACTCTCCTCTATACTCGAGCCCCATACCTGCTTTGTTGACCTTTCTTTCCTTCAAGCTGTTCGGGATAGGTTTTATCCAGATGAATCTCGTGCCTATCCTCTTTAGCTGCCTCACCTTAATTTTTATATTTTTCATAATGCGTGAAACCCTAAACAGCTCTCTTTCCTTTGTCACAATCGCATTCACCCTTCTTGGGATGAATTATCTTTTTCTTATGTACAGCCGGATCGCTAACAGAGTCATGCCCATGATTTTCTTTCTGGTGTTGGCACTATTTTTCGCTCTGAAAGGATCCAAACACAAAAAGTGGTACTTTTTGGCGGGTATCTCCACATTCTTGGCCTTTATGACCAAAGGGGTGTGCATTTACATTATCGGGGCTTTTTTCCTGGGAGTTTTTGTTTACCTGGCTTTTAAATTCGGGTTCAAAAAAGCTCTTATCCCATTCAGTTATTATCTATCAGGATTTTCGGTCTGCCTTTTCCTTTGGATAATCTTCATCTACATTCCCCACGGAGAAGACCTCAGATCCATATCCGAACTCAATGTTTCCTTCCTAATCCCTCCCAAAAGCTTACCAAAAATGCTCTATTATTTTTGGATTCGACCTTCAATATTGTTTGAGAAAGCCCCTATCATCTCTTTGCTCTCCGGCCTCTCTCTTCTCCTGCTTCTCTTCAGAGCTACTCAAGAACCAAAAAGACTGAAGTTGCTGGAATGGATAATGCTCTTCTGGTTTATGACAAGTCTTGTCTATTTTTCCATCATTCAACAAAGGGTAACTCGGCATTTTATCCCCCAAATCATACCGATGGTTTTCCTCTCTGCATGGCTAATTAATGATTTTTTTCGAACACATCGCATTGCCAAACCCAAAACACCCAACTTATTCTCTGGTTTGATTTTTTTCTTTTGTCTTCTTTTCCCGGTGAGCAGGATTATTAAACCCATACTCGATAGATTACCAACCTCTTTCTCAAACATTTGGATCGCCACTTGTTTTCTGGTTTTTGTCTCACTTTTTTTGGCATTTTTGCTCACGTTCCTGATTAAACGATGGCCCGAAAATTTCACAATTTCTCTCTCTTCAATCTTTAGGAAAGCATCGGTTGTCATGATTCTCTTTGGAGTCCTGTTTTTCAACGGACGGCAATATCTCTCCTGGGCTCTTCATCCAGAATACAAGCTCAAACACATCTCCCTTGATTTAGGCAGAGCTTTCGATCATGCTGTCATAGCCGGCCTCTGGGCACCCGTTGCTTGTTTAGAGAACGGACACAGGGCCCATGAGTACTTCCCGGGTGCTTTCAACGACGAAAAGGATTTCCTTGAAAAATACAATATCACCCATGTGTTTGCGACGAGCTTTTTTGGCGAAATCAACGACTACAAGAGAAATTTCCCTGAAGCCATGCAAAGGGCAAGACTGCTTGTCAAATACATTATCTGGAGAGGAGAGGTATTTCTTTATGAGTTAAAGCCATCTCCAGAACCTCCAGGGCAAAAAAATCGATTTGAGGCAGAAATCCATACGCAGCGCCAGGGCATGCCCAGATACGATCCCGGATCCTCGGGAAAATTTGCTGTTCTTTCGAAAAAGGGAAAATCAGGTTTCGCCGTTCTTGTTGCACCAACAGAAAAAATTCCTCAAGGTCATTATCGAGTCATCTTCAGCATAAAAAAAGAGAACAATCCAATAAAACCCCCTTTTCGGATTGCCAGGATAGACATTGTTTCTCCAGATACAAAAAGACTCCTCGCGGCAAAGAACCTCTTCTCAGAAAATTTTCCCGACGACAACAAATATCTAGAAATTTCTCTTCCCTTATTCCTGAAAAAGCCTTTAAAATTAGATTTCCGCGTATATACTGACGGTATAATCTCATTTTGGGTTGATTGGATAAGAATCCAAAAAACCTCTGGCGTTTGACTTTGCTCTCTCAGTTCAGTATTTTAGCTTTGAGCTTATTCCTTGGTTTGCTATTGCCATTGCACGACGAATGAAAATTCTTGCTCTGATTCCGGCCTATAATGAAGAAAAGACCATCCTGACCGTCATCGAAGAGACGCAAAGATATCTCCCTGAAGCCGATATTCTCATCGTCAACGATGGATCTACCGATAATACCAAAGCTATCCTGTCCTCCCAAAAAGGCATAATTGCCCTGAATCATCCTTACAACATGGGAATCGGAGGCGCCATCTGGACAGGTTTCAATTTCTTCTACAAGTACAGCTATGAATACTTGGTAAGAATCGATGGAGATGGGCAGCACCCTCCTTCTCAGGCGAGAATGTTGCTTGAGCCCCTGCAGAAAAACGAAGCTGACCTGGTCATCGGTTCGCGTTTCATCACGCGGGAGGGCTATCTTTCCTCGATGGCTAGACGGGGGGGAATAAAACTCCTAGACATTCTGACTGCCTTCCTTCTCAAGGAGAAAATCACGGATAACACATCTGGATTCAGGGCATACAGCCGCAAGGCGATCGGTTTGTTGATAAAAGATTATCCGTTTGACTATCCGGAACCTATTGAAGTTTATCTTCTCAGCAGAAAGGGACTCAAAATCAGGGAAGTTGCAGTAAAAATGAGGCAAAGGACGGGGGGAATCACATCTATAAGTCTTTTGCACAGTTATTATTATCTGATCAAGGTCCTGCTCACAATTTTTGTGAATTTTTTATACGGAGGGAAAAAATGAATCCTTATCCCATAAACCTTGTTCAAATCTTCAGCATCCTGTTTTCTTTTTTTCTTTTAGCTCTTATCGTGTCACTGATAAGAAGGAAAAAAATTAGGGAAGAATATGCCATATTGTGGATTGTCATCTTTATGGTCTTTCTGATTCTCTCGATATTCAGGGGGCTGATAGACAAGATTTCCTCATTGCTGGGAATCCAGTACCAACCCGCTTCCCTTTTTCTCATTTTGTTCGGTTGTGCCTTCATGCTGCTGTTCCATTTCTCGCTTGTTATCTCGGACATGAAGAAAAAAATCAACTCGCTCGCCACTTCATTGACAATACTGGAAGAAAATTTATCCAGGGAAAAAGAAAATCCTTCCTAAAGCTTCCTGTTTTTAATTTTTTTTGCAGGAACACCGACTAGGACCGAATAGGCAGTAAACGATCGAGTCACAACCGCTCCCGCACCAACAACACAGCCTTTTCCCAATGAAACCCCATCCAAAACGATCACTGAGGCTCCAAGCCAGGCGTCTTCCTCGATGGTTATTCCTCCTTTTGCCACGGAAGGCTGGAACATAATGGGAATATCCGTTCTCTCGAAGCTGTGGTTTCCTCCTGCTACGAGATAACAGTGGCCGGCTAAAAAACAATATTTCCCCACCGTGATCTTTTGTTCTGACAGGAGGGAGCACCCTGCAGAGATGTTGGTATAATCTCCCAGCTCGATGGAACCGCCCTTACAACTAAGAATGGTGTACCGACCGATGATGACGTTTTTTCCTATGATGATTCCTTGATCCTCCTCCCCTTTTGCATCCAACACCACATAATCATCGATGAGGGAATTGTCGTCAATGAATATTTTATGGGGATGGCGGAGCGTGATATGGTGGCCAAAAACAACCCTCTTTCCGACTTTTCCCAATATTAACGGATAGAAAATTTTGCGCAGAAAAAGTCCCAACGCCCCAGGAATCCAGGAAAAGAAAAAAACAATGCTCTCATATTTGACGACCTGCCAGAGATTCTTCTTGCCTATAAAGAGATCCAAGTACTTTTCGCGAGCGGATTTTTTCTCGTCCAGAAGGGCCTTTTGGACGCTGCTTTGTTTCTGTTCCCGAGGATCCGTCATTTTTGAATGTATATTACGCGAATTCCAGAGTGAGCGCAAGACTCGCCCCTTCACGTTTTTTTTTTGAGCTGTCTGGTCAAAGATATGAATTTGACATAATCCGTGATTCCAGGTTCAAAATGATGCGGATATCTCTTTTCAAACCCGTATCTGTCGAAATCAAGGTCAAATCTATCTGATCTTTCAATTTTCTCAATGGCCTTCCCTATGTTCTTGTCCACTAGCAAAGTAAGAGAGAGCAAAAGATGGGGCAAATCGATTCTCTCCAGTTTAAAAATATCGACATAGTCCTGGAGGATCAAATCCCCTCCATCAGCGATTTTGCTCACATAATGGACACTGATCCCGACAGAATCAAAATTTTCATCAAGAATTGCCCAAAACCAGCTCATCCAGCCTCTGTATCTTGGGATGATTCCCAAATGGCTGTTCACGATGGGAACATTCAATTCAAACCATCTCTTCCTCAGCAAGGAAGTTCCGAAAACCAAGACCAAATCAGGATTGAATTCCCTGGCTTTCTGGAGGGCCTGCTCATCGTTTATGTTTCTAACCTTTTGATCTGGAATGAGCTTATCGGAAAAATGGAGTCTCTCAATAAAAAGATTCTCTGACTTCTTCTTGAGAAAGAAAAAAAAGTAAACAAAAAACAACAATCTATTGATTTTAGATGCCAGGCTGTGTTTCTTTCGTCTGAATGTTCTTTTTAAAATTTGGGCATAACTTTGATTTTCCTGAATGATCGAAAGGCTGTCGAATTTTTTGATCAAATTTGAAACGACATAATCGTTGAATAAGCTAGCAGAAGTCAGGATAAGAATTCGCAATTATTTTCTCATATACGCGATGGTATCGGCAATGGGCGATAATCCGCTGCCCGCCCCAAAAATGACAGGCGGGCATTGGTCAAGATTTTCTCTCCACCAGATCCTATCTAGAATGCCCATAATGTAACCAGGATACATGGCTTCGTGCGTGAAAAAAAAGCCTCCTGGCTTAAGGAGAGGCCAGAGCACTTTTATACAATCCAGGGCAGAACTCACTAAATCCACATCAATAAAAACAAACGAGGGCCTGGCATCAAAACCATCCAGAGAATCTGCAAAAAAACCCGGAATAAACTCACATACCTCCAGACATCCATACCGAGAGACGTTGTTTTTCACCTCATCCAATGTCCCCACATACTGGCCTGCTTGAAATCTGTATTTTTGTCCTCCTTTCCGGTCCTGCTCGACATAGGCCTCCTTTTCGTCTTTAGGCTCGGGTAAGCCCTGGAAAGAATCAAACACATAAAGTTTCCGCTGGGTATGTTTTGCCAACAGAGATAATTTTGCCGTGCTCCCTCCTTTATAACAACCACATTCGATTATAGGGCCAGAAACATCGAGACCCAAAATGTATTCGGCCATCAGAACAAATTGGAAAGGAGAATGACCGCAGGTGATGTTCTTCTGGATTCTGGTGAACCTCTTCAATAAATCTTTCCGAAGATTTCTTTCTTCGACTGTCCCCCCACCCTTGACGAATTTCCGGAACTCATCTCTCATCAAGATGTACCGAGAAACGCTACCCCAGAATCCATATAGTTCAACAGCCCTTTTGACAATTTTTGAAAATTTTCCGGTTACTTCTTCAATCTTTTTATCTTGAGCGAGAACAAATTCTTCTTTTTCCATGTTTAACCTCAAAGCATTAATCTTGCCCATTCTACAAGTCAGATAAATATTTACAAACTATTGGACCCAGCCATCGAGCTAAACCAGAAGGGATTTTTTTCCAGGCATGGGACACATCACTGTATTTTTTGTACACATTTTGGGGCCTGGGCTGAATGATATCTATTTTAACCGGGACTGCCCCCCATCTAGTTTTAAAAATAAAAGTCCCCCCTCCATAACTGGAACGCCCAAAGTCATAGATCAGCTTGCGCTTAAGAAAGGCATCCTTTATGGTCTCCCAATACACGAGTAAACCCGGGCGATTATCCAAGTATTGGCTCCGTGTCCCTGACCATGGGATCCAGGATATCTCACGATCATCGAGGATGACAGCAGCAGCCTGGGGGATAGTGTTATCATACAGGACATAAAAGGTTGACTCAAGATTTTTCGAGAGCAATTCAAAAAGTCTTGGGCTAAACACAGGTGTGCCATGTTTGTGCATAACATCGGCGAAGATATCGTAAAAAGCTTGGATGAGTTCGCCAGAATTGCCCTTTTTAACGTCTGTTTTTTCCGCGTTGTTTTGCCGGATGTATCTTCTGTTCCTTTTTGAAACAACCGTCTGGAACAATTCCTCGATATTTTTTTTTTGCAAATTGATCCTCATCGTCACAGTATCGAAATCCTGAAATTGTTTAAAATCTGGATTCAATACCCGCATTTGATAATCTTTTTTTTTTAGCTTTTCCAGCATATCGCTGACGTGATGACTCGTTCTGTCCGTGTAATTCAGCAAGGGGAGATAGGAATAGGTTTTTTTCCCCCATAACGAAGGGACAACAGCAAATTCCTCATAAAATCTGTAGTTGTACAACTCTCTCAAAACAAATTTCCATCTTTCTATAAACTCTTCAGAAAAAGTAAGATTATACAATTCTTTCATGGAAATCTCTCGGTTGATTCTATCATTATATCTAAAATCAAAGTGCGACCCAAATTTCTTTTTGCGTTGCCGAAAGCCGAAAGTTTATGTGTTGTCTTGACATTTTTGGTTTTCTATTTGACAAAAATCTAAAATTCCTTTATAAGGGAATACCTATTTCCCCTTCATGTTAAGAAAAAAATGATAATCGAGGAGGAAAAAATGCAGACCGTGAAAGCATCTATTATCATGTTGTCATTATTTCTCATCGCCGGCAATCTTATCGCTGTCCAAGCGACACAAGCAACGGAATTGAAAGACATCAGTTTCGCGAAAAAAAACAATCAAATCGAAGTCAGGATCGAATATCCTGTCAGCATACCCTATGACAGTTTTTCGCTGATGAACCCTAATCGACTTGTGTTAGACTTCATGGGCATCAGAACTGTCTCCTCCATGCCGATGATAGCTATCAACGATATGGGAATCGTGAGCATCCGAAGCGCTCTGAACAGGCCGGGTGTAGCCAGGGTCGTGTTCAACTTCACAGACGAAACTCCCCAATACAAGATCGAGGAAGCGGGATCGGGGCTGACAATCACTTTCTGGGAAGAAGAGAGAGTTGTGGCTCAGAAGGAACCTGAACAAGTCGTCAAAAAAACCGTGAAGCCCCTCATCGAAGAAAAAACCAAGACAAAGCCTGAGGCCAAAAAACCTGTTCTAACAGAAACTAGGTATGCCCGCTCAACAGAAGAAAGCGTCTCGAAAAAAACGATGGCCCTGGGTTTCACCGCGGGCTATTTGACCCTCCAGGATGATGCCTTTAAGGAGACTTATGGAGAGGGCGCAGTGTTTTTCAAGGGAGAATATTCTCTAATCCTCCCCGTGAAGGTTGAAAGTTTTGACATTTGGACAGGCTTCACCTATTTCGAAAAAACCGGAAAAACTACGATCACACAGGAAGATCTCACGCTTAGAATTACCAACCTTTCTGTTGCCTTTCGCTATTTGCTACCGCTTTCGAAGTTCACTCCATTTGTGGGAGCCGGAATCGACTATATTGTCTTCAAAGAAATCTTGCCTGAAGATTATTTGATCGGTTCTGTGGGCGGTTCGGATCTGGGATTTCATTTGCAAGGTGGGACATATTTCGATGCCCTCCCTAATTTGTCACTTAAGGTTCACATCAAATACCTCATGTCCAAGACAGATGTTGACGGACTCGAGGTCAACCTCGGGGGCGTCGAATACGGGGCAGGGCTGGTTTTCCGGTTCAATCTTTAAAAATCCCTCTTTTCCCCCTTCTTTCAGGTAACACAACCAAGGAAAGCTATTTTTTCATCTAGTAGACTAGTCTAAAGCCTAGGTCCAGGCGATAAAAAAATCCAGATCAGGCTGAAATGGAGACCAGGTTTATTTGATAGTATATACTTTTATGGAAGTCCCTTTATCGTTCTGCTCGCTATTCTGAGTGACAGTAGATCCCGTTATTGTCACTTTTGCAGGATCGTTGCCGGTCCGGCCTTTGTTGTCGACAGCCCAGAGTTCATAATTATAGGTTTTCCCATTTAAGGTATGGCGGCGTGTGTATTCAAAAGTTGTTGCCGGCAGTTCCTCCAGAAGGATATTATTCACACCATCAACTTCATATATCCTGTAACTTTCTATATTCCTGTTCTGGGGATTGGATTCCCAGGTCAGTTTATGGATGTATTCCCTGTAGAACAGGGCTTTGTTTTCCAGGACCTGTCCGGAAAAATTGACAGGAGGATAAATCGGAGGGGCCAAGACTTCCAAATGGACTGTCATCGTCTGCGGGCTGTTGATGGCCTGTTTGCTTGTCACTTCGATAGTGCCGGTGTAGCTCCCCTCATCCAAATCGAAAGCATCGATCGTAACCTGTATTTCTTGTTCCGCATCTTGAGCCAGTTTTCCGCTTGTCGGCGTGACAGTAAGCCAGTCTTGGTCAGCGTTGACAGTAAAATCCAGAGTTTTCTGCCCGATGTTTTTCACGGCAAAGTTTTGAGGATCGGGATTCTGCCCCTCCACTGAAAAAGATAAGCTTTGCGGTTCCAGCTGGAGGAATGGATCGCTTGGGGGAACGGCAATTTTTTTATAGAAGATGTTTCCATGATCTCTCCAGACAAAATGGGCGTACCCGATATCATCTATCCAAACCCTGGGATACAGGGCATCTGTTCCCTGTTCGAGTTGAACGGGCGTCTCCCACTGGCCTCCAATGACTTTTTTGGTATAATAGGCCGATTCCCCACCCCCATCGCTCTGGACCCAACAGGCCACCAAAACATTGTTATTGTACCTTAAGTCGCCGAATTGTTGCTTTGAAAATTTGTTGGATATCGACTCATTGCCTCTCCAAGTGCCATTTATTTTGCTCCTGTACATAAAATTCCCGGTTTTTGTCGCATAAACGAGATGGACATCTCCATTATCGTCCACTGCCAGTTCTGGTCTGTAGCCTACCCCGGCAATTTCGAATTTAGGAACATCCCGCCATTGGGAACCGCGCATCGCCTCCTTGTAAAAAAGCCTCCAGGGCGGAGAATCCCCGACACCTTCCATGTAAACCACATGGACTTTATCATTGAACACTTTGAAAGCAGGATGAGTGCTGTTGTCATTGGCTGTCCAGACCAATCTTTCGTAGGCCGAGGGCCAAAACTCCTCACCGACCACCTTTGATTGCATAACGACGTCATGACCTTGATAGGGATCGGAATTTTCATGGTGCCAAACGATATAAACTGTGTTGTCCTCAATATCGATTTTCTGCCAGGCAGAATTTTCTTCGCTGAGCCAGATCATCTGAGGACTCGCCCACGCGTTTGTATCCGCATCATAAACAGCATGGTAGACTTCGCGGTTCAACCGCGACTTCCCATCGGCATATGCAACATGGAATTTTCCCTCGGAATCTACGTCAAGCTGAGGGCTCCAGGCTTGTGAGGTGGTGATCCTCGCATTCCTTGATCCAATCCATTGTCCGTTTTTAAAGACGTTGTACCAGAGTATTCCAGCCTCACTCCCTCCCTCGGGCCACACAGCCAAAATCACTCCTTCCTGATTGACGGCAATCGAAGGATAACCTGATTGGCCGGCAGTTTTAGAAATGTTCTCGGTCCCGAAAGCAGCAAGAGGTATGATCAAAGCCAATATGAGGTAGATCCGGAAATATCTTATGAATTTCATTTTATCTTCCTCCTTAAAAATTTAATGGCATATATTATCTAATTAAGATTCCCTTGTCAATTCCATGAATCAAATCATCTAAAATCCAGTCCCCGGTTGAAAACTCAGGAACAGCCCAAGCCAACAAACACCCTCCATGTGTAGATTTTCAATTGACCCGGTCAGGAATCAGTTTTTTTTCGAATAGATATTTCAGGATGGCAGATGCAGCCACCCGATGTCCCCATTCATTCAAGTGCATATCATACGCAAAATGAAGCCGCTGGTGAGACTTTCTGTAAGATTCCCGGAATTCAGGGAGAAGGGATAAAAAAAGGATTCTTTTTTTATCACAAAAATCGCGAAGAATCCTATCTGTCTTGTTAAAATCCCAGTGGTAATTCAGGGCTTCCCGGCTAACGGTTTTTATTCGTCGATTCATTTCTTTAAGACTTCCCAGTCTCCACATCCCAGGAAAAGATATCAAGACAAATTCCGCATTGTTATCCTTGGAAAGTTCAGCAGTCTGCAAGATGAACCTTTGCGTTGTTCGCCAGGGTTTATCCCATAGATCGGAATACTCCTCAGCAAAGATGAGCATGCTGAGGTGAGTGAACCCATATTTGTCCTGGCCGGAAAACTTGGCCACTTCAAGGCCCTGGTAAATGCGGGCCATTTTCAAGGCAACAAGCTGGTTGAATCGCGAGGATTTAATCCACAGAAAACGGCGATACGCTTCCCCGAGCGATGGGATATATTTTTTCCTGCGCTCCTCCTGATCTTTTTTCTCCCTGTTCAACTTAGGGCTGTTATCGATCAAATCGTTGCTCAGAAACTGCATCAGGACCAGGTCCGGCTGAAACCGAAGGCCCGTCTCCATCAATATATCGAGACTTTTTTTCGTTCCGGCTCCAGATCTTCCCAAAGAGATGACCTCCACCGGAAAGCCCATTCTTTTGTTCAATTCCTCCTCGATGATCTTTGGAAACGTATTTTCCAGCGCAACTTGGATCGCTTCGGTAAAAGAATCTCCCAGGATGACGATCCGGAAAGTTCCTTTAGGTTTTTTCCAGGTGTGTTCGGTGTCATGAAATCCCAAACTGTTTCGAGATATTTCGATAGAAAATTCGCGAATATTTCCTATCTGTCCCAGCCAGAAAAATTTGGGGGGCTCGCGTTTTTCGTAATCATCGCGTGTAACAAAAGAAATGGAGGAAACGTTCTCCAGTTCACTCAATCGTGCCCAGAAAATCCGCGAAAGGATTTCCAAAACCGAAAAAGCTAAGATAAGGCCGAGAAAAAAAAGAAGAATTCTTCCCCCCCATTTTTTTATTCCTGCTCGCATCCTAAAATGCACCCCTAATGATCAGAAGAAAATCAAAACAATGTGTAAATAAAAGGAGCCACGGCAGAGCTTTGCGTAAAGATGAGAAGGAGGCCAAAGAGAATCAGTACCACGATCATCGGGATCATCCACCACAGCTTCCTCCTCCATAAAAACACCAGAAGCTCCCCGAATATCCCCAGCTTTGAAATCAACCGTTTTCCTGCTCCCATGGGGCTATCTCCTTGTTTCACTCTCCCGACTTGCGGATCATATAATTCTCCATCACCAAAACATCGATCCCGCTGCGGGAGAACGTATTGTAGGCGTTCTGCGGGGTGTTGACGATCGGTTCTCCACGCAGGTTGAAGGATGTATTCAAGAGCACCGGCACGCCGGTGGCCTCTCCGAACCTTTTCACGATCCTGTAATACCGGGGATTCCATTCTTCCCGCACAGTCTGGAGCCGGCCTGTGCCCATATGGTTCACCGCTTTGACAGAATCGGCCTTATCGGATTTGAGCGGCAAGACCAGAAGCATGTACCGCGCCGGATATTGAGAAACCGCATTTTCGGCAACAAAATAATCCTCCACATGCTCCTCCAGGATCACAGGAGCAAAAGGCCGGAAGGGCTCGCGGAACTTGATCTTGATGTTCACCAAATCCTTCATCTCTTCGGATCGGGGATCCGCCAGAATGCTCCTGTTTCCCAGAGCCCGAGGACCCCACTCGAACCGACCCTGGTACCATCCTACAACTCTACCGTCCACAATGTCATCGACAACTCTGTCGATAAGTTTCTCGTTATCGGCGATGTATTGGTAGGTTATGTTGTTTTCGTCCAAAAATGTCTTGATCTGGTCATCGGAGTAGGCCTTTCCCCAATAGGCATGCTCCAGAGTAAACTCTCGAGGTTTGCCCAACAGACCGTGATAGGCATGAAACGCGGCTCCCAGCGCCCCTCCGCTGTCTCCGGCCGCCGGCTGGATGAATAGCCTTTCAATAGGGGTTTCCCTCAAGATGCGGCCGTTGGCCACAGAGTTCAGCCCCACACCCCCAGCCATGCAAAGGTCCGTCAACCCCGTCTCCCTATGAAGGCTGGTGACCAGCTTCAACAAAATCTCTTCTGTCACCTTCTGGATGCTGGCCGCAATGTCGGCATAGTGCTCGTTGATCTTGCATTGTGTTTCGAAGTCAGAGGGCTTATCGCCGAAATAGGTGGGATAACGGGTCTGGGATGTGAAAAAGTTCATTTCCCGCGGTCTCGGCTCACCGAAAAGTTTCTCGAATTTTGCGTTGTACGTCCTTTCGTCCGAATAGTGGTAGGAAAAGTAGTCCATGTTCACCCGGAAGGAACCGTCCTCGGCCACATCGATCACGTTTTCATATATCCTGTCCTTGTAACGGGGCTTCCCGTATGGGGCCATCCCCATCACCTTGTATTCTCCGTTGTTCACCTTGAAACCCAAAAAGGCTGTGAAAGCACTGTAAAGGAGTCCCAGAGAATGAGGGAACTTTATCTCTTTTTTCACGAGGATCTCATTGCCGTGGCCCACGCCCATCGAAGCCGTGGACCACTCGCCCACACCATCCACAGTCAGGATGGCAGCTTCCTCGAAGGGTGAAGGATAAAAACAGCTGGCCGCATGGGAGAGATGGTGTTCCCCAAAAAGGATCTTATTATCATCGATCCCCAGCTTCTCTTTCAACAAACTTTTTACCCAGAGCTTGTCCCCCAACCACGTGATCATCGCCTCCCGGAACACTCTCCACGACCGAGGAAAACCCTGGAAAGTGGTCATCAGGATCCGTTCGAATTTATGGAACGGTTTTTCGTAAAATACCACATGATCCAAATCTTGGCTTTGAATTTTTTCTTGCTCCAGGCAGAACCGGATGGCGTTCTCGGGAAACTCATAATCGTGTTTGATGCGGGTGAACCGTTCTTCTTCCGCTGCTGCCACCAGCTTTCCCTCTTTAAGCAGCACAGCGGCGGCATCGTGATAATAACAAGATATTCCCAAGATGTACATCAGAACTGCCTCCGGAAGTCCTCCAATCCAGAGGGACTTTGAGTCCTTGTCGACCAATAGGTCTCAACGTTCTTTTTCTTCTTGATCTGCAAAGGATCCCCCAGCGCTTTGATGAGCACTGCCGCGGGGGAAACGACGACAAAAAAGAAGAGGGAAAGCATGATCCGGCTCTGAAAGCTGCCCATCCTTTTGGAAAAACCCGTCCAGCGCTGCCATAATCTTTTCAAAACACTCGAAGAGAATTCCGGTTTCGCTTCTTTGGCAGATTCATCCTTCACCGGTAATTTCCGAAAGGAAACGGCAACCATCCCTACAACCAAGCCGATCACAATCCACACAAGGATCAACAGCCACTTGTTGAGATCGAACGCCAACCGGGAATAGATAGCCCCTGCCCAGATAAGCGCAACCAATGCCAAATCCGCAATAATGGGCTTCAAATCCATGTTCTTCCCTGCCTTGCCCGCAGCACCCCCCGAATAACCGACAAGGGACAATAAGACCAAAACGATGTACGACAGGGCCTCCATGGAAAATCACTCCTCTTTTTCGTTATTCCTTTCCATAAATTCAACCTTTCAACCAGGAGAGTCTCAGGGCTCTTCTCATCCGGCTGATACGGCTATGTAAATTAGCACAGATAGGGGGGGATGTCAAAAGGACTTCCTATCAAAGGAAGTAAGAAATCTGAAAAATCAATAAAACAAAGAATGCTGTTTTATGGGTTTTTGATCTTCTTTTTTATGGACTTCGCCTTATCATTTTTTTGTTCCGGTGAAGTCTCAGGCAAGTTTTCTATGGTCCCGAGATATTCTGCCCTTGCGCTTTCTTTTCCGCCACTGTCTACGGATGCGACTGTGTAGGTGTACTGGTTCCTTTCTTCTTTGCTGGCAAAGCCTCCTTCGTAAAAGATAAAGACATTGCCGGGCACTTCTGCGATGTAAATCCACGGGGCATTGTGTTGGTACTGATGTTTCCGGAATATCCGGTATTTCACGATATCGAATAGCCCGTTATTTCTGAAGTTCGCACTCCACTCTACTTTGCTCTTGTATTCCTGAATGATCAGGCCTTCATGATTCAATCTCTTTACGGTAATCCCGACCGGGGGAAAGGGTTGAGGGGGCATTTCCACTTCGAAATCAACAGGAAGATTCTGGGGGCTGTTGTCCGCACCGGAAGCGGATACCGTTATTGTTGCCTTGTGCCCACCAGCTGGCAGCGCTGTGCTGTCGGCGAAGACGACAATATCATCCCATTCACCTGTCGAAGCACCTTTGGATAGGCTGAATTTCACCCAGTCTTTGTTGGATGTGAGAGCGTAATTCATGGTTTTCGACCCCGAGTTCCTGATCTTCAGCAAACTGGACGGAGGATTATCCCCATGGGCATATCCCCAAAAATAAAATCTTGTCTTGCTGAGCTGAATGGAGGGGATGCTTTTTTTCCTAACCGTTAAATTGATGAAAACACTCGCTTTTCCTACAGCCCCAGGTGCCGCAATGTCGACGCGCCCTTTGAAGTTTCCTGGCTGCAAGTTATCCGCCTCGATGGACACCGCTACCGGAGCCCAACCAGAGGAGACCGTTCCCTCCTCGGGATAGGCATCCAGCCAGTGCATATTGGTGCTAACCGAATAATTCAGATTTTTGCCGCCAGTGGCACGCAGATTGAAGGATTTGGAGGCAGGATTAATCCCTTCCTCCATCGAGAACTCGAGGGAGGCTTTGTCGGTCTCGAGAAAAGAGGAGTCTCCTCCACCTCCGTCCCCTCCGCCGCCGCCCCCTCCGCCGTCGGTTTCTCCGACTGTCAGGGTAACTCCCACGTCAACCGGGTTGTTGTAGGCGCTGGGATCGGTGATGGTGATTCTCCCGTCATAGGTGCCATCTGCCATTCCCGAAGCATCCACATTGACGGCAATGATGTCCCACTCCCCTGAAGAGGAGCCTTGTGTTTTGGAGAGGCTTATCCAGTTTTTATTCTTGGTAAGGGTGTAATTGATCGATCCCGCGCCAGAAGCCCTGATTTTGAATGATCTGGCCGCAGGATTTGAAGATGGATTGTCCGTGTGAAAACTCAGGTAGGAGTTGTCTACTTCGATAAAAGTGGCATCTTTAGGTGTATCCACACAGATTTTCTCGTAAAATATATCGTTCCTTCCTCCTTGGCCGATCCCTTCCCAGATAAAATGGGCACAGTTCCTGTCGTCCAGGGCTACCTGGACATGTTTGTTTCCATCTCCCCCTCCTGGCGCATCGGCGACCTTGACCGGGATGGTCCATTTATCGCCGATAACCTTTGCGGTGGCATAAACCGACCAATTGCTATCCGATCCTTGGATCCATGAAGCGACTATCACATTATTCTTGTGCGCAATATCGCCGAATTGAAGCGGAGATATTCCGTTAGATATGATTTCTTTGGAACGCCATGTCCCCCCAATCCGAGAGACGTAATAAAAATTCCCGTCTTTTAAGCTATAGACGATATGAACATTTCCAGAATCGTCAGCAGTCATATCTGGGTAATAGCCTGGAGCCAGTATCTCTCTCGGGGGACTCCAACTTCCACCGACCTTTTCACTAAAGTAAAGCCTGCGGGGACTTGCGTCCTCCATCCACGATGCATACACCCTGCCGTTCAGTACAGCGATAGCAGGATGAATGGATTCCGTGCTTCTATTTCGGGATATGTTTTGATAATTATTCGGCCATGTTCCCATCCTCCGCTTCCAGTTTGTAACGACGTCAGAAGAATAGGGTGCGTCTTTGGGAACGTTACTGTGATACCAGATCACATGAATATCATTATTTTTATCCACAGCCATCTTGTTCCATGCAGAATTATAGGGGCTCAGATAGACTTTCTCCACTTGGGACCAATGACTGCCAGTGAAGAAGGAGTAGGCAATATCTCGGGTGTGGCTTCCTGCGCCATCTGCCGTGGTTATGTGAAAGGTTCCATAAGAATCGGCGACCATCTGGTTGCTCCAAGCCTGCTGGACGTCCAAATTGGAATTCTTGGGGGATGTCCAAGAACCATTCCTGTTTATGCTGTAAAATATCTGTCCCGTGGTCCATTCGGTCCAAACGACCATGATCTCACCTGCAGAATTGACAGCAATAGCCGGCCACTTCGAATCTGCGGAGCTTTTTGATAAATTCACCTTTCCGTAAAGCGGAAAGAAAACAAGAAATGAAAAAAGGAATGAAAGAATAAAAAATTTCTTAACTGGTGTTGTGGCTCTTTTTTCATCTTTATGAATCATGGTCCTCATCCTTCTTTAAAGATTATAATAATTTTTTCAATGGTAAATTACAACAGAGTCCCACTCTTTTCATATTTATCACCCGTTTCTTTTATACCAAACTGGAAGTCATGAAGCAATCACCTTTAGGGGTGAAATTTGCCTTCCTCTCTTCAGAGGATTTTGGTATAGTTTAGCTGTCTCTCGAGTATTTCCTTCTCATAAACATGAAAAAAACTAGAAGAAAAGCCCTCGGTCAGCACTTTTTGACGAACAAGATGACCCTCCATAGGATCGTCGAGGTCATCGCACCAAAGGCTGAAGATCTCATCGTCGAGATCGGAGCAGGGAAAGGAGCCTTGACGTATCGACTGGCAAGATCAGGGGCTAAAATTATCGCACTGGAAAAGGACCGCACCCTAATTCCCCACCTCAAAAAACAAGATTATGCCAATCTCACAGTGCTCGAAAAAGATGCCCTCAGGGTCAAATTTCAGGATCTTTTGCAGGGCAAGCAAGGGAAAATCGTCGGGAACCTCCCGTATTCCATATCCTCACCCCTTCTGTTCAAAGTCTTGGAAGAAAAGGATTTTGTTTTCTCCTGCGTTTTTCTTCTTCAAAAGGAAGTCGCCCAGAGGGTGTGTGCAACTCCCGGGACGAAAAAATACGCCCCTCTTTCCATCCTTTTCCAAAACGATTTTGATGTTCATCTCCATTTCCGTGTCCCGGCCTCGTTTTTTTCCCCACCTCCCCAGGTCGATTCGGCACTTATCTCGCTCAGAAAACGCTCCCAGCCGATTTCCACAGTGCCTCATCAGGAGGGATTTGCACGTTTTCTCAAAGATGCCTTCCGAAGCCGCAGAAAAAAGCTTTCGAATAACCTGAAGGCCCTCGATATCTCCCCATCCATGATAAAAGAGACTTATCTCGAATGCGGGATCGACGATAAATGGCGCCCGGAACAGGTGTCGCTCCTTCAATTCGTGGCTCTTTATGCACGCCTTTTTCAAGATCAAAAAATACTTTAGCTGATTTTTTCTCCTGAATCATTCCTCTGACAATTTTAAAATGAACGTTCAAAATATGTTATAATCTTGGGGATGCCGAACAGAAAAAAAAGAAAAAACACCAAAGCTTTGCGGAAATCAATATCCAAAAAGCGTGTCAGGTCCCCTGAATTGAGCGGGATTTTTTTGATCTTGGTTTCGCTCTTCCTGTTGATCAGTTTGATCAGTTACAATGCCCAAGATCCATCTTGGGCGAGCACCTCTACTTCGGATATCAAAGTCGACAATTATGGGGGCAAGGCAGGCGCATCCACAGCAGAAGTCCTTTTGCAGGTCCTTGGCTTTACTTCTTTTCTCATCCCTCTGGCAATTTTTTACCTTGGACTGCAAATTATTATTCCCAGAGAGGACAAGCGCCTCCTCTCGAGAACGGTCGGGATTCTTTTTCTCGTGCTTGTCCTCAGCGCTCTTCTGTTCACACTTTTCCATGATGTCAGTTGGAGAGGCGCCAGGATGGCATCCGGCGGCTTTATCGGGAATGTTTTATCATCTTTTTTTGTCCAATATTTCAACCACTTGGGAACGATCCTCATCTTGATCGGTCTCCTTATCTTGTTTTTCATTTTTTCTGCCCACCTTTCTATAAACAAAATTGCCCAGGTCCTCTCAAGAATGATCCAGTTCATATTCAAAGAGGTCCGTATCCGGATCACTCGCTACCAGAAAGCCAAGCGAAAGGAAAAAATGAAAAGAAAAGTCATCGAAAAGTATGCTCCCCCCATACTTGAAAAGCAAAAAGAGGGGGACAAAAAAACCAAGGAGAAAAAGAAGATAAAGCTCTCCAGAAAAGCAGCCGATGTCCAACTCCCTCCCCCTGCACCTCCGATCGAACGGCCTCTTTTTCCAGATATGGAAAAAAAGGGGGCTTACAACTATCCACCGTTTAACCTTCTCGATCGCGGGAAAGAATCCGAACAGATAGACAAAAACGAGCTTTATGAAAAAAAACAGGCCATCGAACAAAAGCTGCGGGAATTCCGGATCGAAGGGGATGTGAAAGAATACCACCCCGGCCCTGTCATCACCACCTATGAATTTTACCCTCAACCTGGAGTCAAGGTCAGCCAAGTGGCCAGTTATGCAGAAGATCTCTCTCTGGCCCTCAAAGCCGAAGCGGTACGAATTCAAAGAACGCCCGGCAAGTCTTCCTTGGGTATCGAAGTCCCGAACAATAAGAGAGAGGTCATTAAAGTGCGGGATCTAATCGAAACAGAGAATTTTATGAGGTCAAAGACGAAACTGGCCATTGCACTGGGAAAATCCGTGCATGGCGAACCGTATATCACCGACCTCTCCATTATGCCCCATCTGCTCATCGCAGGCGCCACGGGTTCAGGCAAGAGCGTGGCGCTCAATACGATCATCACCAGTATCCTGTACAAAGCCAGTCCAGAAGAGGTCAAGCTTATCCTTATCGATCCCAAACGGCTGGAATTTTCCATCTATGAGGGCATCCCCCACCTCATGTGTCCGGTAGTCAAAAATCCGCGGAAAGCCGAAGCCGTCCTATTGGACGTAATAAAAAAGATGGAAGCACGCTACCACAAACTGGGATTGCTCCGTGTGAGAAATATCGAGCAGTACAACAATCAGGTTCACCGGATATTAAAAGAAAAAAAGGGGAAAATAGATATCGAAGGAGTGGAAGACCTCGAACCATTGCCCTATATTTTGGTCATCATAGACGAACTGGCCGAGCTGATGATGATCGGTGCACAAGAAGTGGAATACTGCATAGCCCGCCTGGCCCAATTGGCTCGAGCTGTCGGAATCCATCTCGTTATGGCTACCCAGCGACCGTCCATCGATGTGATAACGGGAACGATCAAAAACAACTTCGCCTGCCGGATTGCCTTCCGAGTTCCATCAAAGGTCGATTCCCGCATCATAATCGACACCTCAGGAGCAGAAAAGCTCCTGGGCATGGGAGATATGTTGTTTATGCCTCCCAACAATCCGCGGATAATCCGGCTTCACTGCTCGTTTGTCTCCCTTCAAGAAATCAACCGTCTGATAAAGTTCGTGAAAGATCAGGGCAAGCCCGTCTATGATGAAGAAATCGTTCATGTCCTCAAACACCCCGCTTCCCAAGCTTTGGATAAATCCGATGAAAAAGATCCCATGTTCGAAAAAGCGGTGGAGCTTGTGCTTCTTACCGGGCAAGCCTCAGCATCCTACCTGCAAAGAAAATTTAAACTGGGATACGCCCGAGCAGCTCGGATTATTGATCAGATGGAAGGGGAAGGGATCGTGGGCCCATCCGAGGGAAGCAAGCCCAGGGAAATCTTGACAAACAGGGAAGCTTACATGAGGAAGCAAAGCGGGGAGGAATGATTGTTCCGTCGGCAAAAACAGAAAAAACAGATTAAAAAAGCGCTGTCCGATGACACCCTCCAACAAGCTCTAGCCAGAGCTTCTTCCCAACACTTCCATAAATTCGATGCCACCTCAAAAAGCGTTCCTTGGGATCAGATAAAAGAAAAAGCCAGAGCTATCAAGGAAGAGTGCATCAGGCACCTTCCCGAACTCATCCAACAATTCACACTGGAAGCCCAAAAATCCGGCGCTTTTGTCTACCAAGCAGCGACTTCTGCGGATGCCCTTGACAGGATCGAAAAGATTCTTCAGGGAAAAAAGGTGAAAAATATCGTCAAATCCAAGTCCATGGTCAGTGAAGAGATCGGCTTAAACCGTTTTTTAGAAAATAGGGGATACCGGGTCGTTGAAACGGACCTGGGGGAATGGATCATCCAGCTCGCTGGCGAGAGACCCTCCCATATCACAGCTCCCGCCCTTCACAAGACAAAAGAAGAGATCGCCAAACTTCTGAGCGAACGCCTGCATCGTGAAGTTCCTCCTGACCCGAAGGAAATTGTGAAGCTAGCCAAGGAACAACTGAGGAAAGAGTTCATCCTGGCTGATGTCGGTATCTCTGGGGCTAACCTTGCGGTGGCTGAATCGGGGACCCTCATGATCGTGAGTAACGAGGGCAACGCCCGTCTCGTCACTTCTCTTCCCCCTGTCCACATCGCTGTGATCACAGCAGAAAAAATTGTCGAAACCCTCGAACAGGCCACTGCATTGGTCAAAGCATTGATTCTGGCTTCTTCTGGTGCCAAAATGACGGCTTATGTTTCCTTAATTACGGGAACTAGCCGGACGACCGACATCGAAAAACAGTTGGTCATGGGCGTGCACGGACCGGAAGAACTTCACATCATTATCCTGGATGGCGGAAGGCTGGAGGCGAGCAAGGATCAAGATCTGAGCAAAATCCTCTCTTGCCTCAAGTGCGGCGGATGCATGCTCGTGTGTCCTATTTTCCAATCCCTGGGCGGCCATGTGTACGGGGGACCTGTTTATCCAGGTGGAGTCGGCCTTCTTCTCACGGCCCTGACTCACTCTCCGGAAAAATCTGCCGAAGGGTGGGACTTATGTTCCGATTGCAAAAAGTGTGAAGAATTCTGCCCAGTAGGAATTCCAACAGGTGAACTTATCTTGAAGCTCAAAGCAAAAAAGGGTCCAAGGTATTGGGAATGGGCACTTTCAGCACTCCTGCGAAAAAAATATCTTGCTGATGCGGGCATCAAGCTTCTCTCCATCCTCCAAAAACCATGGCAAAAAGAAGGCTCTCTTAAAAATCTTCCTTTTTCCTGGGCAAAAGGGAAATCTTTTCCCTCCATAAAATTGGTGAAACCTTCCGAGGAAGGGGGAAAAAACGAAGGGGAAAAAATCTATTTTTTCGAAGGATGTCTGGCCTCTCTTTTTTTTCCACAAATCCGGAAAGCGGTTTTTGACAGCCTCATCTCGCTGGGTTTTCGAGTCGTTTCCCCAGAGGATCGAGTTTGTTGCGGCGCGCCCAGCGTTCATCTTGGCCAGGAAAAAGATGTGAAAAAACTGGCAAAAATCAACCGGGAATCATTTGAAAAGGAGAATCCTGAGTTCATCCTCACCATATGCCCCACGGGGAACGCCATGCTGAAAAACACCTACCCTCAAATTATTCCAGAATTGAAGATATGGGTGGATAAAATCTATGATTTTTCAGAATTTGTGGTCAAGCAAGGGCTGATCCCCGAAAAAAAGCCAGAAAAAGCCCTCGGCGACATTTTTTATCATTATCCCTGTCACTATGTGAACGAATTGGGATTGCGTGAGGAGCCTTTAAAAGTACTGCGATCCATCGGTTACAATCCTGTTATCGAAGACGAATCTTTGACCTGTTGTGGTTTTAGCGGTGTTTTTGCGTTTAAAAACCCCGCTATTTCAACCCATCTTTGGGAAAAAAAGGGGGAAAAGGTCAAAAAAACGGGAATCACCTCTATCGCGACCGATTGCCCGGGGTGTCTTTTCCAATTCAAGGCATGCTTGGAGGATGGGAAACGCTTATATTCAGTCTATCATACGGCAGAACTTTTTTCGCAGCACATAAAGGCAGGCCAACCCACACTGCCTTAGTGGATGGAATAAAGGGAATGGGATCGTTCCATCTCCAGCTTGATCTGATGCCATTTTTCCTCCGGAACGGATAGGAAGACATCCACGATGCTGGGATCGAATTGAGTCCCGCTAAACCGCTCGATCTCATCCAAGGCCACCCTAAAACTTTGGCCTTTGCGGTAGGGCCTGTCCGAAGTAATGGCATCCAAGGTATCGGCTATGGCAAAAACTCTCGCTTCCATCGGAATCTCTTCCCCTTTTAGTCCATAGGGATACCCGCGCCCATCAAAGGTTTCATGGTGGAAAAGAACCACTTGGGAAGCATTATGCAAGAAGGGGAATTCCTCGACCATTTCGTATCCCAAATAAGGATGCTCTTTGATAATTTCTCTTTCTTTATCTGTCAGAGGCCCGGTTTTCCGGATTATGGATTCCGGGATCCCTATCTTACCGATATCATGGAGCAAAGCGCCTCTCTCGATCTCGGCTGAGAAGGTTTTGTCCTCTATCCCCATCGCTTTTGTCAAGAGAAGGGTGTAGCGAGCGACAAGCTGGGAATGCCCCACCGAATCCTCATTGCCGTCAGTCGCTGCGATCAAATACAATAGATTGGAGTGAAGATAGGCCTGGCTCTCCAACAGGGACTTATCAGAGACAAAGGAAAAATTCTGGTTTGCCGACGCATAAAGGCGACTGATATCACGCAGAATGCTTTTGGCAGAGGATATCTTTCTCGTTCTGTCTATGTCGACAAATTTCAGATCTGTCACCTGGGTTTGTGCGTCAAAAAAATCCGGGCCCGACAACTGGACTGCATTTTTCCTTTCGTTCCTCGTGGGGAGTACCTCTTGCTCGGTAGAAAAGGAGTATCCCATCCCGTTCCAAGCCAAGCCAGGAAAGAAGGATGTCGTCATCCCCTGCTCGTCTTCGATCACAAGGACCCTAGGCTGTTGAAGGAGCAAGTTTTTTTCCATAAGTACACGTTTAGTCGATAGGCGGGCTTAAAAATTGAGATCCTCCATCGCTCTTATAGGAGATAGGAGGGAAGACTTTTTGATTACCCCGTGTTTCAATAGTTAAATCGGCTTGAAGATCTGGCAGTGAACAGAGGATCGGATTTGTTCTTGGTATTCCCATCGGGAGGCAACGTCTCGAGAACTCTGAATCCCTCCTCTTCCAGCTTTCTTTCGATCAAGGTGAAAAAGTCCATTTCATCTTTCATCCTGATCATGCTTTGATCCTTGGCCACCATTTTTTCCTCCAGCTCTTTGTGAGTGAAAATTTTAGTCGGTACATCCTCCCAAAGATTGAAGGGTACTTCGTGGAAATCGTACACTTGTCATCCTCTATATCTGCTTATATAATGGGACAAAGTGGAAAAAAGAAAAAAAGACATGGACATCGATGCTATCGTGGCAAAATACAGACCTGTGGTCAGCTTCCGCGTA
The DNA here is from genome assembly GCA_964538085.1 of uncultured Eubacteriales bacterium. Taxonomy (GTDB): domain Bacteria; phylum Acidobacteriota; class Aminicenantia; order Aminicenantales; family Aminicenantaceae. The sequence goes on along the minus strand of CAZIDF010000010.1, from coordinate 76,251 downwards.
AAAAAATCCATCGGAGTCCAGACTCCAGACTGGGAAGATGTCGTGAACGAGGTCATGATCAATGTTGTCGAAAAGCTAAAAAAGGGAGAATTTCGGGGAGATTCTTCGGTTGGAACATTTATCTATACCATCACCTCCCGCCGGATCATCGACTTCATCAGAAAAAAAAGCAAAGTGCTGAAGCATGCACCTGAGCCCGATCCCTATCTATCTCCTCGCGAACACGTGGAAAATTTAGAACGGGCGCAATGGATAGCCGATTCAATTAAAAAACTCAAACCTAAATATAAAGAAGTTCTATTTCTCTATTATTACCAGGAATTATCGAGGGAGGAGGTGGCAAAAAAACTTAGAATAAGCCCTCGCCGTGTGAGTGAGCGGGTCAATTACGCCCAAAAGCTTCTAAGGAAGGTCATGAAGGAATGATTTTTTCAATTTTCAGGAGTTGAGGCGACTAAATCAATGAAACTCTTGGAGAGGAAAGCAAAATGAAAAAATGCAAATTTGAAAACCTGATCGATGAGTATTTATTCGACCGGCTTGAAGAGACGCGCAAAAAATCGTTTGAAGAACATTATTTCGGTTGTCCCCTATGTTTTGAAAAGATGGAAGAAAAAAATGAATTGATCGCAGTCATCAAAGCTAAAGGCGATGAAATTTTTCACGATGTCTACGCTCCCTCAAAAATCAGACAGTCTTGGCTGGAACCGGTGCTTGCTTTCCTCACTCCTCGTCAGTGGGCAATGGCTGCTGTCTCCGCAGCTCTGATTCTCGTCGTTGCGATCGGGATCATCCCCAACCTGAAAACAAGATCACCTGAATTCTTTATCAATGACGATCTGGTCAGAGGATCCTCCATAAACCTTATTTCCCCCGTGATCGACAACCTCGGACAAGTCCCCTCGGAATTCAGATGGCAGAGCTTGGGAGAAAATACAGAATACAAACTCTTCATCTTCCATCAGGAAGTACTGCTCTGGAGCACAGACACAAATGAAAACTACGTGATTCTTTCAGAAGATGTCAAATCTATGATGGCTCCAGGTAAAAAATATTCTTGGCAAGTCAAAGCTTTTTCGCCAGAGGGCACTTTGATCGCCGTATCCAGTCGAGTTCAGTTCAACTTCACGTCCTCGGAATAACGCCTAATCTTCTTCTACTTTTTCTTCTTCGGCATACATGCGCCCGCGTGTTTCTTCTTCGAAGGCTAAACAGCACATCAAACGTCCACACAAACCCGAGATTTTTGTCGGATTGATCACGATCTGCTGTTTTTTCGCCTTTTGGATAGTGACAGGCTCGAAATTCCTCATGAAGCTGAAGCAACAAAGGGTTCTTCCGCACACCCCCAAACCACCGATCATCTTGGCTTCGTCACGAACGCCGATCTGACGCATCTCTATGCGCATTTTGAACTCCTTGGCCAGGTCCTTCACTAGCGACCTGAAATCGATGCGCCCATCAGCTGTGTAATAAAAGATCCCTTTTTTCTCGTTGAAGAAGTACCGAACACGAACCAGCTTCATAGGCAGTTTTCGCGCCTTGATCCTCTGGAGGCAAAAATGAAAAGCTTTTTGTTCTTTTTTCTCGAGCCAGGCAAACTTCTTGATATCATCCTCTGTGGCAATGCCCATTATTTTGACCATATCTTTCTCCGATTTGGAGGATTCGCAGATCATTTTGGAAATATTCTTGACAACGACCAGTTCTCCTCCTAACTCGGACTCGACAATGATAGAATCTCCTTTTTTTGGGTCAAAACCCCCTTTTTTTACCCGGAAGATCTTTCCTGAACGTTCCGATACGGCACATATGATATCAGACATAGTTCCATTCCAAAAAATTCGAAAATAGTGAACTCACAAAAATATTCACGTTTAGATTTCTCCGTAAGGAGGCCATACCGCGATCCATCTCCGCAAGGAAATCCAGAGCTTGGTCTAGGGTGATGGAATGGGCCAACTCTCCAAGATCCTGCTCAAAATCGGGGTTGAGCAAGAAGCCGGAATCGGCCTTTTCCTTGATCAGGATAACATCCCGACAAAAAGATGCCAGGGCTTTCAGGGTGTTTTCCAATTCTTCCCTGGCGCCAGTTCGGGAAGCACTCAGTTGTTTCAAAAAGGGAGCCGTCTTTTCCTTCTTGTGCAAAGCGAGAAAAAGATGCCAGGTTTTTTTTCGCTGCGAGCGAAACTCGTCCCAATCCAATGTGAGGGCCTGTTTCAGATTTCCGTCAGCATGGAGAGATAGGATCTGTGCTCTCTCCGGTTGGAAACCTTTTTCTACGAGAGCCTTTTGAATTTCCTCCTTAGGGATGGGAGAAAACTGGAACGTTTGGCACCGGGATTTTATGGTCGGGATGATTCTGTAGGGATTGGGAGTGACCAGGATGATATGGGAAAAGGAAGGAGGTTCTTCCAGTATCTTCAACAGGGAATTCGAAGCTTCATCGTTCATTTTTTCTGCTTCCATGATGATAAAAGCCCTTTTGTATCCTGCCATCGGTTTCAGGTACGCTGTATTCTTCAGCAACCTCATTTGGTCTATCTTGAGAATTTCCTTCGCCGGGGAAATAACCATCACATCGGGAAAATTTCCCTTGTTGATGGCTCTGCAATGGGCACATTCCTCGCAAGAATCCGAGGATTTCTTTAAACAGTTCAATGCTTTGGCGACAACGAGGGCCGTCTGTTTTTTCCCTATCCCTTCTGGCCCTGTAAACAAAAGAGAATTGGGAAGTTTTTTCTGTTTTAGGACTCGGTGGAGTATTTTTTTTACACTGTTGTTCCCGATAATGTCTTTAAAAGCCATTTTTATCCACACATCCCAATCTGGGCAATGTTTGACACAGGATCATTATACCTTATTTGGTCTGTTATTTAAAAAGTCCGTTTTTTGTCTGAAGTATCCGAGAGCTCGCCGATTCTATTTTTGGATCGGATCCTCCAGGATCTCTAATTTTTTGGTTTGAATTTCTTCTCCGTCGACCAAAAAGACGATCTTGTAAACGCCCGCATCCACTTCTCCGCCTGATCGGGTTCTGCGTTGACCCGGTTGTGCTTGAGGAGCGCTTTTTCTCAAGTTCCAGGTACTCTTGTGAAAACCTTGGCTGCTGCTGCCGGTCATTTTTTGTATTTCATTCCCTTCCAAGTCCTGGACAACGATCTCGACCTTGTCGACTTTCTCCTTCAAATAATAGTAAACCTTTGCTTGATTGGGGGGGTTGGTCACACAGGCAAATTCACCATACTGTTGCCCTCTTCGTTCCAACATCCTCCATTTTATCGTCCTCTGGATGTCGAACAGATACGCATCCTTTTCGAAAACGTCTGCCTTAAACTCTTTGAGAGGGAAAATATCCGCAATGTAGAAACCTCTCCCGTATGTGCCGATGGCCAGATCTCTTTCCCTTTCCTGGATGGCCAATCCCATGATCAAGACATCTGGAGCAGAGGAGGACATCTCTATCCAATTTTTTCCCTTGTCCACCGTGACAAAAACACCGTAATCTGTCGCAAGGTAAATAATGTCGGGATTGTGGGGATCTTCTTCGATGTCGTTCACCGGATTCATCATGCCCCCACTCAGATCTTCCCAGGTCTGACCAAAATCACGCGTGACAAAAATATAGGAAGTGTCCTCATTATGGGTGCGGTATCCGGAATAGGTTACATAACAGGTTTCTAAATCATGGGATGAAGCCTCGACCTTCGTGACCCAACGATCGTAGGGGATTTTCGTTCCCGTGACCCCTTTTTTCGGCTTCCCGTTTCCATCAAAGAATCGGGCTGTGATGTTCTCCCAGGTCTTTCCTCCGTCCCTGCTGAGCTGGAGGTTTCCATCATCCGTTCCGGCCCAATAAACTCCCGGTTTGACCGGAGATTCCGCAAAGGTTGTTATCGTGGCGTATTGGAGGTTGGTCAATTTGGACTGCGCGATCCTTTCCTTGTTATTCTTGCTCAAGTCTGGGCTTATTTTCTCCCATGTGCCCTCTTCCCCACGGGTTCGGGACATGAACACGCCCTGGGAGCAAATGTAAACGATTCCCGGATTATGCGGAGAGAGCACAATCGGAGAGCTCCACTGGTATCTCTGGGGAGCTTTTCCCTCCGCTCTTTCTTCATCCGTATTGCGCTGGGTCAGCCTTGTCATCTCGCCTGTTTTGAAGTTCATCCGGCGAGAACTACCGAACTGACTCTCGAAATAAATGAATTCCGGATTCCACCAATCCCTTTCTACGAAGAAGCCATCTCCCGAAGGAAGATATGTCCAGTCGGCAGGGAATACCCCGTAACTGTTCCTGTTCCGGGAAGGGCCGATCCAGCACCCGTTGTCCTGGGTTCCCCCCGAGACATTGTAGGGCATTTGTTTGTCGACCGATATGGTGTAAAACTGTTGGGCGGAGATCGTCTCTTTCTGGGACCAGTGCTTTCCTCCGTCCCAGGTCTCGCTCACTCCGCCGTCATTGGCATTCAGGATGTGGTTGGAATTCAGCGGATCGATCCAGATGCCTCGGGTATCCACATGGCTTTGGTGCTGGCCCGTCCATGCCACGTTTTTGAATGTCCTGCCGCTGTCTTCTGAAATCTTGTTGATCGTTTCAACGGCGTAAAGCTTTTTGTCGTCGTTCGGGTCCACTTCCATCCGGCCGGCATATCCCGCCTCGATCTGGTTGACCACCTCGCTTCCGCCGACAAGCGCGTATTCGGTCATGCGTTTCCAGGTCTCCCCTTGATCTTCCGAACGATAAACCACTCCTGATTTTCTCACCGGCTCCAAAATAGCCAGCGCATCGCCATACAGGACCTGCAGGATGTACCGGTTGATGGTTTGATACCGGCCGGATGTTTGTTTTATCTCCGGGATCTGCTCCTCGATGGCCTTTGCCGTTGCCATGGTATCTTCCTGATCCTTGAACTCTTTCTTGGCCACTTGGATAAATCGCCCGAGATCGATCCCGAGATTTTCCGCCATCTTGGGATCTTCGACCAACTCACCTGCCCTCTGAGCCAAATCTTTGGGATCTTTGACCTTTTCCGGATCGAACTCGATCAGTTTCTCGAAGGCAGGATTTATCTTTGCTTTTTCCGCATCAGCGACCGTGACCTCCTTCTCTGTAATCTTGACTCCTTCAGAACCGGCAAATAGAGCTGTCAGGATGAACCTATTGATTTTTTTGGGGAGTTCCTTTCTCTCTTCCTCTCTTTGGAGCGTTCGTTCGATCTCGTCGATGCTGGCGATTATCTCCTCGTTCTTCCTGTAGATCTCTCTCGCTTTGGCATTGAAGGTTTTGAAATCGATCCCGATATTTTTCTGGAATTCTTCATCTCTCACGAGTTTGTTCAATTCATCGGCTAAATCACTCTCGGTTTCAGCGGAGACCGGCTCGAATTTCACCAACTTTAGAAAGGCCGGATTTATCTTATAAGCCTTGAATTTGTTGAAATAATAGCCATCCTTGAATAGATCACCATCTCGAAACAGAGCTGCCCCCTCACTTTCACTCAACCCGACATTGACTTCCTCATCATAACGGATATACAGGATATCGGGATCCCTGGGAAAGACGGTGATGCCGTTCCATCCGCTTTTGATATTCATCGGCAGACCATCGATCAGTTTTTTCCAGTTCGCTCCTCCATCTGTGGATTTATAAAAATGGTTTCCCTCCTGGCGGTCGATGAACGTCCAAGCTCTCCTGTACGTTTTGTAAGCCCCTGCGATGATGATGTCGGATTTGGTGGGATCGATCACAAAATCGCCCACCCCCCTGTCTTTCAAATCCAACACCTGTATCCAAGTTTCTCCACCATCTGTCGTTTTGTACAAGCCCCTTTGGCAATCCATTTCGTTATCGTACAGCTTACCTTCTGCGGCCACATAAACGATATCCGGATTTTTATCGTCGATCGCGATCTTCGGGATAAAATAGGATTTCTCCAATCCGATAAACTTCCAGGTTTTTCCCGCATCGGTCGACTTCCACATTCCGTTTCCATGTGCGCTGGAGCGGGCATGCATAGCCTCTCCAGTTCCGAGATAGACAATGTTCGGATCGGATGGGGCAACCTCGATGTTCCCGATGCTCATGTTTCCATACTTATCGAATATGGGCTCGAAGTGGATCCCACCATCCTCGGTCTTCCAGACACCGCCAGAAGCGGTTGCCACGTAATAAACCTGACTCTGTCCTTTGGGCACGGCAAAATCTGTGATCCGGCCCGAAAATGTCCAGGGGCCGATATGGCGCCACTGAAGAATATCCAGATCTTTGGTGGTTAACGAGCCTTGTGTCTCTTCCGCCGTAAGCGGCCCGACCCAAAAAAAACTCAAGACCATGATTCCCAAGATCACACGTAAAACTCTTTTTCTCATGTTTCTTCCTCCATTTTCATCAGTATTCACCATTTGTGTTCGATGCGGCCAAGCACATGCTTCATTATCTCTGTTTATTTATCTTTTTCAAGGCTTCTTTTAAAAACAGGCCTGTGTATGATTTTTCTACCTGTGAAAGCTTTTCAGGTGTTCCTTCGGCAACGATCCATCCGCCCCTTTCTCCTCCTTCAGGTCCCAAGTCTACGATGTGGTCGGCAAACTTGATCACATCCATATTGTGTTCGATGACCACTACGGAATTGTCCAGTTCGACCAGCTCGGCAAGAACTTCGAGGAGCTTCCGGACATCGTCAAAATGCAGTCCTGTCGTGGGTTCATCCAGAAGATAAAGAGTCTTTCCTGTGTTTTTCCGGCTTAGCTCTTTTGAAAGCTTGATCCTCTGGGCCTCACCTCCGGATAGAGTGGGCGCGGGTTGGCCAAGCCGGAGATATCCCAGCCCTACACGCTTCAGAATGTTCAACTTCCCCTTTAGCTGAGGATGGGCTTTCAGGTATTCATAAGCTTCATCCACCGTCATCGCTAGATAGTCAGCAATATTTTTTCCCCGGTAAAGAACCGCCAATGTTTCTTTGTTGTACCGCTTTCCTCCACATCGGTCACAGGTGACGAACACATCGGGCAGGAAGTGCATCTCGATCTTCTTGGCCCCTGCCCCCTGACACTCCTCACATCGCCCTCCCTGAAGATTAAAGCTGAATCGACTTGGATCATAACCTCTGATCCGCGATTCCTGTGTCATGGCAAAAAGCTTGCGCAAAGCCGTGAACAATCCGGTGTAGGTCGAAGGATTGGAACGGGGAGTGCGACCGATCGGTTTTTGGCTTACCGCCACCACCTTGTCGATCTGGTCGATGCCCGTGATCTCTTTGTGCTTGCCGGGTTTTTGTTTAGCCTTATAAAATCGATTCAGGAGGCTTTTAAACAAAATATCGTACACCAGGGTGCTTTTTCCCGATCCGGAAACGCCGGTGATCACTGTCAAGACAGATAGGGGAATCCGCACATCGATGTTTTTCAGGTTATGTTCTGCGGCTTTGGAAACGACAATCCAGTTTTTCGGCTTTCTCCTTCGGGTAGGTATCGGAATGAAACGCTCCCTCCGGAGGTATTGAGAGGTCAGGGAATCTTTGGAATAAAGAATGGCTCGAAGATCTCCTTCCGCCACCTTGAAGCCTCCTGTCTCTCCGGCCGCAGGACCCAAGTCCAAGATGTGATCCGCTGACCGGATGGTTTGTTCATCGTGTTCCACGACAATGATCGAATTTCCTGTATCTCGCATGTCCCTAAGGAGAGTGATCAATCGCTGGTTATCGCGCTGATGGAGACCTATGGTTGGTTCATCCAAAACATACAGCACTCCCCTCAACCGTGCACCCACCTGGGCAGCCAAACGAAGGCGACGGGCCTCCCCTCCAGAAAGGGAAGCTGTCGTCCGGCGTAATTGGAGGTAGCTCATCCCCAACTCGTTCATGACAGAGAGCCGGGAACGGATTTCCCTCTGGATCGGGGAAGCGATCCTTTCCTGTGAAGAGGTGAATTGTAGGCCAGCAAGTTCATCCATCAACAAATTGATAGGGAGGTCTGTCAATTCAAAAATATTCCTGTTTCCCACCTTGACAAAAAGGCTTTCTTTTCGCAAGCGGCTTCCACCGCAGGAAGCGCATAGTTCATCGGTCAACACAACCTCCCCCCACTCGTCCAGTGCGGTCTGGTATCCCAATCCATGGCATCGGGGACATGCTCCGTAAGGACTGTTGAAAGAAAAGGATCGGGGTTCAAGCTCTGGAAGGCTGATCTCACAGAAGGGACACAAGAGGCTCAAAGAATAATAAGCTTCGCTGTCATCCGTTCCTTGGGTCAGCAGATCTCCGCCTGAAATATCCAAGGCTCTCTCGACCGCTTCTATCAGTCTTGATCGTGAGGATGACGAGATCCTAATTTCGTCGATCAATATCTCGATGGTGTGTTTTTTCATCCGTTCCAGTTCGATCTTTTCGTCCAGTTCTCTGAATTCTCCGTCGATCCTTGCACGAAGGAAACCTTTCTTGAGCATCCTTTCCAGAAGGCGATGATATTCACCCTTCCTCCCTTTGACCACAGGGGAAAGGATCTTGACTTTTTCACCGCTCGAGGACTCTTGGATCCTCCGGATGATCTGATCAGAAGTTTGGGAGGATACACGCCGTCCGCATTGGGGACAATGGGGAATTCCAACCCGGGCATAAAGAAGCCGCAGAAAATCATAGATCTCCGTGACCGTGCCGACTGTGGACCGGGGATTGGAAGAGATGGTCCTCTGGTCGATGGAAATAGAGGGAGAGAGTCCTTCGATGGATTCCACTTCAGGTTTTTCCATCTGATCGATATACTGGCGCGCATAGGCGGAGAGGCACTCTATGTACCGGCGCTGCCCTTCGGCGAACAAGGTATCGAAAGCCAGGGAGGACTTGCCGGACCCGCTGGGACCTGTGATCACGATAAACTTGTTCCGAGGAAGAGTGATATCGATGTTTTTGAGGTTGTGTTGCGCCGCTTTTTTGACACGGATTTCCTTCAACATGATCCCCCATTTTAAAGCTTTATCTCCTCTTTCACAAGGTCGCTCAGGCCTGCATATTTAAAAGCACCACACGTCCCTCGCCTTCGCTCTAGAAATTAATGGGAGGAAGATTGACCCTGAGGGGACAAAAGACTAAGATAATCAGTGCTCCATCCTCGTATCAGGAAGAAAAAATGCCGAGAGAAAAAAACCTGCTCCAATCTTTAGAGCTGTTGAAAGATATGGGAGTCAAAAACGATTCAATAACAGCCATTAAACACATCCCGGCCCAAGAAGGCCGTTTCAGAGACTATCCGCCTGAAGTCCATCCCGACCTGGTCAACGCCTTCAAGGAAAAGGGCTTCACCCAACTATACACCCACCAGCATCTCTCTCACGAGTTGCTCAGCAAGGGAAAAAACGTGGTGGTGGTCACACCCACGGCATCGGGAAAAACCCTCTGCTATAACCTTCCTGTACTGGACTCCATCCTCAAGTCCCCATCGGCACGGGCGATATATCTTTTTCCGACCAAAGCCCTGTCCCAAGACCAGAGGGCGGAATTGGATGAAACCATAAAACTTCTTTCGGACGAAATCCGCATTTTTACCTATGACGGGGACACGCCCCAAGATGCACGCAAAGCCATTCGGGCACGCGGACACATCATCCTCACCAATCCCGATATGCTCCACTCCGGTATTCTTCCTCATCACACCAAATGGATCAAATTGTTCGAAAATCTCAAGTATGTCGTGATCGACGAACTGCACAACTACCGGGGTATTTTCGGGAGTCATCTGGCAAATATCCTGAGGAGGTTAAAAAGGATCGCTCATTTTTATGGGTCTTCTCCCCAGTTCATACTGTGCACGGCTACCATCGCCAATCCCAAGGAAATGGCCGAGAGGATGACAGAGGAGCCGGTGGAACTGGTGGATGACAACGGGGCACCACGCGGGGAAAAATATTTCATCTTCTACAATCCTCCTGTGGTCAACAGGCATTTGGGCATACGTCGTTCCTATGTCAACGAAACGCGTCGAGTTTCCTCGATTTTTTTGAAAAATGACCTGCAAACCATCGTGTTTGCGCCCAGTCGTTTGGTCACCGAAGTGCTCCTCACCTATCTCAAGGAGGACATCGAAAAATCCATCCCGATGGAAGGATTGATCCGGGGTTACAGAGGGGGATATCTTCCGCTGAAAAGACGTGAAATCGAACGGGATCTGCGATCGGGAAAAATAAGAGGGGTGGTCTCTACAAATGCCCTGGAGTTGGGAATCGACATCGGAAGCCTGGATGTGGCTGTCCTTGCCGGATACCCAGGAAGCATTGCCAGCACATGGCAGAGAGCCGGGCGAGCGGGGAGGAAAACCGGCAGATCAGCGGCTGTTCTCGTGGCCACAAGCTCTCCCCTCGATCAGTTTATCGTGAACTACCCCGATTACTTTTTCTCGAAAAATCCTGAACATGCGCTGATCAACCCGGATAATCTTTCCATCCTGATCAGCCATATCGAATGCGCGGCATTCGAACTTCCCTTTTTAGATGGGGAAAAATTCGGCCATGTTGAGATTGCCGAAATACTTAAATTTTTGGAAGACGAAAAGCTCCTCCATCATTCCAAAGATAAATGGTTTTGGACCTCGGACGTTTACCCGGCGGATGGCGTGAGCCTGAGAAGCATAAGCTCGGATAACTTCGTCGTAGTCGACACCACCAAAAAGCATCAGGTGGTCGCCGAGGTTGATTTTTCCTCTGCTCTCACTTCCCTCCATCCCAAGGCCATTTACATGTGCGAAGGAGAGCAGTATTTTGTCGAGGATCTGGACTACGAACAGAGAAAAGCCTATGTGAAAAAAACGGATGTCGATTATTACACGGATGCCATCGACTACACCAAAATCAAGATCCTGGACATTTTCCAACAGAACAAACTGGAAAGAAGCACCCTGTCCCATGGGGAAGTTCATGTGGCAACCCAAGTGGTGGGTTTCAAAAAAATCAAATTCCATACCATGGAAAACGTGGGGGCAGGAGACCTGAGTCTCCCCCAGAACGAGATGCACACCACTGCCTATTGGCTGACCATTCCCTCGACCGTGTTCCATGCCCTCCCCTTTTCTCCGGAAGAAAAGATCAATGGCCTGTTCGGACTGGCCTACTGCCTTCACCATGTGGCACCGTTGTTCATGATGTGCGATATCCACGATGTCGGCGTTTCCATAGGAGATAATTCCACCGGCAAATCCCTTCCTCCGCGGAACATCCCCGCTGTTATCCAAATGGAGGATGAGCTCAAGGATTTTTCGGATATCGATTTTGAGCCGAACATCTTCATCTACGACAATTTTCCGGGAGGTATCGGATTGAGCCCCTCCCTTTTCGACCTAGAGACTGAGCTCCTGGAACGGTGCCGAAAAACTATCACAGCCTGTCCTTGCAAGGAAGGATGCCCTTCGTGTGTGGGTCCGGCCAAAGAAAGCGGAAGACAGGCAAAGCAAGTCGCCCTGGAGATCTTGCTGAAGATCTTGTAGCCTTTCTTCTGTGTTTTCGAAGGAGGTGGGAATGACCATATCGAGGAAAAAACCGCTCACCGGGATCGGAATCCTTATCGGTTGGATGTCGTTCGTCTCGATTTGCGGCGCTGCCGAACAAAACACTACTATCCAAGTCAAAACCGATCCCAGGATCGAGCTGATGAGCATCCTGTTCCGGATGGCCGGAAATCCCGAGTATAAGATGGGACGGATCACATCCTACGTACAGGATGTGGACAGATATTTCGAGAGATTCAAAGAACATGACGCGGTGAAACTGGCCGCCAAGCTTCGCGAAACACGGGGTGTCAGCTATGACGCAGTGATGGGCCTGGCCGTGCATGTCACCGATGCAGACAGGCTCGAGGAAAGGGTCCCGTTCGATCCGCAACCGGAAACACTGGACAGACGATGGACGCCAGAATTGGCTCGGGAGTTCTTGCGGGCGGTTCGCCGGTTCGTGGAAGATTCGAATTTTGAGGCATTCACCCAGGCTCATACCCATCTGTACGACCTTGCAGCCCGCAGGATGCAGGCCATGGTAAAAGAACATGGTGTGGTCGATTGGCTGGGTAAATTTTATGGCGCCCGGCCAGGCGCCCGTTTCGAGCTCATCCTCGGAATGATGAACGGCCCCGGGAATTATGGGGTCAGGATCGCACTGTCCAAAGAAAATGAAATCCTCTACTGTATCCTAGGAGTTTGGGGAACGGACAGCCAGGGAAATCCCCAGTTCAGCGACCAGACCATCCCCACCGTTGTCCATGAATTTTGTCACTCCTACTGCAATCCCCTTGTGGACAGACACGCCCAAGAATTACAGGCTTCAGGAAAAGAAATATTCAAACGGGTTGAAGCTGCCATGCACCAGATGGCCTACGGAGATTGGCTGACCATGATGAGCGAATCTCTTGTCCGAGCCAGCGTGATCCGATTTCTCTTGGCCAAATATGGTGAAGTCAGAGCCCAAAAAGGAATCCAGAGCGAAGCGCAAAAACAGTTTTATTGGGTAGGAGGTCTATCGGGTCTTCTGGCTGAATACGAACAAAGTCGGTCCTCATATCCGTCTCTGGATGTGTTTTTCCCGCGGATCACATCTTTTTTCAACGGCTATGTTCACACCATAGACCAGGATGTCCAAAGCTGGGAAAGGGAGCGACAGGATAGGCTGGATATGCTAAAAGCCAAGTCGCCTAAAATAAAAACGATGTTGCCGAAGGATGGGTCACAGAATGTGGATCCCAACCTCGAGGCCATCGTCATCACCTTCGACCGCCCGATGAAAGATGAGCAATGGGCCGTGATGCGGCTCGGGGGTAAATTCCCCAAAATTAAGGGGAAGCTCTTTTATGACAAAACCCGGACCGTGCTCACCATCCCAGTAGAGCTTGAGCCCGATACGGGATATGAATTTGGGTTGAATGCGGAGGGATACCTCTCTTTTGCCAGCGAAACCGGCGATCCTCTTTATCCCGTGTCGATCCGGTTTAAAACAGGGAAAGCCGGCAAAATTTGAGGCTCTTAAAGTTTATTGATTTTATCGAGCTGTTTCTGGTCACCCATCAAGATCAGAATATCGCTATCCTTAATGACAAAGTCGGCATCGGGAACAAAGGTCGTTTTTTCAGCAATAATCTCTTTGATCGCGATGACCTGCACACCGAATCTTTTTCTTAGATCCAGCTCTCGAAGGGTTTTGCCCACGAACTTTTCAGGAGGGGCGATCTCCTGTATATCTATTCCTGAGAGAAGGGGGAGATATTCCAGTATATTCGGATTGCTCAGTCGTAAAGCCGTTTTTATGGCCATGTCTTTTTCGGGATATATGACCTCAGTAGCTCCGACAGCATCAAGGATTTTGCCATGATCCTCGGTCAAAGCCTTGGCCACTATTCTCTGTGCGCCCAATTCATGTAAATACAAAACGGCTAAGATCGAGGCTTCCATTTCAGGTCCCAGGCTCACGACAACAACATCCATCTCTTGGATATCGAGGGCACGCAGATTATCCTTCACGGCAGCGTCCATGTGGACGGCATGGGAAACCCGTGTTTTGAGCTCCTCTATTTTTTCCTTGTCCGTATCAACAGCCAGAACCTCGTGTTTTTTTTCATACAGGGTTTTGGCCACATTGGAACCAAAACTTCCCAGTCCGATGATGGCAAATTTCATGCTGACATTTTATCCGATCATGACGCTTTCTTCAACATACTCGAACTTGCCAAATGCCTTCTCACGACTGAAGGCATACAATAGGGTCAGGGGGCCGATCCGGCCGACAAACATCGTCAAAACAATCACCATTTTCCCCACCAAGTTTAGTTTAGCAGACATCCCCAAAGAAAGACCAACCGTGCCGAAAGCAGAAAAAACCTCGAAAAAAGTCTCCTTCATGCTCACGCTGGGCTGGGTGACAAAAAGGACCGCGCTGGAGATAAAAATCACGCAAATACTCAAGATCACGACCGTGAAGGCTTTGGTGATAAGATCGAACGGAAGCGATCTATAGAAAATATTGATCGATTCCCTTGCCGCTATCCTGGATTTGATAAATGCAAAAATCACGCCTATCGTGCTTGTCTTTACCCCTCCTCCCGTCGATCCCGGGGATGCCCCGATAAACATAAGGGAAATCAAAAGAAAAACAGCCGCGGGATTCAGGGATTCCAGACCCATTGTGTTGAATCCAGCTGTCCGGGGCGTTATGACCTGGAAAAGGGACGCCAGTATCTTCTCTTTGAGAGAAAATTCTTGGAGAGACCGGCTCCCTTCGATCATAAGAAAAGATATGAAGGGAAGGACAATCAGGGAAAGGGTCATGATCCACACGAGCTTGGAATGGAGGGAAGGGGTTTTTCTCTGACGGCGGATCATTTTCGAGAAAAATTCCACGCTTTCGCTGAGCACTAAAAATCCAATGCTGCCCAGAACGATCAAGATCATGATTGTGACATTTATCCAAACATCTCCCCTAAAAGATTCTAAGCTATCGCTGAAAACAGAAAATCCGGCGTTACAGAAGGCAGAGATGGCATGGAAGAGGGAATAAAACAGCCCCTTATAACCAGGAAATTTTCCCCGCCATTTTAGGAACAGGAAAAGCGTCCCGATACTCTCGATAGCGACAGCATAAATAAACACATTTTTTATCAGGGACTTCACATTCCTGGCAGCGGCATAGTGATAATCCTGTTGGATGATGATTTTATCTTGAATAGACACCTTTCTTCCGGCGACCAGAAGGATGAGGGTGGAAAAAGCCATGATCCCCAAGCCACCCAGTTGAAACAGAATCAAAATAATCGTCTGCCCTATCGGAGTGAAAAAAGTAGCTGTATCCTGGACGATTAATCCAGTCACACACACCGCCGATGTGCTGGTAAACAGGGCATCCACGAGGGAAATTTTCGCTCCGGCATGAGTGGTGAACGGCATCAAGAGCAGAATGGTTCCGATAAAAATAGCCCCGACAAAACTCAAGGCAAGCAGCTGTGCCGGTTGAAACCTTCTCTCTCCTTTAATGTTCCTCTCCTCGTTGAGGCCACTGTATTACTTCCCATATTTAATGTCAAACACTGAAGAAAAGCATTCCAAAGCAGAACTTCTCTTAAGGAGTCAAGAAAGCTGAAGAGGATGTCACTCGGGGAGGAGAGCGAGCCGAGGAATAAGCTGAGTTTCCTTGCTGAAAACATGGCGGAAAATCAGCGGGCCGACGTTTCAGCTTGCTTGACTGTTTTTTCTGTAAGCAAGGAGAGGGACATTGACTTTCACCCTGGCATGTGCTAATTTTGTAAACTAGTAATAATGAATGTTTTCAGACTGATTTTAACCGCAAGTCCTGTCGTTCAGCTGGTTTTGGTCATCCTTCTCATGTTTTCTATCTTCTCCTGGGCCATCATTCTTTTTAAACGAAATTCAATGAAAACCGCTGCAAGACAGTCCAAAAAATTCTTGATCATTTTCCGGAGAAGCAAAAACCTGCTGGAAGTCAATGAAGCCGCAAAAAAATTCAAAAACAGCCCCCTTGCTTCCTTATTCCAGGCCGGTTTCAAGGATCTGGCTTACCACACCAAATCCAATCCCAAACCCTCCCTCTCTCCTTCCAACTTGGAGAGTATCAATCGCGCGCTGATCAAGGCATCCAATAAAGAAGTGACGCGGATAGAGAAAATGATGAATTTTCTCGCGACCACTGGGAGTGTCACCCCTTTTATCGGCCTATTCGGCACGGTCTGGGGCATCATGAATGCCTTCCATAAGCTTAGTTTAGAAGAAATGAACACCCTTCAAGCTGTCGCTCCAGGGATTGCAGAAGCGCTGATCGCCACAGCTCTGGGGCTTTTCGCCGCCATCCCGGCCGTCATCGCTTACAACCATTACCTTCATAAGATAAAAGAAGTCATCACAGACATGGAAGACTTTTCCATAGAATTCCTCAGCATAATAGAGAGATTGTATGGCATTTAAATTCCGGCCCCTATCCAAACGGGAGGTTGGAACCTCCCTCTCCGAGATAAATGTCACCCCCTTTGTGGACGTCATGCTGGTGTTGTTGGTCATATTTATGGTCACAGCTCCGATGCTGAAGATGGGCATCGGTGTGCAGCTCCCCCAAGCTGAAACACAGTCAGCTCCAGCTGAAGAAGGATTGACTTTGACCATCACCCCGGACAGGTTCATTCACATAGAAGGCCAGCCCGTGAATATCAACCTCCTCCAAGCCCGACTGCAACAACAACTTTTTAATAAAGAGAACAAAGTCATCTTCATTCAAGCGGATGAAAGCCTCAATTACGGATATGTCATTCGTGTGATGGACATCGCCAAAAGAGCCGGCGTGGAAAGAGTCGGACTGATCACAGAGCCACCGGATCGCAAAAAAAGGCGCCAGTGATGGTCACATACATCAAGCAGTACCCTCTCTTTAAAAAGTTCGTCTACATTTCTATCTCCTTTCATGTTATCCTTTTTCTCCTGCTGATTTTTTCTCCCCGATTCCCCAGCCTTGGGCGCAAAAAGATGATCCACTATGTAAGCCTCCATTCCTTTGCGGGAGGAGGTGGTGGGGGGAGGCCATCGGGCGGAGGAAGTTCGGCCAACATGCAATCAAGGACAAGCGAAACAAAAAAAGAACTGGCCGAAACACCTACCCCGGCTAGGGAGACTTTGCGGGACCTTACCACTCCGGAAAAACTCGAGCAACAATCCCTCTCTTCCTTAAGATATCCGGTGGATAATCCTAAAAGGGAAAACAAGCCAGCCGCCAAAAAAAAAGCGGTCATCCAAAAACAGGATGCTTCGACAAAAAAACCGGCCGACAACGCCGATCCCAGCTCAAACCAGGGCGCTGGAAGTGGGTCGGGGATTAGTCTCGGCGTTGGATCGGGATCGGGAGGAGGAGTCGGATTCGGTTCGGAATTTTCCTCCCAGATAGGCCTATCCAATTTCCCCTTCAACTACTATCTGGAAAACATGATCGGCCATATCTCGAGCAACTGGCTTCAAACCCAAGTCAGTTCGGGAATGACAGATGAATTATTCACAGTCGTAAGGTTCAAAATTTACAGGGATGGCAAAATATCGGTCGTGGAGATAGAAGAGTCATGCGGGATTCGAACGCTCAACATGGCCGCAGTCCGGGCCATCCAATCCTCGGCTCCCTTCGCTCCCCTCCCGGATGGATACGAAGAGGAGGCCTTAATCATCCACCTTAGATTCGAGCATAAAAAATGAAAAAAAAAGACATCTTTCTTTATGGCACATTTTTATTGGCCGTGGTCCTGCTTCTTCCTGCCCAGCAGGAAGTTTACCTGAGCATTAGAGAAGGGATGCCTGCCATTCCCCTGGCCATCCCAGAATTTATCGTCCACGATTCTTCCTCGAGTAACCAGGAAGCTGCACAAGAGCTTCATCAAACTTTGGCATCGGACATGAAGTACAGCCGGATTTTCGAAGAAGTGCACAAGAGCTACTACAGTTATATCCGCCCGCTCAATCCTGAAAACATATTTTTCAAGGACTGGGAATCCATTTCGGCCAAAATCCTGTTCGTGGGAGAAATATCGGACGGCGATGGCAATGACGTCGTATTCGAGGGAAAGGTCTATGATGTGAAAGCCGGAAGGGGAATATTCGGAAAACGCTACCAGACCAACAGGTCTCTCCTTCGCTTCGCCGCCCACAAGATGGCGGACGAATTGTTGCGCATGTGGGGAGAACGTCCCCTCTTCACATCAAAAATCGTGTTCAACTCGAACCGAGACGGCAACGATGAGCTCTACATGATGGACTATGATGGCCACAACCAGACCAGGCTGACCTTCAACAAGGTCCAGGACTATATGCCGGCTTGGTCTGCCGACGGAAGAAAGATCGCTTACACCTCCTACCAAGGAGGAAAGGCCATCCTGTATATTCTGGAAGTTTATGAGGGAAAACGGCACGAGGTATACAGCCAGGGGACAAGCTTTGCGCCCAATTTTTCTCCGGATGGCAAAAAACTTGTTTTTTGCACCCAGGAGGAAGGTGGAAACTCCGAGATTTACGTGGCCACGAGCGAAGGCAAAAACGTCCGCCGGCTGACCTTCAATAAATCCATCGATACGGCTCCCTGCTGGTCGCCCACAAGCCGCCAGATCGCCTTCACCTCAGACCGCGGGGGAACCCCTCAAATTTATATCATGGATGCAGAGGGTTCGAATGTCACCCGGGTTAGCTTCGGTGGAACTTACCACGATGCCCCGGCATGGTCTTCGCAGGGAGATAACATCGCCTACGTTTCCCGGGTGGATCAGCTTTTCGACCTCTACGTCCTGAATCTCCGCACCAAACAGATCATGAAACTCACGGAGAGCAATGCGCGGAACGAATCCCCTTGCTGGTCTCCGGACGGCCGACACCTGATTTTCACGTCCAATCTCAGCGGAACTTCCCAAATCTACACCATCGACTATGATGGCAGAAACCTGCGCCGTCTCACTTCCAAGGGGGAAAATAAGCTCCCTGATTGGTCATCTTAGGATTATCGCTCAGGTCATCAATCAAAAAAAGATGTATATGATGTTGACAGAAAACAAGTTTGATTGTATAAAAAGAGCGCAAGGTTCCAAATAATAAGGATGGATAAACCTTCAAAGGAGGTCAAATGAAAAAAGTCATAATCCTATCGCTTGTGTGTTTACTGGTTTTTGGGTTCACACTCTCGTGCAGCAAAAAGGTCGAAGAAACCCCTCCCCCGCCTCCCCCTCAAGTGAAAGAACAACCCAAAGTTGAAAAGGTTGTCGAGCCGGCCCCACCAAAAGAACCAGAACTCACTGAAGAAGAAATTTTCATGAACAAATCCCTCGAAGAAATTAACCAAGAGGCTCCTCTCCGGATGATCCATTTCGACTTTGACAAATATTTTATCAGGGATGAGGCCAAGCCGGTTCTCGAAGGCAATGCAGCATGGATGAATAAATTCAAAACCGCCCAGATCCTGATAGAAGGACATTGCGATGAAAGAGGCACCGAGGAGTATAACCTTGCCCTTGGTGAAAAAAGAGCTAAAAGCACTTTCGACTACCTTGTTTCTCTCGGAGTATCCCCGAGCCGCTTAAAAACCATCTCGTATGGAAAAAGCCAACCCATGGACATGGGACACACAGAAGCAGCCTGGGACAACAACAGACGATCCCAATTCACGATCATCGCAAAATAGCTTATGGTCCATAGATTTTTTCTGAGGATACTTCTTTTTCTGCTCGTCCCCCTTCTGCTTTGCGGAATCCAAAAAGAAAAAAAAGCGTATGAGCTGATCTATCAGGATGTTCAGATACTGAAACAACAGGTCCTGGATCTCGAAAAAAAAATAGAGCTCCAACAGGATGAACTTAAAACCATCAATCAACAGATGAGCGAAATTATATCCCTCATGCGCGTACTCCAGTCCCAACAAGTAAGCATGCAAGAGGACCAAAAAAATATCCCGGAACAATACAAGATCGTGATGGAAAAACTGGACACCATGACCGTGCAACTCTCTCGCTTTTCAGAGGACCTGATGGAGATCAAAAACACATCCATCCCTTCCTTTCAACAGGGTGAGCAAGCGGAAGAATCAGGAGAAATCCAACAAGAAATACCACAACAGACAACCACAGATGTAGCCGGGGAAGAACAGAAACTCGAGGAAGGAGAAGAAGAAATAAAATCCCCGCTTCCCCCCAACCTTTCTCCTCAAGAAATCTACAACATGGCCTACTCCGATTACCTCAAAGGAAACTTCATGCTAGCCATCGATGGTTTCAAGATCTATTTGGACAACTTCGCTCAAAGCCCTTTTGCCGATAATGCTCTCTACTGGATCGGAGAATGTTATTTCAGCCAAAAAGAGTATGAGGAAGCGATCTCTCGATACAATGAATTGATCCTGAACTACCCCCTCGGTGACAAGGTTCCCGCCGCCTATTTGCACAAAGGCATAAGCTTGATGGAATTGGATCGGAACGAAGAGGCTCTTTCCGTGTTTAAGCTGATGGTAAGCAAGTATCCACTGGAAGAAGAAACAAAAATCGCTCAGGAAAAAATAAAAGAGCTGATGTCAAAAAATGAGAGATATTAATAGTCTGAACAAGGTTACTTTGATCGGCCGACTGGGACGTAATCCTGAACTTCGGTATCTCCCCCAATCAGAGCGCGCCATCGCGCGCTTTACGCTGGCCACCAATGAGCGCTATTTCAAACCGAGCACCAACGAAAGCGACATCCGAGTAGAATGGCACCGCATCGTGGCTTGGGGAAAGCTTGGAGAATTTTGCGAGAAATATCTGACGCAAGGAAAACAGATCTATCTGGAAGGAAAACTGCGGACGCGCAGTTGGCAGGATAGGGAAGGGAACAAAAGATATTCTACAGAGGTCGAAGCGCAAAACATCATCCTGCTCGGCCGAAGAGAAGAGATGGAAAGACATGAGGAGAATTTCCCTTCTGCCAGTAATCGCCCTGAAGATTTTCCTGTGGAAGAAAACTCTATTCCTGACATCGAAGGTGAGCCGGAGGGAGACGAGGAAGTCCCTTTTTAGAACCGCATTCGATTTGTCTTTTCGACAGGCCAAAAAATAAGGCCATGATCAGGGAAATATTCACAATGACTTATGGTAAAAAAACGGATATAGAGCATTTCCAGAAAGAGATCACAGAAGAAATCAGACCTTGGGGCAAATTCCGCTCCTTCCCCCTTGCCCAAGCCGGAAGTATCAAGATCATCACAGTCAAATCCGGAGAAGTTCTCTCTTTGCAATACCACACAAAGCGGAGCGAATTCTGGGTCATCTTGGATGAAGGATTTGAGATTACGGCTGGGGATCGAGTTTGGCAGCCAAAGATGAATGAAGAAGTATTCATCCCTCGTAAAACACCTCACCGAGTTCGGTGCATCGGTCAAAAATCTGCACGAATATTGGAAATTTGGATAGGCAAGTCTGAGGAGTCGGACATCATCCGCCTGGACGACAAATACGGCAGAAAATAAATGAAAGGGAAAATCCTCATCATCGACGATGATAGAGTCACCTTGACCATGCTGGAAATGATCCTATCCCGTCATGGGTATCTGACCCTGAGTGCAATGGACGGAGAGAAAGGTTTCGAGATCGCCTTAAAAGAAAAACCAGATGCCATGATAAGCGACATGCTGATCCCAAAAATACACGGGCTCGAGCTGTGTGCAAAGATAAAACAAGATCCCCAGCTCAACAAAACCAAAATTATTTTAATGACCGCCGTGTACAAAGGGGCAGCATTTCAGCTCGATGCAAAAGATAGCGGGGCGGACTACTTCATCGAGAAACCGATCAATACGAATGAACTTCTCGATAAATTGGAAGAATTACTCACAAGCCCATAAGAAAAGCTTTGGGGTGTTTGAACAGAATTCTCTCGATAACGCACTCTTCGATCTCTTGAGCCGTTTTTAGCATCATGGCTTCCCGGACCACTTCTTCTGCTGTTTTGTACTTCACAGACCGCAAGACATTTTTTATCTTGGGAATGAAGATAGGATTCATGCTGAACTTGCGAAGCCCAAGGCCAAGAAGAACGATGGCAGAAAGGGTATCCGCAGCCATCTCCCCGCACACCGTTACTTCTTTGTTCTCTCCTTGCGCGATATCGATGATAAATTTAATCAGTCTCAACACAGATGGATGAAGGGGTTTGAAAAGATAGGAAACCAGTTCATTAGAACGGTCAACGGCCAGGTAATACTGGATTAGATCATTTGTCCCGATACTGATATAATCCACTTCTTTTATCAATATATCTGTAAGAGCAGCAGCCGCAGGCACTTCGATCATCACACCCAGAGGAATATTCTCGTCGTAGGGAATGTTCTTCTGTCTTAGCTCTCGTTTAACTTCCTCAATCAGCAATTTTACTTCTTTAATTTCTTCGAGCTCTGTGATCATCGGAATAAGGACCTTGACTTTGCCCAGAACACTGGCCCTTAAAATCGCCTTCAACTGGATCTTGAAGAGCTCCCTGTCCCGTAAGGAAAGCCGTATAGCGCGTAGCCCGAGAGCAGGATTTGGTTCTTTTTCTATTTTTAGTTGGGGCAAATTTTTCTCGCCGCCCATATCAACTGTCCGTATATACACCGGGGAGGGATGGGCATCCTTGACTATCCTAGAATATATCTGGAAGTGAGCTTCCTCCGAAGGGGAAGTGGTGCTCTGGAGGTAAATGAATTCCGATCTAAAAAGGCCTATCCCCTCGGCCCCCAACGAAAAAGCCAGCGGCACTTCCTCGGGAAGCTCGATATTGGCTAAAAGTGAAAAATCATACCCATCCAGAGTTTTCGAGCTCAGCTTCGCAATTTTTTCCAGTTCTTTTCTGTAGTCATTATATTTTTGCTTCTTGCTTATAAATTCTTTCCGGATGGCCATCGGAGGATTGATCAAGACCTCTCCATCAGTTCCGTCAACGATCAAAACATCCCCGTTTTTCACTCTCTGGGAAATATTCCGCAGGCCCATTACGGTAGGGATGTTCAAGGACCGGGCCAGAATCGCTGTATGAGATGTCTGACCTCCCATGTCAAGGGCCACAGCCAACACATTTCCTTTGCTGAGCCGCATGGCCGCTTCTGAAGGAAGCAGTTCACGCGCTACAAGGATCTTTTCCTTGCCGTCTTCTTTTTTCCCAGTGTCGGTCGGTTCCAAATTTTTGTATATTTTCGAGAGGACATCGGCAACGTCGTACTTCCGTTGCATAAGATATTCATCATCGATAGACTCGAATAATTTCTGATATTTGTCATTAACGCGGGAGATCGCCCACTCCGCTCGGACCTTTTCAGTCCGTATGATTCCCCTCAGGGATTTCAGCAAGGATTTGTCTTGAATTATGAGAAGATGCGCTTCGAATATGAACGCGTGTTCATCCCCGACGATCGCCTTGACATTATCCCTTATCTGCACCAGCTGTTTGTTTGTTCGCTCGATCGCTCCCTCTAAGCGATGCAGCTCGCCATCCAGCTCCTGGCCAGAGATGGTCTCTTTTCTGTTCGTAAAGACAACTTGTTCGGTCAACTGCACTTCTCCGATGGCAATGCCCGGAGAAACACCCAGTCCTCTTAATCTGATGTACTCCATCGGATTATTCTTCCTCATCGAATCGGTTTTCGATCAAAAAAATCAATGCATTCATCGCCGATTTCTCGTCTATGCCCGATATCTTCAATGTTATCTCCGTTCCCTGCACGGCAGCCAATGTCAGGATTCCCAGAATGCTTTTTCCATCGATCAACGCTCCATCTTTATCGATCTTGACAGATGCGGTGAATCTGTTTGCCAACTTGACAAATTTTGCTGCAGCCCTAGCATGCAACCCCAATCTATTTATTATAGTAACGTTTCTCTGCAACATGGATCAGGACAATTCCGTTAAATCAATGCTTGGAGCTCAATAGGGCACTGGCAAGATGAATATTTTTCTTTCCTTGTTCAACGACTTTTTTCGCCACATCTTTCAATTTGTTGCTCCTTTGGAGGGAGACAAACTTGATGAGCATCGGCAGATTGACCCCTGTGATAATCTCGATTCTGTCATCTTTCAAAAAACTAAAGCTCAGATTCGAGGGCGTCCCTCCGAACATATCCGTGAAGATCAAGACACCGTTTTTCTGGTCAACCCTTTTGAGAGAGTGGTTTATCTTGCGCTTGGAATCCTCGACATCATCGTACCAGCCAATGGAAATGGCCTCCATATTCACCACATCACCAAGAATAATCGTGAGCGCATTCAGAAGTTCCTCCGCCAACTTTCCATGGGAAACGATAATGCCACCGATCATTTTTTCGGCTTCTCCATTTTTCCGTTCAATAAAATAGACTCAATGTCAGGTATTTTATTTTATAAAATTCTACCATTAAATGGGAACAATCTTAAGTTTTTTCTTTTAAAGAAAAGGGGGCGGTCCTATTTAAACATATCCCGGTGGTATGTTCTGACTTTGTATTTCTGGTTCACAAGATGTTCTTTCAATTGATCTGCAAGTACTACGGATCTATGCTTTCCCCCGGTACATCCCATTGAAATCGTCAGGTAGCTCTTCCCTTCATCCTCGAACTTGGGAATCAAATAATCCACAAATCTCAAAAGCCTGATCAGGAAAGATTGGGTTTCTTTGGCTTGCAAAACATACTCCTTGACCTTCCTGCTCCGTCCTGTTTTGTCCCTCATCCCATCGATATAATGAGGGTTCGGCAAAAACCTCGTGTCAAAAACCAGGTCCGAATCGAGGGGAATCCCGTATTTATATCCAAAGCTCACCACGACGATCTGAAGACTCAAGCCCTTTTTCCTTAAAAATTGCCTAGTCAGTATCTCCTTGAGCTCCGCCAAGTTGGTGAATGATGTATCGAGAACCTCAGCGGCCAATTTCTTGATTTCTGCCAACCTCTTCCTTTCCAAAGCGATCCCTTCCCGGACTGATTTTTTGGTAGCCAGGGGATGAGGTCTCCGGCTTTCGCTGAATCTTTTGAAAAGGACTTCATCGGACGCTTCCAAAAAAATCAGGTACGGCTGGACTTTTTCCCGAATGGACAGGAGGACCTTAGGAAATTCCTGGACAAATCCAGCCTCTCTGATATCTACGACAAGAGCGACCTTTTCTATTTCGACTTCTTTTCTTTGCCATAAGTCTACAAAACGAGGGATAAGTTTGGTCGGAAGATTATCGATACAATAGTATCCTAAATCTTCCAGGAATCGGCCAACCACGGTCTTCCCGGAACCGGAAAGTCCTGTGATGATCAAAAACCGGGTATCTCTCTTTTTCTCTTTTTTCATCGTTAACGGACCGCTAAGGCTCTGTCCAACTTTTCCGTGATCTCTCTCGCTGCATGATAACCTTTCTGTTTCAGCATGAAGACCTTGCAGGCAACTTCTATAAGAGTGGCCATGTTCCTTCCAGGGGCCACAGGAATGGATATCTTGGGAACAGGCACACCTAGTAGCTTTCGACTCTCCGGAAATTTCAGGCCTAACCGATCATACTCCTTTCCCGTTTTCCATCGTTTAAGCATTATGATAAGATCGATTTTCGTTTTGGAACGGATGGATTTGTCGCCAAAAATCTTTTGAATATTTATAATCCCTAATCCTCGAATCTCCATAAAATTCCGTGAAAGTGGCGCTGCCGATCCAACCAATACCCCGTCCTTTTCCTTTTGAATTTGGACAACATCGTCCGAGATAAATAGATGTCCTCTCGATATAAGCTCTAGAGCGCTTTCGCTTTTACCCACACCGCTATCACCCATGATGAGAATCCCTTGCCCAAAAATGTTGAGCAATCCCCCCGATAAAACATGTTGTGGAATTGCGAAGGTGGAAAAGATTTTTCTCAGTTGGACCATGCTTTTGCTTTTCGAGAGTTCAGTGATGAACAGAGCGATCCGTTTATCCTTGGCATGTTGTTTGACAGATCGAGGAAAGGACAACCCATCAGTGAGGATAAGGCAAGGCATGCTGAAGAGTTGTTCCCGGATAAAATCCTTCCTCTGATTCGCAGCCAGTCGTCCTACCTTCTGAATCTCTTTTTTCCCCCACAGCCGTACAGGCAGTGAGTCCCCCATCAACGGAGATATCTTTATAATCCTGGAAAAACCAAAACGTCCCGATGCTGGACGCAACTCCAAAGGGATTTTAGCTTTTTGGTAGAAACGACGGACCTGAAGAGAATTTCCCCTTCCTTCATTCATTTATTTTCTCTTCTTCTTCCTTTATGATATCGAGAATTTTCGAAACGTTTTCTGCCTCCAATATTTTTTTCATAAGAGAATTCGCCTTGCGCACAAGATGGGCGATGGCAGCAAGAATTTGAAGGTTCAAACTCGGGTTCTCGGGGGATGAAGCCACCAGGAAAATAAGGTGAGATGGCTTTCCATCTAAAGAATGAAAGTTCACACCATCCTTGGATACAGCCAACATCACGATAGGGTCTTTGATGCCTTTCAATTTGCAGTGCGGGATGGCCACTCCACTCCCGATGGCTGTGCTCCCCAAGTCCTCTCTTTGAATCAGTTTTTCATACAGATCTTTTTCCTTGTCGATACGATTTTTTTTCTTCAGAAAACTGACTATTTCCCTAAGAACATCTTCCCTATCTTTATGTTCCAACCCCAGAAGGATCATGTCATGAACGAGTAAATTTTGGATTTTCAATTCTGTCTCTCTCAGTCCTATCGTTTATTTCGGTTCTATTAAACCATAATTTCCATCTTTGCGCCGATAAACAGCGGCCCAGTTTTCTGTCGCAAAAGTCCGAAAAAGAAACACCTCTTCTTTACTGGTTTCCATTTGCACCAGCGCTTCCTCCACCGTCATGGGTTTCATCGAAAAACTCTGGCTTCGAATCATTCTTTTCGGCCTCTCTCCTTTTTCCGGCGGAACAGAAAAAGTTTCTATTTCTTTTACCCTCCTTCGCTTTCTTTCCCTGAGCTTTTCTCTCTCCTTTTTGACTCTCTTCTCAAGATGTTCAAAAGCACCGGCAAGTGAACTGGCCATGTCATGCGTTTCTTCGATAGTGTTCAATGTGGCCGTTTTCGTTTTCAGGCTTATCTCGACTTTCTGTCTATACTTCTCGACGGACAAAAGAACTTCAGCCTCGATCAGATGACCGAGTAATTTCTCCAACGATTGGATTCGTTTCTCACAGTACTGCTTCATTTCATCTGTCACTTTTGTGTGACGGGCAGTATATTTTATCTTCATCAAACCTCCTCGACCCAATATTTTCTCTTCCTGAGATGAGAGGGAGGGATCTTTAGCTGTTTTCGGTATTTGGCCACTGTTCGGCGGGCAATCCGGAAATTCTCTCTTGCCAGAATGTTTTCGATTTCTATATCGCTCAGAGGATTTTTTCTATTCTCATTCTCCACGAGCTTTTTGATCCTTTCTTTAACTCTCAGCGAAGAAATTTCCTCTCCATAATCTCCATAAAGAGATTTATGAAAAAAATATTTGAGCGAAAAAACACCTCGAGGAGTCATGATGAATTTGTTCGCAACGACTCGTCCGACTGTGGATTCATGAACCCCGATTTCTTGAGCCAACTCGATCAAAGTCAACGGTTTAATAAATTCCATTCCTTTTTCTATGAAATCTTTTTGTTTGTCCACGATGTATTGGGCAACTTTGAAGATGGTGCGATCCCTTTGGTCCAAGCTTCTGAGAAACCAGAAGGCTTTTTTCATCTTGTCCTTCAGATACCGGTAGGCTTCAGGATTATCCTTGGAGGCACGGGTCAGCAGTTTTTTGTAATAAGTATTCACCCGCAACCGTGGCAGGCCTTCATCATTGAGGATAATCCTCAGTTCATCATCTTCTTTTCTCACGATGATATCGGGAACCACATAAAAAGTTTTTTCCTGGCTGTATTTTCTTCCAGGAGTGGGGTCCAATTCTTTTATCACATCGATATGCGGCTTAACATCCTCGAGTGATATCCCCAATTCTTTGGCTACCTGAGTAAAATCGGATTTTTCCAAAAGATGGATATACTGACTGACGATTTTAAGCGTGATTTCATCCTCGATCTCAAAATATTCCATCTGGACTAAAAGGGCTTCCTGGACTGAGAGACTTCCCACTCCGACAGGATCAAATCGCAGGATCTTCTCCCGAACCTGGTTCACTTTTTCCTCAGACGTGTCCATGGATCCAGCAATCTCTTCGAGGGATGTTGTGAGATAACCATCCTCATTTATGTTGCCGATGATGTACTGAGCGATTTCTTTATCCTTCGCATTAAAAAAAGTCAGATTGGCTTGCCAGTCCAAATGATCCCAAAGAGATTGGGTTTTGGACACGATATTTTCAAGGGCAATGCTTTCTTTTTTTTCATAGGACAACGATCGAAATCCTTCATCGAAATATTGGTTAAAATAGGCTTCGATCTCCTGATCCTCGTCTCTAGCTTGAGAGTCGCTTATTACATCTTCATCCGTTTCACCCTTGATTTCTTTGCTGTTCTCCGTCCCTTCCTTATCCCCTGATCCATCATCGGAGGTTTCTGTCTTCTTATCTTCTGTTTCCTCTTCTATCTCCAGCATGGGATTTTGCGATAGCTCATCATCGATGATTTCGATGAGTTCCAGGTTTGTCAATGGGAGAAGTTTTATGGCTTGTTGAAGGGCGGGAGCCAAGATAAGCCTTTGAACCTGTTTCTGATGGAGCTGCTGTTTCAGGGCCATTTAATTATCTCGCTTCTCTGTTATCAGATCAATCGATATCAAACTCTTCCCCCAGATAGGCTTTTTTGACCTCCTCGGATGAAACGAGCTGGTCGGGAGTCCCGTGGGCAAAGATCTTCCCTTTATCGATGATATAAGCACGGTCTGTGATTTTAAGCGTTTCTCTGACACTGTGATCGGTGATGAGTACCCCAATCTCCTTCTTCTTGAGCGCAAGAATGATCTCCTGAAGGTCAAGAATGGCCAAGGGGTCTATTCCTGTGAAAGGCTCATCCAGGAGAATGAACTCCGGATCCGTCACGAGGGCCCTTGCGATTTCCAGCCTCCTCCTTTCTCCCCCCGATAGAGTAAAGGCTTTCACCTTGGCGAGCTTAGATAAACCGAGCTCAGTGAGGATAGTCCTCAAATTCCCATTCCCCCTAGCTGAATCTCCAGGCCTGTTCTCGACGATGGACAACAGGTTTTCCTCCACGCTGAGCCTTCTGAACGCTGAAGAATCCTGGGGGAGGAGGCACAATCCTTTTCTCGCTCTCTCATACATAGGTAATCCTGTGATATCTTCACCACCCAAAAGAATTTTTCCCTCATCTTGATGGACGAGCCCGAGTATCAAAGAGAAAGTCGTAGTTTTCCCAGCGCCATTCGGACCTAAAAGCCCAACGATCTCGCCTTTTTCCACCGTGATCGACACATCCGAAACCACTTCTTTTTTATGGTAATTTTTCGTAAGCCCAACCGCTTCCAAACGCCTTTTCATGATTCAAGATTTAATGATGGTTATGGATCTTTCTCTATCCTCATTTTCAACCACGATTCTACCATCGGGTATATAGAAAGTCAATTTGCCCCCCTCTGTTTTCCCCTTATCTTTATCGATTAAAACAGGATTGCCCAAAACGGTGATGATCTCTTCTCTGACATCAAATCTTGCCTCTTCTCCCTGGCCCTCATAGGCCTCTTGTTTAACGACAACCTTGTTGCGCGCCACGATCTTTTTCATGTCTCCGGATTCCTCATCCAAAGAGATGACCAGAAGTTTGGATGTCAACACAATATCTTTCACCTTAAGCTTCACATCGCCTCGATACATGATCAAGTTTTTTTCAGGATCATACTCCATAGTGGATGATCCGATCCAAACATTTTCCTCTTTTTCCTTTTCTTTGGATCGATAGGGGAGAACAGATTCCACTCCTCCTTGAGCACGGAAGGACTCCGTCTCTACGCCAAGAGACATCTCCTGGGCCTTGATCGTCTCCTTCATCTGCCAAAGCTTGGTCCCTCCAATAAACTTAAAACGCTTGCGCGCTTCGGAATATCCCATATCCTTCGACGTGATAAAAACAGGATTATCCTCGGAAAAAAAGCCGCTCGTCTGTCCCGTTTTTTTACGGGGGTAGACGATGACCTTTGTATCCTTCCTTGTCTCTATATCGTTGTTTTCTAGATTTAGGCGGATCTCTTGAGCCGCGATATCCAATTCTTCTGACCACATCCGGGCTCTCGATAGATCTTCCCCCTCTACAGTGAGCACATTCGTATTTCCCTGGATTATTATCTTGGGGCCCTCGATGTGTCTTGGCGGTCCTTTGTCCTCGTTCTCCTCGGTGATCTTGGCATCATCATTCACGACCAGACTTTTTAGAGCCCCCTCCTTCATCATTTGGAACAGGATCTCTTTTCCTTCGATCTGGGTGAAACTTCCCGATTCCGAGACAAACTTGAAGTTGCACGTTCCCCTTGCTTCGAGACTTTGGATTTGAGGCACTTCCACAAATCCTTTTAGGAGAATTTCATCGGCTTCTAATCGGCACTTGTCACCGTGGAGGGCCAGAGAGGTTTGACCGGAAAAAGGTTTTATTTTATTGAATTCGCCCTCGAGAAAAATTCTAACCCGATCCTTCAAGAAAAGTGACTTGATCTGTTCTCGGTTTGCCGAGAGTTCGAACTCCAGAATACCTGCTGTGGCACGGCTCTCCCCATGTCTGAGAGCGACTCCTCCCTCAGCCTTTCCTCTTCCCCTTGAACTAAAGTACTCGAAATAATCTGTTTCGACCTCGATGGGAACAGATTTCTCCTGCCGGGATTGGAGTTCCAGGTATACTTCTCCTCGCAACTCAACCTTCTTTTTTTCAAGAAAATAATCACATCTTTGCGCATTTCCAGAGATCGTTTTCGAAAAGAACCGGACTGTTTGATCACACTTGAAAACCTTTTTTTTGGCATCATATTCTAAAACAGTGGATTCCACGATGAGATCCTTGGACTCCACCGTGGCATCGCCTTGAAGCCAAAAATAGGACCACTCTCGGTCATGGACGATCTCTTCTCCTCTGAGGATAATGTCTTCACCATCCCCTCTTCCAAATAACGAAATCATGACATCCCCTTCCAAGTGATAAAGACCGTCCTCGCCGATGTAATGTTTATCCGCTTTCACTTCTTTTTCGATCTTGTCTTTATTCATCTCCCTGAATTCGACTCGTTCTTTTTTATCGATCTTTTGTTCTTTCAGTTCTGTGGAGGATTTGGGATTTTGGGGTAGTTTTTTGGAACGGGTCAAAAAGTTTATGGCGACGGCGAAGAGAACGATAACAAGCACTCCCACGCTGATAAATCGAAGGGTGTGGCGTGGATGAAATTTGGCATTTCCCATAGGACTCTAGCTCATGCCCTATAATTATACCCTAAAAAGGAAAAAGAATTTGATACTTTCAGCAAAAAACGATTAGGCTCTTTTTATATCTTCGAGAGAGAGAGTCGTCCTCTCTTCTCCTAAATATTCAGATGTCATCAATGAATAGACCAAATCGACCCTGTCTCCGGCATCCAGCTCATCAGCCCATTCGCCTTTTCTCCAAGCTATCGATTCGAAGATCCGGCCGTTCTTTTGGACGAGAAATTTACTATGTCTTCCCTGGATTTTTTTCGGCGGGGCGACGATCTCGGCCTTCTCCGTCAAAAAAACAGGTTTGGGATTTCCCAAGCCAAAGGGGGAGAGCCAGGATAGGATCTCGAGAATATCCACATTGATATCCGCAAAATCCACTCTCGCATCTATGTGGATTTTTCGTTTTAGCTGTTCGTTTGTGATCTTTGCATGGGCATAGGTATTGATGTGGTCCTTAAAGTTTGCCATCTCCTCGTGAGCCAGTTCACAGCCAACAGCCATGGTGTGTCCACCATAGTTTTTGAAAAGATCCTTATTTTCTTCT
The DNA here is from genome assembly GCA_964538085.1 of uncultured Eubacteriales bacterium. Taxonomy (GTDB): domain Bacteria; phylum Acidobacteriota; class Aminicenantia; order Aminicenantales; family Aminicenantaceae. Next base: position 44,825 of record CAZIDF010000010.1, on the reverse strand, counting down.
AAACATTCTATAAGCGAAAACTCGCGAATGCTTCTGCCAGAGCCAAAAGCTTTTCCGTCTTCATAGGAGAATAGGATGACCGGCCGGTAGAAGACATCTTTTATCTTGGAAGCAACGATCCCGATGACACCTCTATGCCACTCATCGCATCCCAATACCAGGAGCTTATACCGTTTGTTCAGCGCTCTGTTTTCAACAAAGTCTCTGGCCTGGTTAAAAACTTTTTCTTCGATTTTTTGCCTTTGGGCATTCAGCCTGTCCAACTGTCGAGTGATATCCTCCACTTCCTGGAGGGAGTCGGAAAAAAAGAGGCGCACAGCAAGATCCGTCCTTCCCAACCTTCCTGCAGCATTGATCCGTGGCCCGACCCTAAAACCCACATCCCCGACGGACACACTTTTCCCTTTGATGCCACAGGTATCCATCAATTGTAGCAGTCCGATGTTTTTCACATCTTCCAAACCCTTGAGCCCCATTTTGACAAATATCCTGTTCTCATCCTTGAGTTCGGCGACATCCGCTACTGTTCCGATGGATACAAGTTTAAGATAGTGGGGAAGCTGTGAGGATTGAGGTTCTCCATCAAAGAGGGCTTGGATGAGCTTGAAAACCACACCCACTCCAGCCAATTTTTTGAATGGGTAAGCAGAACCCGGGATGGAAGGATTTAAGATAGCTAAAGCCTTGGGAAGAGACGGTCCGGGCAAATGGTGATCCGTGATGATCACATCGATACCCCTCTGTTTGGCTTTCTCCACAAACGCCACCGCTTTCACCCCGCAGTCCACACTGATCACCACGCGTGCGTTTTTTTGTTCTGCCAGATCGATATATTTTTCTTTCAAGCCATATCCCTCTCTCAATCTATCGGGAATAAAAAAATCGACCTGTCCTCCCAAAGACTCCAAGGCTTTGGAGAGGGTTACAACGGACAGTATCCCATCCACATCATAATCGCCGAAAATCAGGATTTTCTCCTGATTGGAAAGGGCTTTTCGGATTCTTCGAACGGCATCCTTCATCCCATCCATAAGGAAAGGATCATGAAGCTCGTTCATCGTCCCATGGAGAAAAACATGGACTTGATCAGCATGATCGATTCCTCTATTCACAAGAATTTGGGCTATTTCTAGGGGAAGATCCATAGTTGCAGAAAGATGCCTGGCTTTTTCGGAAATCGGATTCAAGATCCAAACCGTCTCGTTATTCATGCCTTTTCTTAAAGTCCTATCGATCAAATAGCGTAGCCGGGTGGAAAAACCATCCATGCGAGATAAAGGTGAATGATTGTAAAATTTACCCACCCTGTTGTCAACTCATTCTTTGTCAGCAGGAACTCCCTCTAAAATCAACATTGTCTGTGTTCTTTTCGTAGCGATCTCCTAATCAAGGATGAAAGTTCGACCCTCCCCGCCCAACTTTTAGGTTTATATAAAATTGGAAAAATGGTAATCTTGATGTTGTTTCTTTTGCGAAGGCGTTATTATGAGTGATAAAGGGTAAAAAGCTGTGTTGAACGATCTCAAAAGCAAACTTGGCCGCACAAGAGAAAACTTAAAAAACAAGCTCGATGCGTTGTTCATACCCGGTAAGCCAAGAGATAACATCCTGGATGAATTGTCAGAATCTCTTATTCTTGCGGATGTCGGGATTCAAACAACGGAAAAAATCGTTGATTCCATTCGAAAAGAAACAAAAAAAACCGATTCTTCCCAAAACATACAAAACCTTCTTAAAAAAGAAATCTTGGGCGTCTTTGCAAATCTTCCCCAGAGCTCCAATCTTGATCATCCCCCCTGCGTTCTTATCATGGTCGGTGTGAACGGAGGAGGGAAAACGACTTCCATGGCTAAACTCGCCCATCGTTACCAGCAGGCAGGAAAAGACATCCTTATGGTCGCAGCGGACACCTTTCGAGCAGCCGCACAGGAACAACTCTTTATCTGGGGAAAAAGACTAAATATCCCCGTCCTTAAGGGCCAGTACGGAGCAGACCCCGCCGCTATCGTCTATGATGCCATTCAATCCTTCAAGGCCAAGAAATACGATTACCTTATGGTGGATACGGCAGGAAGAATCCACACCAATATCAACCTCATGAATGAACTGGAGAAAATCCAAAGAGTGATCTCTAGAGAACTGGATGGAACTCCGAAAGAAATCTTGCTGGTATTGGATGCCAGCATCGGGCAGAACGCCCTGATCCAGGCCAAGGAATTTACTCGGTTTTCAGGCCTGACTGGGATATTCCTCACAAAACTGGACGGAACAGCAAAAGGAGGAAGTGTGATAAGCATAGTGGATGAGCTAAATCTCCCGATAAAATTTGTCGGAGTCGGAGAGGGGGAAAAGGATATTCTCGAGTTTTCTTCCCAGGAATTCGTTAACGCCTTGCTTTCATGAATACCTACAAAGACCTTTCTTTTCTGGAGATGGCTTATGGCCTTGCCGAAAAAGCCAAGGGCTGGTCAAGCCCTAATCCTTATGTCGGAGCGGTTATCGTTAAAAACGGCACGATCGTCGGGACCGGGTACCATGAAAAACCAGGCAAACCCCATGCAGAAGCTATCGCACTTCAAAAAGCAGGGGCTCATGCCAGAAACGCCACCGCTTACATCACGCTCGAACCCTGCGTCCATTGGGGAAGAACCCCTCCGTGTGTGGACAGCCTGATCCAAGCCGGAATCAAACGCGCTGTCGTTTCAGCCTTGGATCCCAATCCACTGGTCCATAAAAAGGGTCTCAAAAAAATGCACCAGGCAGGTATTCAGGTTTCCAATGGCCTCCTCGAAGAAAAAAATTTCCTCTTGAACGAAGTTTACGACAAATATATCCAGAAAAAAATTCCTTTTGTGACCGCAAAAGTGGCCACGAGCCTCGACGGGAAAATGTCTACCCGGACCCATGAATCTCGGTGGATAACTTCCTCACAAACGCGGAATTACATCCATCTTCTTCGTGGAGAAAATATGGCCATTATGGTGGGAATCAATACGCTGCTGCACGACGATCCAAGACTGACTGTCCGGCATCCCCTGTGGAGAAAAAAAACGATCACCCGTATCATCATCGATTCCAGGCTCCGTTTCCCCATGGATGCAAAGATCCTCAAAACAATGGCCAGCGGAAAAATACTGGTTTTCACACACCGATCAGAAACATCGAGAAAAGCGCTGGAGCTGAAGAAAAAAGGTGTGGAGATCATATCGTTTCCTAAAAGCCAGTCCGGCAGGATAGATTTGAAAAAAGCCCTCGATTGGCTTGGGCAAAAGGAAATCTCCAGTGTTTTGGTGGAAGGAGGTCCTCTCCTCATCACAAACCTAATCGAAAAAAAACTGATTGACAAGATCTTCGTTACGCTCTCGACAAAACTAGTGGGAGGAGAGAAGGCCCCCACATTTTTCGAGGGAACGGGCTTTCCAACGATCGCACAGTCCATCCAGCTGAAAAAAACGAAGTGCTTCGCCATCGGGAACGACATGATCTTGGAAGGATATTTTTAATGTTCACAGGAATTATCACCCATATCGGGAGCTTTCAAGAATACAGGAGGGGAAAACAGGAAATGGCGATCGAAGCGCCTGAATTGTCATCCCGTTTGGAAATCGGCGACAGCTTGGCTGTCAATGGGGTTTGCCTGAGCTTGACCAAGAAGGAAAAATCCCTGCTCTACTTCGACCTTTCCAAAGAAACGTCGAGCCGAACGAGCTTGGGCTCTCTCCACAGGGGTGATAAGCTCAATTTGGAACTCTCCCTCACGCTTTCCTCTCCACTCAGTGGTCATCTCGTCACCGGCCACATCGATTCGACCGGAAAAGTCATGGCTTTACAAAAAAGGGGAGCCGGAAGGAGGATGACCGTTTCTTTCCCTACAGCCCTGCGATCTTATTTTATTCCGAAAGGTTCTGTGGCGATCGATGGGGTCAGCTTAACCATAGCCGAACTCAGATCCTCATCGTTGGAGGTGGAGCTCATACCCATCACCCTGAATAAGTCCAATCTAGGCCATCTGAAACCCGGAAACACTGTGAACATCGAATGTGACATAATCGGCAAATACGTGTATAATTGGATATCAAAGACTAAAAAATAATCCAACACAACAGGTCCATAAAAATGGAAAAGACAAAAGGAAAAGTCTCTGCCGAACAGGCAATAAAAGCTGTTCAAGAAGGAAGCCTGATCATTATCACAGACGATGAAGACCGAGAAAATGAAGGCGACCTCATGGTTGCGGCAGAAAAGGTCACCCCTGATATCATCAATTTTATGGCCAAATATGGACGGGGTCTTATCTGCCTCCCTTTGACAAAAAGTAGATTGAAGCAACTTGACCTGCCCCTTATGGTCGCGGAGAACACGGCCAGTTTCAAAACAGCATTTACCGTTTCCATCGATGCTAAAAAAGGCGTGACCACAGGAATTTCGGCCCATGACCGTTCCCACACGATCCGCGTGGCCATCGATACTAAAACAAAGCCTTCCGATCTTGCCAGACCAGGGCACATCTTTCCTCTTGAAGCGAAAGACGGCGGTGTACTGGAAAGAACCGGGCAGACAGAAGCTTCGATCGATATAGCTCGTCTGGCCGGGCTGAAACAAGCTGCTGTCATATGTGAGATAATGAACGAAGACGGGACAATGGCAAGGATGCCCCAACTGGAAAAATATTCTCAAACGTATGACATCCCCATCCTCACCATAGCAGATCTGATAAAATACAGGATGAAAACAGAGTGTTTGGTCGAAAAAATCGAGGAAATCCCCCTCCCCACAAAATATGGTGAATTCCGGTTGGCCATCTACGAAGATACCATTCATAAAGAAAATCATATCGCATTGGTTAAAGGAAAAATCGGAAAAGATGACACCACCCTTGTCCGCGTCCATTCCCAATGCTTAACCGGTGACATTCTAGGATCGAAGCGTTGTGATTGCGGGGATCAGTTGCATCAAGCCATGGAGATGGTCGAAAAGGAAGGAAAGGGAGTTATACTGTACATCATCAACCAGGAAGGCCGGGGCATCGGTCTCGTGAACAAGATAAGAGCCTATGCCATGCAGGACAAAGGTCTGGATACGGTAGAAGCTAACCAACACCTCGGATTCAAGCCTGACCAAAGAGATTACGGGATCGGCGCACAAATCCTGGTTTCGCTCGGGGTGAACAAACTGCGTTTGATAACCAACAATCCTCGTAAGTTCATCGGTCTTGCAGGGTATGGCCTCGAAATTATCGAGCGTGTTCCCCTCGAAATTCCTCCCAGCAAATCCAACATAAATTACCTAAGAACAAAAAAAGAAAAATTGGGGCATCTCCTGGACATGGTCTAGAGTATCCTCCGACTGGGCTGGCACATTTTCTCCTGCGCCAGTTGCACTTTTTTCCATTCTATTATATAAATACCAGGTAGCCAAAAAGGACAAGCGGATCTGATGACAGACAAGAAAACTGGATCATTATTCCCTGAAACAAAAAAGCCCCCCAATGAAAAGATGCCAAAAAAATCTAGGAAAAAATCTTCGATGGATGAAGCCCTGAAAAAAATCCAAGAGACAAAAGACAAAAAAACTCGCTTAAAAATCATCGAAGAAATCGCCAAATCCAATGAACCTTGGGTTTGCGCGGTATTGATCATATCCCTGGAAGATCCGATTGAAGACATAAGAAACTTCATAATCGAGGAGATCTCGCGGAGAGAAGACCTCGATCTTAAGCTACTCTATCAAAGACTTCACAAACCCCCGTGGTATGCCAAAACTGGGTGCCTTCAGATCCTGGGTTCGAGGAAAAACGCCTCCTCCGTGAATTATATCGAGAGTTTGGTGAATGATCCCAACATCGAGGTGCGTCGTACCTTGGCCACCGTTTTGGGTGAGATCGGAGGGAAAAAAGCCCTGGCTCTGCTCACGAAACTTTCTGAGGACAAAAGTTCTTTCGTAAGGATCCCAGCCCTACAGGCCCTTCAAGAGATCAGCCAAGTCAAGTTCAGCTGAAAGAATTATTCTTCTGCAAGATAAAAGTCACCGGGCCATCATTGATCAGGGAAACTTCCATCAATGCGGCAAAAATTCCTGTTTCGGCCTTAACGCCAAAACTTCGGATCTGCTCCACAAAATAGAGAAAAAGGGGCTCGGCTAAAGAGGGTTCTTTTGCCCTGTCAAAACTGGGCCTTCTTCCTTTTTTGACAGAACCCGCCAGCGTGAATTGGGAAACAGCCAGGACTTCCCCTCCGACATCGCACAAAGAAAGGTTCATCTTGCTTTGATCGTCGGGGAATATCCTCAAATCCACGATCTTGCGAGCCAAGTATCGTGCCTCCTCCTCTGTATCTTTTCTTTCGATGCCCACGAGAAGACAAATGCCTTGTCCGATCCTTCCCACGACTTTTCCCTGAACAGAAACCGACGCTTGTTTGACTTTTTGTAGGACGATTATCAAGTCAGATCCTTTTTTTTCAGAATTTCATCTTTGGAAAATATATCTTTGAGGCTTTTCAGATCTTCATGCCTAAACAGAAGATTCAATACCAGATAAAGGACGATTCCGATGGAAATTGCGGCAGAGAGGATCCCTAATTTCTGGACAAAAACCATCTGGTCGAAATCGAAATGTTTCATAAAATACCAAACAGCTCCTCCCATCCCCGCCGCAGAAATGGCTGATTTAGAGCTAGAGATCCATATGCTTTTCTTTGGGATGGTTCCGATTTTTCTCTCTAAGAGAAAAAAAAGCACCACAAAATTTATAACAGACGCAATGGATAGGGCTAATGCGATGCCTCCCACTCGAAGGGGATTCATCAGCAAAACGGAGAGCGATATGTACAACACCATGATAAAAGCTGCCACGATCACAGGCGTTTTTATGTCCTTTAAAGAATAAAATGCCGGTGCCATGATCCTCACTCCAGAAATGAAAGGGATTCCTAAAGCAAAAAAGAACAGACAGGAAGAACTCATCAACGTGGACTGTTCGTTAAATTCTCCCCTTTGAAAAAGCAGGTGTATGATAGGTCGATTCAAAAGCAACAAGCCGACCATGGCCGGGAACGTCACCAAAAAGATCAATTTAAAGGAATAAACCAGCGTTTTTTTCATCCCGTTGATGTCTTGTTTGGCCGCTTGGTCAGAAAAAGTGGGAAGAAGAGCGATGGAAAGTGCGATCGAGAACAATCCGAGGGTCAACTCTTGCACTCTCGCTGCATAATAAAGCGAAGACACGCTTCCTTCCTCGAGCAAGGAAGCGATCATACGACTGATAGCAAAGTTGATCTGGTATAGACCTGCCCCGAAAATCCCTGGGATGATCAGTTTCCCCACCTTACGCACCCCTGGATGGGTAAAGGAGAGCATGGGCTTAAAGCGCATCCCTTGGCGCCGAAGAAAAGGAAGCTGAAAGGCAAGCTGAAAAATTCCACCGACCACCACGCCAGCTGCAAAAACATAGGAAGGTTCTTTAGCCCGTTCCGCAAACAGACCGGCGAACGTGATGATGGAAAGATTGAACAAAACAGGGGTAAAAGCAGGGACAAAAAATTTATGGAATGAATTCAGGATCGCCATGGCCAACGCAGCCAGGCTTATAAGAAAGATATAGGGGAACATGAATCGCGTCAGGCTGATCGTCAAATCCCACTTGCCGGCGATATCCTTGAATCCGATGGAGATCAACTTAACCAAAAAAGGAGCGAACAGGATACCGATAACCGTGATCAAAGCCATGATCACAGTAAGATCGAAAAAGAAATAATGGGCAAACTTCCAGAGTTCTTCTCTCGACTTCTCCTTTTTCTGCTGGGTAAAGACGGGGATAAACGCCGCCGTCATGGCCCCTTCTCCTGTCAAGCGCCTCAGCAAATTAGGGATGGTATAGGCGATCGTGAAGGCATCCATTCCCCTTCCCGTTCCCATGTAATTGGCCTGAATCATGTCTCTTAAAAGGCCAAAAATTCGACTCAAAAGAGTGGGGGCCGATACGGCAAGAGTCGATCGGATCAACCTCTTGTTTTGTTCGTCCTGTTCCATTTTCACCAACCATATTCCAGGTTGACTTCAGTCGGCAGATATCTTATCATATTTTCTTATCCGAGGAGAAAAAAATGGCACAACACATGTCGGTAATCCGGCAAGAGAGACGAACCCTTCGCCGCAATTTGATCAACAGAAAAAACAAGTCCGTGCTGCGGACACGAATCAAAGCCATAAGAGCTGCCATAGACAATAAAAATCGTGAGGAGGCAGAAAAACTGCTGCCCAAAACGTTCTCCACGATCGATAAATCTGTAAAAAAGGGAACGATCCATAAAAACACTGGCAATCGGTATAAATCCCGATTGAGCCGCCAAGTCGAAATGATTAATCCCTCGCCTTCGAAGTAGCCCGCGCTCCCTTCCTCATCTGGCAATAATGAAACAGGAAACTTTCGAGCAAAGTCTGGGCATTCAGATCGGTCGTTTTGATTTTCAGGTCGATATCATTGAGTTCAGAAATAAAATGATTCAGATCGCTCATTGTGATACTATCGACCGCAAAAAAAAAATTGCTGAACTTTTCGGTATAAAAACTGCCGAACCTTTCTTGTATTTGAGGGCGAAGTTCTTTGAAAATCGCAGGCCGATCCTTTTCTTTCTCCCGCAACCACAGCTTTGCCAAAAATATTTCTCGAAAAAACTTAGCTGTTAAACCAAGAATGAATTCGGGTCTCACGCTTTTTTTAAACAGATTATCTAAAACGATCAGGCTTTTCTCAAAATCCGCTTTTTCGAGATCATTCACCAGTTCCCATTCATAGAAAGATTTTATCCAACCCGAGATCGCATTCACATCATCCAGTTCGATGATCTTTTTTTCTCCAGTGAACGCGGACACCTTATCCAATTCGTTGTTCAGGCAGGCAAGACTATTGCCAGTAAGCTCTGCCAGCCTAGCCATGGCATCCTGTGTGGCTCTCTTTCCCAACGAAGAAAGCTTTCGATCCATCCACATGTACAGGGCTCTATCCTTAAGCGGTTTGAGTTCCTTGACATAAACAAGAGAGGGGGGGAAAGAGGAAAACAGACGGAATAAGGGCTTATTTCTTGGAAGCTTTCCCGGATAGATGACGATGAGAGCCGTTTGATCCGAAGGTGAGGAAAAATAATCCTTAATGACCTTTTCTTCAGTGGAGGAAAATTTCTCTCCTTTTCCGCTGGGAAGAATCACTTGGATGATCCGCCAGGACGAAAAAAAGAACGGGATGGATCGGGCAAGGTCCATTATTGCCATCCAAGAATGGTCATCCAAGTTGCACTTTTCGATGTTGTAATCCTGATCTTCCGGAGAGATCAGCGCCTGCTTCAGTTCCGCAATAAACTCCTCAGCTAAAAACGGTTCTTCTCCATAAAAAAAATAGCAGGGATGGAGGGCTTTATGGTCGATTTCTTTGCGCAGAAAATAACTGTACACTTTTTTTTAAAAACCCTCCAGGATAGACACCACAAGGCTTCTGGCAAATTTTACGACCATCTCATCTATCGCTTCCGTTTCCAACGCCTCGAAATCCATACCTTCAGGCACTTCATAATCTCCTTGGTATATAAACGAGGTGTTCGAAAAAAGCACTTTTTTTTGAACCAAATCCCTGAGGATCACCTTGGCCACGATGGAAATGCTGTATCGGTCGGCCGTCGCGTCTTCTCCGAAGCCGATCGGATTGGCTTGGAAACGGAGGATCTCTCCGATCAAAACGGCATCTGCATTATCCATCTCATCTGTGATTTCCACTTTTCCTCGGGAGATCATTTCATCGATCACCCCTTGAGTCAGTTTCAAGTCCAGCTCGAACCGGGTGGTCCGATTGGCGAACATAGGAACACTGAGCCTCTTGATATGAGGAGGCAGGGAACTTCCCGTCCCACGAAGATGATAGCCGCACTGGAGAAACAGCGAACACGCCAAAAAAAGAAGGGTCATTTTTTTCATTCCGCCCCCTCATTCTCACCGGTGACGATATTGATCAGCTTATTCTTGATAAGTATAACCTTTCTGGCTTCTTTATCGCCAAGGAACTGGCGAATTTTTTCCAAACCGAGAGCAATTTCTTTCAGCTTTTCTTCTTCTTCGTCTCTTTCGACTTCGAACTTGTCTCGCAATTTTCCGTTGACCTGTACGACGATCGTAACCCGCTCCTCTTTCGCCAATTCTGGATCAAAGGAAGGCCACGGGGTTTGCATTAAGAGTGTTTTGTATCCCAGTTGTTCCCACAATTCCTCGCAGAGATGGGGTGCAAAAGGTGATAAAAGAAGGATCATTTTTTCTATGGCTTCTTTTAAAAGTTCCTTGCCGTCGCTGCTCTGGATAAGGCTGTCCTTTTCCGCTTTGATGAGGTTGAACAACTCCATGATCGAGCTAATAGCTGTGTTTAGATGATACCTCTTTTCGATATCTTCCGAGACTTTTCGGATCGTCTGGTGCATTTTTATTCTTAAAGGCTGAGAAATCTCAGCCTGCGTAGAAGAATTCGATTCATGGTTGGAAAAGCCTCCCAAAAATTGCTCTTTGTTCTCTTGAAAAAAGAACCAGATGCGGTTCAAAAAGCGATAACACCCTTCTATTCCCTTTTCATTCCAAGCGAATTCCTTTTCTGGAGGAGAGGCAAAAAGGATATAAAGCCTTACCGTATCGGCCCCATGATCTTTCACCATGTCATCAGGATCCACAACATTTCCCTTGGACTTGGACATCTTTGCTCCATCCTTGGTCACCATCCCCTGAGCAAGGAGTCGAGGGAAGGGTTCGTCTATGCTCGTCAAGCCATGATCTCTGAAGAATTTGCAGAAAAACCGGGCATAGATCAGGTGCAATATGGCATGCTCCACTCCGCCGATGTACAGGTCCACAGGAAGCCAGTAATCGGCTGGTTGGGGATCGAAGGGGAGCTTGTCCTCGTCCGGGGAACAATACCGAAAATAATACCAAGAGGAATCAAAAAAAGTGTCCATAGTATCCGTTTCTCGGCGAGCTTCCTCACCGCACTGAGGGCACTTAACATGAACGAAGCTTCGTGAATTTTCCAGCGGAGAGCCCTCTTCTCCGGTAAATTCCACATCCGACGGTAGCGTGACAGGAAGATCATCAAAAGGAACGCCCACGACCCCACATGTCGGGCAGTAAATGATCGGGATGGGCGTGCCCCAATAACGTTGTCGGGAAATCCCCCAATCCCGAAGTCTGTACAGGGTTCTTTTTTGCCCGAATCCCTCCCTTTCTGCATACTGGACCATTTTTTCTGAAGCTTCTGTCGATGGAAGACCCGAAAAGTCAGCGGAATTGACCACATACCCCGTTCCCTTATAGGCCTCTTCGAGCGTCGCTGGGGGAGAGTCCTTTTCAGGTACGACCACAACGCGGATGGGCAATTCATACTTCTTCGCAAATTCAAAATCCCTCTGGTCGTGAGCAGGAACAGCCATGATCGCGCCTGTTCCGTATTCCATCAAGACATAATTGGATACCCAGATCGGGATTTTTTCTCCGGTGTAAGGGTTTATCGCTTTTTTTTCTGTATCGATTCCCTGTTTTCCAATCTCCTCCGGATCTATGCGTTTCCGCTGCTCAGCCACCCTTTTTTCGATCCAATCCCTAGACCGGTCTTCCTGGGAGGAACCTGCGATCAGTTCCATCGATAAAGGATGTTCAGGAGACAAAGCTATGAATGTCGCACCAAAAATGGTATCCACCCGGGTCGTGAAGACATCGATGCTACCAGAGGAATCCTCCAGCGGGAAAGAGATGTGTCCTCCCGTGCTTTTCCCGATCCAGTTTTTCTGCATCAGGAGAACATGTTCAGGCCATTTTTCCAACACATCGTGACCAGAGAGAAGTTCTTCCGCATAGTCAGTGATCCGCAAAAACCACTGCTCCATTTCTTTCTGCGTCACGTTTGTATCGCAACGCCAGCATTTCTCTCCTATCACCTGCTCGTTGGCCAAAACGGTCTGGCAGGAGGAACACCAGTTGATCCAGCTTTTCTTCCGATAGGCCAGACCTTTTTCCAGCATCTTGAGAAAGATCCATTGATTCCATTTGTAGTATTCTGGAAGACAGGTGTTGACCTCCCGGGACCAATCATAACTGAATCCCAGCCTTCTCAGTTGTTTTTTCATGTGGGCGATATTGCCGAGAGTCCACTTTTGGGGATGGATCCCTTGGGTTATGGCCGCATTCTCTGCCGGCATGCCCAGTGCATCCCACCCGATGGGATGGATGACATTCAGCCCTTTCATCATCTTGAACCTTGCGATCACATCCCCGATGGCATAATTACGAACCTGGCCCATGTGAATTCGGCCCGAAGGATAGGGGTACATTTCCAGGCAGTAATATTTCGTTTTTTGTGGCTCCACACGGAAAGCAAAAACGCTTTTATCTTCCCAAGTTTTCTGCCACTTTTTCTCGATGCGGTCGAAATCGTAATCTTCTCTCATGGGATCCTCTGTGTCTTTGGCCAATAACGGGAACAATCCCCCATATTAGATTTCTCCCCTCTAAAAGTCAAGAATTGGCCCAGAGACGGCACGGGTTGAAATCGGCTTTTTATTAAATAATCCAGAATACTTGGTTGAAGAAAAGAGGAGAAAACCGTAAACTCTGTTACGCCATGGCACTCCTTGAAATCCATGATCTTAGCGCCGGCTACGGCAGCGGAGACATCGTCGAAAATATCTCCTTTTCCCTAAACGAAGGGGAATTCCTGTCCATTTTAGGAAGGAATGGATCGGGGAAAAGCACATTGATAAAGGCAATCCAAGGTCTTCTAAAAGATGTATCCGGGAGGATTCGGGTAGAGGGCAAAGACATTTTGGCCCTCAAATCCCATGAAAAAGCCCAAAAGATCGCTTATGTTCCCCAGCTGTTTCAGGTCGCTTTCGAATTCACCGTTGAAGAGATCATCGGGATGGGCCGTTATGTTTATCAGGGAAAATTCTCCAGTGCACGCGCCAAAGACAAGAGCATAATACAGGAAATCATGGACCTTACGGAGACCACCTCGCTGAAAGACAAAAAAATCGCCCACCTGAGCGGCGGTGAGAGGCAACGCGTTTTTATCGCACGGGCATTGGCACAAGATACACCCCTCCTATTCCTCGATGAACCGAGTGCCCACCTCGATATAAGCTATCAGGTGGAGATCTATCGCATCCTGCAACGACTGCAGCGAGAAAAAAACAAAACCATTCTCTCCGCCGAACACAATATCAATCTCGTTGTTCCTTATTCCAAGAGACTACTCTTCCTCAAAAATGGAAGAATTCATTCTTTGGGCTCCCCAAGAGACCTTATCACCAAGCAGAATATACAGGAGGTGTTTCATGCCGATGTGGATGTGAGGAATAATCTGCACTCCGGACTCCCCGAGATTTCCTTGACTTTTCAAAAACCAGAGTGAAAAAGATGTTGAAATCCCAGAGCCTGGCTTTACTCCTCCTCCTCCTTCATAACCCCGCCATTCTCCAGAGCCAAAGCTTGACCATAAAAGATGATCTGGGAGACACCCATGTTCTCGGGAATCCTCCCCAAAGGATCGTATCCTTAGCCCCTAATGTCACAGAAATTCTGTTCGCCCTCGGTCTCGAGAATAGGATCATCGGTGTGACCCGCTACTGCAATTACCCAAAGGAGGCTTTATCAAAAAACCGCATCGGAGGGATGGTCGATCCTGATCTGGAAAAAATCATCGATCTCCACCCAGATCTTATCATTGCCTTCCGAGGCAATCCTCTGAGACTGATCCAGAGACTCAAGTCGTTCGATTTACCTGTTTTTGTTTTGGAGGCAGGGACAACCTTGGAATCCATTTTATCCATCGTCCAGAGGATCGGTCTGGTCACGCGTCGAGAAAAGGCGGCTGAAGACCTCATCGACCATTTGAACCGTGGCTTAAAAAACATAAGAGATCGATTGAAAAATGTAAGGACAAGGCCAAAAGTATTCATCAATCTTCATGGGAAGGGACTGTGGACTAGCGGAAAAAACACCTTCATGAACGATATGGTTAGTGAAGCCAGGGGACAAAATATTGCTGAGGAAATCCCAAGAGCGTGGTTCAGCTACAATCGAGAAGAACTCATCCATAAAAATCCTGATCATATCCTTGTCCTCGCAAGGACAGAGAAGGATTTTCTTGAAGTGAAAACATGGTTCATTCAAGATGCCCACCTGGAAAGCATCCAAGCTGTGCAAAATGATAAATTTTCTTTTCTTGACGAAGATTTGGTCACTCGGCCTGGACCGAGGATATTCGAGGCGTTCGCCCAGCTCGCCCGTATCCTGCACCCCTCCTGTTTCGAGGATAACAGATGATGCCGAATAAAAAAAGAATCCGACTCCTCTCCCTTTTATTCCTTCTTCTGTTTGCGGGACTTTATGTGTCTCTTGTGAAAGGTTCCGTCAAAACAAGTTTTGTGGACCTGTGGAATTTTCTCGTCCACGGCGACCAAACACACGCCCAGATTTTCATCCATCTTCGGTTATCCCGTGCCATCCTGGCATTTTTAGTCGGAGCTAGCCTCTCTCTCTCTGGAGCCATACTGCAAGGATACTTTCAAAATCCCATGGCAGGTCCTTTTGTTGTCGGTGTTTCATCCGGAGCCTCTTTTGGCGCTGTCCTTGCTCTTATTCTTGGATTGAACATGACTTTTTGGGGATTTTCGTTGCAGAATGTACTCGCCTTTGGCTCGGGATTCGCCATCGTTTCCCTTGTTTATATCCTCTCTCAGAAAAGAGGCGTTTTCAAGATGGAGACTCTTCTCTTGACAGGAATCGCAGCCGGAGCTCTGGCGTCATCACTAACATCATTTTTGATTTTTTTTAAATCCGAATCCTTCGAACAGGCCGTGTTTTGGCTGTTGGGGAGTTTTCAATTGGCAGACTGGAATCACATAAGAGTGATTTTCCCTGTTTTCATCCTCTGTTTCCTCATCTCCCAACGGCTTGCCAAGGACATGAACCTTCTTGTGATGGGAGATGAAATCGCTCAATCTCTCGGTTGCTCCGTCAATCGGACACGAAAAATCTTTCTGGTAGTTTCAACTGTCTTGGCATCTTCATCCGTCTCTGTGAGCGGTATCATCGGATTTGTGGGTTTGATCATTCCCCATTGGGTCCGCCTGCTAATCGGGCCTGACCACAGATATCTTTTTATCTCCTCCTCCATCATGGGGGGTGTTTTCCTTATGTTCTGCGACTTCCTGGCACGAACCATCTTTTCGGGATCGGAACTCCCGATCGGCATTATCACAGCGGTTGTTGGAGCACCTTTCTTCATCTATCTCCTGAATCAACGGCGCTGATAAGGTTTTATTTGTTTCTTAATGTCGAATTGTTAAAATAAGACAATGTATTACTTTTTCGTTAAGGATTTCCGCGAAAAATACCGGTATTTTTCGGCGAAACCCTTCGACCATATCCAAGTCAAATTTTCTAGATGGAAAGACATCTGGGAAAAAGCCAGGAAAAAGCTTATGTTGATGTCTCGTAAGGACCTCGTTCAAGAAAAGGCTTTTGAGCAGGTTTTGCAGGAAACGGGAGATCAAGTGGAAATATTATATTCTGGATGCTGCAGTGAGCAACGGATAAAAGTTAGCTTTTTCTTTTTTTTGCAAAGGCAAAGAACCAAGCATATTTTGCTGCTCGTCGGAGAAGCCCTCTTATTGCCCATAAGCGGTCTGGCTGCTTTGCTCCCGGGCCCGAATGTTTTTTTCGGTGTTCTGGCCTTGTTGGTGGTCACGCACTGGCAGGCACTCCGGGGCATCAACCGCCTGGCAAAAAAAAACCACCTATTCATCCCAACTTCCATTCTGAAAGAATGGGAAAAGGTTATCCAAAAAAAGGATGAGGGAAAATTTGGTCTTATCCTCGAGAAAATCGCCGAAAAATACGAATTGGAGCACATCCAAAAAATCCTCTGGAAATAAGCTGGCCCCTCCTCGATTCGACAATATTTGACAAATGAAGTTTTTTATTTTATCTATGTAGTACAATGCCGCTGACTCTCAACCAATTTTTATGGCTCGTCATTACCATTGCCGTTGTTGTTGCGGTAACCTTCCTGGTCATTTTATTGAAACAGCTTCGTAAAACGGCGCATGAAGCAGAAAAAACCCTCATCGAAATAACAGTGTTGGTGGAAGAGGCCAGAGAAACGAGCCGGAGAGTCCAGCTAAAACTCGAGGATGTGGGCGAATTGGTCCAGGCCTCGAAAAAAACGGCTGTGAGCCTTTCAGAAATCGCTTGGTTTGTGACAATAAAAATATTGAGACCGAGCTCAAAATACTGGCCATTTTTATTTCCGCTGATGCGTCTAGGCTGGCGGCAAGCAAAAAAATTCAAGGAGGAAAAAAATGTCTGATAAAGGTTCGAGTGCCCTTGAAGTCACCCTTTCTTTTCTTATCGGGACAGCCACTGGTTTTATTTTGGGAGTTCTGTTCGCTCCAGCGAGTGGAGCCGAAACACGAAAAAAAGTCCAAGACTCTGCCGTCAAAACAGGTGAAAAAGCGAAGGAAAGCTACGAAAAGATAGCTAAGGAAGCCGAAAAAGGCATCAAAGTGGTCAAGGAGAAGACGACCGAAGGAATCGATGCCATAAAGGAATTCGTCGACAAGAAAAAGAAAGAACTTTCCAAAAAACCTGAGGAAATTGGAAAGGAAGACGCTCCCGAAGAAAACTAATCTGTTTTTTTCCAGAAACGCTGCTTTTTGCAAGGTAACATTTTAATATCAAAGGATTAGGTCTAACAAATGTCGAAAACTACAATCACAGAAGTCAAAGCCAGCGAGATCCTGGATTCGCGCGGAAATCCGACGCTAAGGACATGGATCTCCCTTTCTTCGCAAGCCAAGGGAGTCAGTTCGGTGCCTTCTGGGGCCTCCACCGGAAAACACGAGGCCCTTGAATTGAGGGACGGGGAACAGGACCGGTACCTGGGAAAGGGCGTGTTAAAAGCGATCTCCAATGTGAAGGAGATTATCGCACCAGAAGTCATCGGAATGGATGCGCTCGATCAAATATCTCTCGACAAAAAGCTCCTCCAACTGGACGGGACACCCAACAAAAGCAGGCTGGGAGCTAATGCGATCCTGTCCGTTTCGATGAGTGTCGCCCAGGCTGCAGCCCAATCATCAGGATTGCCGTTGTACGCATACTTGGGAAAAGGCGAAAAATACACCCTCCCTATCCCGCTCATCAACATCCTCAATGGGGGTTCCCATGCGGACAACAACGTGGATATTCAAGAATTTATGATCGCACCGGCAGGAATCCCCAGGTATGCAGAAGCCATAAGAGCCGGGGCAGAAGTGTTCCATCATTTGAAAAAGATTCTGAAGACAAAGGGATACAACACAGCCGTCGGAGATGAGGGGGGATTCGCTCCCAACCTCGGTTCCAATGAAGAGGCATTGGAACTCATTTTGCAAAGCATCCAGAACGCAGGATACACTCCGGGAAAGGAGGTATATCTTGCCTTGGATGTGGCCGCGTCGGAGTTCTACATCGACGGCAAATATGTTTTTAAAAAATCAGACGGCTCGGAGAAATCCATCGATCAAATGATCGATTTTTATAAGGAGTTGGTCGCAAAGTACCCGATCATCAGCATCGAGGATGGATTCGACGAGGATGACTGGAGAGGCTGGAAAATCATGACCGAGGAACTTGGTGAAAAGATCCAGCTGGTCGGTGACGATATATTTGTCACGAACTTGGATAGATTCAAAAAAGGGATCGCCGATGGTATTGCGAATTCTATCTTGATCAAGTTGAATCAGATCGGAACCTTGACCGAGACTCTGGACACTATCGCCTATGCCCAAGGACATGGCTACACAGCCGTTATCTCCCACCGGTCAGGAGAGACAGAAGATACCTTTATCGCTGACTTGAGTGTCGCTACGAATGCAGGGCAGATCAAAGCGGGTTCTTTATCACGCAGCGAGAGGGTAGCGAAATACAATAGGCTTCTGGAAATCGAGGAGGAGCTGGGACAGAAGGGAATTTATGCAGGAACCCGACCCTTTGCAAGATTCATCCCGGGACTCTGATCGGGTCTCTCCCTCAAAGGGAAAATGAATAAGGAGAGAAAAAAAAAGTTCTTGACCTCTTCTCAAATCGAGGTCAAGGATGTTTACACCCATAAAGACCTCCTCGGTCTCGATCCGGAAGAATCCCTCGGCCACCCAGGAGAATATCCCTTCACACGGGGAGCCTATGCCAATATGTACCGGGGAAAACTGTGGACTATGCGGCAGTATGCCGGGTTTGCGACAGCAGAAGAATCCAACGAGAGATATCGTTTCCTCCTCTCCCAAGGACAAACCGGCTTGAGTGTGGCCTTCGACCTTCCCACACAAATCGGACTTGATTCAGATCACCCCCAAGCACATGGAGAGGTGGGAAAAGTCGGCGTGGCCATCGATTCATTGAAGGATATGGAATTGTTGTTTTCGGAAATTCCATTGGATAAAGTCAGCGTTTCGATGACGATAAACTCCACGGCAGCCATCATCCTTTCGATGTATTTGGTAATCGCCGAAAAACGAGGGATCGCTTGGGATAAGCTCAAAGGCACGATCCAGAATGACATCCTCAAGGAGTACGTGGCCCGGGGGACGTACATTTATCCCCTGCAACCATCACTCAAGATCATCACGGATACGCTCCATTTTTGCCAAACAAATGTTCCCCGATGGAACACCATGAGCATCAGTGGGTATCATATCCGGGAAGCGGGAGCCACGGCTGTCCAAGAGTTGGCTTTTACTTTTGCCAACGCCATCGAATACATCAAAGCGGCCACACGGTCCGGATTGGACATAGATGATTTTGCACCTCGCCTTTCTTTTTTTCTCGCAGCCCACAACAACTTTTTCGAAGAAATCGCCAAGTTTCGGGCGGCCAGAAGAATTTGGGCAAGAATCGTCAAAACATCCCACGGGGCTAAAAATCCTCTCTCCTGGAAATTCCGTTTCCACACACAAACAAGTGGAGTGACCCTGACCGCCAAAGAGCCAGAAAACAATGTCGTTCGCGTGGCCCTCCAAGCCTTGGCGGCTGTCCTCGGCGGCACTCAATCGCTCCACACCAATTCCAGGGATGAGGCGCTGGCTTTGCCCAGCGAAAGATCCGCCCAGATTGCCTTGCGCACCCAACAGATCATCGCCTTTGAGAGTGGTGTGGCCGATTGTGTGGACCCGCTCGGCGGGGCCTATTTTCTGGAAACACTGACAAACCAGATCGAAGAAAAAGTCCTTGAATATTTGCAAAAAATTCAAGACATAGGAGGCATGGTGCAAGCCATTGAAGCGGGTTTTGTGCAAAAAGAGATCCAGGAAAGCGCCTACCGCTATCAAAAACAGGTAGAAGAAAAGGAGCAAATCATCGTTTCTCTGAACGAGTTTACAAACACAGATGAAAAAATCCATTTCGGGCTTTACTCCCCTCCGGAAGAAGTGGAAAAAAGCCAACTGGAAAGGTTGAAAAAAGTGAAGGGAATAAGGTCAGAAGAAAGGATCGAAAAGAGCCTTCGAACGCTCAAGCTTGCCGCACAGGAAGGACAGAATCTTTTTCCTCCGATCTTGGATGCAGTCAGAGAGTTTGCGACTTTGGGAGAGATCGCTTCCACCCTAGAGAAAGTCTACGGAACTTATCAAGAAAACATCAACATATGAAATGGTAAGATAATCCCATGAGTAAAAAGCAGGGGGTCATATCTCTGGCTATTCTGATCGGACTTCTCTCGACATACTTTATGGGATGGGGACTGGATTCCCAAACAGCTCTTTTGATCGACCAAGAAATAAAAAAACACACGCCCGAAATCATCCGCACAAGACGCTTTCTTCACATGAATCCGGAACTGGGAAACCGAGAATTCGAGACAGCCAACCTGATCGCTTCCAAACTTCTTTCCTTCGGGCTCGAGGTTAAATCCGGCATTGCCATAACGGGTGTGACAGGGCTATTGCGAGGAATGGAGCCAGGTCCGACCGTTGGGCTGAGAGCAGATATGGACGCCCTCCCGATCCAGGAGCTGACCGATGTGTCATTCAAATCATTAAACCCAGGTGTCATGCACGCATGCGGCCATGATATCCATGTGGCCATCGCCCTGGGGACGGCCAAGGTCATGAGCGCTCTCAGAGATAAAATCAACGGGAATATCAAATTCATCTTCCAGCCTGCAGAAGAGGGCACCCCAGCAGGTGAAGAGGGAGGAGCAGACGCCATGGTCCTGGAAGGTGTTCTGGAAAATCCTCCGATTCAGGCGATTCTGGGTCTCCATGTTTGGCCAGAAAACCTCGGTCAAGTCTACTTCTCTCCAGGTCCGATCATGGCCAGCTCGGATTGGTTTCAGATCGTTATCGAAGGAAAAAGCTCTCATGCCGCCCGACCTCATGAGGGGATCGATGCGATCGCTTTATCTTCCCAGGTCATCGTCAACCTTCAATCCATTGTGAGCCGAGCTGTCGATCCGACGGATCCGGTTGTCGTCACCATCGGAAAAATCGAGGGCGGAACGAAAGCGAATATCATAGCAGAAAAAGTGACCATAGAGGGCACAATCCGCACACTCAACGAGACAAACAGAAAAAAAATTCCCCGTTTGATCGAGGATGTGGTGCGCGGCATCACTCATTCATTCGGGGCCAGCTATGTCTTCCACTACAAAAAGGGGACGCCTCTTCTGTACAACCATCCCGATCTTGCCTCGATTTTAGCCCCCACTCTTACCCGAACCCTTGGAGAAGGGAATGTCCGGGATATTAAACCCCAAATGGTTGCCGAGGATTTTTCTTATTTTGCACAAAAAATTCCTGGATTTTACTTTTTTCTCGGTGTCAAGGATCCCGAGAAGCCATCCATGGCCCCTCTGCACAGTCCCTATTTTAATCCCGATGAACGGAGTATCGCCCTCGGAATCAAAATCATGTGCCGTCTCTTATTCGACAGCCTCGAGTATCAGAGAAACATCGGAGAGGTCCCTCGTCAATAATATGTAATATGCTTTTCCCTTTTCTTTTCCTTGCCCTAAGCTTTGCAGGAGGAATACTTCTATCTGCCTGGGCATCTCCTTCCCTGCCGGTGGGCGTGGCATCCATGGTTGTTTGCCTTCTCTTCGCTTGGATTTTCCTCTCAGCTCTTCAAAAAACAAGAAAGGCTCTCGTTTTCACTCTTCTTGCTGCCTTTTTTCTGGGATCGAGCCTTCACACCTACCACATCGATACATTCG
Organism: uncultured Eubacteriales bacterium; assembly: GCA_964538085.1. Taxonomy (GTDB): domain Bacteria; phylum Acidobacteriota; class Aminicenantia; order Aminicenantales; family Aminicenantaceae. The sequence continues at coordinate 23,557 of CAZIDF010000010.1, read as the reverse complement.
AAAACAATCCCCTCAAGAAACTGGCGTCAACGGACTACATCGACCTTCAAGGCAGGCTTTACAAATCCCTCTCTCGCGGTTACGAAAGAGACTATCTTTTCTTGAAGGTAGAGAAAATCATTTCGGATAATCGAGAAAAAAGAATGCGAGGGAATCTGAGAATTTCCATTCCACATTCGCAAGACATGCCGTCCGGGATCGAGCTCCACACGCAAGATAAAATCGAAGTTTCAGCAAAACTTTCCCTTTCCCCAGGATACAGAAATTTCGGCTTATCTACCCTTGACCGGTACCTCGAAAGCCAGAATATTCACAACAGAGCTTTCACCAAAAGTTCCATGCTTGTCAAAAAATTGGAGGATGGGAATAAAACCTCGATCCCTCGAATCATGTCCATCATCAGACGAAAATTTCAGAAGGAGATTGAGCATTACTTTATTGATGCTAGAGCTAGAGGTTCGCGTCTTTCCTCACAAGGAGCGGTTGTCGAAGCCCTTCTTTTGGGAGAAAGGGGACGAATGGATCCAGAGATCTCAGAAAGTCTCCAAAATGCGGGGATCTTTCATCTCTTCGCCATTTCTGGGGCCCATATCGCGATCATTTCCTTTATTCTTTTCTCATTTTTCAGATTCCTGAAGCTTCCGGACCGTGTGAATTATATCCTTCTGATATTTTTCCTCCTTTTGTATGCATTGCTGGTCGAAGGAAGGCCTTCTGTCATGAGAGCCACGATCATGGCGCTCGCTTTTCTTGTGGGAAAGCTCATCTGGCGAAATGTCAACTTGTTGAACACGTTATCGATCAGCGCTTTTTTCCTCCTTATGCTCAATCCCTTAAACCTTTTCAGCCTCGGGTTTCAGCTCACTTTTACGGCGACATTATCCATCATTTTATTTTTCCCGAAAATCATCAAATACCTTCCTCGGTTCCCCCTGAGAATAAGCGAAATCTTGGCCCTGAGCCTGACTGCCCAGGCAGGAGTCTTGCCTTTTGTTGCCATGGCCTTCAACCGCATAACCTTTTCTGCTCTTATCCTCAATTTTGTCGCGATTCCACTTGTGGGTATAATCATGGTTTGCGGTTACATTTTTCTCCTGCTCACGACGATGAGCTCGCTTTTGGCAGGCATTCTGGCAAAAATCATCCATTTTCTCGTCACTTTTTTGATCGCGACCTCTCACTTCCTGGATCCAATCCCCGGTGTAACCTTCAGGATCCCGACTCCTTCCCTTTTTATCGTTCTCGGATATTTTATCTTCCTCGGTCTGCTCCTTGTTCCGACGCGGTTCAAACGACAGAAAATATTCACTTCCCTTTGTTTCGCCATCTTCCTTGCGCTTCTCGTAACCCACCCGTTTCCCTCCCATTCAAAAAACCTCAAGCTGACATTTATCGACGTGGGACAAGGTGATTCTATTCTTGTCGAGTTTCCCGGAACCAAAAAAATGCTGATCGATGGCGGCGGGATTCCTGATGACACGTTCGACATCGGGGATCGGGTCGTCTCTCCTTTTTTATGGAAAAAGGGGATAAAAAAAATCCAGTATCTTGTTTTGACCCATGCCCATCCTGATCATATGAACGGATTGAAGGCCGTCGCCAAAAATTTCAAGATAGAGGAGTTCTGGGAAGCATTCAGCCCAAAAAACAACATGGCGTACGCAGCTCTCAAAAGAGGACTGCCCCGCTCGACATCATGCAGGAGAATGTTCAGAGGCCAGACGGAGATTGTCGATAGGGTGAAAATCGAAATACTGAATCCTTCCCAAGCAGACCCGATCGTTCCGAAAATCCTCAACGATCAATCCATCGTCCTCAGGATCTCTTACGGTCGAACGGCTTTCCTCCTCACGGGTGACATCGGCATAAAGGTCGAAAAAGAGCTGGTCCAATCCTCTTTTGCCCTTCGGAGCGATGTGATCAAATCGCCCCATCATGGGAGCAATACATCCAGTTCGCAAGGATTTCTGGCTGCCATCGCTCCTCGCTTCCTGATCCTTACGGTCGGGGCAGGTAACAGGTACAATCTGCCGGATCCTATCGTAATCGACAGGTACAGGGAGATAGGGGCCAAAATCTATCGCACAGATCTTATGGGAGCAGTGGAGATTTCTTCCGATGGCCAGGACTTGTCCTTTCGGACAGCCATGGCAATAGGCAAAAAATGACCTCGTTAATGTGCGGAAGCAGGCCCCAAAAAGATTTTACCGAAAATAAACAAAGGAAATCTGAAGCCCTAATTCTCTCTCATCTTTGGAATTGGGGAAAACTTTCGCTGGAACAAACACTTTATCCGTGGCAATAGTCAAGAAAAATTGTTCTCCATCTCCGACCATTTCTTTCTTGATGTTGTACGATTTTTCAAAATAGCTCTCAGCAGGAATAAATTCATCCAAAATGCGATCGTTGATCTTGATGATGACCTTTTGATCTTCCAGGGCGTCGAGATTCACTCCTCCTTTGATGACAAGAAGGGCATCTCTTTTGGGATTATCGATAATGCAACGGGCTTCTTGGGCGGTCCATCGCCACTGGCCGAGAAAGGCATCGGGATTTATTTCGAGATCGTACCATCCGTCCTCAAAAATCTTTTCCGGAGTATCCAGAGGCGGAGGGAGGACCTTCAGCTTTTTTTCGAAGATCTCCTGCTGTGTTCCATCCGTTGTATCGTAAGGAGAGGAAATACCTACAGAGAGACGCAATGTTTCTTCCCCTTTGAATTCGGGATCGAATTCATCTATGAATTCAGGTATGTAGATTCTTCTCGAGTAGACGTATTCCTGATTGGCTTCCCACTCGGAAATCGGCACCTCGGGAACATGGTCATCCTGAAGGAGCAGATTGTTTTTGTGCCAAAAATGCACATACACTTGCATTTCCTGTTCGATCTTTACGTAATTCGAGTCCGTCTTCCAGGTATACTGCATATCCGTGATCAGGTCATCGGAGAGCTCTTCCTCAGAAAACGTTACCTCCAAGGTAATTCCCTGAACTTGACTTTTTTTCTTGCATTGGAAAGAAATGACGGTCATGAAAAGGATAAGCGCCACAACAACTGTTTTTCTGCACATCGATAGCCTCCTATTTCTGGAATAAAAACGTATTATAAGAAAACGCTTTCCAGAAGTAAAGGCACCTCTGATACTGAAAAATTCCGTATCTTCAAGTAGCCTGGAAATGCCCTCTCCCTTTGTCTTGAAACCTACAGGGAGATGGTGTATAGTCCTCGAAGAATGACTCGGGTGATGCGTCCCCTCTTTTTTTTCTACCGGTTGGGAAGCTGGATCAACAATTTCCTGTTCGACCACAATCTGCGGAAAATATTCCGGGCATCTCTTCCTGTCATCAGCGTGGGAAATTTGACTTTTGGGGGTTCGGGGAAAACACCTCTCGTCATGTTTATCCTCTCACTTTGTCTCGAAAATGATATAAACCCAGCTCTGATCACCAGGGGCTACAAAGGAAAATGGGAAAAGGGCGGTGGGATACTGTCCGATGGAACGAACATCACCGGGACCTGGCAAGAATCCGGTGACGAACCTTTCATGGTATCGCGCAAGTTTCCTCAAGTCGGGATTTTTGTCGGCAGAAACCGTTTGACATCCTGCGAGAGGGCCAAACAGGCTGGTTTTACGGTCGCCATCCTGGATGACGGGTTCCAACACAGACAACTCCACCGCGATTTGGACATCGTCCTCTTCGATCCGGGCGAGAGATTGGCTCTCCGAGAATCCATTTCTGCGCTCCGCCGTGCTGGGATTATATTGGTAGAGAAAAATGACCAATTCCATGCTAAAAATCAGATAAAAAAGAATTTCCCCGATGGGAAAGTTTTTTCCTATTCCATCATAAACAAGGGATTTTTCGTTTACCCCGGAGACACCCCTGTTGTTACCGAACGATTGAAAGAAAAAAACCTTCTGGCCGTCTGTGGCATCGCACGGCCTCAAAGATATTTTTCTCTTTTAAAAAAGGAAGGGATCGAGCCGAAACTTTGTTTCGCATTCCCCGATCACCACCCATATCCTGATTCCACCAACAAAAAAATCATCGCCGCCGTCCAAAAGATCGATGCCGATGCCGTGATCACGACCGAAAAGGATGTTTTCAAGCTGGACACTCTACACAAAACTGGACAAATTCCGGTTTACTACAACAAAATAGATTTACAGATCGAGGAAAACTTCACGAGTGAGCTTTTGATCATAAAAAAGGAAATTTGACTCGGACGATGGCCAACCTACAAAAAAAAGCAGAGTTTTTCGGCTTCCAGTTTCTCAAAATCTCATTCTCTGTCCTTCCTCGCTCTTTTTGTCTTACTATCGGAGGAGTTCTCGGAGCCTTAATTTACAGGATCGACGGAAAACATAGAAAAATCGCCCTTTCCAACCTGAACACAGCTTTTGGATCCCAGCTCTCGGCCGCAAGACAGAAGAAGTTGGCAAAGGCTTCCTTTAAACATTTTGGAAGAGTTTTTGCCGAAATCATTAAATACAGGTACATGAAAATTGGAAAAATCCAACGGTTCATATCCGTCGAGGGGACAGCACACATCGAGAAGGCTCTGCAAGAAGGGAGGGGAGTTTTGCTCTTTTCCGCTCATTTGGGAAACTGGGAAACGGCAACCGCGCTCGTTTCCCAGATAGGGAAGGTCAACGTTATAGCCCGTCCGTCTGACAACGAACGGCTCGAGGACAAACTTTCGCAGATCAGAAAAAAACTCGGGGCCACCGTTATTTACAAAAAACAGGCAGCAAGGCCCATTCTCCGGGCTCTCCAGAATAACGAAATGGTGGCTATTCTGATCGATCAGAACACCGTGCGCAATCAAGCGGTGTTCGTGGATTTTTTTGGGAAAATGGCTGCTACGACACCCAGCCTAGCTTCATTTTCCCTCAAAACGGGTGCTCCGATAATCCCGCTTTTCTGCTATCCCATTCAAGGAGGAAAGTATCGCTTAGAGATCCTCCCGCCCCTCGAAATCATCTTGACGGGCGATGAAGAACAGGATGTGTTGAAAATCACGCAATTATGCACTAAGATTATACAGAATCAGATTCAGGAAAATCCAAAAGTCTGGTTATGGTTCCATGACCGCTGGAAAACACGGCCTGAGGAGGAAGAAAGATATGAAAAGAAAGAACATGAGAGATAACAAACGAACTTCCGACACCATACGCCCTGTATCCATCGAACCGGATTATCTTGACTTTGCCGATGGATCAGCCTTGATCTCCATCGGCAAAACAAAAGTCGTAGCCGCAGCGACTATCGAGGAAAAAGTCCCCTCCTTTCTCAAAGGGAGCGGGAAGGGATGGATCACGGCAGAATACGCGATGCTTCCCTGTTCCACGGAAAAAAGATCGCAGCGGGAGAGAGGTCCGGGAAAAATGTCGGGCCGCACACAGGAAATTCAACGGCTCATCGGACGCTCCTTGCGCACGGTGACTGACCTAGAGATCCTGGGCGAAAGAACGATCATCATCGATTGTGATATCATCCAAGCAGACGGCGGCACTAGAACAGCCTCGATCACTGTGGGTTGCGTCGCGCTGGCTCTGGCTTTGAAAAAGATGATGGAAGCGGGCCTTATCGATCAGATACCCCTACAAAACCTGGTGAGTGCCGTGAGCGTTGGAATAGTCGATGGGGAGCTTCTGTTGGACCTGGATTATCGGGAGGATTCCTCGGCTGAGGTCGACATGAACGTTGTCAAAACAGATACGGACAAAATCGTGGAAATACAGGCCACGGCAGAACAATCACCCTTCACGAAAAAAGATTTCGATGCCTTGTTGGATTTGGCCGATAAAGGCATCAAGGAGCTCTTCAAAGCACAAAAGGAAATTCTCAAGCAGAGGAGCCTCCTCTTCATGGCCTATGGGTAACGCTGAACCCCAAGGGCTGTGTCCGAGTAGAAGAAAAAACCCGAAGGAGGAAACAAACAGGAAAATGAATCGCATTCTAATCACTGGTGGAGCAGGATTCTTAGGCAGCCATTTATGCGAATTTTATGTGGAAAAAGGAGAAGAAGTCCTATGTGTGGACAATTTCTTCTCAGGAAACAAGGATAACATCCGGCATCTTCTCACCCATCCTCGTTTCGAACTTATACGGCATGATGTCATTCATCCTCTTTTCGTCGAGGTGGACAGGATTTATCATTTGGCCTGCCCTGCCTCTCCCATTCATTATCAGCACAACGCCATCAAAACGGTCAAAACCAATGTCATAGGAACCATCAACATGCTCGGCCTGGCAAAACGGACAGGAGCCAGAATTCTCCTTGCCTCTTCTTCCGAGGTCTACGGTGACGCACAAATCCATCCACAAAAGGAGTCCTACTGGGGTCACGTCAATCCCATCGGTCTCCGCAGTTGCTATGATGAGGGAAAGCGAGTGGCGGAAACCCTGATGGTGGATTATCACCGTCAAAACGACACCGATATCAAAATCGTCCGTATCTTCAACACCTACGGGCCCCGAATGGCCGTGGATGACGGAAGGGTCGTGAGCAATTTTATCGTCCAAGCCCTGCAGAACAAACCGATCACTATCTATGGAGAAGGCAGCCAAACACGTTCTTTTTGTTACGTTTCAGACCTCATAGCAGGACTCTATGCTATGATGGAGAAGGAGCTTTTCATCGGTCCAGTGAACATCGGAAACCCGGAAGAATACAGCATCATAGAATTGAGCCACAAAGTCATCGCACTCACCGGAAGCTCGTCTAAAATCAGTCACAATCCTTTGCCTCAAGACGATCCTATCCACAGGTGCCCGGATATTTCATTGGCAAAAAAACAACTGGGATGGAAACCGCAAACGCCTCTCGTCGAAGGCCTCAAAAAAACCATCGCTTATTTCCAAAAAGTTCTCGAGCTGACAGCCTCCCCACAAAATTAGCCATGAAATTATCCATCATCATACCCGTTTTCAACGAGGAAGATACGATCGAGGATGTTATTCATCGTGTCCGTGATATCGATGTGGGGATGGAAAAGGAGATCGTCATCGTGGATGATGGTTCCCAAGATGGGACGCCAGATGTCCTGAAAAACCTGGATTTTCCCGATATCAAAACATTTTTGCATGCCAAAAACCAGGGCAAGGGGGCTGCCTTGCACACAGGATTTTCCAAAGCCCAGGGCGATATCATCCTTATTCAGGATGCAGACTTGGAGTACGACCCCTCCGAGTACCCCACTCTTCTAAAGCCCATCCTAGACGGCCGCGCAGATGTCGTTTACGGATCACGTTTTCTTGGAGGGCCTCACCGGGTTCTTTTCTTTTGGCACTATGTTGGCAACAAACTGCTGACGGCATTATCCAACATGTTATCCAATCTCAATCTTTCAGACATGGAGACATGTTACAAGGTCATCAAAAAAGACCTCCTGGATCGCATCACATTGAAGTCCAAAAGATTCGGTTTCGAGCCCGAGATCACGATAAAGCTTGCCAAGCTAAAAGCAAGGATCTATGAGGTGCCGATCTCTTACTCTGGAAGAGACTACAGCGAAGGAAAAAAAATCGGCTGGAAAGATGGCATTGCCGCTATCTACCATATCTTTCGGTATAAATTCTTCAAATGAAGAAATAAGGGACATTCCATTAGGTACCACCCTATAAAGCTTGGGAAGAATCAGACATTCGATCCATTTATAGGGTATCACCTAATGGAGCGTCCCCATATAATTACTTGAAAATAATCCCGCATACGGCTAATATATTTCTTCTCACTTCAAAAGTGGATAGGTGATCATAAAACGTGATTCAGCAAACACCTTTTTTTTGTCTAGGGCCCTGATCTAAGGAGGCAAGCATGAATGTAACATCCGGACTTATTTTAATCGGTATCATCATCGTCGTCGCCGCACTTGTCGCACTGTTATTGGCAAAACAATACAGAAAAGTCGGACCGAACCAAGTTCTGGTCATATCAGGAGGAAGAAAACGTGCGGTTGTCGCTCCAGATGGATCGAAAACAAAAGTCGGTTATCGATACCGTCTTGGCGGCGGGACGTTTGTTTGGCCCTTTATGGAAACGGTCGACACCCTTCCGATGGAGGCCATCACCATGAATATAAAAACCCCAGAAGTTTTGACGAACGGGGGTGTGCCGATCATGGCAGAGGCTGTTGCCCAGATAAAAATCGACTCATCCGATCACACCATCCGACTGGCCGCCGAACAATTCCTGGGAATGGGAAAAGAGGGAATAAAATCAGTGGCGGAAACTGTCCTCGAAGGCAAGATGAGGGAGGTGATGGGCAGCATGACCGTGGAGCAGATCTATAAAGCCCGGCATGAGTTCTCGTCCAACGTGATCCAAGCTGCCCAGAGCGATTTTGCCAGAATGGGCTTGAACATGATGTCCTTTGCCCTGAAGGACATAAGCGACACTCAGGGCTACCTGGATGCGCTGGGAAAACCGCAGATCGCTGCGGCCAAAAGAGATGCGGTTATCGCTGAGGCTGAGACGGAAAAGGAGGCCACGGTCAAATCCTCGGAGGCAAGGAAAGAAGGGGAAATCGCTCGCCTTACAGCCGAAGCCCTGATCGCAAAAGTTCAATGGGAAAATGAAGCCAAAAAAGCCGAATCTCAAGTGCATGTCAACCAAAAAAAGGCTGCAGCCGACTTTGCCTATGAAATCGAACGAGCCCGGTTATCTCAAGACATGAAAAAGGAAGAAGCCAAGGTCAAATTCATCGAAAAGCAGGAAGCGATAAAGATCGAAGAACTGGAGATCGCGCGCAAGGAAAAAGAGCTGAACTCCAATGTTATCAAACCAGCGGACGCCCGAAAATACCAAATGAAAGCCGAGGCAGAAGCGGAAGAATTTCGTATCCAATCTGAAGCCAGGGGAAAATCCGATGCGATGAAACTGGAAGGCATCGCCCAAGCGGAAAAAACCAGACAACTGGGATTGGCAGAGGCAGAATCGATGTTGAAAAAAGCTCAGGCCTGGGATAAATACAACCAAGCCGCTATCCTGGAAATGTACCTCAAGATGCTTCCAGACCTGGCAAAAGCTGTTTCTGAACCCCTTTCCAAAGTGGATAAGATAGTCGTGGTGGGGGGAGATAAAAATCTAGGAACAACCAAAATTACCGCTCAAGTGGGAGAGATCCTGGCCCAGATGCCTGAAGTGGTCAAATCTCTTACCGGAGTGGACATGAAAAAATACCTGAAGAAAAAATTAGATTTCGATGACGACGACAAAAAAGACGAGTAGTCTTTGAGATAAAGGTTTTACCATGGTATCAGACAAAGCAAACAAGATCGGAGAATCTCCAACCTTAAAGGTCACGGCCAAAGCCAAGGCTATGAAAGCCGAGGGGATCGATGTTATCGACTTTAGCGTTGGGGAACCGGATTTTGCCACTCCTGACAATATCAAAAAGGCAGGTATTCATGCCATCGAAGAAAACTTCACTAAATACACGCAGAACGACGGCATCCCCGGCCTCAAACAGGCTATCATAAAAAGGCTGAAAGAAGATCAAGGTCTTGAATACCAGCCAAATGAGATCATCGCCTCATCCGGAGCAAAAAGTTCCCTTTACCATCTAATCCAAGCCTTGATCAATGACGGCGATGAAGTCATTATCCCCTCTCCCTACTGGGTGACATACCCCCATGCCGTTTCTCTAGCCGACGGAAAAAGCGTGATCGTCCCGACAAAAGAAGAGAACGGATTCCTGCTCTCTCCCGAAGAATTGAAAGCCGCTATAACTCCGGCAACCAAAGCATTGATCCTCAACAATCCCTCCAATCCGACAGGGGCGGCTTACTCAAGACAGGCTCTGGAAGCCTTGGCTGACATCGTGTTGGCAGAGGATATTTATGTTATCGCCGATGAGATTTATGAAAAGCTCGTCTATGATGACTTCCGTTTCTCCAGTTTCGCTTCTTTGAGTGAAGAGATAAAAAAGAAAACCATCGTGATAAACGGTGTTTCAAAAGCCTATTCTATGACAGGATGGCGTATCGGGTATGCCGCAGGTCCGGCGGATGTCATCAACGGCATGGCCAAGATCCAAAGCCACAGCACATCCAACCCCTGCTCTATATCCCAAAAGGCCAGCATAGAAGCTCTGAACGGGCCTCAATACGAAGTTTCCAAGATGGTTGCGGAATTCCAGAGAAGGCGCAACTATGCATTGATGAGACTCCAAAGTATTCCGGATGTTTCCTGCCACAAACCTTTAGGCGCCTTTTATCTGTTTCCTAATTTCTCTTCCACTTTTAAAAAAGAATACAACAACATGACCATCCGGAACTCGTATGGCCTCGCCTACTTCCTCCTAAAAGAAGCCAGGGTTGCCATTGTTCCAGGAGATGCTTTTGGCCTGGACGACTGTATCCGCATCTCCTATGCCACATCGATGGAAAACCTCGAAAAGGGTTTGGACAGGATCATCGAGGCCATCTCCAAGCTGAAAATAGCCAAAAAAACGAAGCATATTTCCCTGAACAATACTCAAACCCGGGTCACAACATCCGTTCCTGTTGATCCCGCGATATCCATCAACATAAGAGATGCACTCGTTGCTGAAATGGAAGACATGCTGAGCTACGCCAACTACTTCGAATGGAATGCCAACATCAACGGGGTCGTCGTCCAATTGAGAACGAATGTTTCCCACCTGAATGATTTTTGGATAGAAAACTGGTACCCGGCGCAGTTGGAAGCTGATCTGGAACCCCACGGGATCATCTACGCTGTGGAGGGCATTCCAGGTCGGGAACCCCGCGCCTTCTACAATTCCGAAACGAAAACGGGGATTCTGGTCAATACGGATAACTATGGACCCCTGCGAAGCCTCGCCCTCGGTCTTGTGATGGACGTTTCCGAACGCCTTTTCAGCACTTACACTCTCCGAGGCATGTCTGCGGATATAAGAGGGCGGGGTTTGGTGCTCATCGGACCCAAAGGCACAAAAAAATCCGATCTCTTCTATACCTTGCTCCTTGACGAGAAATTCCGTTTGCATGCCAACGATATTCTTTTTATCCGATTTTCCGGTGGAAAAGTCATAGCCGATTCTATCGAAAGAAAGTTGGTCATGCCTACCCAGGCCTCAAAATTTTACCCCGGGTTGGCTCCTCTTTTTGACAACAGCAAATGCGAAAATGTTGTCGTGCGTAAGGAAAACTGCCAGGATCCCGACTGTCTTCGTTTGGATGACTGCCGGCTCGATCGGGGTTCTCCATTCTGTTACAAAGCCTCAAAAAAGGCTGTCGCTCTTTTGGATCCCTATTGGATCGACGGTCCAGCCAAGCATGTCAAACGGACGGAATTGTATTGGATTTTCCTCCTGCGCTTCGACAGCTCTTCTCCTCCGGTTGTCAAAATGGAAAAGGAAGACGCCCTCAGGATTCTTGAATCTGGTGAAAGCCCAGGATTGAGGACCTCGATCGGCCCCTTAAAAAACCAGCCCTTTTATAATCCACATCTGTTGTTGACCACTCCCGAAAGAATCCAATACCAAAAGAATTTTTTCCGCGAGCTTCTCGAAAACACGGACTGTTATATGATCAACAGCGGAGTGGCGACTGTCGATGACATCCAAAACGTGATTCAACAAAAAACCGGGCCGGAAAACGGCGAGTAAGCCTAAATGAGTGAAAAGAATCTCTACAACGAAGAAGCCTATAAAAAATTCGCTGAAGAGCTTCCCCGGGCCCTGGAAGGGCCGAATATGAAAAAAGTGGACTTAGACTGGCTGGAACCACGGGCCAAAGCCACCGGCGTTAGAACAAAATTCGGTTCATACGGATGGCGTTCTGTCATGTCCAGTCGAATCGCACCTAAAACGGTATATCTGGGAGGCGAAAATGTCCGTCTCACCCGGCCTTCCGAAGAACAAAAAACCCTGATCACAAAATCCCCGGAGGAGCTGAATAAGGTTCTTCATCTCCTCCGGAACCTTCCTTTTTATCACATCTGCAGGCAAATGGGAGAAAACAAGCACTACAACCCTTTCTGCAATTTGTACGTGTCCGCTGCCGACCTCATCAATTACCGCTTGGGTTTTATGTGGGGAACGACCATGTTCAAGCCGTCCAAACGGCCTGGCCCTAAATTTACCATGATCCACATACCCGAAGAGCATCCGCTTCGACAACAAGTGCTCGTTCTGCCCGAATACAAGATCAACATAGCGCTGGGAACAGACTACATGGGAGAGGATAAAAAGGGTTTTCTCCGTCAGTCTATGTGGTCGGCTGACCAGCTGGGCATGCTCGGACTGCATGCGGGGACAAAGATCGTCACAGCCCGGGACCGAGATGACAGGCTCAAGACATACGGCGTTTTTCTTTTCGGATTGACAGCCACCGGAAAATCCACCTGGTCCTGTCATCAGCTAGGCCTGGACCACAAACGCGGAGAAAAAACCTGGGTCACCCAAGATGACATCGTTTTTTTGCGCAATGATGGATCGGCATTAGGTTCAGAAAACAATTTTTTTGTCAAAACTGATGTCGAGAAAAAATACCAGGAAGCCATGTACAACACGCTGACCGATAAATCAGCCCTTATGGAAAACGTGATGATCAAAGCCAATGGAGACCCCGACTTCCTGGACGAAAGCCTCACAGCCAACGGGAGGGCCGTGGTTCAACGTAAAAAGCTGCATGTGGACATCGATGGGAGGAAGGTGAATATCTTCTCCAAGTCTATCGATCTTCCGCCCCTCGAGGAGCTGGATGGACTCATCTTCGCATTCATCACGCGCAGGAACACCATCATGAATTTTTCCCAAGAGCTCACTCCCGAACAGGCCGTCCTGGCATATCTTTGGGGAGAAAGCACTCATAGCTATGCCAGCCAGCCGCTCAAAGCCGGAGAATCTGTCCGGATCGTCGGAACCGATCCCTTCATCGTCGGCTCGAGAGCCAAAAAGGTCAACCGGTTCTATGAGATCATCATGACTCTGGTCAACAATTATCCTGGAAAACTGAAGTTCATGCAGTATAACACAGGGGGAATCGGAGAGATCATAGAGACCTTCGAGGAAAACGGGCAGAAAAAAAAGAATTTGATCCGCAAGGTCAACCGTGTACCGATCAGCCTGATGGCCAACATCCAGAGAGGCGATCTAAGAGGGACGAATCAGTATGAGAAGGGAAGGCTTGGAACCAGAGAGATCGTGAGGTGTGAGGGAAAGGCGTTGGATAATTGGGATATTCAGCGCTTTTACTCTGAGGAGCAAATCCAGGATTACATCGAGGATCTTGTCGATGGCCGAAAAAACTATACCGAAGAAATTGTATCCGAAGGGCTGCGTCAAGAAATCTTGTATGCAGCTGAGCGATCATTCCACATAGATAAAAGCCGGAAAAAGTCCACAGTCTTCGTTCCCGGGAATGATGAACACGAGCTCGAAAGAGATGAGCCGCCAGCTTTTTTCACCGGTTCCAAGACTAGACCTCGACGGGACCGTTTTTGGCGAGGCCGCTAGCCAATCCTTTCCTCTATCTCCTGGGCTAATTGATGCAAAAGGAAAAGGTGAGCTTCCTGGACCCGGGGTGTTTCTTTGGATGGGACATCCCATAAAACCTCGCATAAATTGCCGACCGGCCCTCCAACAGCTCCGGTGAGGCCGATGGTGAACATCCGCTTTTCTTTGGCGGTATGGAGGGCTTGGACAACATTTTTCGATTCTCCGCTGGTGGAAAGGGCCAAAACGACATCTCCTTCTTCCCCCAATGCTTCCAACTGCCGGCTAAACACATACGGGTAGGAAAAATCATTGGCGATCGAAGTGAGCGCGGATGTGTCGGTTGTGAGGGATAGGGCAGGGATGGCTTTCCGCGATTTTAGATATTTATTGACAAGCTCGGCCGCAAAATGCTGTGCTTGGGCTGCGCTTCCACCGTTGCCGAAGAGAAATATCTTGTGTCCTCCTTTCAAACGTTTGCAAATTTCTTCTACCGCCTGCATATAACGAATTTCTTTATGCGCGAAGAAATCCCGGATGATTTGGGCCAATATCGCGATCTCATCGTTATACTTCATCCCTTTCTCCTTTCTGTGTTCGATTTTAAAGCACTCCTTCGTTTTCAGCCGCCGTTATTCCAGATTGAATTGCATTTCTCACTTTTTCCAAAAGGACAGGCAGGTTTTCTTTGTGATACCCTTGAGCTGAGATGGGGGGATGGAAAATAACCTTGATCTTCCCTCTTTTCACAAAAAATCTTCCTTTGGGCATGAGCTCGTAGGTCCCCAGAATAGATACCGGGATAATCGCGGATTGACTGGTCGCTGCAAGGAAAAAGCCTCCGCGACGGAATTCTTGGAGTTTGCCGTTGCGGCTCCGTGTCCCCTCTGGGAAGATCAAAAATGAATGTCCTTTTTCTTTCATCAATCTAGCCGCAAGATCGATGCTTTTTTTGCCGCCCCTGATGCCCTTCCTATCGACGGAGACAAAATCGACCTGTTTCATACCAAAACCGATAACGGGGATCCTAAAGATCTCTTTTTTCAATATCACCCGGATCGGCAGAGGAATGACAAAAAAAAGCAACGGACCATCGAGAAAACTCACATGGTTGGACATGAATATGTAGGATTTGTTTTTTTCGACAACATCGCTTCCGGTCACTTCGATACGGATCCCGAGTACTTTCGGACTTATCCTCATTGCATTTTTGCCTGCCCAGAGAAGGGGGCGTGAGCAATCGGATATAAAGCACAGAAGAAGGAAGGGGATCAAAAGAATAACGATCAAAACATAGATAATGAGCAGGATAATAGTCCGCATACTCGAGGGCACAGATTATACCATATATGGATTAAAAGTGGGACGGTTCAATTTTTTCTTCAGGGATATGCCTTGATATCGATCTGGGAATAGATGAAAAAAAATCGGGGAGAAAAGAAAAAAGGCGATACGGTTGTTGCCCGTATCGCCCTTTTTCCGTAAAGCGAAAATTGAGTCTAGCTAGGTTCCTATTTACTGAATGGCTGTTCTCGGTGCAACGATCCAGGAACCAGACCAGTTGACAAGGTCTCGGTTGAAATCAACCATCGTGGTTACGGTGTACATCCCAGCGGAAGGAGCCGTTGGATCATAATCAGGACCTGTTAAAGCATTATCCCGTCCATAGGATTCAATCACAAAGTCATCATTACCGATATCAGTAGTGAGAATACCACGTACATCAGCTGCGTCTCCAACATGAACCTTGAAGGGCTCGCCCCACTGGTCCCTCACCGGAACGATTTTCACATAGAAGGGTGATAGAGCAAGAATGTAAGCATTGCCTTCAACAAGATCGCCATCCTGGGCAATAGCAGGAGTCGCATTTGCCCATGCGCCCTGGTCGGTGATGAAATCAGCAGAACCGGTCGCCATCGTGACGATGTCCTTCATCGTGCCTTTCTGTTTGGCCTTCTGGATGGCGGTAATCGCGTTGGGGATCAGAAGAGCAGCTAGAATTCCGATAATGGCCACAACGATCAACAACTCAATCAGCGTAAAACCTTTCGCTTTTTTAAACATTTAAAACCTCCTTTTTTACTTCTGGTGGTTTTTATTTCTTATCACCAGTAAGTGTTTTTTAATCGGGGACTAAAAGTATTGCAACTTTTGTGCCAAACCGATATTATCGTAAGTAGTAGAAAATATTGATGTTATCATAATATCCGCAAATCTTCCCAGTCTAAATTGACATTTATTGTCACCCTGCTGCCAATATTTTACATTATTTGTCTTATACTGCATGATCTTCCTCAAGACCACCTTTATTCTCTCTGTTGGTGCTTTTCAAACCGTGCTTTTCGACCAAATATCTCACAGAGCGGTAATTGACTCCGAGCACATTGGCCGCCTCTTTCAGGTTACCTCCTGAAAACATAAGGGCCTGTTTGACATAGCCGGACGAAATCTCATCCATCACGGCATTCAGGTCAAAACCTGGTTCAATGGCCGGGGTCGTTTCCTGTTTTTTATCCGGCTGGAGCATTTCTTTAGGAAGACTACCCTTGGTGATCGTTCCTCTCTCCTCGATAGCCACTACCCTTTCGATAGCATTTTCCAATTCTCGGACGTTCCCGGGCCAGAGATAGGATTCGAACACATCGATGACTTCCGGTGCGATTCTTTTCATCTTGCGCCCCATCCCATTGCAGTATTTTTGAAGGAAATGAGTGATGAGCAACGGGATGTCTTCCTTTCTTTTCCGTAAAGGAGGCATCTCAAAGGAGATGACATTTAAACGATAAAACAAGTCTTCGCGGAAATTTCCTTCATTGATGCTTCTTTTCAGGTCTTGGTTCGAGGCTGCGATGATCCGCACGTCCACGGGAATCTCTTCGATTCCGCCCACCCTTCTTATCCTTTTGTCCTGCAGAGATCGCAAGAGCTTCACCTGTGTCCACGGGGACATCTCTCCCACTTCATCTAAAAACAATGTGCCTTTTTCCGCCACCTCGAACATGCCTTTCTTGTTGGAGACAGCTCCTGTGAAAGATCCTTTCACATGGCCAAACAGCTCGCTCTCAAGAAGATTTTCAGGCAGGGCTCCGCAATTGATGGAAACGAAGGCCCTATCCCGGCGAGTGCTCAGATAATGGATCGCTCGAGCCGCTATCTCCTTCCCTGTCCCGCTTTCACCGGTGACGAGTACTGTGGAATCCGTCACGGCTACTTTTTCGATCAGGTTATAAATCTCTTGCATCACCTTGCTTTTCCCGATCATGTTCTCGTAATCATATTTTTCTTTCAGCTCTTTTTTCAGAAAAAGGTTTTCTTCCATCAGCCGTTTTTTTTCAAGACCCTGTGCGACGATAATCTTCAACTCTTCCACATCGAAAGGCTTGACTATATAGTCCATGGCTCCCGCTTTTAATGCCTCCACAGCTTGTTTTATCGTCCCATATGCCGTGATCATGACGATGGGAATATCGGGCCTGTTTTTTCTGACGTAGCGGAGGAGTTCCATCCCGCTCATCCTGGGCATCTTGATATCAGAGACGATAATGTCAAAATCCTCATTTCCCATGAGCTCGACGGCCCTGGTGGCCGAAAGGGAGGTTTTCACCGCGTAGCCTTCTTTTTCAAAAACCACGGTCAAAAGATCGAGGATGCTTTTTTCATCATCTATGACGAGTATTTTTTCCATCTTCTTACAATCTCATCCTTGATTCTGATTTTACCTGTGACCTTGGAAGAACGATCACAACTTCTGTCCCTTTATCAGCATGGGGATGCACGTGGATCTTCCCTTTGTAGTCATCAACGATACGATGCACAACCGCCATCCCGATCCCCGTTCCAGATTGGAATCCAGAACAAAGAACAGGTTCTGTCAATTTTTTCCTCTCCTCATCTTCCAGGTCTTTCCCCATATCCGCAACTCTTAACAGGACTCCCTCCCGCGGATCTTGATCGATATCGACGGTAATGGTTCCTCCTTCCGGCATTACTTTGATGGCGTTTCTTATGAGATTCCAGAATATCTGTTTGAACTGGTTGATGTTGCCAAAATAGGATATGCTGGAAGCCTTGAAGTTTCCATCCACCTGGAAGTTGCCGTTCAGTTCCCCGCTATCTTCCAACAGAAAGAGTGTTTCCTCTACCACAGAGGCTAGATGAACTTCGGAAAATGTCTCGATATTCGGGGAAACTAGGCTTAAAAATTGCTCTATCGAGTGGGAAATCCTTCCTGACTGTTTAACGATGTTATCCATCAACTCTTTCTGTTCGTTTTCCAGTTCGAGTCCTTCTTTAAGCACTTGGACCGAACCGGAGATGGCCGCTAGAGGGTTGCGAATCTCATGGGCTAAATGAGCAGAGAACTCTCCTGCAAGGGCCAACCGTTTTTTTATCTCCAGTTCTCTTTCCGCCAATCGCAGTTTTTCAGCTGTTCGCCTCAATCTCTCTTTCATGTAATTCACCAAAAAAGCCACGATAAAAAACATGCTCCAAGAAATGAAGATATTGTTGATGACGATACCTGGAGATAACTCTGTCGGTTGGTCAGATCCAAAATAGGGCAAAAATCCCAAATGCATCCCGTTGACCAAAACACCGAAGAACACGCCGGATAATGCGGCCGTCAAATAGGCGGCCCGTCTCGAAAGTACGAAGCCCGCAGCGATGATCCCGAATATATACAGGAAATAAAAAGAACCCCTCAATCCTCCAGAAACATACACAAAAGCTGTGATCAAAAGGAGATCGAAAAAAATCTGGATCCAAACCTGAAGAGTCTGGTACCTTCCCCAATAGTACAAGAGCAGATAGCCGATAGACAAAACATATGTGACGATGATCAGAATATAAAAGAGAGTAAGAGGGAGGAATATGGACGTGCTAAACTGGTTGATGATTACGGCTGAGACAGCAAGGGCTGTGACAATGATCAGTCGCAGGAGAATGAGCCACAAAATGTCTTTTCTTCTCTTCAATCCTTTGTTCCTTATATTTGGAGTATCTATTCAATGAGATTCCTGAATGTCATATTCTTTTTGTCTTCTCTTAGAATTTGTTCATGAGATCGAAAATGGGCAGATACATCGAAATGACGATCGATCCGACGATCAAACCCACAAAAATCAGCAAAATGGGTTCCAATATGGAAAGCAGGTTCGCCACGGAATATTCCACCTCTTCATCATAAAAGTCGGCCAACTTGGTCAACATATCATCCAAGGTACCTGTGGCCTCTCCGACTCCAACCATTTGAATCATCATGAAGGGGAACCTTCCCTTTTCCCTCAAGGCATCTCTCAGGCTGGTTCCCTCGGCCACCATAGACCTCGCTTGCATGATGTAATCCTCAACGATGACATTGCCAGAAGTCGAAGACGTGATTTTCATGCTCTCCAGCATGGGAACACCTCCGGAGAGAAGAGTGCTTAGCGTTCTGGTCACCCGTGATAAGCCGACTTTTTCGAGAAGTTTTCCGAAAAGGGGCATCCGCAACATAAATTTATCGGTTATCCTTCGGCCTGACTCAGTTTTTCTCCAATACCTCAAGGCGAATATAAGGGCGACGAATGCGATAGCAATCAAAAGAATGTATTTCTGGATGAAGATACTGAGGGCTAGAACAACGGATGTCAAGAAGGGCAGCTCAGCACCCAGCTCGAGGAAGATCCCGGCAAACACCGGAATGACTTTCCACAGCATAAAAATGCACACGATGATGGCAAAAGATAAAACAGCAGTGGGATAGATCATGGCCTGGCGGACCTGAGCCCTCAACCGGACGATTTTTTCCAGGAATTCAGCCAGTCGTCTCAACATGATATCCAAAGATCCGCTTTGTTCTCCAGAGGCAACGAGATTACAGTACAAATCATCGAAGACAGTGGGAAATTTTCGTTTGGCCTGATTCAACGTGGACCCCGCCTCCACATCCGCTCTAATATCCTTTATGACAGTTTTGAAATATTTGTTCTTGGTCTGCTCGGCGAGGATGTTAAGACTCTGGATAAGCGGAAGTTCTGCATCGATCAGCACAGAGAGCTGCCGGCTGTAGATAGCCAAATCCTTCAACTTGACTTTTTGCTTTTGGAGAAACGGGATCGCTAGCTTTTTCCTCGCGCTGGATATATCTGAAACTGTAATCTGCTCCCGTTGCAGAGCTTTCGTCAGCTCATCCACGCTCCTGGCGATCCGGACTCCCCCGACAACATCGCCGTAACGGTTTTTCCCTTTCCATTGAAATGTAGGCATTATTAACCCCTTTCTACTTTCTCATTTGTTTCGGAGTGAAGCTCGCAGAAGTGACCTTGAGCCCTTCTCTCCGCTGGATAATATCCGTTAATTCCTCAGGCTTTGAAGACACATTCAAGGCCATCTCGAGAGTGATTGCCTTTTTAAAATAGAGGCTAGCCAGGGATTGGTTGAACGTCTGCATACCAAATTTCTCTTGCCCCATCTGCATAGAGGAATAAATCTGATGTATCTTGTTCTCTCGGATCAAATTCCGGATAGCCGGATTGGGGATGAGAATTTCCATGGCCAGAACCCGACCTCTACCATCGGCTCGAGGGAGGAGAGTTTGGGTAACCACCGCTTCCAAACTCATAGAGAGCATGATTCTAACTTGGGATTGGTACTGGGAGGGAAAAATATCGATGATTCTCGATATGGTCTCAGCAGCGGAATTCGTATGCAAAGTAGAAAAGGTCAGATGGCCTGTTTCAGCCACGCGAAGGGTGGCTTCGACTGTCTCCAAATCTCGCATCTCACCGACAAGAACAACATCCGGATCTTCCCGCAGAACCGAGCGCAATGCATTCGGGTAGGAGAGGGTATCGACTAAAAGTTCTCTCTGGTTGACGATGGCTTTTTTTGGCGCGATGTAATACTCGATAGGGTCTTCGATCGTGATGATATGGACGGGTCTTTCCTTGTTTACATGCTCGATCAAACAGGCCAGAGTTGTGGACTTTCCGCATCCTGTGGGACCTGTCACGAGGACCAATCCCCTGGGTAAATAACACAACTTTGCCAGTCTTTGGGGAATGCCCAATTCCGAGAAGCTCCACATAATAGGAAGGAATCGCCTGAAGGCAGCCGCCACAGCGCCTTTCTGCATGAACACGTTCCCCCTAAAACGCCCCATGTCTTTGATCCCGAAAGAAAAATCCAATTCCATCTTTTCCTCGAACTGCTTTTTCTGTCTGTCTGTCAACAGGCTGTAGATGATGTTCTTGGTCTCAGATGGTGTCAAAGGAGGATAATCGAGTGAAACCAATCCTCCGTTAACCCTTATGCGGGGGGGGATATGCGTCGTGATATGCAGATCGCTAGCATCCCTATCGACAGCCAATTTGAGTAATTCTTGTATCGTTATTCCCATATTAAACCTCCGTATCTTTGACCGTTTCTCTCAATACTTCTTCAACAGAAGTAATTCCTTCCATGATTTTTTTCAGTCCACTCCTTCTCAACGTGGTCATCCCGTTTTCCCTGGATTTTCTCTTGATTTCTTTGGACTGAGCCCGGGAAAGAATCAAATCTCTGATATCATCGCTCACTTCCATCACCTCGAACAGTCCGATCCTTCCCTTGTATCCTGTGTTGTGACACGTATTGCACCCGGCTGGCTTGTAAACCTTGATTTTGGTGGATTCTTCTTTGGAAAAGCCGATATCCATCAAGGCTTCTGGCGTCAGGTTGTGGCGTGTTTTGCAATCAACGCACAATTTTCTGACTAGCCTTTGCGCCACGACCAAAACGACCGAATCCGCGATCAGGAAGGGTTCGACGCCCATGTTGACCAACCGCATGATCGTGCTGGCTGCGTCGTTGGTGTGGACGGTGGAAAAAACCAGATGTCCAGTCAGGGCGGCTTTTATGGCAATGTCCACCGTTTCAAAATCTCTCATCTCACCGACAAGCATGATGTCCGGATCCTGACGCAAAAAGCTCCTGAGGGACGTGGCAAAAGTCAAACCGATCGTATCTCTAATATTGACCTGATTTATTCCCGGCATGTAAAACTCTACCGGATCTTCCGCCGTCATGATATTCTTTTCCATCGAGTTCAAGTTAGAAATGCCCGAATATAGGGTGTTCGTTTTGCCACTTCCCGTTGGCCCCGTTACGAGGATGATACCCCAAGGCCGGACAAGCATGCGCTTGAAAACATCGAGTGATTCTTGTTCGAATCCCAGTTTTTTCATATCCAGCTGCAGCCTGGCCTTATCGAGGATCCTGACAACGACCTTTTCTCCGAAGACAGCTGGGACACTGGAGACACGCATGTCGACTTCTTTTTTATCGCCGTTCTCCAGTTTCACCCTCATCTTGATCCGGCCATCCTGAGGCAACCTTTTTTCTGCAATATCCATATTGGAAAGAATTTTGACGCGTGAAGTGACAGGATTTTTAAACTTGAGAGCCAGATTCATCATCTCGTGCAGGGTTCCATCCAGACGGTATCTCACGCGGAAATTTTTCTCGTATGGCTCAAAATGGACATCACTGGCACCCTTTTTGATGGAATCGATGAAAATGGTGTTGACAAGAGTGATGATCGGGGCTTCCTCGGTGGAGTGCACCAGCTCTTCGATATCATAATCCTCTTCGTCTTCTTCGATGATGTTAACACTGGCATCCTCGGCTTGCTCGATTTCATCGACGATCTGCTTCACACGCAAAGCATCGGAAGAACCATAATATTTGGAGACGGAACTCATGATGCCCGATTCTGAAGCGATCACAGGTTGGATGCTCAATCCTGTCCGGAACCTCACGTCTTCGATGATTCCGAGGTCAGTCGGATCGACCATGGCAAGGGTCAAAAACGACCGGATGCGGTGAATAGGCATAATCAGATACTTTTTGGCGATTTCGACCGGAATGAGACTGATAACATCCGGGTAGACCTCGAACTGTTCCAGGTTGATATACGGATAGCCCAACTGCCGGCTGAGCGCTTGAGCCATTTCTTCTTCGGAAAGATACCCCAGGCTGACGATAGCCGACCCTATTCCTACGTCATTCTTCTTGTGAAAATCAAGAGCGCTTTTCAGTTGTTCGGAATCGAGCAGCTTTTCCTGAATAAGAATTTCGCCAAGATTGGATCCCATTAGTTCTCCTTACGAATAAACATCCAATGAGAATTCCACGTTAGATAAATTGACATTTTTTGTCAACACTTTTTCTCCATAATAAGAGACGATCGGAGCGGTCTCTTTTTCTCTTCCTTTTTTAACATCTGTATTTCCAGTCATGGTACCTGCGAAACGTTCATTATATTCTCAGAGATAGCCACCAGCGTCAATCACCCGATGGGAGGATTGGTGAGGTGATTTTTACAAATTTTGTCTCACCCCTTTAGGCGATGCCCTTTCACCGTAAAGGCGACGCTCGAAACGCAAAAATCTTGTAAATTGACATTTTTTGTTACTTGCTTAATTTAGTCGGAGCTGGACATGATTGTCGGGTAATAATCTGGCGGAAAAAGCGGGCGCCTGAACAATTTGTTTTTTCCAGGCTAAAGGTATAGATTGACTGCCGAACAATATATCCATCCGTTAAGCCCAGAAAGAATCCCTTGTGGATTGCGGCAACAAACCGCCCTCTCTCAGCATTATCGGCTCGGGACTGTAATTCGTCCTCAAGAATATTTTTGGGTTGACCCTTCAGGGGAATGAATCTCTCACCGGGTACCTACGGGGGATGGAAATACGGCATCCGCTTCAGTCGGGATAACAAAACCTACCAGCAGAATCTGACACGGCCGAAGGCCCTGAAAGAAAAGGGGGGGGCCTGCTGGTATCGATGAGTTTAAGTGGCGCGCCAGGAGAGACTCGAACTCCCGACCCGCTGCTTAGAAGGCAGCTGCTCTATCCGCTGAGCTACTGGCGCGTGCCACAATCCTGGTCCTCTAACTATAACGCAAAGCCCGCCATTTTTCAATCAGAGAACAGGGTCAGCAAGCATCCTCAAAACCGTTGCATTTCTTGCTGCGTAATGTATCAGTCTGGCAGGCTGAAGAGGAAGTCATCCGGAGGCAAGCGGGCATGGTTCCTCGAAGAGGAGAGCGAGCCGAGGAATAAGGGGATTTTCCTCGCTGGGGA
>CAZIDF010000009.1:31362-133092 GCA_964538085.1 uncultured Eubacteriales bacterium | reverse complement strand
TGAACGGTGTCCTGAGGATCTTGCCTTTTATCCTCCTCGCTGCGTCCAATATATCTTGATGTGTCGGGACGATCATAGAAATAGCCTCCTTTTCGATAATATCTTTGTACTATATCAGTGGAGAACTCAGCTCCTCACATTTACAGGAAACATATCAAACCATAAATAATGCTGTCAATTAGAAGAGAGTGGCTTAACTCAAAGCTGGAGGAGAAGTCTATCCAATCTCGGTCGAACTGGCTCTTTTGAGTAGCTTTCTTCCTTTCTCATCCTGATGATCGCAGCATTACCAGCGGGATATGCCTATTTTGCAGCATCAGCAGGTGAAAATTGAGTCGAAGCGTGCTGGATTTGGTAGCGGGGGGCTGGATTTGAACTGACCTGCCCCCCTTCAATGTATCTCGATTGATATTTAGGATGTGGCGACCGGGAGTCATTTCTCAACCGTGATGGTGCATACTTTGGTGGATGTGGCCTTCATTACGATTTCCCAGATTTGAGATGTTTGCTCGTATCCGGTATTTGTTGCCGTTAGCGTATAGTTCGTGGTTTCTAATGGGCTTACTTCTATTGAGCCAGTGGGGTTGACCGACCCGATTCCCCCATCGATTTCAACGCTAGTGCAGTCATGGACTTCCCAGGAAAGTGTGGACTTCTCTCCCAGCTTGACCGTTGAAGGATTTGCCGTGAAATATTCAATGTTCGGCTTATATGATGCAAAATCCGCAGGCCCAGTCGGTGCTCCACCTTTTTTGCCGCAGGAAATCAGCAGAATACAAGCTAGTCCCAAGACATAGATTTTTGTTCTCACCGATTCTTCCTCTCATAAAAAGATTTTATTTTTCAGTGATAATTCAAATCCCTTTCCCAATGGGAGTTTTTTCCCTGACTTTATACATTAATTGGAGTGACAACTGCTAGCTTCACCATGTTTTTATTATAATGCAAAGACCATGCCAAATAAAGGTAAGAGGTTATCTCAACAATATTGATGAGATTTCTGTCCTCAATTTTATACAGGTATCACTTAGGAGTGCTTAGCAACTTTCACTTTCCACAAATAACAGATTTTCTGCTTTGGCATGGTAAGCTAGACCTATTCCCATGTCACCGATTCGTCATCAGATGTCACAAAAATTGCTAAAAGCAGCCTAAAATTGCATAAGTTTGCTAAAACGGAGAGAGAGAGAAAGTTAGGATTTTTTCTGGGGAATGTCTGGGAAATAAGATGGTAGCGGGGGCTGGATTTGAACCAGCGACCTCCGGGTTGGAGGGACAGAGATGTGGTCATTATCATCTCTTGGCGAGGTCATGCAGGAAACTTCGGCAACTCTGGGGAGAATCAAGAAAGAAGCGGGCCTTAGTTGTGCCATAACCGATCTTGATGGAATAAGCACCTTCAGGAAGGGCCTTGAAAAGATCTTCATCAGTCCAATCATCCCCGATAGCTAGCACAAAATCATAAGTATCCCTCATCAACAGATTTTGAGCTGCTTGGCCCTTATTAATTCCACCCATTCGGACTTCGATAACCTTTTTTCCATGCATGAGCTGAAGATCAGTGTTGGCTAAAAACTCGTTGAGATTGTCGAATAATTCGCAGGAGCGAATTTCCCCTAGTTCAGGACTGGATTGGCGATAATGCCAGGCCAGCCCGAATTCCTTTTCCTCAACAAATGACCCTGGTACTCGGGCCTCGTATGTTTTCAGGATGGGCATCACTTGGGATTTCCACTCCGTTGAAACGGTCTTTTGGGCTTTCCAACTCGAACGCGCGTCCACCCGGATCCAAGCGCCATGCTCTGCAACCAAAGTGCAGGGGATATCTCCCAACCATTGTTCCATAGTTAAACGGTCGCGTCCGCTGACAATCGCCAGATGATTCTTGCGTTTTTTAGCCAGAAGCAGCAGTAATCTTTCTAGCTCAACATCGGGTTTTGCATCTTCAGGCTTCTTGGCAAACGAGATCAAGGTTCCATCATAATCAAACAGTAGCAGACGTTTTTTTCCCGAGTAGTAATCGGAAAGAAGCTTTTTCTTCCACTTATCGCTCAATTTCCGGTGTTCCCTTTGGGATTTTCGGTTTTTCATATCTTCAATCCCGGAAATAAAATTTCGGGTCCAGTGATGAATATCATAATCTATGATGCGTTGCCGCATAGTCCGCATCCGTCGAGTTTGTTCCTCCTCCGACATCTCCAAGGCCTGCACAATAGCATCAACAATGTCTTCTTTGCTATAGACATTCACAACCAAGGCTTCGCCCAGCTCAGCCTCGGCTCCAGCTGTGCCGCTCAGTATCAGAACTCCTGAATCATCCGTCCTGGCTGCCACATATTCCTTTGCCACTAAATTCATACCATCCCGTACCGGGGTGACCAAAGCAATATCAGTGATGGCATAAAGTGGTAGAAGCTGTTTAAAAGGAAAGGAGCGATATAGGTAATATATCGGCATCCAGTCGGGATTTCCGAAGCGGCCGTTGATTTTGCCCACCAAACTTTCCACTTCCTGTTTAAGGAGTGCATAATCCCTGACTTTAGTCCTGGAGGGAACACATAGCATGATGTATACCAGCTTCTCACGCCACTCTGGATACCGAGAAAGAAAATTTTCAAAGGCTTGTAGTCGATGAGGGATCCCTTTGGAATAGTCCAGGCGATCTACAGAAAGAATGACCTTTTGATCTTTCTTTCCCACCGTCTTCTGAAATTTCTTGATATCACTTCTTGTTGATTCCTGTTGGAGCAAGGTCATGATGTTTTGAGCATCAACCCCCATAGGATAATTATCCACCATGACGAGGCGGTCTTCGATAGAGATAGCCCCGAATTCATTTTCGTGCCCCAGAAGTCGCAGTGCACTGCTCAAGAAGTGCCGAGCGTATTCGTAGGTATGAAAACCGACAAGATCAGCTCCCAGCATCCCTTCCAGCACCTCATTGCGCCACGGGAGTATGCGAAAAATCTCTGAAGAGGGAAAGGGAATGTGTAGAAAGAAACCGATGTCGGTTTTGGGGAAATAGGATCGCAACAAATGCGGCAACAGCATCAAATGATAATCGTGTACCCAAAATGTATCTTTTTCAGTAGAATCCTGAATAATCTCCTTAAAGAACTTCTGATTAACGTTTTGATATGCCTCCCATTCCGACTTTTCAAAGGTGCAATAGGAAGCAAAATAGTGGAAGAGCGGCCAGAGGGTTCGATTAGCAAAACCATAGTAGTATTTATCGATCTCCCTGCGAGTCAAAAATATGGGCAAGCAGCTATGCTTCTCTCTCAAGGTTGAATCGATAAATTTTTGCTCATTACGACTTTCAGGAATGTAACCTGGCCATCCAAAGAATACGACTTCTTTCTCAGTCTGAAGAGCCCTCAGGGCGGTTGCAAGTCCACCCAGGCTTGGCTGAATTGTAATCTTTCCCTTTCTTTTTGTGATGGTCACAGGAAGTCGATTAGATACAATGATAAGTCGACCTGATTTCTGTTTTGCTGAAGGCATGAGCTAGTTTTTCTTATAGTCTAGCGCGTGACAGTAATAAATTCAAATCCTCTACTTCCCACTCAAAACATCTATCAAAAGGTCAAGATAATCGTCGAGATGGCGTGTGATCAGGAATTTTTGTTTAATGAATTCTTTTGCTTCTTTACCCATTTTGGTGGCAAGCTTTTTGTCCTTGATCAACATGATCACTTTTTCCGCACATCCGGTTATATCCTGAGGATCCACCAAAAAACCGGTTTTACCGTCGATAACCTGCTCTGGGATACCCCCCACACGTGAAGCTACCACTGGCGTCTCCTTCCATTGGGCTTCTGAAACTGTGAGCCCAAATCCTTCCCTGATCGATTTTTGCAGAATGACCGACGACACCCTTTGAAGGACATTCACCAGGATCTGGTTGTCTCCGAGCCTGAATAGAACATCATTTCTTTTCAGATATTTTTCTGCGATTTTTTTCATCTTGTTGTATATGATGATGCCTTCTGGATCATCCGGCGCCATGTTATAACAGTAGACCAGACGGCAATCCACTTTTTCTTTCACTTCATCAAAAACCTTCAGAACTCCCTCAGGATCTTTCCAAGGATCGAAGCGAGATACCTGGGTAATAAGGGGCTTATCCATGGGAATATCGAACTTCTTTAAAGTTTTGGCAATAAGATCATCTGAAAGATCCATGTTTTTCGGGGACAATGGATCAATAGACGGATGAATTATCTTTTGTTCCAGTGGAAGATCGTCTTTCCTGAACTGCTCGCTGGAAATGACCATCAGATCGTAGCGGAGGATAAATGTTTTAACAAAATTCCAGAGCTCTGGATTTGGATGAGTGATATCGATATGGCATCGCCAAATCCAGGGTTGAATCTTTTTATTGAATTTGATGAGAGGAAGAGGTTGGGGATCGTGCACAATCACGCAGTCATGGAACAAGTGGGTGAATCGAGAAAAGCGGTCGTTGGTTTCTAAATAAAGTCTTTTCTTATTGTTACTAAGATTAATAGAATTGCCTTGCAAACCATTATGAAATTTCTTTGTGATCGAGAAAAAATCAGATTGACCGATCATCACCCGCCACCCCGCATCCACTCCAATATCGTTTAATAACACAATAAGATTGTTGAGGATCTCCGCAACTCCGCCACCATGAGCAGTTGAGTTTATATGTACAATGTGCTTATTGATCAGACGGTGAGCTTTCTGGTAGATCTGTCCCGCTACTTTCTCGCCGACTAAAGGAAGATAATCATCCAGACTTTTCATGCAAATAATCTCCTGTGCCAATTGGACTAGGCCAATGACTGGGTTTTATAACATCTCATGGAACATGAGTCAAATAGATGTCTCTGTATGTCAATGCCCGGTATTCTGCTCATTTAAGAAATCACCAAATTTCTCTTTCCTGTCTTTTCTTGAGATATCTTCTTATGCGTTTACGGGCACGATGTTCTTTCATTCTTTTTTTATCGCCAGGTTTTAAGTAAAAAGAACTCTTCTTGTAATCTCTCA
Organism: uncultured Eubacteriales bacterium; assembly: GCA_964538085.1. Lineage (GTDB taxonomy): Bacteria > Acidobacteriota > Aminicenantia > Aminicenantales > Aminicenantaceae. The sequence goes on along the minus strand of CAZIDF010000009.1, from coordinate 128,076 downwards.
TTATGCCTTCTTGTTGAACTTTTCTTCTGAATCTTCTGAGAGCGTTCTCCAAGGATTCATTTTCTTTGACTAGTACAAAAGCCAAGAATAAACACCTCCTTTTGATCCTTTCTTAAGAAGGATCATTCTATTAAAATGCAATGACCAAAATCCCAATATTTAAGCACAAAGTCAGAATGGCAAAGATAAAATGGATTTCACATCATGTCATAGTCTCTGTTAACAGTGATTCTAGTTTTTTTCTACGCTTAGGCCTTCTTAATTTTCTCATAGCCTTTGCTTCGATCTGTCTTATACGCTCTCTTGTTACTCTGAACTTTTGTCCAACCTCATCCAGTGTATGCTCATTTCCACTTCCGATTCCAAATCGCATTCTTAGAATTGCGGCTTCTCTTTCATTAAGAGATTTAAGAGCTTCATCAATTTTCTCTTTTTGACTAGTTCGAACAAATATGTCATCTGGTAAAGGGGTATTATTATCTTCAATAAAATCCTTTAGAGAAGCGTTAGCATCATCTCCGATTGGCGTTTCGAGTGAAATAGGTTGCTGTGCGATCTTTGCAATTTTTCTAATTTTTTTAACAGGAAGGTTCATCATTTTTGCGATTTCTTCCCAACTCGGTTCTTTACCGTTATTTTGAACCAAAATCTGGCAAATCTTATTCATCCGCATAATTGTTTCGTTCATATGCACCGGGATTCTTATAGTCCTTGCTTGATCGGCGACAGCTCTAGTTATTGATTGTCTTATCCACCACGTGGCATATGTCGAAAATTTGTAACCTTTTCGGTACTCAAATTTATCTACAGATTTCATCAATCCCATGTTTCCTTCTTGAATCAAATCAAGAAAGTGCAGGTTACGGTTTACATATTTTTTTGCGATGGCTATTACTAATCTTAGGTTCGCCTTTACCAATTCTTTTTTTGCCTTTTGTTCAATAACTTTTTCGCTTGAGATCACTCGAATAATATTGTTTAAAGCTTTGAAATCAAGCCCGACCTCTCTCTTTATTAGTCTTAATTCTTTATCAATATTCCTTTTCTTCTCGTTGTGTTTCTGTTTTATATTATGGCTTCTTGAATTTTGTAACAAAGAGACTATTTCTTCTCTGTTTCTGGTGAGTTTCATCATAGCTTTCAACTTGCTAAAAAGTTCTTCCGTTATCTCTTCGAAAAAAAATGGTTTAATGTGGAGTTCCTGAATAAGTCTTATAATACGAACAAATATTCGCCCTCGTCTTATTGTGTATTTTCTTCTTTTAGGAATTGCCCTCAATTGGGCATCCAAATCTCTAATCTCTTTTATATTGCTTAAAATCCGGAATATTTTTCCCTCAATACCCTCTCCTTTCAGATCGTTCTCACTATCATTGAAAATCTTGTGAATTAAATAAGGATTTTCTTTTGCATCATCACCGACTTTATAAATCTTTTTCAGCAAAAAGCTAGACTTGGCAAGGGCTTTGATTATGTTTTTTTTACTCCTTTCTATCCGTTTTGCTATGACGACTTCACCAGACCGGGTCAGGAGTGGAGTTTTTCCCGTCTCTCTTAAATACAGCTTAACAGGATCTGCCGTGTGCTTTAAATCCTCAATCCGAAAAACACCCTCATTTTCAGAGATCTCACTTTTTCTACGTCGTGAATATTTTTGTTTTCCATTTAAAGAATCAATAAAGTCCTTAAAATTTGCATCAAAATTTGAACTGTCAAAAAATGACTTAATTAGTTGTGTGTGATTTTTTCCCATTTGTAGACTGGTTCCTCAATTCATCCAATTTGTAAAAACGCTTTTGCTTTCTTCTATGGTCGCTTTCACAGCCTGCCGTTTCGTTAAGCCCTGTTCAAGTCTATTAGCAATTCTTCTCATAAAAATTGCGTGCAATAAAGCAATATTTTCCTTATTGGATATTAAGGTCTTTTGCACGATATCCCTGTTTTCAGTATCAACTTTTTCAAGCATCAATTTCAATTCTGGATGATTCATTGCTGCCAGATAACAGAGTTCATACACAAAATTAAATACGTCTCTTATGATTTCTTCATGCTTTCCGTCTTGCTGTTCCTTAACTGACATTTTCTTAGAATATTCTTTGGACAAAGTGGATTTGACATCTTCCCACAAGTCACTCAAGAAAGCCTCGAACGTATAAACCACCTTGCCATTTTTAACTTGTTCAGGAGTGAATTTCTTTTTCATTTATGCTTATTCTTTTCTAAAGGCTTACAAATAATTAATGTAGGAACTATAGAAATGCGTATGAGTTTTTCGGTAACTGATCCAAGGAAAGTTTTTTTCCAACCAGTCGTTCCATGGCTAGCTATGATGATGAGATCAATATTTTTCTTATGCGCATGTCGAGCAATTTTTTCAGCCACATCCCCATGAGCGACTGAAATATGTGCCTTCAGTTTATTCCCAATTATTTTATCAATCACTTCTTGAAGCGATTTTTCTGCAGATGAGTGGAGATTTTTAACATATGCCGTGATGTTAAAGCTGGGCTTATCCTTTGGCGGAGGAGCAAACGGAGGAAGAGGGGGAATGACATGGATAAAAAATAACTCGGATGAAAAATGCATTGCCATTTCCTTTGCGATTTTAAGTGCTTCATAAGAAGGCCCGCTAAAAACAGCAGGTAATAGTATTTTTTTTAAGGGCAACATCTTATATCTCCAAAAAAATATTGCTTTTGTTATATTTAAATAAACCTTGACACCCTTTTATAGGATTTCCCCCAGAAGGATAATACCCAGAAAAGAGTTTAAGGGAGGGATTAAAGGCGGTTTAAATGAATTTCAATACCATTTTGATTTATTTTCGCATATATCCTAACTTAAGTCAAATCTAACGAGCTTTGAAAAGAAGTGCACTACATTGGTTTTTATATCAATTTGATTCATAGCAATTCCTATGCGATAATTATAAAAATGAGTTCTAAATTCTTCTAACACAACGGACCTCCTCCCGCAAAAATGGTCCACTGAAAATGTTAGTATTTTCTGGCAATGAACCTGCCCTGTTCTTAATCATAAAGACTAACGCCTGGGCTAAATTTACTGTGCTGTGATTGTATATCCTTGAATGTGATATTCACGTAATTCCTGACCATATCAAGAGTTCTATGCCCAAGGATTTTCTGAAGGCTGAATATCATCAATTTTAAGCTCTAATAATTCCGATATCCTACAACCGGTGTCATATAACAAAGTGATTAGTGCGTAATTTCTGATTCCTGGGAAATCCATTTGATACTTTGTAACTTTCAACATTTCCATGATTTGTTCATTAGAGAAAGTAGCAATGGCAGTTTGGTTAGTCTTGATCCTTGAAACCTTTTTAGAAGGATTCTCATTAATAATTCCTTCCTCTACCATGAATTTAAAGAGAATCTTCAGTACTTTGATATGGTGGTTTACTCCTCCCGCTGAATGATTCTCTTTAAGTCCTGAAACATACTCCCTCAAAATAGTGTGGTCAATCTGCTCCAGAGATACATCAGGATAGTCTGACTCCATAAACGCCTGGAACTTGTTGAGATGCTGGCTGTAAAAGGTGATTGTATTGGGGCTCAGGTTTCTTAGCCTCCTAGTGGACAGAAAGGCAGACACTATCCCTTTCAAAGTAGTAGTCATATTTCCCTCCTATATGGGGGGCTAATGAACGGGTTATGGGCCCTTTGGGAGTGGATTTTTGCGTAAGTGGTTGAAAATGAATTGGTAGCGGGGGCTGGATTTGAACCAGCGACCTCCGGGTTATGAGCCCGACGAGCTACCAGACTGCTCTACCCCGCAGTACCGACGATTATTATAACACTCTGTTTTTTTTTGTCAAAACAATTGTAAAAATTATCCCCATCCTATCGAAATTAAGCCCGTTTTCTCCCATAAAAAATTCATACACTGTAAAAGCAAAAAAACCTTGACATTACAGGATAGCAAAAAATATAATTAGGGACTTAAAAAATGGCCCAATTCTTATTTTTTCTACTCGCAATCGTCAGCATAGCATCAGTCTTGGGAATGATCATATCCAAAGACCAAGCGTACAATGCTCTTTTTTTGATCCTTGCTTTTGTGTGTATGGGTGGCCTGTTCGCCCTTCTCGAGGCCCCGTTCATCGCTGCAGTCCAGATCATCATCTACGCCGGGGCCATCATGATCCTTTTTATCTTCGTTGTCATGATGATCAACCTGAGAAAAGGAATGGAGCCTGAAAAAAAGAGATGGACAAAGGTTTTTGCGGTCGTTGTCGCTATCGTACTGATCGTGGAGCTCGTGCTGACAACAAAAGGCGCTCTTGAACCGATCAGCTCTGTGGCATCCGAAACCCTGGGCAACCCGACAGACCTCGGCCGGCTTCTTTTCACCAAATATCTGTATCCATTCGAGATCACGTCGATATTGATCATCGCTGCCCTGGTGGGGGCGATCGTTCTGGTTAAAAAGAGAGACACTGAATGATTCCGCTAAACTATTTTTTGATCCTAAGCATCATCCTTTTCGCCCTGGGTGCAATCGCCTTTTTCATAAAACGCGATCTGATCACCCAGTTTATGTCGATCGAGATCATGTTCAATGCGGCCAACTTGGCTTTTCTTACGTTCGCCAAGTCTTTCACATCTCTGGATGGGCAGATCATCGTCTTTTTCGTTATCACCGTGGCTGCGGCTGAAGCAGCCGTAGGTTTGGCTATCATTCTTTTGATATACCGGCAAAAAAAGTCCATAAGAACCGAAGACATAAACTCGATGAAAGGATAAAATGACCGATTATTTCTGGCTGATTCCGTTTATCCCCGCCTTGAGCACACTCATACTGGTCCTGTTCGGGCAGAAACTCCCGAAAAAATATGTATCATTCCAGGCTTGCTTTGCTGTTTTTGCCTCATTTGCCATCTCCGTCATTTCTTTTGCCGGTTTGCTCCAGACCAGCCATGAGCATCTTCCCATCATAAAAAACCTGTTCGCCTGGATACATGCCGGTAGCTTCCATGCTGACCTTGCCCTCCAACTGGACCCTCTTTCCTCGATCATGACTCTAGTGGTGACCGGTGTGGGATTTCTCATCCATGTGTATTCGGTCGGTTATATGGCAGAGGATGAGGGATACACACGCTATTTCACCTATTTAAACCTTTTCACATTCGCCATGCTCATCCTGGTTATGGGTTCAAACCTTGTGGTGATGTTCGTCGGATGGGAAGGGGTCGGGCTCTGTTCCTACTTGTTGATCGGATTTTGGTTCGATAAACATTCGGCCGCCAATGCCGGTAAAAAGGCCTTTATCGTCAACAGGATCGGGGACGCAGCTTTTCTCCTCGGCATATTCTTCATATTTGTTAATATTGGAAGCGGCGAGTTCAGCGTTATCAATGCCGCTATCGGAGGCGGCGTGATCACCCAAGGGTTGGCTACCCTGATCGCTATCCTCCTTTTTGTCGGAGCCACGGGAAAATCAGCGCAGATACCCTTGTACATATGGCTTCCCGATGCTATGGAAGGTCCGACACCTGTGAGCGCCCTCATTCACGCGGCCACCATGGTCACGGCCGGTGTCTACATGGTGGCCCGGATGAACGTCCTGTTCACATTCTCGGGTTCGGCTAATTCTGTCGTTGCCATCATCGGTGCCGTGACAGCGGTTTTTGCTGCAACCATGGCACTGACACAGAACGATATAAAAAGGGTGTTGGCTTATTCGACCATATCCCAGATCGGATATATGTTTATCGGATGCGGAGTTGGTGCCTATGCAGCCGGCATGTTTCACCTCTACACACATGCATTTTTCAAAAGCCTCTTGTTTTTGGCTGCAGGGAGCGTGATGCACGCCCTTTCCGGGGAGTTGAACATGCAAAAGATGGGGGGGCTGCGGAAATATCTTCCCCTCACCTACCCCACTTTCCTGATCGGCGCCATTGCGATTGCGGGGATTCCTTTCTTATCCGGATTCTTTTCCAAGGATGCGATTTTAACCAGCGCTTATGCCAACGGCCAGTATTTCGTATGGGCTCTGGGCATTTTTGGAGCGGTTTTAACCGCCTTTTACATGTTCCGCTTGATATTCCTTACCTTTTTCGGCCAAGAACGACTCACTTCCCATGCAAAAGAACACCTGCATGAGTCTCCTTCTTCTATGACTATCCCCCTCGTTCTCTTAGCCTTTTTCTCGGTCGTTGCCGGTTATGTCGGTCTTCCTGTGGTTGTCGGAAAAGACGTGAACTTTTTTGGCCGCTTCTTGGAGCCTGTTATCCACGGCGCTCATGAAGCCCACCTGAGCTTGGGAATGGAATGGCTGCTCATCTTGATCTCGGTTGGCGTGGCGGTGACAGGGATTTTTGTAGCTTGGGTATTTTACATCAAGAATCCCAAGATCCCGCACAACCTTGTCGCTCGATTTCCTAAACTGTATAAACTTCTGTATAACAAATACTACGTGGATGAAATCGTCAACACAGCGTTGGTGAACTCCACCATAAAGGGGTCTGAGATCGTATACGATCATTTCGACCTCAAAGTCATCGACGGGATCGTCAACGGTTCTGCAAAGACGACCAATTTCTTCGGTAAAATTTTGAGTTATTTTCAGACTGGATTTATCAAAGATTATGCCCTGATTTTCCTATTGGGCGCGATTCTCTTATTAGGATTTTTGTTGTTTTAAAAATGGAAATACCAATCTTAAGCATCGTCACGTTTCTTCCTGCAGCCGGAGCCTTGCTTTTTATCTTCATCAACCGCGATAAAGAAAACCTGCTCCGCTACCTGGCTTTGATCATTTCGATCGCCACATTCATCGCGTCGCTCTTTCTGTATTTTAACTTCAATGCCCAAACACCCGATCCTCAATTCGTTGAAAAAGCGGCATGGATCGGAGGAGGCATCAATTATCACATCGGCATAGACGGCATAAGCTTATACCTGATACTTTTAACCACATTCCTGATGCCGATCGTGGTCCTTTCCTCCTGGACTTACATCCAGAAGAGGGTCAAAGAATACTTGATCTTCATGTTCCTGCTCCAGACAGGCATTATCGGCGTTTTTGTGTCCCTGAATCTTTTCCTGTTTTACGTGTTTTGGGAAGCCATGCTTATTCCCATGTATTTTCTCATCGGGATATGGGGCGGAAAACGAAAGATCTATGCCACCGTGAAATTCGTTCTGTTCACCATGTTCGGAAGCCTTTTGATGCTGGTGGCTATCTTTTACATGTACAACCTTTTTTACAAAGCCACAGGCACATACTCCCTCAATATTTTCGATTATTACCGCATGATCCTCAATCCGAGCGTCCAGGTATGGCTGTTCCTTGCTTTTGGCCTTGCATTCGCGATCAAAGTGCCGATGTTTCCATTCCACACATGGCTGCCCGATGCCCACGTAGAGGCCCCTACGGCCGGGTCTGTCGTGCTGGCAGCCGTCCTCCTAAAGATGGGGACTTATGGTTTTCTTCGGTTTGCCATGCCGATGTTTCCAGACGCCCTGAAAAAATTTCTTCCCTTACTCGGCATTCTGTGTGTCATAGGCATCATCTACGGGGGACTGATGGCCCTTATCCAAAAGGATGTCAAATCCCTTGTCGCCTACTCCAGCGTGAGTCACATGGGGCTCATCATGTTGGCCATTTTCGCTCTCAACATGGAAGGGATCCAGGGCGGCATTTATCAGATGCTCAACCATGGACTGAGCACGGGCGCTCTGTTTTTATGTGTGGGCATTCTTTACGAGAGATCACACACACGGATGATCAAAGATTTCGGCGGTGTCAGTAAACAAATGCCGGTCTTTTCGGCCTTTTTCATGATCTGCATGCTCTCTTCAGTGGGGCTGCCCGGACTCAACGGTTTTGTCGGTGAGATCCTCTGCCTGTTCGGCGTTTTCAAGGCCAACAAACTCTTGGCCATCTTGGGCGTCACAACCGTCATCCTGGCAGCCGGATATTTGCTCTGGATGTTCCAGAGAGTGATGCAGGGCCCGATAACCAACGACAAAGTGCGCTCGTTCAAAGACTTGAATCTCAGGGAAATCATCTATCTGACTCCCATCGTGGTCATGATGTTCTGGATGGGAATCTATCCACAGACTTTTTTGCGAAAAATGGATGTTTCTATTTCCAATCTATTGAATCAGGTCAACCGGAAAGAGGCGATTTTCACAGAAGCCAGTAAGGAGGGAATAAAAGCTCCCGCTTTTATCATGACAGAAAAGGTAAAAGAAACGGATACCACTGCAAAAGAGGATAAAGGATCGCAATGAATACCATCTACACATTGCTACCGCTTTTGATTATCGTTGCAGCTTCCCTGTTGGTAATGATTCTTGAAGTGTTTTTCAAAAGAGAAGATCGCAGCTATCTCGCATACATCTCCCTTCTCTTCTTGATCGCCAGTGCGGCAGCATGTGTGAAGTTTTGGAATAAAAGCTATTCTTACTTCGATGGGAGTCTGTCTCTAAACAACATCGTCCTCTTCATCATCATTATCCTGATCGTGGCTACTTTTCTCGTGGTCCTCATTTCAATGAAATACCTCACACTCCAGAACGCCAACTACGGCGAATACTACGCGCTCCTGTTGTTCGCTCTGTCTGGAATGATCATCATGGTCTCTTCTGCTGACCTGATCGTGATCTTCTTAGGCCTTGAAGTGCTCTCTCTCAGCAGTTATGCTCTTGCTGGATTGCGCCGGCAGGACGAAAAATCCAACGAAGCCGCTGTCAAATACTTCTTGCTAGGAAGCTTTGCATCGGCTTTTCTCGTCTTGGGAATCGCTTTTTTATACGGCGCAACTCAAGCCACAGCCATCCCATCAGTCGTCGAGGGATTGCAATCCGGTTCTTCTGCAAGCACTCTAGGACTTGTGGGGTTGGGACTTATCGTCGTCGGATTCGGATTCAAAGTGGCCGTTATCCCCTTCCATATGTGGACACCTGATGTGTATCAAGGCGCACCCACGCCGATCACGGCCTTTTTCTCTGTCGGTCCCAAAGCTGTGGGATTTATCGTTCTGCTCAGGATTTTCGCACCCTATTTCCAAGACGCCCTCGAGTCGAAGTTGATGTTTGGATTACTCTGGTTTATCGCGGCGATCACGATGATCGGAGGGAACCTGATCGCTCTCAGACAGACCAACGTCAAAAGGATCCTCGCCTATTCCAGTATCGCCCATGCCGGTTACTTGATGGTCGCCATTCTCGCGAGGGACACACAGAGCCTGGTTTTTTACCTGACTGCATATCTATTCATGAACATCGGAGCTTTTGCTGCAGTCATCTCTTTAGGGAAACGGGATCATGAGTATCTGGAGCTGGAGGATTACAAAGGCATCGGATTCAGATATCCGTGGATCGGAGCTACCTTTGCCGTATTTTTGATCTCGTTGGCTGGATTTCCTCCCACCGGTGGATTCCTGGCCAAGTTTTATGTTTTCTCGGCTGCTGTAAGGCAAGGGCTCATATCCCTCGTTATCATCGGTGTATTGGCCAGCCTGGTCTCGGTTTTCTACTATCTGCGCATCATCATCTATATGTACATGAAAGAGCCTTCCTACGAGGTGGACATCCATATCGACAATCCATCGCTCTTCTTGGCTCTTTTTCTCTGCCTGTACGGAGTTCTCCAGCTCGGTATCTTCCCAGGGAATATCCTGCTATTGATCAGACAAGCTGTAACCTCGTTGCCCCTTTTCTAGGGCGATCTTGCCTCATCCCAAATTCCTCTGCACAAACATTTTTTTTCATTTTAAGATTGCTTATTATTTTAGGGGAATTCCTTTATAATGAGTGATTAGGAGATTTTTTGAGTGAAAAAATTATTGTTTATTTCTTTATTTTCGATTATCTCGATACTGGGATTTTATTCGAATATGTCTGCCCAGTGGTTTTTGGATTTTGAAAACGGCTTGGTCACCAGCAGCTACAACGATGTGCAAATTCCGAGAGATACGGGGACGCGCTTTTCGTTGACCGATGACTTAAAGACAGATTCTGGGTATTTTTTCCGGATCCGCTTCGGATACCACTGGAAATCCAGGCATACTATTTCCGTTTTTGCCGCCCCTCTCACACTCAAAGCAGCAGGACAAGTCGACAAAGAAGTCGTGTTCTTCGAGGAAACATTCCCGGCAAATACTCCCCTCAATGCCCGGTACACTTTCAATTCTTACAGGTTGACTTACCGTTACGACCTTGTCCGCAAGCCGAAATGGCAAGTGGGAATCGGATTCACAGCCAAGATACGAGACGCAGTTGTAAAAGTGAAAGGAAACGGCAAAAGTTCAGAAAAAACAAACGTCGGATTCGTGCCCCTGCTCAATTTCAGAATCATGTGGCAGTTCCACAAAGACTGGGGGCTCCTTCTTGAAGGCGATGCAGCAGCCGCTGCTCAAGGCAGAGCGGAAGACATTCTGCTGGCACTGCAATACAGCCTGAATGAAAAAGTCCAATTCAGAGCAGGCTACAGAATCATCGAAGGGGGAGCCGACGTGGAAGAAGTCTACAATTTTTCGCTTATTCACTTTTTTTGTGCCGGCTTGAGAATATCATTCTAAACGATCGATTTCATGAACATTCTTTTAACCGGAGCCACCGGATACATAGGACGAAGACTCAAGGAAAGACTCCTGGAGGATGACAATGTCCGCCTGAGGCTTTTTGTCAGAAATGCCAAAAAAGTCAGGGATAAATTCAGGGATCAAGTAGAGATACTCGAGGGAAACACCCTGGACCGTGAGTCACTTCGCGATGCTCTTAAAGACATAGAGGTCGCCTACTATCTGGTGCACTCCATGGGTGCAAAAACCGACTTCGAAAAGCTGGACCGCTCGAGCGCACAAAATTTTCTGGATGCATGCGCGGAAAATCGGGTGAAACGGATCATTTATCTCGGGGGGCTGGGAACAAAGGAAACAGCCAGCAAACATCTCAGGAGCCGCCTCGAAACCGGTGAAATATTGAGTTCCAGACCGGATCGCGTTCAGACCCTCTGGTTTAGAGCAGGCGTTATTATAGGATCCGGGAGCGCCAGTTTCGAAATCATCCGGAACCTTGTCCAAAAACTTCCAATTTTGATCACTCCAAAGTGGGTTCACACAAAAACGCAGCCCATTGGCGTCGAGGATGTCTTGGAATATCTTAGCCGGGCAAGGGATGTGGCCGCAAAAGAGAGCCTGATCATCGACATCGGTTCGGATCAAATGAGTTTCAAGAAGATGCTCCTTCGGGCTGCGGAAACGATGGACCTGAAAAGAAAGCTGATACCTGTCCCCGTATTGACACCCTGGCTCTCTTCCTACTGGTTGATGTTGATGACTCCAGTCCCCTTTCCGGTGGCCAGATCTTTGATTCATGGCTTGAAATCAGAGACAATCGCCCAAAATGAAAATGCCAAAAAGTATTTTCCTCGCATTCACCCATTGCCTTACGAGGAAGCCTTCGCAAATGCGGTGGAGGAAATTGTCGCAAAGCAGGTCATCAGCCGGTGGTGTGACAGCAGCTCAGAGGAACAGTGCGACATCACGGGGAAGGACCGGATCGAATCAGCTATTTTAAGGGAAAAATGCCAGGTCGACTTCAATGACATCCCGGCAGAAAAGATTTTTGATTCCGTAAAATCTATCGGAGGAGAGGCAGGATGGTTCAGGTATGATTGGTTGTGGCGCCTGAGAGGATTGACAGACCAGATCCTCGGAGGGCCGGGTTTGAGCCGGGGACGGAGAGATCCTGACGAGCTCCGCATCGGCGACAGTTTAGATTTCTGGAAAGTCGTCGACATAAAGCCGAACAAACGGCTTCTGCTGGTCAATCAAATGAAGGTACCCGGGACGGCCTGGCTAGAATTCGTGGTCGAAGGCTCAACGCTTCTCCAGACGGCGCACTTTTATCCGAAAGGACTTTGGGGAAGGCTGTACTGGTATCTCACAAAGCCACTGCATAAGCTGGTTTTCCCGGATATTGCGAAGGGAATAATCCGAAAAGCATCCTGAATCAATTCCTCCCCCATCCTTAATGTATGGGTGGGGTGGGTTGGCGGCGGGGTGGGTCGGCGGTGGGTTGCCGGTTGAGGGGTGGCGGCTGGGGCAGGACGTAAGCCGAATTCTGTTCCCGCTGAAAGCGGGGGTGGTTATTTGTCTAAGCGACCAACCCGCCCCTCGAAACGGGCCGTTTCAACCGGGGCCAATTCGGTCTTGCTCCGGATGGGGTTTACCATGCTCCTGATGTCACCACCAGAACGGTGAGCTCTTACCTCACCTTTTCACCCTTGCTCCATAAGAAGGGCAAACCTATCTTACAGGGCGGTATGTTTTCTGTGGCACTTTCCCCCGATCGCTCGGAGTCGCTGTTAACGACCATCCTGCCCTTCGGAGTTCGGACTTTCCTCCCCTTCTCGGCTTTGCGGCGAAGAAGAAGCAACCACCTCACCTACCCCAGCCTTTATTTTTATACCATATTGTTCCAACTTTTTATACAGGTTGCTTCGGGGAGTATCGATCGCCTTGGCGGTTTGAGATATATTCCAACTGTTTTCCTTGAGCTTGGAAAGGATGAACTCTTTTTCAGCCAAATCCCTGAATTCTTTGAGGCTTTTTATACCTTTGGCATCGGGAAGATAGATACGCATCTCGCCGCGGATTTCCTCGGGGAGATGTTTTTTCTCGATCGTGTTTCCATCGGTGGAAATGATCAATCGTTCGATCACATTCTTCAGTTCGCGAATATTCCCCTTCCAAGGAAACTTCATCAGCGCCTGAACTGCGTCCCCGGAGAATTTCTTTTGTTTGAAGTTGTTTTCCGCGGTAATGAGCTGGCTAAAATACTCGATCAGAATGGGAATATCTTCCTTTTTATCTCGAAGCGCAGGGGAATAAAGAGGCACCACATTCAAACGGAAATACAGATCTTCTCTAAAATTATTCTCCTGGATCTCTTTTTGAAGATCTTTGTTCGTCGCAGCGATCACCCGGACATCCACTTTGCCGATTTTGCTCGATCCGACTTTCTGTACTTCTCCTTCTTCCAGAACACGCAACACTTTCGCTTGTGTTTTGAGACTCATGTCCCCCACTTCATCCAAAAAAATCGTTCCGCCGTCTGCCAGTTCGAATTTGCCTAATTTTTTTTCCGTCGCCCCTGTGAATGCACCTTTCACATGTCCGAAAAGTTCGCTCTCGATCAATTCCTCAGGAATAGCCGCGCAGTTGACCTGGATGAAGGTGTCTTTCGCCCGAAGGCTGTTATTGTGAATAGCGCGAGCTATCAGCTCCTTTCCTGTTCCGCTCTCCCCATAGATCAGGATCGTCGCATTGGTGGGCGCAATCTTCAATATTTCATTCCACAGTTGCTTCATCGAGGGATGATTACCGATGAGCTCATACTTTTTATCCGCTTTTTTCCGCAGGTCTTTGCATTCGTTTATCAGTTTTGTTTGATTCAAGGCATTTCTAATGCTGATCAAAACTCTTTCCCTGTGGAGGGGCTTTTCCAAAAAATCGAACGCTCCCAGCTTCGTCGCCTCCACCGCTGTCTGGACTGTACCGTGTCCGGATATCATGATCACTTCTGGCGAATATGGCTTTTTGTCCAGCTCGCCCAAAACCTCCAGCCCGCTCATTCCCGGAAGCATGACATCCAGGAGTACCAGATCCAGGCCCACGGTTTCTTCGATGGCATTCAAAGCCTGTTCCCCGTCTGCAGCCTCATAAAATTCATATCCTTCGTATTCAAGAATCATCTTCAGGGATTTTCTGATGGTTTCTTCATCGTCGACGACCAATATTTTTTCTTTACGGTGCTTACTCATGGTCTCTTCCTCATAATTAGATCTTTAAAAGGATGATAACCCACGCAGCCTAAAACTTCAAATACGGCTTTTAGGTATGGGTTCGCTCTCATGCAGATTTTTAAATCTTCAATATCGCTGCAGCCATACCAATAAGCCTATTAGGATCCGGATCGCTTGCTAAGGGAAGGGGCATATTGTAAGATGGATTTGAGCATGCGAAGACCGATTATTTTGTTTCTAGCCCTGTTGTTGATCGGTACGATTGGATACCACGTTATCGAAACCGTTTCTCTCCTCGATTCCCTGTATATGACCATTATCACGGTTTTTACCGTTGGATTTCGTGAAGTCACTCCTCTTAGCAAGCTGGGCCAAATATTCACCATCTTTATCATCTTGGGCGGAGTCGGATCGGTCATGTACGCCTTCTCAAAACTGGCTGAAATCATGTATGAAGGAACCATCAACAAAATCTGGCGGAGAAAAAGGATGGAAAAAAAGATACAAAAACTCAAAGACCACTTCATCATCTGTGGACATGGTCGTATGGGGAATACTGTCAGGGAAAAGCTGGAAGAAGAAAATCTCCCATACGTGGTGATCGATAACAGCGAGAAAGGTCTTGCCGAACTCAGAAACAAACGGGATTGTCTGTACATCGAAGGAGATGCCACTCATGAAGATGCCTTGATACTTGCAGGAATAAAAAGAGCAAAAGCTCTGGCTGCTCTTCTCGCCACAGATGCGGACAACCTTTATCTTGTCATGACCGTAAAGATGATCAATCCTTCTCTTTTCGTCTCGTCAAAAGCTTTGGGAGATGACGCCGAAAGAAAGATCCTCCAAATCGGCGCCAATAAAGTGGTTAGTCCTTATAAGGAAGGCGGATTGAAAATCGCACAAGGAATTATCCGCCCTACTCTGGTCGATTTTTTAGACTTGATCATCCGTCGCAGCGAATTGTCTCTCTTGATGGAAGAGCTCACTATTCACAAGAATGCAAAAATTATGGACCGCACCTTGGCTGAATGTGACATTCGACGAAGAGCGAATGTTATCGTGGTGGCTGTAAAAAAACCTGGTCAAGAAATAGTTTTCAATCCTTCACCTGCTATGAAATTGGAGACAGGTGATACCCTATTGGTAATGGGGAATAACACGGATCTCGATCTCTTCGAAAAAAACTATATCGAGGTGGTAGCTTGAAAATTTTCCGCAGCAAGTTTTCTGTCCTTGTTCTTGTCAGTATTCTATTTGTACCTGCGCTCGACATTGGCCAAGAATCAGGCAATACCCGATTCGAGGATTATGGGCTTGAAAACGGTATGAGGGTTCTTCTGTATGAAAGACACTCTATCCCTTTGCTCGATTTTGTATTTGCCTTTGATCTCGGGACAAAGAATGAATCGGATCAAACCAGTGGACTCGTGCATATCCTCGAGCACTCCATCCTGTTTCGTGGGACAGAAATGCGGTCTGGCGAAGAGATCGGCCAGGATATAAGGGCCCATGGCGCTTATTTCAATGCCCACACAGGGCGCGATCTCGCAACCTTCGAGTTGTCCCTCCCTTCTGAATTCATTGATTTTGCCTTGGAGAATCAAAAGGAAATACTGTTTCAGATGAAGCTCACTCAAGAAGAGCTGGATAAGGAAAAACAAATCATCTTGGAAGAGTTGACTCAGATAAAAGATGATCCACTCAAATATGCCACGTCACTCGTTTATCAGAATCTTTTCCAGAATCATCCATACCAAAAACCGATCTATGGGAAAGAAGAGATCATCGAAGCGGCTTCCGTAGAGGATATCCTAGAATTCCACCAAAAATATTTCGTTCCGGCTAACTGCGCATTGGCTATCGTGGGCGATTTTGACATAGAAGAAATGAAGGAGAAAATCGGGGCCAAGTTCGGACAACTGGAAAATAAAGGATTCACTCCTCAAAAATTCGATATGGCCATCCCGATCGAAAAAGACATCGAGATAGAACATGAGATGGATGTGAATAGCGGGTATCTTGTCATAGGCACAATGGGGCCGGGTTACAACGAAAAAGATCAATACACTGTGGATGTTCTGACCGAGGTTCTCGGACGAGGCGTAATCCCTTTGTTGAACCAACCCTTGAGGGGAAGAAGAGAACTCGTGGAAACCATTACCATGGGATATGGATCCTACACCTACGGAGGAGTCATAACCATCTACTTGACGCTGGATCCCGGCAAAATCCAGGCTGCAAAAAGAGAGGCCATCAAATTTCTGAAAGGTACAAGAAAGCTCAACTACTCCAAAACCGATTATTCGGGCGATTCCCAATTTTATGCACTCGACTATCTAGAAAGTGCAAAAAATCAGATCAAATTTCGGTTTCATCAATCCCAAGAAAATGGATTGAATCTCGCTCTGGGAATGGCAACTCATTCACTCCGGAGCAAAGGAAGGACAAACCGCGGCCCCTATATTGAAAATATAGAGAGAATAACAGCTACCGATTTAAGAAAGGCTGCGGGTGATTATCTCAGCAAAAACGGATACGTCATCATATCCATCAAACCCAAGAAGAAAAAAAAATGAGGCCAACACCCATGTCATCGCCAAGACTTATATCGAGAACATGGGGATTGTTCCTTCTCTGTGCCCTCTGCGTTCTCGTTCTTGAGGCATCGACAGGCACTCTCTTAAAAAACAAGCCAGAAAAGGAAATCTTTTCCAACGGCATGACTTTCATTTACCAGAAAGACGATGCCTCTCCGACAACGGTGACACAAATCCTGATCCAGGGGGGAAGACGAGGAGAAGTCGATGGAAAGGGAGGAGTGGCTTTCCTGACCACGCGGCTTTGCCTTGACCTGCCCGACCAACAACAACTGCAACGCTTGATGAATCAGGCCACAAACCGAACTTTTTTCTCACAAGAAGATTTCTCCATCTTAAAGATTTCCTGTCTCTCAGAAAATCTCGAAGAGGCCATAATGCTAAGCACTCAAATCCTGAAGGATCCTTTGATTTCAGGATTGCGAATCGACAGAACAAAGGAGCTCATGAACCACTACAGAAAGCTTCAAGAAGACGACCCGATAAATCTTGCTCATGCGGCTGCAATGAATGTTTTTTTTTCAGGCAGTCCATACGCCAGCGATGCCTATGGGACAGAAGAATCTTTGAAAAATATCAAAAAGAGGGATGTGGAGGATTATTTCAATAGATATGTCAAAGCTGGAAACATGATCGTCATCGTTTCGACCAATATGGAAAAGGATAAAGTGCTGAGCATCATGCAACCCTACTTCGAAGAATTTCCCGAGGGGAAACCTAAAGAAGTCGATCGTCCCTCTTTTTCACCGATCGAGGAAAAAAGCATCACCCTTGAAAAAGAAACTCAACAGATCTTGGTTTACATGGCTTTTCCACTCCCCAAAATATCTGAAAGAAACTATGTGCTCTCGATGATGCTCCAAAATCTTTTGGGCAAAGGGATGAACTCAAAACTCTGGTCATTGAGGACCGAAAAAAAGCTCGCCTACATCGTCAATTCAAGAGCATTCCTGTTGAAGGATAGAGGCATGCTCGAAGCCTATCTTGAGACGGATCAATCCAAGAAGGATTCCGCCATAGAAGAATTGAAGAAAACGATCGAAGATCTTTATCAGACCGGGATCTCTAACGAAGAGCTCAGCATAGCCAAGATCTACGCCAAAGGCATGGCCATAAGAGAGAACGAGACAAAGGATGACAAAACCTATAATCTTGCTTTCCTGGAAGCCTCAGGTTTGGGATTTGATTTCTTGAACAGGCTTCTGGTAGAAATCGATGCCACGACTCTCGAGGAATTCAACGCATTTATCAGCGAAGTTTTGAACCCGAAAACGACGGTTTCGATAACAGTCGGGCCTACCCAGTTGCCGTGATTTTCTCTACTTCCTCCACCGTTTTAGGAATGTGCTTTCCTAAAATCTTGCTCCCTTCTTCTGTCACAAGAACATCATCCTCAATCCGGATGCCTCCGAAATCCCTGTAATCTTCGACCTTTTGGTAATCGATGAAATCCGCAAATTTATTTTGGGCAGACCACTGGTCGATCAAAGCCGGAATGAAATAAATCCCAGGCTCGACCGTGAGCACATAGCCGGGTTCCAGTTTTTTGGCTAGGCGCAGATAGGCAAGTCCAAATTGTGAGCTTCGCTGGACCGTGTGGTCATACCCCACAAAATCTTCGCCTAGATCCTCCATGTCATGCACATCCAGGCCGATCATGTGTCCCAATCCATGAGGAAAGAACAGGGCATGGGCGCCCGCTTGGACGGCTGCATCCATGTCTCCTTTCATCAATCCGATTTCTTTCAGTCCTGAAGCTATAACCGAAGCAGATTGGAGATGGATGTCTTTGAACATAATATTGGGCTTGATGTTCTGGATGGCCGTTTCCTGAGATAGCAGCACGATTTCATAGATCTGTCTCTGTTTTTCCGTGAACTTGCCTCCGACCGGAACGGTCCGGGTGATATCCGAGGCGTAATTCATAGGTGAGTCTGAGCCGGCATCCATCACAAGAAGATTCCCCTCTTCCAGTTTGTTCCCATGGAAATGATTATGAAGGATTTGTCCATTTTTGGTGAGGATGATGGGAAAAGCTACATGGCAATCGGACCCTCCGACGATCCCTTCCATCGCGCCGACAATTTCGTATTCATGCGTTCCGTGCTTGGCCATCTTCATCGCAGCTAGGTACATGTCATATGTCACTTCATGGGCCAGCTCCATTTGTGCGATCTCTTCCGGTATTTTCACATTTCTCTGGACAACCACCGCCCTGATGAATTCTTTTGAAGCAAGTTTTTTCACAGAATCATGTTCTATCCCTATTAATTGTGCGATTTTATGAACTGTCTCAGGTCTGTAAGGAGGGAGATAATGGATGGTTTTTCCCTTTATTTGGGCTTTCTTGATCGTATCCTCTAATTGAGCTAGAGGTTCAGTCTCGGAAACGCCCACAAGAGAAGCCCGTTCTTTTATTGTCGGAAGATGACCCATCCAGATGATGTCTTCAATGTCCACATCATTCCCGAAAATCACATCTTTGTCCTCGTCTACATCCACGATAGCAGCCAGAGAAGGTGTATCCAAACCGAAAAAATAGAGGAAAGAACTGTCCTGGCGGAAATGATAAGGATTAGCCGGATAATTCATCGGGCTTTCTTCGTTTCCGAGAAACAAAAGCAGTCCGGAACCCACTTGTTCTTTCAACCGCTCGCGGCGCTCGGTATAGATCTTCGAATCAAACATGCTCGCACTCCTTGTTTATAAGTGTAAATACAATGATATACCAATCCCTTCCAACGACACAAGGTTTTAAATTGGGGACAGGATATGTTTTCACTAATTAATTTGATATCAAAGAATATCCTTATCAAAATTAAAGGCGAATCCTACTAACTATCGGAAAAAATAGAAGACAATCAAAATAAAATAAGTGAAAACATATCCTGTCCCCAATTAAAAAGAAAGATGTTCGGTTCTGTGGATGATCTCGTTCTGCAGATCGAGGCTCAAGTCCAAAAAGTAATCGCTGTAACCGGCTACTCTCACTATCAAATCCCTGTATTTTTCTGGGTGCTTCTGGGCATCTCGGAGGGTATCTGCGCTGACTACATTGAATTGAATGTGGTGGCCATCCATCTTGAAATAAGACCGGACTAGATGTGACAGCTTATCGATCCCTTCATCATCAGCCAATAGATGTGGAGTGAATTTTTGGTTGAGAAGGGTTCCTCCCGTGCGAACATGATCCATTTTGCCCACAGACTTCAATACTGCGGTTGGGCCGAGTCTATCCGATCCTTGGACAGGAGACACGCCTTCGGAGAGTGGCTCCGCCGCTTTTCTCCCGTCGGCTGTCGCCCCGATAACGCTCCCAAAATAGACATGAACCGTGGTCGGCAGAAGGTTTATCCGGTAATTCCCACCCTTGGTGTTGGGCCTTCCGTCCACGCTGTCGAAATAGGCTTCAAAAATAGATTTCATGATATCGTCAGCATAATCCTCATCGTTTCCGTATTTGGGGGTCTTATTGAGAAATCTCTGCCTCAGAGTTTCGTCCTCTTCGAAGTTGCTCTTCAGAGTTGCGAGCAGGCGGCGCATACTGACATGTTTTTTGTCGTACACATTGTACCTTATCGATGTCAGGATATCGGTCATGCTACCGAGTCCCACACCCTGGATGTAGTTCGTGTTATAGCGTGCTCCGCCATCATGGTAGTCTTTCCCAGTGGCAATACAGTCATCGATCAAAAGGGAAAGAAAGGGCGTGGGAAGATATTCAGCATACAGACGCTCGATGATGTTATTGCCAGCGACTTTGATATCGACAAAATGCTTCAGCTGTTTTTTGAATGCTTCGAACAGTTCGTCATAGTCTGCAAATCTTTCCGGGCTTCCGGTTTGAACACCGATGGTTTTTCCTGTCCGGGGATCTACCCCATTGTTCAGGGTGATCTCAAGAACCTTGGGCATGTTGAAATATCCGGTGAGGATATAGCTCTCTTTCCCGAAGGCTCCGGCTTCCACACATCCACTCGTCCCCCCATTCCGCGCATCCTCGACCGACTTCCCCTGACGAACGAGCTCCTGGACAATGGCATCTGTGTTGAAGATCGACGGTTGTCCAAAGCCTGTTTTCACAACCTTGAGCGCCCTTTTCAGAAACTTGTCTGGATTTTTTTTGCTGATCTGAACCATAGAACTTGGCTGGAGTATTCTCATCTCTTCGACCACATCCAGGATAAGATAAGAAAGTTCGTTCACCGCATCCGAGCCATCCGACTTGACTCCCCCAGTGTTAATCAGGGCAAAATCTGTGTATGTGCCGCTTTCTTGGGCTGTCACTCCCACTTTAGGCGGAGCCGGCTGATTGTTGAATTTTATCCAAAAGGCCTCAAGGAGTTCTCGAGCCCTTTCTTCAGAAAGTGTCTTATTTTCCCGCTCTTTCTTGAAGAAAGGATACAGATGCTGGTCCAATCTTCCAGGATTAAAGGAATCCCACGTGTTGAATTCGATGATCACGCCGAGGTGAACGAACCAGTAGTACTGAAGAGCTTCCCAGAAATTGCGAGGAGCGTTGGCAGGCACGAGCGAACACACTCTCGCGATCGTTTCCAGCTCTTTTTTCCTTTTTGGATCTTTTTCCTTATCAGCAAGTTTGTTCGCCTCTTCCGCATGGCGTTCGGCATAATGGATAAGCGCATCGGCACAGATGTCCATGGCAATGAGTTCTTCTCTCTTTTTGTAAGCATCAGGATCATTTAAAAAATCCAGCTTTGCCAGGCTATCTTCGATATCTTTTTTAAAATCGACAAATCCCTTCTTGTAGATTTTGTCATCCAATACGGTGTGCCCGGGTGCTCTTTGTTCCATAAATTCCGTGAAAATCCCTGCTTCATAGGCATTGATCCATTGCTGGGACATCTCGCCGAATATCCTGTCCCGAATGGACTTCCCTCTCCAAAATGGGATGATCTCGTTTTTGTAAAGCTCCTTTGTTCCCTCGTCGACAGAGAATGACGTTTTTTTCCGTGTGTCTAAAATCCTCAAGTCCTTCAAGCTGTGAGCTGTCACTTCGGGATAGGTCGGCGTTGCTTTGGGTGAAGGTCCTCGTTCCCCGACTATAAGTTCTCCTTCGTTTATGCAAATGGCCTTGTTCTCGAGGATGTGCTTGAAGGCTAAAGCTCTCCGCACAGGCGCCGAAACTCTTTGCGCTACATCGCTTTTATAAAATTCTGTGACAAGCAGAGCTCTCTCCGAAGAAATGGAGGGTTTCGCCTGCAAACTCTGTTCCCTAAGTTTTTTTATGCGTTCATTCATTTTTAACCTCCGATTTTTACTCTAAATCCATAAGAAGACAATCTATCCCTGATTTCTTCGAGTTTTTTTTCCGTTGGAGTTTTAAAATCGACAAGAGGAATTTTTTTATTCAACCGTTCTAATTTTCCCTCTCCACCCCGGTGAAAAGGAAGTAGGTTGATCTGCCACGTTTTTCTCAGAGGGAGAAGAAAATCCACCATGCTTTGGATATTTTCCTGGTCGTCATTCAGGCCTTTTATCACCGGCATCCTGATGATGATGTCGTTTCCTTTTTCATTCAATCTTCTAAGATTTTCGAGGATCTGACCGTTGGGCTCTCCAGTGAAAACTCTGTGTCTTTTTTCATTCATTACCTTCAAATCATAAAGAATAAGATCGGCCCTTTGGCTGACAACATCCAGAATTTCATATGGCACACATCCAGAGGTGTCGACAGCGGCATGGATATCTCTCTTATTCAACTCTTCCAGCAACTCCAGTAAAAAATCGCCTTGGGCCAGGGGTTCGCCTCCCGAGATAGTAACTCCACCCCTTGACTCATCATAAAAAAGCTGGTCTTTTTCCACCTCATCTATGATTTCTGGCACTGTGACTTCCCGGCCGACGATGGCGACAGCTTCATAAGCACATACATCTCCGCAGACCCCGCAAAGATCACATTTATCATGATCGATCACAATGAGCTTTCCTTTCTCCTCGATCGCTCTTTTGGGACAACACGGAATACAATCCCAGCAATCCTCCGCACAACGGGAAGAACGGAACATGATTTCGTGTTCGAATTTTATACCTTCTGGATTGTGGCACCACTGGCACCGAAGGGTGCACCCCTTGAAAAATACAGTCGTTCGGATTCCAGGACCGTCATGGATGGCGTATCGCTTGATATCGAAGATGGTGCCCTTCATCCGATCCGATCCTTTTTTTCTGAAGCGGATTCAGCCCGCTTGTAATATTTTTTCAAGAATTTCTCCTGCACATCGTACGACCAATGGACATCTCGGATGTAATCGGATGCCTGCTCCTTTTTTCCTTCTTCGATCAATCTGACCAGTTCTTGGTGTTCATCGATGGACGTCATTTCCCACTTTTTCACAAAACCCTGTTGCCGAGGAAAATCGTATAACCGTCTTTTGAGAGTATTCACGATCTTGACCAAGCTTTTGTTTCCGCACAGATTAAGAAAAACATCATGAAAAAGAAGGTTTTTTTGATAATATCGGTTAAAATCATCTCGATCGATAGCGTGTTTCATTTCTGCATTGAAGGCATGCATTTTTTGGATCTGTGTTTCTTTAATTTTTTCGAAGTTCTCCATGAGGGCCGCGCTTTCCAGGGCTCCGATAATCTGATAATAATCCCTGATATCTTGAAGCGAGAGTGAATTGACGACCACACCACGCCGTGGAAGTATGGACACGAATCCTTCCATCTCGAGCTGCAGTAGAGCATCCCTGAGGGGCGTTCTGCTGACGCCTAGCTTTTGGCTCGTCTCCTCCATATTGATCGATGAACCAGGAAGCAATTCTCCCTTCCCCAGTTGGTTACGGAGATATTCATAAACCTGTTCTTTCAAAGATTTAATGTTGAGAATAGCTTTTTTCGCCATATCATGCCTGGGCTGATATCTAATATATCACATATTAGAAATAGAAGCAATACAGGACTTCTTGAATGGGTATCGTGGCCTGTTTCTGCGCGAAAGTTCTACAAAAAAAGTACCAGAAGAAACTCAGAGACTGGAAAGCCTGTTCAGCTCCTCCCATTCTTCATCCACTTTTTTCTGGAATTTCTCCAGCACCCACGCGTTTTCTTCTTTGAACAGATGACGAAATCTTCCTTGCGGTCTTATCCACTCCAGGATGGATTTTTTTTCCTTGGGCTTGTAATTGAGCTTGTATTTGCCGTTTTCCACTTCATAAAGAGGCCAAACACACGTGTCCACAGCAATCTTGGCCAGCTCCACACCTTTGGATTCATCATACTTCCATTCAGTCGGGCACAGACAAAGGATGTTCAGAAAAGCCGGGCCTTCGACTTCGAAGGCCTTTTTCGCTTTGTTGTACATATCCTGCCACCGAGACGGACAGGCTTGGGCCACGTAGGGGATGTTATGAGCGGTCAGGATTTTGGTCAGATCCTTGCGCCACTGCAATTTCCCGGGACTCTGCGTTCCTGCCGGAGATGTGGTCGCTGAAGCTCCCATAGGTGTCGCAGAGGACCTCTGCCCTCCTGTGTTGGCATAGGCATTGTTATCGTAACAGAGATACACAACATCATGCCCTCTTTCCATGGTTCCCGAGAGAGCCTGGAGGCCGATGTCGTATGTTCCCCCGTCGCCGCCAATACCTAAAAATTTTATTTTTTTCTCTTTATCGATCTTTCCCTTGTTCTTCAAGGACTTGTACATCGCTTCAACGCCAGCGATAGTGGATGCAGCGTTCTCAAAAGCGCTGTGAATCCAAGTTACATTCCAAGAAGTCCGAGGAAAAATCGTCGTGCACACTTCACAACAGCCAGTGGCATTGGCGATGATGAGGGGATCTTCTGTTGCACGAAGAACAATCTTCAAGATCAGAGGGATGCCACAGCCCAGACACATGCCATGGCCTGCCACCAATTTATCTTCCATCTTAGCTAAATCTTTCAGTTTTGCCATTTCTATTCCTCCTATTCCCTCAAATTCAGGTAGCCATAAACCTCTTCGACCTTCCCTGTTTTGGCTATCTTGTCCAGCTTTTCAGCCACTTCTTTGAAATGCTCTACCATGATGTCTCTACCACCCAGTCCAAAAACATAATTCACCACTTTGGGCCTCTGTTCGTAATCATAAAGGGCGTTCCGGATTTCTGTAAACAGAGGAGCTCCGAAGGCTCCAGGGCAAGCACACCGGTCCAGCACAGCGACGGCTTTCATGCCTTTCAAAGCCTCGGCAATTTGTTTATCAGGAAAGGGACGGAAAATCCGGGGCTTCAACAGCCCGATCTTTTTCCCCTCGCTGCGCATTTCATCGATGGCATCCTTGCAGGTTCCGGCTGCCGAACTCATCACAACGATGCATGTTTCCGCGTCCTCCATCCTGTATTCTTCGAAGAAACCATAGAAACGTCCGAACTTTTCACCGAATTCTTTCCCGACCTGTTGGATAACTCCAGGGGCATTCTCGATACCCTCCATCTGGTTTCTCTTATGTTCGAAGTAATAGTCGGTGAAATCGATGGGGCCGACCGTGAACTTACGGCTGGTATCCAACAAAGGATACACCGCTTGGTATTCCCCAATAAATTCCTTAACCAAATTATCGTCTTCCACCTGGACGACTTCCATCGAGTGACTGATGATGAATCCATCCAGCCCGACAAGCACCGGTGTCCTGACGTCCAAATGCTCGGCTATACGGAACGCTTGAATAAAATTATCGTAAGCTTCTTGGCAGTTTTCAGAGTAGATCTGGATCCATCCAGTATCCCTTGCTCCCATCGTATCGCTGTGATCGCCATGGATGTTGATCGGTGCGCTCAAAGCTCGATTGGCAATACCCGCCACGATGGGGAGCCTCAAACCGGCCGCAATGTAAAGCATCTCCCACATCAGGGCTAATCCTTGTGAGGCAGTGGCTGTCATCACTCTTCCTCCAGCAGAAGCCGCGCCGATGCACACGCTCATAGCGCTGTGCTCGCTTTCAGGACAGACGAACTCACCGCTTATCAATCCATCCGCCTTAAATTTCGCGATGGTTTCGACGATCGCTGTGGAAGGCGTGATCGGGTAGGCAGCCACCACATCCGGATCGACTTGTCTGACCGCTTCAGCTATAGTCTGATTGCCGTTGAGTGTTTTTAGTACGCTCATTCTGTCCCTCCCCCGGCCAATTTCGCTTCTTCCTTGACCATCACGATCGCCTTTTCTTTCGAAGGACATTCTTCGGCGCATATGCCACAACCTGTGCAGTAGTCATAGTTGATACCCTTGACCTCTTCGTCTTCCACAAGGATGGCGAAGTGAGGACAATACAGCCAGCAGAAAAAGCACTGGATACAATGTTCTTCGATGAACTCCGGTTTATGCCCGGAGCGCCATGTCCCTGTCAAATTCTTCACTGAATTCCCAGCATCCAAATTGATGGTGCCAATGGTCAATTCTTTCCAGGTTTCTTTTTTCATCCTTCGATAACCTCCTTGAATGCCCTCTCGATGGTTTTCATGTTTTTATCCACGATTTCCGGTCTCAATTTTTTTCCCAACGATCCCCTGATGTTTTTGGTAAACTTATCCAGATCCATAAGGCCTGTGATTTTTATTAGCGCAGAAACCATCGGGACGTTGGGGATGGCCCTCCCCAGTTCTTTCTCTGCAATGGCATAAGCATCCAACGTATAGATTCTTTTTCCCTCTAAGGAAAGCCTCTTTCGAATGAGATCGACGTCAAAAATCGTATTCATCAAAAATAGAGCATCCTCTTTTGCGCCGCTTGTGACATCCACCATCCCGAGCAAAGAGGGATCGGTCACAACGACAATATCCGGATAATACACCTGGCTGTGCGAACGAATCGGTTTTTTGGAAATTCTATTAAAAGCCAAAATAGGCGCTCCCCGTTTCTCTGCTCCAAACTCTGGGAAAGCCTGCACATACAGGTCTTCTTCGGTAGATATGACATCGGCAAGGGTCACAGCTGCCGTCACCACTCCCTGCCCTGCTCGGCCATGCCAACGGATTTCTAAGGTTTCTTTATCCATTAATCCTCCTTTTTTCCAGATATCCGAACCCACTCCTCTTCAGCCATGAGATTTCAGGTTATCTGAAAAGCTTTATGATGATTTGGCTATTCTGTTAGCTCCGTCCTTCCCTCCAGCGATTTTTTTATCGTTACTTGATCGGCAAAATCGATATCCGAACCCACCGGAAGGCCCATGGCAAGTCGCGTCATTTTTACATGAAAATCCTTGAGCAGCCTCACCAAATATAGGGCTGTGGCCTCCCCTTCAGCGGTTGGATTCGTTGCCAATATTATCTCTTTAAATTGTCCCTTTTTTAGTCTTTCAATCAATTTATCCGTCTTCAATTCATCTGGCCCTATCCCTTTTAAGGGAGAGAGTGTCCCGTGCAGCACATGGTAAACGCCACGAAAAATTCCGGTTTTTTCGATGGAGGAGATGTTGAAAGGTTCCTCGACAACGCACAACACATCCTGTTCTCTTTTGGAATCCGAACAGTAATGGCAGGGATCGATATGGGTCAAACTGTTGCAAACCGAGCAGTAAAATATGTTATGCTTCGCTTCTTTGATTGCATCTGCCAGTCTATCAGCCTCATCTTGTGTAATTCCGATGATATAGAACGCAATTCTCTGAGCTGTTTTTGCGCCTATAGAGGGAATCTTCTTGAGCTCTTCGATGAGTCGATTTAAGGGATGTTCCTGATCGAGCATTAGAATAGTCCTGGAATCTTCAAGCCCGCTCCAAAAGCTCCCATTTTTTCAGAAAGCGATTCGTCGACCTTTGTGTTGGCATCGTTAAAAGCGGCGACGACCAGATCTTGGAGCATTTCTGTGTCTTCTTTATCGACGACCTCAGGATTTATCGTCAAAGAGATTAGATTTTTGGTCCCATCCAAGATAACTGTCACCATACCGCCTCCGCTCGATCCTTCGACTCTCATCTCAGCCATTTCCCTCTGGAGTCTATCCTGCATCTCCTTGGCTTGTTTCATCATTTTTTGGATATTGCCCATGCTCTTCATCTTCCCTCTCCTTATTTTTTTCCTTTTTTTATGGGATCGATGCTAACGACCTGTGCATCAAACGTATCCATGAAGCTTTTGACCGTCGGATCCTTCAATGCGACATTGTTTACTTTTTGCGTGCGTTCAACTTTCCGACTCTTTTTTTCTCCGGGAGGATCATCTGATGGCGGAGGCGCCGATTCAGTCTTTTTTTCTGGGATTACCTCTTTTTTCCGGACCTCTTGTTTTTGGGGAGCCGGCAACTCGTGGCTCTTCAACTTTTCCTCGCTACCAGGCCTTTTGAATTCTTTTTTTAAAGCTTCGATGTCTTGAATGATGTTTTCTAGCGGGATGATCTTTTTAAAATGGCACAATTTAACCAGCATCGCTTCGAGATAGATTCTGGGATAAGAGGAGAACTTCAGTCCCTGTTCTCCTTGTTGAAGCGCAACAAGATAGCGGAGAAAATCATCAGCAGAGGACTTATCTGCTTCCTGCACGAGAGCCTTTATATCTTCATCACTCAATGCAAGCAATTCCTTGGGATTCTTGACCGATTTCACGAGAAGTAGATTCCTGAAATGCTGGATGAGTTCTTTGGTGAAAAATCTCAGGTCATACCCTTTTTCTATGACACTCTCCACTAAAGGAAAGATACGATCCGGCTCTTCATCAAGAATGACACTCGAGAAATCGAATAAGACCTCACGGCTGATGGCGCCCAGGATTTCTTTGAGATCCTCGTCGGAGATGTTTTCTCCAGAATAGGATACTGCTTGATCGAGAAGGCTCTGAGCATCTCGCAAACTGCCATCTGCTGCTTCGGCGATCAAGTTGAGTCCGTAAGCGGAAATAGTTATGTTCTCCTGTTTGGTGATGTCCAGCAGGTGATTGATGATATCCTTCTGGGATATTTTTTTGAATTCGAAATGTTGACAGCGGGATATGATGGTAGCCGGAACTTTATGAAACTCAGTGGTTGCAAAAATGAAGATGGTGTGAGAGGGAGGCTCTTCTAAGGTCTTCAGCAGGGCATTGAATGCTTCTCTGGTAAGCATGTGAACTTCATCGATGATGATAACTTTATTCCGGCTATGAATGGGTTTATATTTTACCCCTTCCCGGAGGGATCTCACTTCGTCGATACCTCTGTTGGAAGCCCCATCGATTTCTAAAACATCCACAGAGCGGTCTTCATTGATTTCGCGACAGAATTCACATTTGTTGCATGGGGTGGGGGTTGGGCCGTGCTGGCAATTCAAGGCTTTGGCGAGGATCCGGGCTGTCGTTGTTTTCCCGACGCCTCTCATGCCCGAGAAAATGTAAGCTTGAGCGACCCGATCGTTTTTGATCGCATTCATCAGGGTTTGGACTACATGTTTTTGGCCTATCATCGTCTCGAACGTCATGGGCCGGTATTTTCGGGCAAAAATCACATAACTCATATTAATCAGGCTGATGAATGTTTTGAAGGAAGCCAGGTTCCTTAAATAAAATGTAAACAATATATTAGCATAATTCCGTAGGAATACAAAATTAAAATATAAGGGACATCTCATTAGGCTGCACCTAATGGAATGTCCTGCATTTTTCTATTTTTCTTTTGAATTTTCGAGTAATATAAGGGAGTCACATGGCAGAAAAACACAGTCTCCTCGAGATACATGCGGCTGTTGTCCTGTTCGGTCTGGCCGGACTCTTCGGAAAATGGCTCACACTTTCACCCTTTCTCATCGTTTTGGGACGTGTCTTTTTTGCCAGCCTTGCCCTTTTTGTGTTCTTCCTCTTCTCGAGAAAAAGCATGAAGATTTCGCCCACACGAAACCACACCGTTTTTATCCTGCTGGGATTTATCCTCGCTGTGCATTGGGTGGCGTTTTTCCAATCCATCCAAATATCCACTGTTGCCGTCGGCCTTCTATCCTATTCCAGTTTTCCTGTATTCACCACATTCCTCGAGCCACTTTTTTTCAGGGAAAAAATCGATCTGTCCTCGCTTTTGTATGCACTTCTCTGCATCCTCGGTATCTTCCTGATTATCCCGCGATTCGACTTGACCGATTCTGTCTATCGAGGAGTCTTGTGGGGATTGCTCGCCGGGTTCACGTTCTCCATCCTCACTATTCTTAACAGAAAACTTTCTCAAAGCTATTCCAGTTTGCTGATCACTTTTTATCAAGATTTATGGGCCACTCTTTTTTTGCTTCCCTTCTTTTTTATCTTGCGACCTCATCTTGAAGGCAGAGACATCCTCCTCCTCGTGATCTTGGGTATTTTTTGTACGGCCCTGTCGCATTCCTTGTTCATCAAGGGAATGCGTCTGATCAAAGCGCAAACAGCCGCCCTCATCAGCTCCCTGGAACCTGTTTACGGAATCGTCATGGCTCTCTTGATCCTGAAAGAAATCCCGAGCCTGAGGACTGTATTAGGGGGCTTGGTTATCCTCGGGACAACATTTACTGTGACTTGGAAAGGGTCACAGCAATAGTCTATATCATTTCTTGATCACTTTTTTCTTGACAGTTTTCTTCTTCGTCTCCTCTTCTTCTTTTTTATGTCTTTTCTTTATTTCCGTTTTCTCTTTTTCGTGACTCTGTTTGATCGTTGTGACCTTTTGGTCGTATTCTTTTTTTATCTTTTGTTTTTCCACTGGATCCTTTGTTTCGCTCTCCTCCTGCTGTTTCTTCCGAAGGACCTGCTGTAATTCTTTTTCTTGGCTATTTTCTAAATGTTGGATTTCCTGCTCATGAGCATTTTTTAGTCTATTTTCCTGGGATTCAGCCTGTTCATCAGGCTCTTTTATTGAAGTTCGCGTTACTCTATCGAGGACCTCATCCCTCTCCAAGACTCTCTTTGGATGAGCGGATTCATACTGCCTGATGATGGGATTATATATCTCCACTCGGCCTTCTGTGACTCTGGATTGCCCAGGCCGATCTGCTGGTGCCAGTTCATGCCGTGAAATGGTCTGCCTTGTCATTCTCCTGACATAGTCTATATCAACGCCATTGTTGATCACTCTGTCTCCCCTCATTCGAATATCGGTCCTCAATACCGAATAGTTGATGATGGTTAAGTTTCGTTCCATGGGGAGGACATATCGATAGAGCCTGGCTTCGAAAAAATAGGGATATTCCACAAACACCCAAGAGGATTGATGAAGAGTATAGGGTAAAGTGGTTATGCCCACGCCAGGAACGAATCTTGCCTCCGGAGGGATGGGAGCCCATCCGATATACAGATCGCTTGTGCGCCAACTCACCCAAGCTGGCCCCCACTCGGCCCCGGGAACCCAATACCAACCAAGATAGCTATCCCAGCCCCATCGGCCATAATGGAACGGAACCCAGCCCCACTCGTAACGGGAAGCCCAGGTCCAGCCAAAATCCGACCACACCCACTGTCCTTGGGTATAGGGGCGCCATCCATATCCCATTCTATCAGGAATCCACACATATCCATACGGGGAAAAGCGAACCCATACTCCATGAGGAGAGAGATAATCGTAAAAATAGGAAGTATCCATCTCTGTCGAATGGGGATCTTCATAATAACCACCCCTGTAAGGAGGACCCCCTTCATCGACAGGGACATAGATAACACAAGTCGCCATCGCCACAACACCCAGTAAAAGAAAAAATATGTTTTTTTTCATTTAGACCTCCCTTCTTGGGACTCTCTTATACGATAAAGGATTGGAGTAAATTCTTCAATCAGGCCAGTTGCTTAAAGACTTTTTTGACTTTTTTAGCGGCCCAGTTGAGATCTTTCTGCTTGATGATCAAAGGAGGCGCGAAACGGATGACATTCTCGTGGGTTTCTTTGCAGAGCAGGCCTTCAGTTTGCAAGGCCTCGCAAAATCTGCGGGCTCCCCCTGCCTCCTCGACCAAGTCTATCCCTATTAGCAACCCCTTTCCCCTGACTTCGCGAATATGCCTGCTTTTTATCGCTCGGAGTTTTTCCATAAAGAATTCGCCTTGTTCAGCTGCATTTTGGACCAGATCCTCATCCTGTATCACCCGTATCGATTCACGGGCTACCGCACAGGCTAGTGGATTCGCACCAAACGTGGAGCCATGGGACCCGGGTGTAAAAAGCCCCAAGGCTTCGCGATCATCGAGAACAGCCGAAATCGCATAACAGCCCCCTCCCAAAGACTTGCCGATTATTAAAACATCCGGTTTGACGCCTTCATGCTCACAAGCAAAAAGTTTGCCCGTCCTCCCAAGTCCTGTCTGGATCTCATCCGCCATAAAAAGAACATCATTTCTCTCGCATATATCCTTGGCATCTTTCAGATATCCTTTGGGAGGTATCAAGATACCAGCCTCAGCTTGGATGGGCTCGACAAGGAAAGCTGCTGTGTTGGGATTTATCGCCTGTTCCAATGCATCGATTTCTCCATACGGAACGATCACGAATCCAGGAGTGAATGGCCCAAAATCTTTTCTGTAAAGAGCCTCGGTGGAGCAACTGATGATCGATATGGTCCGGCCGTGGAAATTGTTGGCGCAGACGATTATCTCTGCCCTATCCTGCGGTATGCCTTTTTTCTGATATCCCCACATCCGGGCCGCTTTTAGCGCTGTTTCAATAGCCTCAGCCCCGGAATTCATCGGAAGAGCCATTCTGTATCCGGTAAAATCACAGAGCTCTTTGGCTAACATCGGCCACTGATCGTTCCGGAAGGCTCTCGAGGTCAATGTCACTTGTCTTGCTTGAGTTTCAAGGGCTTTGACAATCCGCGGATGGCAGTGTCCCTGGTTCACAGCCGAATAAGCACTCAAAAAATCTAAATATTTTTGTCCTTCCACATCCCAAACCCAAATACCTTTGGCTTTAGTTATAACAACATCCAGAGGATGATAGTTATTAGCCCCGTAAAGGTCTTCCATGTCCACGTAAAATTTTGTGTCCATTTCCACTCCTGTATACGTTTGGCGTTCATGGCGGAGAGGGTGGGATTCGAACCCACGGTACGGCATTACCGCACACACGCTTTCCAAGCGTGCTCCTTAAACCACTCGGACACCTCTCCGCATTCTCAGATTGATCGTCAGATTTGAGGATGAATAAATTAACAGAAAAAAGGTATCAGGTCAATCTAACCCAAGTATATATTAATGATATCCTTCAACAGAGCGGCCGCAGCTCCTCTGGGATCCGATTTTCCTCCTGTTACAGTTATCGAATCCATCGTGTCTGTAAAAAAGGTTATCCCTTTCTGAGCGCCATTGACTCCAAAAAGAGGATGAGAAGGATCTATGAGGGATAATTTTGTCTCGAGATCTCGTCCTTTGCCATCCTGGACGAATCTGCCGATAAGTTTGATCGCCTTTCCAGATCCTTTTGCCTTTTCTCGAAGCGCACAAGGGATGTGTGTGATCCCCTCCACATGGATATTATCAAGAGTATAGGACGTTCCGAAAATAACATTTGTTATGATAAGAATCTTGGCTGCTGTGTCCCAGCCATCAACATCTTGAGAGGGATTCGGTTCGGCAATTCCCTTATCTTGAGCTTCCTTTAATGCCACAGAGTATTCCATCCCTTCGCTCATCCTTGTGAGTATATAATTTGTCGTTCCATTCAAAATCCCTTCGATGCGATGTATTTCCGCTCCTGCCAGCGAATGAAGCGCAACATCCAAGGTAGGGAGAGCGGCGGCTGTGGCCCCACTCATTCCCAGAGAAACTCGATTTTTATCGGCAACTTTCCGGATGCCGTCAAAATCGACAACGAGTGGCCCCTTATTGGCTGTCACAACATTCCACCCACGATCCAATGCCCGGTGAGTACAATCGAGAGCTGGTTCCCCTGTCTGAATATTGCTAGGTGTACAATCGACTAAAACATCGAGGCCATTGCAGTCCAGGGCGTCTCCAAAGTCCATGCCCCATTCCCAATAAGGAAATTCTTCGAGTTTCGATCCCACCACCAAATCATAGAGGAATTTCTCGCTTTCCTTCTCTAGATTCAGTCTAAGGCCTCCCCTGCTGTTTAGAACAAGGCCGATGCAAATGCGGAGTTTATATCGGCTGAGGCAAAAATCTTGTTTCTCTTGGACCAGACGGACAAAAGCTTTTCCTACCCGTCCATATCCCAAAAGGATAATGTTGACCGTTTTCATGATCCCATTTCATTTTCGTTTGATTTCCAGCTCATCCTTTCCGTACACTCTCTCGCAATACAGGCATTTCGCTTCTAATGGATCGTCTCTTATGACCTTGAATTTTGTATCCACTTTTTCTGTGTTGGTCACACACATAGGATTTGAACAACTGATGATGCCGACCAATTCTTTGGGGATCTTTACTTCGATTTTCTCCTCGATTTTGTAGTTCTTTATGATGCTCACAGTTGCACTGGGAGCGAGTATAGCGATCTTATTCACTTCTTTTTTTGTTAAATACCGATTATCTATTTTGATCACACCTTTTTTGCCTATCTTTTTGCTTTCCAAATTCAAAATGACGGTTATCGGATGAATAAATTCTTGTGGATCCAAGATCCTCATTATCCTAAAGGTATCGCGACTGGGAATATGATCGATCACAGAACCATCTTTTATTGCCGGGATTTTTCTTTCAATTTTTTTCATTTCACTCCACCTTTCCCAAAACCAATGCCAGCAAAGCCTTCCTTACTGTAACTCCGTTGGCTGCTTGTTCGAAATAAATAGCATGAGTGGTATCGTCCAAATCAGGGCTTATCTCTCCCACTCTGGGCAAGGGATGCATGATTTTCATATCCTTCTTTATCTCGCTCAACAACGACCGATCCAACCGATAGGCATTTTTGTATTTTTCATACTCCAAAGGATCTGGGAATCTCTCTTGTTGGATCCTGGTGACATAAAGGATATCCAGTTGTTTGCTCACATCAAAGACATCGGCTGTTTGGCAACACTCGATCCCAATTTCCTGCAGATCTTTCAGGTAGTGCTCGGGCATTTGCAGCGCATCCGGGGCAATGAAATACAAATTCACTTCCCAATGACTCAAAGCGATAGCCAAACTGTGGACCGTTCGCCCGTACTTCAGATCCCCCAAAAATCCGATCTTCAACCCATCTATATTTCTTTTTGCTTTCTGGATCGTGTAAAGATCCAGGAGAGTCTGCGTAGGATGCTGATTTGCACCGTCACCGCCATTGATTACCGGAACTGATGTCGCCTCTGCAGCCAACCTTGCAGATCCCTCAATCGGAGTTCTGATGACAATAACATCGCTGTACTTCTCAGCCATTTTGGCAGTATCCCAAATCGTTTCTCCCTTTTTAACGGAAGAAACCTTTTCATCCGAAAATCCGATGACTTTTCCCCCCAGTCGACACATTGCACTCTCAAAGCTCAATCTCGTTCTTGTGGAAGGTTCAAAAAACAAGGTCGCCAATATTTTGCCAGCAAGCAGCATTGGTTTATCCCTTTCCATCACTTTTGAAACTTTCAAGACATGAAGCAAATCCGCTTTGGAAAAATCTCGAATCGAAACGATGTCTCGTCCATTAAATGTCATTCTGAACCCCTTTCAAGAACGGATAAATTAAGGCGCATCTCATACATCTATATATCATTGCAAATAGGTTTAAGCAACTAAAGAGTTATGGTCGTGCCACACGTCTCTTTTCCGTGAGAGATAATAGATTTATAGCATGAAATATAAGAATCAATATCTGGATCCCTCTGTCGGACGCTTTTCTGATCATGGACACAGCAGGCCCTTGACACTTGCTGTGCTCGCCATCAAAGCAGGCCATCTTTGCACCAGGAGCTATCTCTTCTTCCCCTGCAGAAAGTCCTCAAATAGGACTGAATAAATTGTGAATTTGACATCGAACATGCCCAATGATATATAATTTGTTCATTACTACCAATGATAACGTCTTAATCTGATGAAAATATTCGCTTTTACTGGAATTTCTGATTCAGGAAAAACACAACTAATACGGAAACTGGTCGGTGAACTCAAAAGCAGAGGGTTCACTGTCTCAGTCATAAAACATTGCGCCCATGGTTTTGACCTCGGGGAACAAGAAAAAGATACAGCTCAATTTTTGGAGGCTGGATCCGATTCAGTCTGTATGTATTCTCCGGATGGAATGGCCATCATCCATCAAAAAAAGACCGGACTCGATGTCAGAAAGATTTCCAGAGAGTATTTTAGGAACAGCGACTTTATCCTGGTCGAGGGAGCCAGTTCAAATATAAAGCTTAAAAAAATTGAGGTGTTGCGCAAAGGACTTTCTGAAAAATTATTGTGTCCCCCTGAGGAACTGGTGGCCATTGTTTCAGACTTTGAAGTGGGACAGGAAATCCCTGTGTTCCATCCAGAGGAAATAAAAAATATTGCAGATTTTCTGGAAAAGCATGAGCATGAAAAGGAATCACAAGTGCATCTCGATATTGACAATGTTTCTGTGCCCATGAATCCCTTTGTCCAGAAATTATTCAGCAACACCCTTATGGGAATAATTAGATCCCTAGAGGGAATACCGGAAGATCCGGGATGTATCACATTGTCCTTGATAGGACAGGGGAAAAAAGATGAAAAAAATTAAATCTTTATTGTGGCTATTTCTTTTTGGCTCGATCTGGGGAATAAACGAAGTTTTCCTGGGAGAAATTTTATACCAGAATGAGATTCTAAATTCGGCCATTATCCTCACGGTTATAGCTCTTTTTATATTATCGATATCCCGTGCAATGATCAATAAGCCCGGTTCATCTTCCCTGATCGGGGCCTTTGCTGTTCTCTTCCGAATGGCAAACACAGCCCCGTCCTACTGCCATCTTCTTGGAATCTTCCTTTTGGGTGTCACCTTCGATATCTTTTCCTCCTTGCTGATAAAAAACGAAGAAAAAACGTTTCTCAGATGGAGCGCTACTGGCATGCTGAGTGCTTTTGGGAATAATATGCTTTTCGCTTTTTTGATCACATATGTCCTTCGCTATGAATATTGGGTGGTCGGAGGATTTCCAAAGGTATCCCACCACATTTTTGTCAGCGGGAGCATTCTCACCATTATAGCCGCATTCCTTGTACCCTTGGGATTTTTTGTCGGCAAAAATGGAGACACTCTTTTTGACCGGCGTCCTCAATGGTCCTATGCAAGCACTATCCTTGGATCGATCGCTGTTTGGACAGTTGCGAAGTTTTTAGGCTAACCGTAGCAATTCAGAACACAATAACCCAATAGGCCTTTAGGTAGGGATAATCAGCAACATTCCGATTAGGCTGTTCTTTGGCCATAAAGGAATCAATCCATTTCCTGGCTATCGACAAAATTCTTGCCTATAATACATCTGAATTCCCATGAAGGGCAAATAACATGAAAGATTCAGGCGTTATACTCGAGAATACCATCCAGAGATGCCGGGAGAGAGACATCATTATCCCCACTTACGAGGAGATGGCTCATCCAGAGACAATATCGAAAAATATTTTGGAGGAGCTGAAAAATATCGGGCTCTGGGATCTCAACAGCCGCAATCTGTTCAGGATTACCTGGAAAAACGAGCCCGTTGAATTCGGGGGAGGATTCGGCCATGTCAATACCTTGGAACTTCCATCTTCCCTTACAGGAGTGAGAGCAAGAATCATTTTTCTTATAGGGAAATATTTTCCAACAGGATCTCATAAAGTTGGAGCGACCTTCGGTCCTCTGGTCGAAAAACTCGTGAGCGGTCGTTTCGATCCGACTTCCCAAAAAGCTCTTTGGCCATCCACAGGTAATTACTGCCGGGGAGGAGCATATGATTCTTATCTTTTGGCTTGTCCTTGCATAGCTGTCCTTCCAGAAGGAATGTCCACGGAGCGGTTCGAATGGCTGGAGAAGATCGGTGCAGAAGTGTACCGAACGCCCGGATCGGAGAGCAATGTCAAGGAGGTTTATGAAAAAAGTTTCAAATTGAAACGGGAGGATCCCGATGGGGTCGTCATATTGAATCAATTCGAAGAGTTCGGCAACGCCATCTGGCACTACATCTGCACGGGGAAGGCGATCGAAGAAGTCATTGAAGCGGTAAAACAAGAGGATCAAGACTTTGCTGCGCTGTTCCTGACACAGGGATCGGCCGGAACCCTGGGTTGTGCCGATTATCTACGCAAAAAATATCCTCGAATAAAAGTTTGTGCTGGGGAAGCAATCCAGTGTCCCACACTTCTTTATAATGGCCACGGTGCTCACCGGATCGAGGGTATCGGCGATAAACATGTCCCCTGGATATTCAACATCAAAAACTTAGATCTGGTGGCGGGTATCGATGATGACACTTGCATGAGGCTTGTGCGGCTCTTTAATGAACAGGTCGGAAAAGAATATCTGGAATCACGGGGAATCCCGAATGATACAATCGACAAACTCGACCTCCTCGGTATTTCTTCCCTGGCCAATCTTGTCGGAGCGATCAAGATGGCCAAGTATTTTGAGATGGACGAGCATGATATCATTATTTCTATCGCCACCGATTCGATGGATTTGTACCGATCTCGGATAGCAGAACTGAAGGATCAGCAAGGTGAATACACAGAGATCCAGGCTGCAATGGATTTTGAATCAGGTTTGAGAAGCATTGGTATCGATCATATGTTGGAGATGACTTACTGGAACAAAAAAAGGATCCACAACCTGAAATATTTCACTTGGGTCGAACAGCTAGGCAAAGATGTGGCGGAACTGGACCGGCAATGGTACGACGATTCTTATTGGGAAGAAAAATATAACTCTTTCAAGGACTGGGATAAACTCATCAGAGAATTTAACCAAAAAGCCGCAATTCTCTAGGGCATGGCGGAGAGGGTGGGATTCGAACCCACGATACTGCATACACAGTATAGCGATTTTCGAGACCGCCGCCTTCAACCACTCGGCCACCTCTCCATATCAGCTATTTTACTAAGCTTGATCTCTTTTTTTCAAAGAAGGATTTCAAGATTTTACCGCATTCGTCTGCCAAAACGCCACCTTTTATCTCAATCCGATGGTTCATTCGATCGAATGGAAAGGACATCACGGATTCAACAGCCCCTCCTTTTGGATCGAGGGCACCAAACACCACTCTCCGCAATCTGGATTGGACTGCTGCACCCAAACACATGGCACAGGGTTCGAGAGTAACATAAAGCTCACAATCTGGAAGCCTGAAGTTCCTTTTTACCTGGCAGGCTTCTCTTATCGCCACAATTTCTGCGTGAGCTGTGGAATCGTTGGATATTATGGGACTATTGTGCCCGCGCGCGATGATTTTTTCGCCTTCGACCAGAACAGCTCCCACAGGTACTTCCCCAGTCTTCATAGCTTTTTGGGCTTCTATCAGAGCCTCCTGCATGTAGTGATCATCCTTATTCATATCTTCTCCACATCGATCTCTCGGATGATTTTAACTCTGTTGCCCCGAATTTACAAATACACTCTTTGATGCAAAAAAGGTAATGCGATATAATCATCTGCATTGACTATGGAAACATTCGAGTGCGTTTTTTGCCACAAGAACTACCCTGTCGATCCATTCCAAACATTCTGTCCCAATTGTCGGGAACCGCTTCTCTACAAAGGGTCACAAGCAGATAAAAAATTCTATCACGATAAAGATCACCCGTTAGAAGTTATGCTGGATTTTCTTCCCCTGGACCACGTGAACCGCGAACTGAGTTTGGGGGAGGGAAACACTCCCTTGATAAGACTCAAGAACATGGAAAAAAAGCACCGGTTGCCAGCCCTGTATGCAAAAAATGAAACCGTCAATCCGACCCTCAGTTTTAAAGACAGAGGGACTGCATTGGCCATCCAGAAAGCCGTCGCCCTCGGCTTAGAGAGGATCGGCACTGTTTCCACAGGGAATATGGCCATCTCCACAGCGGCATACGGAGCAAGAGCAGGACTAAAAACCTATGTGTTGATCAAAGATGGAGCCCATCTCGAAATACTCAAATCGACGGGGATCTACAAGCCTGTGATGATCAATGTCAAAGGGGATTATGGAGAGCTATACCGACAGAGTCTTTCTCTGGGCAAAAAAAACAACATATATTTCACCAATTCGGTGGACCCATTCAGGATCGAAGGTTACAAAGTTACCGCGTTCGAGATTTTCTTTCAGCTAAAAAAAAAAGCTCCTGACTTCATCTTTGTTCCTGTGAGTTCAGGAGGGCATTTGATCGGACTGATGAAAGCTTTCGAAGAACTCAAACAACACGGACTCATACAAAAGTATCCCCATTTTGTGGGTGTTCAAGCCGAAGGTTGCTCCCCGATTGCAAGAGCTTTCCACGAAAAAAAGCCCAAAGTCGAAAGGATAGAGAGGGCCGAGACCATCGCAAAAGCCATCTCCAATCCTGATCCGCCCGGAGGAAACCTTGTGCTTAGGATGATAAAACAAACGGGTGGAACCATAATCAGTGCTCCTGAGGACAAAATTCTCGAGGCCCAAACAATATTGGCCGAAACCGAAGGAATATTTATCCAGCCCGCTTCTGCAACGGCCCTCGTCGGCATATTGGATCTAGCTGAACAGGATAAGTTCGATTCTGGAGCCAAAATCGTTTTGATCCTCACGGGAAGCGGCATGAAAGCTTTGGGAAAGATTTCCCACACAGATTCTCCGTTGTTGCATGCAAACCTTTCAAATTTATCGAGTATCCTCAATTCAATTCGATCAGATTGAATTTCTTTGAGCATAAAAACGTATTTTTTATGCAAGAATATGCTATCATGACTAATACTCAACGCAAGAAAGGAGGTCTTTATGAGTAACGGCGACTTTCCAGCTATGGAGATCCGGCTACCTAAAATCAATCCCACGATCATCAAATTTTCCGTCGTAGGTTTGGTTCTCCTGATCGTGCTCTTCAGCTCTTTCTATCAGATCCGTCCCGAGGAAATGGGGGTGATCCTCCGCTTCGGAAAATTCGTCAGGACGACAGATCCTGGGCTCCATCTCAAGCTCCCAGGAATCGAACAATTGATGAAAGTTCCGGTCCAAAGGCAGTTGAAGCTAGAGTTTGGGTTTCGAACAGAGGTGCCAGGAATAAGGACGGAATACAGAGTAACTCCAGAGACTCAAAAGGAAGCCCGGATGCTGACCGGGGATTTGAACGTGGCCGATGTTGAATGGATCGTGCAGTACAAAATAAAGGATGCCTTTAATTTCCTCTTCAAGCTCAGAGATGCAGAAAGCACTTTTCGCTACATGAACGAGGCG
Organism: uncultured Eubacteriales bacterium; assembly: GCA_964538085.1. GTDB lineage: Bacteria > Acidobacteriota > Aminicenantia > Aminicenantales > Aminicenantaceae. The sequence continues at coordinate 87,508 of CAZIDF010000009.1, read as the reverse complement.
GTTGTGAGGAAAATCGTCGGCGATAATTCCGTGGATGAGGTCATAACCGTCGGAAGAGCCAGAATAGCTTTAGAAGCCAAAGAGGAACTGCAGACACTATGCGACCTGTACGAGATCGGAATAGAAGTCAACCAGCTCATCTTCCAGGATGTCAATCCCCCCCCCCCTGTGAAGCCGTCATTCAACGAAGTGAACGAGGCACTTCAAGAAAAAGAGCGAAAAATCAACGAGGCCTGGTCGGAATACAACCAAGAAATACCCAAAGCCCGCGGAGAAGCCGAGCAGATGATTCGAGGTGCCGAAGGATACGCCACGGAAAGAGTGAACAACGCAGAAGGAGACGCCAACCGTTTTCGAGCAATCTACAAAGAATATGCCCGGGCTCCGTTGGTGACAAGGAAACGCCTCTATCTCGAGGCTATCAACGAGATTCTCCCGAAGATAAACAAAAAAATCATTTTCGACGAGCTTATGGAAAACATCCTGCCCCTTCTGAATCTCGGAGAGGAGGTGAAAAAATGACCAAACAAACAACGACAGCCATCATTGTAGTGGTCGCGTTTTTGGCGCTGATAGTCCTCTTCAATGCCTTTTACATCGTTTCAGAAACCAACCAGGTCATCATCACACAATTCGGAGATCCCATCGGGGGGGCCATCACAACACCAGGACTGCACATCAAAGCCCCCTTTATCCAGAAAGCCAATTTTTTCGAGAAACGTTGGCTGGAGTGGGATGGCGATGCCAACGAGATCCCCACAAAAGATAAAAAATACATATGGGTCGACACGTATGCCAGATGGCGAATCATCGATCCGCTCGTTTTTTTCCAGAGAGTGCGGGACGAACGAGGCGCCCATTCCAGAATCGATGATATCATCGACGGGGAAACAAGAAATGCCATTGCAAATTTTGACCTTATCGAGATAGTGCGTTCCTCAAACCGGGAATTCGAAAAAACAGAAGAATCCGAAATCCTCGATCTCGCCAGCGTCATAGTAAAGATTCAGACCGGACGGGAGAAAATCGCTCAGATCATCCTGGAAAAATCCTCTGGAACAACCCCGGAAATCGGCGTAGAACTCAAGGACGTCAAAATAAAAAGAATCAACTATGTGGATGAGGTCGAGAGAAAGCAGTTCGACCGGATGATCTCAGAGCGTCAGCGGATCGCATCCAAATATCGTTCCGAGGGTGACGGAAAAAGCGCGGAAATCCGCGGCCAGAAAGAGAAGGAACTGCTGAAGATAGAATCAGAAGCCTACAGGACATCTCAGGAAGTAAAAGGAAAGGCAGATGCAGAAGCTACGGCGATATACGCGGATGCCTATAACCGGGACCCGGAATTTTATCAGTTCATGAAAACCCTGGAAGTCTACCGAACGATCATGGATAAAGAAACCTGGCTACTGCTGTCGACAGACGCTGAATTCCTCAAGTATCTCAAAAACACTAACAAATAGCCGACCTACCCCATCCTTACATTCAAGGATGGCGAGGTCGCGGCCTATGAAGCTGACATTCAGATAATCTGCTTAAGACGGGCCATGGATACATTGCCGCCCGTCAGAACGAGTGCAACGTTTTTGCCTTTGAGTTTTTCTTTGATCTTCAAGGCAGCCGCAAGCGGTGAAGCACCGGCTTCTTCCGCCATATTCCGGATGAGCTCCATGATCAGCAAGATGGCCTGAACCATCTCTTCTTCCGACACAAGAACAAAATCCTCGAGGTGATCCCTTAATATTTCTTGTGTCAGCTCGTAACCAATTTCGGTTGCTAGACCTTCTGCTGCTGTCTCCATTTTATCCTTGACGATTTTTCCGCTCTTCCAGGATAGGTAGGCAGCCGGCGCCATAGCAGCCTGAACGCCGATGACCTTGCAATCGGGATTGACCGCTTGGGTCACGATGCAACAACCGCAGGCCCCACTCCCTCCCCCGACAGGAACTATGATCACATCCAGGTTAGGAACTTCCTCAAAAATTTCCAAGGCATAGGTTCCAACCCCTGCGATCAGATCGGGTTCGTTCGCCGGATGGATAAATCGAGCTCGCCTCTCCCCTGCCAATTTTTCAGCATAATCTTTGGATTCATCAAAAATCCGCCCGAAAAAAACGATCTGAGCCCCCATGCTTTTGATGGCTTTTACCTTTGATGGATTGGACTTCTCTGGCATAACAACGGTTACTGGAACGTTAAACAGATTGGACGCATACACGATAGACAGGGCATGGTTTCCGGTCGAAGCCGTCACCACTCCGCGTTCCCTCTGTTTCCGGTTCAAGTTGTATATGAGATTGATCCCTCCCCTCGTTTTAAATGCCCCGGTCGGCAGATGGTTTTCGTGTTTGATAAATACGCGTGCGTCCAACAACTGGTTGACTTGGGGATAGGAATACAGAGGCGTCCGAGGAAGATAATCCTTGATCAAATTTCTGGCCTCGAGAACATCCTTAAAAGTCGGCCTTTCCAGCTTCATTTATCTGCTCCTTTTCTAGCGCGCGAGGGCGATCAATGCGCGGAAAAGCTTGTATCCCACGATATAATCTTCGGTCTCGAACACAACAGTTAAAACTAATTCTTTTTTCACCGTGATACCTCCATTGATTAGATAAACATACTAGCCGTTTAGATATTTTTCCAGTTTATGTTTATTAGGGAATAGCGCTGCAGTTCCCCCTGTGTGGAAAAAAACGACATTGTCCTCTTTCTTGAAATAACCTTTTTTTACAAGATCCATCAAAGCGATCATGGCCTTTCCTGTGTAGACCGGATCCAAAAAAATCCCTTCCTTCATGCTCATGAGCCGAATGGCCTCGGACACCTCTTTGTTCACCTCGCCATAGCCCTCTCCCAAATACTCATCGAAAACGACAATGTCATTTTTCTCCATTTCCAAGTTCATTTCCAAAGACATCGAGGTGTCGGCGGCAATATCCAGCACATAGTCTATGTACGTGTTTTTCTCTTCGGCAACACTCACGCCGATGACCTTCGCTTCATCACTCAATGCTTTAGCTCCTACAGCAAGCCCGGCCTGGGTTCCCCCCGATCCTGATGCATGCAGGACATAATCCACCTCGATTCCGGCAGCCTCCGCCTGTTCTATAAGCTCCACATACGCATTCACATAGCTGATGGCGCCCAGGGGATTTCCCATCGAACCTCCGGCTGTCGAGCCTCCGATCGGAGCGATATAGGGTGTACGACCCAACTCTTTCACTTCCATTGCTGTTTCTTCAAGAATATCATCCACATTTTCTAGATGCAGGATGTCACCCTTTCCTATCTCCCTTATTCTGATATCGGCATTCAAGATGAGATCGAGTAAAAGATTCCCATCATATTCTTTAGGAAGATCATAGACATTGAAGAGGATAAGCACTGGAGTGATCCCGAATTTTCTGGCAGCAGCGGCCGTTTGCAGGCACCAATTGGATTGCAAACCCGCCCAAGTGATGATCACATCTGCCTTTTTGTCCAAGACATCCTGCATAATGAATTCCAGCTTCCGAGATTTATTGCCCCCGAAGGCCAATCCGGTCATATCATCCCGTTTAATGTATATATTCGGTCCCCCCAGTTCCTCACTGAGATTCTCCAATTTCTTGAACGGCGTGGGGAGATGGATCAAATCCCGTTTGGGAAATATCTGGATTTTTGCTTTTAATTCCGGAATAGAATAGGCCGCCATATTGCCCTCCAAAAGCAGAATTTTATAACAGAACCCCCCACAAATCAAAAAAAAATCCAAGTCAGGATTTTTGATTTTTGCTCTCAAAAATCATAAAATTTTCACAAACATGGACAACCTCGAGATTTTGATCAAAAACATAAGAAATCCTCGATACCGGGCCTTATCTGTTGCGATATGCCTTTTTTGCATGATCTTCGGTTACGTGCGCGGATCGGTCGGGGGACTTATCGCCGGGATCGCTATAGGAATTTTTCTTTCCTTAGCAGGAATAATCTTGATTTATAAACACGGCGAAAAACAGAAAGAAGTCGAGGAATCCATAATTATCCCCAAAATCGGGATAACAGAAAAGAAAGAACAATGGCTGCGAAAGAAAAAACGACAGGAATTGAAAGCAGAAAACAGAATCGACCTGGCGATAAAGATTTTTTGGTGGATAATTTTGGTGATTATCGGATTGGCGGTCCTTTACTGGATTTCCCCGATCATTTATTACGCACTCCAAGCGGCAAAGAGATAATCCTTAGCTATTATAGGAACTCCAGGCTTTTTTGAACTCCCCAATTTTTTTACTGGCCAAACCTCGAATGCGATCGCCATAAAAATAAAAGATCGGGATGACGATCAAGATCAAAATCGTAGAACTGATCAATCCTCCCACTGCGGATAAGGCAAGGGATGACCAGAGGCGTCTTCGTTCCACTTCCAGTTGGATCAAAATCAAAGGAAACATCCCCAAGACGGTGGTGCTTGTCGTCATAAAAATCGGGCGTATCCTTTCTTTTGCTCCGGCCAGAACGGCATCGAGAATAGAGAGGCCCTCTTTTTTCTTTAAATTGATGTGATCCACAAGGAGGATGGAATTGTTGACAACGATCCCTCCCAACAAAATTACGCCTATGTAAGCCGATGAATCGAAGGGAAAATCGGCGATGACAAAAGCCACAAAAACCCCGATCAAGGCTAAAGGAACAGCCAGAAGGATGAAAAATGGCTGGATGAACGATTCATACAGGGCTGCCAAAATCATGAAAATGATGATCAGCGAAAAGATGATGGCAAACTTGATCTGGCCCAATTCTTCCTCTGTCATCCTCCAGTCATACCCTTCTAAAGTCGCCGAAAATCCCGGCGGTAATGACAGTCTATTGAATATGCCCTCCTTGTAGCGTTCCGCCGCTTTGTTAGGTCCTCGAAATTCCCACATTATCGTTTGCTGGAATTGCTGGTCCTCCCTGTCGATAGAACCGGCGATCGGCCACTCTTCTAGAACGGAAACATCCTTCAATCTCAGCAACTCACCACCCTGAGTCTGGATAATCTCTTCCTGCAGGCCTTTAAGATCGATCAATGCCGCTTCAGGGAATTTTATGGAGATATCCGTTTCCTTGCCTTCGATCTTAGCCTTCAGGGGCATCGCTAAACGGCCGGCCATCAAAACTTGAAGATGATAGTAGAGATACTGGGGATCGACGTTGTATTGGCGGAGAATCTCTTTATCGATCTTCAAAACATAAGCGTAGGAATCCAACCTCCACCAACCATAACGGCCGGATGTTATTTTGACATCCTTTATACGGGGATTTCTCTTCAGGGTGCGCTCAAGATTGGACGTGATCTCCTGGAGTTTTTTCAGGTTATACCCATAAAATTTTATCCGTGAATCATAATAGGTGGTAGGCCCGATGGAAGAATGATAGCCCTGGGGATCGAATCCGGACACGCTCACACTTATCCCGGCAAAATTCGTTGCTAGCTGAATGAGTTCTTCCTTCAACACATAGGGGTGGTAAGAATATTCGATCTCAGGAGGGAATTTTATGGATATGTAGGCCCTTTCAGGCATTACCGTCGTATTCATCTCCTTTTCATAGGATTTTTGCATCACCTTTTCTTCGAAACTCATCATCACCTTATCCGTCTCTTCGATCGGAGTTCCTGGAGGCATACCCACAGACACCCACAGCATCTGCTCGTATTGCCAGGAAAAAAAAGGTCCGATGGTGACCTCCGAGCGGAACCACTTGTAAGCCCCGAAAAAGATTGCGGCTATGATCAGGATGACTTCAATCGGATGACGGAGCAGAAATTTCAGCAACTTCACATAAAAATTTCGGACTTTTTCCTCTTTTTTTTCTTTTCGCGCTTTGATCAGCCGTGGACTCATGGCCGGAATGAGAGAGAAAGAAACGAGCATGGATGCAGCCAAAGCAGAGGTGATAACGATAGCTAGAGGAAGATAATAGATCTTCATACGGCCCGTGAAATAAACGAACGAGAAAAATACGCTCATGGTGGTCAGTGTAGCCGCCAGGACAGGGAGGAAGACTTCTTTAGCTCCCTGAATGGCTGCCTGGATCGGAGGCACACCTCGCTCCCTCAAACGGAGCACGTTCTCGAACACCACGATGGAGTTATCCACGAACAGGCCGAATCCCAGTGCCAATCCTCCCAAGGTAAACATGTTCAGGGAAATCTTGAAAAAATAAATAAGGTTAAAAGTAATGAGAACGGAAAAGGCGATGGAAGAGAGAACGAGAATAGAGGGCTTAAAACTTCTCAACACGGCAAAAACCAGGATAAAAATGACCCCGACGATGATCCCCACCAAAAGATAAAGTTCCCGGAGTCCTTTGTTTATTTTTTCGCTTTCATCATTCACCACTCGGTAGACCAGGTCCCGGGGTAATTCCTGTTTGATCTCTTCGAGCTTTCTTTTTACGGCATTTGTCACCTTCAGAGTGCTGCTTCCCTTCGCCTTGTAGACGATCACCCGGATCGTCGGTTGCCCATTGATCCTGTTTAGCTGCTGAAAATCCTGATAAGAAGGGTAAACGTTTGCAATATCCTTCAGCTTTATCGGATTTTCCCCTGAATATGTCACGATGATCTCATCCAATTCCCTGGTGTTGGTGATGGGATTCGCAACTTTGAAGATATACTCCTGTGTTCCTTTCTGAACTCTTCCGGCAGGATATATCTCTATTCTTTCTTGAACACGTCCAAACACCATATACGGGGAAATCCCGAATGTTTTGAGCTTTTCTTTATCCAGTTCGATCTTGATTTCGCGATCGGATCCGCCCCACACGAAAACATTGGCGACTCCCTTGATCGAACCGATCCCGATCTCTATACGATCCTTGATGTATTCTCTCAGTTTATGGAGATTGTAACTCCCAGAAATGGTGTAATCCAGAAAAGGATCTTCTTGGAACTCCTCGGGGACATAGGGTTCTACCGAAGGGCGCACACCGTAGGGAAGGACATCGCGGAGCTCGGATATTTTTTCTCTGAGGGCAAGATGGGCAAACTCCATGTTCGTTTTTTCATCGAATTCCAGGGTTATCCGCGAACTGCCGTTTTGGGATTCAGAATAGATTTTCCGTATTCCTTTGACCGTCGAGACTTTTTCCTCGATCGGGGCGGTAATCTCTGTCTGGATGACCTCAGGAGGAACGCCGTACCAAGATGTGTTTATGTTAAGCTCGGGATACTCTTCTTTCGGAGCCAATTCTAAGGGCAAATTTAAAAAAGAATACACGCCCATAACGAGCAAAGCCATGAATATCATGGCAGTGGCGATAGGCCGCTCGACAAAAATCTTCATGTTTTATTTTTCTTAGCTTTTCTGCTTTCAGCCAGATCGTAGGATATGGGAATAAGGATCAAAGTAAGAAAGGTCGCTAACATCAAGCCACCGATGACAGATATCGCAAGGGGCTGTTGAAGCTCTGCGCCCTTTCCCAGGCCCAAGGACATCGGAAAAAGTCCCAAAGCAGTGGTGACCGTTGTCATCAAGATCGGCCTGAGTCTCACTTGGCTGGCTTCCATAATGGCCTCGCGCAGGGCCATGCCCTTTTTCCGAAGCTGATTGATGTAGTCTATTTTAACGATGGCGTCGTTGACCACGATCCCTGCCAATACCACCATTCCTATGGCAGAGATTACGTTCAAGGTTTGCCCCGTGATAAACAAAGCCCATATGGCACCGGTCATTCCCATCGGGAGGGTGAAAAGAATCAAAAAGGGATGCAGGAGGGACTCGAACTGAGCGGCCATGATCATGTAAACCAGCAGCACAGCAAGGGAGAATGCAAAGATTAAACTCCGGAAGGACTTGGCCATCTCCTCCTGTTCCCCGCTGAACACGACCCTATAGTTGGGCGGCAGCTCCAGTTCATCGATCTTCTCCCTGATCTGGGGAGCCACCTGGCTGATTTTAGTCCCCCGCAAGTTGGCGGTGACCAGGACTTCTCTCTGTTGATTTTCTCTGCGGATCTCCTTTGGACCTCGCGCTAGCTCGTAGTAAACCAGCTCTCGCAAGGGGATACGGTTTCCCTGATGATTGATCTGTTCATCCAGAAGGGATTCGATATTGTCTCTCACATCCTCGGTGAGACGGACCAAGATGTCGTATTTCTTTTCCATCTCCTTGAACTGTGTGTCTCTTCTTCCCCTGACTGCATCGGTGAAATAGGAGCCGATTGTGGCGGCCGAGACATCATATTTTTCCAGGGCTCCCTTCCTCACCTTGATCAAAAACTCGGGCTTTCCTTCGCCGATATTGGTGCCGATATCGGCGATCCCTTGGATGTTATTCAATTTTTCCACAAGCTGTAGGGCCAGCCCATTCAACTTGTTGAGATCGTCACCCTTGATCTTCAATCCTATCTCGGCTGTGGAAAATGCTAAAAACTGGGCCATGGTGGACTGCTCTTTGACGATCGAATAGGTCAAACCGGGAAATTTATCCATTCTTTCCCTTAAATAGTCGATGGCATCATCAACCGCGGATGATCGATCCACTTCCACATAGATTCTACCCGAATTGACCGAGATATCCGGATTTTGGCTTTCTAAGCCTGAAACGATCCCGACTTGGGAAAAGTAATCCTTCACGCTTTTGTTCTGACCCAGTGATTGTTCGAGGGAAGCGACCACCTCGGCCGTTTGCTCGAATGAAAAGTCTATCGGTGTTTTCAGGTTGGCCTCGAATGAGACTGTTTCTGGCTTGGGCATCAGTTCTTGAGGGATTTGCATCGCCACAAAAATAGTTATAGCAAAAAAACAAAATGATCCCAGGATAACCTTGCCTTTGTTATCCAGGCTCCAAAGGAGAAATCGATGGTATACATGGGCAAACTTTTCATAAAAAGCGTTATATGACTTGAAAACGACCCGCACAACAGGCCTGAAAGGGGTTGCCACATAATGGACGATCAAAAGGACGGCTTGGACGATAAAGCTGAATAAGAAATTGAGGATCCAATAAATCCCTTTAAAAAGAAAATAAACGAGCCACCGGAAGCCCTTGTACGGCAGGCCCAGGTAACGCCATTTGGATTTTTTCCTCTGTGCTTTGGGCTGGTCTATGTCTCCCGTATCGTTTGCTCTCTTTTTATCTTTTTTTATATCCAATCGGCGAGATGCAAGCATCGGAAGCAATGTCAAGGAGACGATCAAAGATGAAACAAGAGCGAAGGTAACCGTCAGCGCTTGATCTTTGAATAGTTGACCTGCGACTCCATGAACATAGATGATCGGTAGAAAGACGGATATGCTCGTTAAGGTCGATGCCGTGACCGCCATGCCGACTTCCTTGGTCCCTGACAATGCCGCCTCGAGAAGGGATTTGCCGAGGGATCTATGCCGGAAAATGCTCTCGGAAACAACGATGGAGTTGTCCACCAGCATTCCGCATCCTAAGGCAAGGCCTCCTAACGACATGATATTCAGGGTGATATCTTTGAAGTAGAGCATGTTGAAAGTGGCGATGATAGAAATCGGGATGACGATAGCGATGATGGACGGCGTTTTGAGATCCTGGAGAAAGATGATCAGGACGAAAAAGGCCAGTATTCCTCCAAAGATGATGGACATCAACACCGACGAGATAGCATTTTCTATGTATTTGGCCTGTTCGGACACGATCAGGATGTCGATCTGATCGTTTTCTTGTGTGATTTCTTCCAATATATCCCGTGCAAGCTTTGTTACTTCGACCGTGTTAGCGCCGGATTCTTTTCTGACCAAAATCCCGATGCTTTCGCTTCCATTGAGACGAGTCAGGCCTTCTCTTTCTTTGATCGAGTCATTGATTGTCGCCACATTTTTCAGCTTGATGACTCCCCGTTCTTTGGTCGTTTTCAAGCTGATCTCCCCTATTTCATCCACGTGCTCGAATTCGCCGACGATACGCAGGGCATACTTGAACCGGCCTTTTCGGACACTTCCTCCCTGGATATTCCGGTTGAAAGCCTGGATCCGACTGGATATTGCCGAGACGCTCAACTCATACAGAGACATGAGCTGGGGATCTATCTCGACCTGGATCTCTCTTTCGACACCCCCAGCGATCTCGGCTGATCCGATCCCTTCGATCTGTTCAAGCCTCGGTTTGATGACCTCTTCGGAGAACTCTTTGAGTTCGAGGAGGGTTCTTGGACCGGAGACAGAAAGAATGATGATAGGCCGGCTCTGAGGATCGAGAGGAATAATGGTGGGTTCTTCGATATCTTCGGGCAGCATGGGTTGGGCCCCATCCAGTTTTTCCCGCGTGTGGAGCATGGCAAAATCCATATCTGTTCCCCAAGAGAATTCCAATGTCATAAAGGAAACACCCTCCTTGGACACAGATTCCACGCGACGTAAACCTGGGATTCGGCTGACAGCCGATTCCAGGGGTGTAGTAATCAATGTTTCGATCTCTTCAGGAGCTACTCCTTGATACTGTGTAATCACAGAGAGACGTGGATAGCTGATATTCGGAAGAAGATCCACGCTCAATTCCCTGAGGGAGACAAACCCGAGAAGAACGATGCCCAGAAAAAACATGAGCGTAGTCACAGGTCTCTTGACGGATATTTGCGTAATTCTCATGGACCTAACCTATAGGATTCTCAAATCTTCAACCAAATTATAAGACTGTTTCTATGGTGTTATTTTGTCATTCTCCAAATCTTGGCTGTCTGATCATCGCCAGCTGTAACTATATACTTCCCATCTGGGCTAAACGTTGCAGAAAAAACGCGTTGTGCGGGTGAAGAGTGCTCGATCGTCATCAACTCTTTTCCATCCTGGATGTTCCACACTTTGGCTACTCCTCCCACATTGGCGGTGATGACATATTTGTTATCCGCGCTGAAGCTCACCTGACCGATGGTGTCGCCTTGCAGTGTTTGCACCAAGCGTCCGCTCCCCGCCTCCCAAATTTTCGCCGTGTTGTCTATGCTGGAGGTCCCGATAAAGCGACCGTCCGGGCTGAAAGCGACCGAAGTGATCGCCCTGGTATGCCCGGAAAACGTCCGGATTTGACGGCCATTTGCAACATCCCAGAGACCGACCAAACCGCCTTGGGCTCCGATAACCACGGACTTGCCGTTGGGATGGAAAGCGGCATCATAAACCCAGCCCTGTTTGACGTCGATAGATCGGATCTCTTTTCCGGTTTGAGCATTCCAGAGCTTGGCTGTTCCGTCCTCGCTCGTTGTCACGATCACCCCCCCATCCGGGCTGTATGCGGCTGAGGAGACTCTCTTGGAATGTCCGATGAGCATTTTGATCTGGGTACCGGTCGAAACCTCCCAAATCTTGGCCGTCTCTCCTCCTGCTGTGACCACACGGCTATTGTTCGGACTGAATTGTGCAGAAAAAACATGGCTGGAATGGCCTTTGAGCGCCATTACCATGTTCCCTGAATTCACATCCCACACCTTGGCCAAGCTATCTCCGCTGGCAGTGACGACATACCGGCTGTTAGGGCTGAAACTGGCCCGGTAAATCCGATTATTATGTCCTCTGAGGGTTTTATGCAGGATGGGTTGAGTAGGTTCTTGCACATCTCCAAAAACGAGCTTGGCAATCGTCCAAACAGCCCAGTCAAAATCTGATGTATTCATAGCCTGAACAGCCAGGATGATATCGCCGGTCTGCCCTGCGACATCTTTTAGATCCGCTTCCACTCTATCGATCTTGCCGTCGTATTTGGCATCGAAGGTCCCGAGAACACGGCCAGAGGCTATGCCCATTCTCTGATCCATCGGCACCCGTCTTTTCACTTTCACATTTTGTGGAGTCTCCGTGCTTTCTGCTGTCGGATTGAAATGGACGGAAAATTTCACGCCATCCGATGCCTGTGCTCCCTGGAGAAATCCCCCTGCGATAATGAGTTTTCCGCCTTCTTTAGGAATCGATATGTCCGAAAAGGTCCCGAGAATATTTCCATAAACTTTCCATTGCGGATGGGTATATAATACCCTCGCGCGTTGTTTTCCATCTTCGAGAACGCCATCATGTTCATACCTTACTGTTCCCCGTTCCCTTCCATCAGCGCCGAATGCAAGCGTATCTCCGGCAGTGGTTCCCCATTTTGCCTGAGGAGCTTTATCGATAAGATCGATCTCCTGAGCAAAAACAGATAGGGAAAAAACACACAAAAGCATGATGCTGAATAGACCTGATTTTTTGAGCATCCCTATGCCTCCTTGATAAATATACAATTGACTCAGTGACTTATTCCTGTTGTTGCACAATTCTTCTCAATTTAACAATAAAGTAATGAGTAGTCAACTCAAACGGAATGTGGGATACTATGCGGGAAAGCCCCAATTATTCTTACCAAATAATTTTGTGAGCAATCAATTCATCGAATCCACTTTCTTTCCTGGATATACAGTACAGATGATTGTTTTTGAATTTTCTTGACCTTGCTTCTTTGAGATATTTGGTGCCGATAAAAATTCCATCCGGATTAAAAATTTGAAAAAGAATCTCATCTGGTTCTGCACCCTCTTCATACGTCTCCACAAAAATTCTTCCTTCCTCATCGACCCACAATTCCTTGAAAGGAGGGAAATAATCGGGAAAATAATGTTTCTCTTTGAAATTCAGTTCTTCCCACGCAGGGGAGCTTTTCCATCTTTCGATGACTCTTTCTTTATATTCCCTTGGAACTGCTCCTCTTTCCGATTTTTTTCTTATTTTTCCGATCAAGTCGCCCTGGAAGTTATACATTTCGATTTCCAAATCGTCCGTTATATTGCTGGAAACATAAATTTTTCCATCTGCTATGGCATGACTCATGCTATAGCCCAGGAGGCTGATTTTATCGGTCTGGAAATAGGGAATTTCTATCCAGAAGCTGGGAATCAGGTCTGTGATTTTTTCAAAACGTTCATCAAAGAGGACAAAGTGAAAAGTTCTGATCCCCTTTTTCGGCTCATCGGTTCTTTCTCTCAACAAAAAATGGCCGTTGTCCAGATATAATCCTACAAAAGTGAACATTCCCGCCGTCTTTTTTATTTCTTTCGCCAAAGTCCCGTCAGGATTAAAAAATAAAAATTTGGAATTTTCTGCATCAAAAAAAGACAGTTGGCCGGAATCCGTTATTCTCAGTCCAGTCGCCATCTGATACTCGCCGGGTCCCTGGCCGGTCCGGCCGATGGCTTGGACAAACTCTCCGGTGTTGTCGAAATTCAACACTTGTTCGCCGGTGGAAAGATATATGTCCCCTCCTGAATCCACATCTAGTTCATCTATACCTCTAATGCCCAAATCAGCAAGATCCTCGCTTTCTGTATCGATCCTGAATTCTTCTTCCAGGGTGAATGTAGACGACTCTCCTTTGATTTTGTGTGGCTCCAGATGATTGACAACCACTTCCTCTCCGTCTTCGATTAGCCTTTCGATCCGTTCACTTTTATTCGGTCCACAGTAGAAAAACATGGACAATATCAATAAAAAATATACTCGTCTTTTCATGTTCCCTTTTCTCTGGGCAGTTTTGGCATATCTTTCCTTATCCATTTATTTTTTTTGTACTCTTGAAATTCACATCCGTATCTTTTCACGTATCTGTAGTCATTTTCGATGGCCAATGCATAGGCTTTACCGTTCTTGAAAATTAAATTCTGTACCGGGATTATAGCCTCGAACTGAGCGATGTACTTTCCCTGCCGGTCGAAAAGATCTATGAGTGTGGATTCAGGTTCGATGTAGTCCACAACCACAAAGATCCATCCGTTTTCCATCAGGGTGAAGGAATCGTATGCAGGTTTGTGTTTGGGATATTCGATTAGCTCATACACTTTTTCCTTCATATCCTCCGGATACTGAGTAAACCGGAAGAATTCATTTTCTTGAATATCGATGAAGCCCTGTATATGTTTTTTCCCCACTTTTATGGGATCGTACTCTCTCTGGATAAGTTTTTGGAGCTTTCCCTCGGGAGAAAACACCTTTATTTCGTAGCTATCAGGAAAGCCAAAATAGATGAGGTCATCTTCGGCTATAAAGAAGGTCGTGGTTGGTTTAAAAGCACCATCTCCCAGCAAATTTGCAAGAAATTGGGCTCGAGAATCTGCACCCTTTCCTGTGGGAGGTTTGAACTCACGTGTCGTTTTGTGGAATTCCCTGAGGAGCTGAAATTTAATATCGAACAGTCCAAAAACTGTGGTGGCTGAGTCACCCTTTGGGTCTTCGATCATCGTGGAATAATAGCCGAGATAGTATCCCTGAGAGTTGATGGTGATGTCTCTCAAATCTATCGGGACCCTGATAAGTTTTAGGAATTCTCCTCTTCTGTTAAAAACGGAGATTCTGCGACTGCCCGCGTTATCCGAAACGTACAAGTTGTTGTTTTTATCGAATCTGGGGTGCCACACGTTCTGAAATTCTCCAGGACCCTGTCCCGGCCTGCCGATGGTGAGGAGGTATTTTCCATCCGGGTCGAATTTCCGGATACATTTTTTGTCCCAGTCATTCACGTAAAAATTGCCATCCACATCTACGTTGAAATAAACCCGGTTGCCGAACATGTAGTATTCCTCACCCTCTTCCACTCCGATGGAAAGCTCCTCTGTGAACACGAGGCGGATAGGAATGCCGGTTTCAGGTTGGGGAGTTTTTTGGTTGGAAATGATGGTCACTCCATTATGATGTTCTATTTTCGTTTCTTGACACAATGGATAACTGGTCGAACCGATTAAAATAATTGCCGAAATAGTGAAGAATAAAAATATCAGGTATGATTTTTTCATCAATAGACTTTTTTCCATTCTTCGGTCTCGAGGTCCACATACCAGAAGTGTCCCTTGACCGTTCCCTTCAGGATGGCTCCATTTTCCAAAACCCTGACAGTTATGGCTCCCTTGAATTGCATCGGGATCTTGATCGTCTTTTCTTCCTGGAATTTTTTATCCAAGATGACCAATTGATTCTCCCCGTCGACCGGAGCCAAGAGGATGAATTTTTGTCCATCCATTGTCCAGTCGAATCCGATCTCATATTCATAATTTCGTATGCTTATTTTTTCGAGCTTTTTTTCCATTATGTCGTATACCCACAACTCTCTTTCTCTGGAAAAAGCAAGTTTGCGGCCGTCAGGACTCCATTTCCCTTTCCACAACTTCAGGAAGTTGGCTGAAAACAATTCCGTGGTTTCCAGGTTTTTGAGATCTAATATAATCAAACTCTCTTTGTTCTGATCGATATTTCGAATTTTATACGTCAGGTAATCCTGGCTGGGAGAAAGACGCCAGACAGGAGGCACGAGGACATCTTCTGCCAAAACTTGACTTGTATCCTCGTCAAGATCAACCAATCTTATCTGGGAAGATTTTTGGCGAACAAATGGCCCCGTAGTGATCAGGACAACGAGATCATCTCCGTAGGAAGGCCAGGAAATCAATGAAGCTTCATGCGACTCAGGGACATCCAGGATCCGGCTTTTCAAACCTGTTCCGTCCGTGTTCATCCGCCACAGCGTGTGAATCGGGACACTCCTCTCTCCTACTTTTTCGTCATGAGTTGTTATAAAAGCCACTCTATTGGCATCGGGCGAAAGAATGAAGGATATTGTTCGCTTCTTATAAAACAGGGAATCCTTTTCGGAGGACTCGACCAACGGTCTTGCACCGGTTCCGTCGGTATTCATGATCCAGAGATCGTGAGTCCACTGCCTCCTGCTCTTGATCTGGAGGAATAGGATTTTTCCCGCTCTCAAGGAAAAAGATTCAAAAGAGAACCTTGACTCTTTGTTCAGCTTTTCGATTTTCTCTCGATCCGGATTGTAGCGCAAAATTCCTTGTCTAAAATCTTGGAAATAAAGACTGCCTTGATAAACTTGGTCATACCAGATGGAAAAGCTTCCGTTGGAAGAAAAGATCTGTCCTCTTGTGACCCAGACCGTGCTGATAAAGAAAGAGATAATGAGAAAGATGAGCAAATATTTTGAGAAACGAAAAATTTTCTTTCCCACTTGGGAAAAATCCGATCTGGCAAGAGTCAGGATCGAGGCAAAAACAAAACTCAAAGTGAAAAACAGAGAAAAAATCCCTTCATTTTTGAGGTAAAATCCTTGTGCCCACAAAAAATACACATAATATTGCCAAGCAAATATCAGCGCTGTGCCAATTAGGATGGACACAAAAATGACAATGAACTGTTTATCATGGAGCATGGAAAGGGAGAAAGAGATGGTAAAAGCTATCAGGGGCATAACAATATACAAGGATAAAGTAAACTTACCGAAAGCGGCAGGATAATTCAGGTCTAAATCTTGAAAGATCTTATCTAATCCGGGCAAAAAACGTCTGACAAAATAAAAAATAACAAAGATGACTATGAGGATACTCAATTGGGATACATACTTAAAAATCCAGAGAGATTCTTTTTTGATCGGACGGGAAAAGAGATAGATCCAGGCATTATCTTTGTGTTCCGTGTAAAATCCACCAGAGCCGATCAAAAGGGCCGCTAATGGCAAAAACAGCAGCAGGAACATGCCGGAGGAATAAATAGTCATCTCTTCTTGGCCGGTTAAATTGAGGATGATCAACGCAGCCATCATAAAGTTGGCCAAAGAAAATATCAGAACGTTTTCTTTCCATTCCTTAATGAATATTTTTGCAAACATCAAAACCTCCTGTGTCCCCTTCAAGATACAAAATGGATGAATATCTCTTCCAGTGTCATGGATTCCGTATCCATCTTTGTGGGATGCAGCGCTTCAAGTCCTTTTTTCACATCTTCACTCCAAGGATAAATCCCAAGATCGCATTTATTGCCATCGGTCTGTTTGGTCAGCATTCCCTCGATGTCGATCCCATCGGGAACGGATCCATCAAACACAAGATGGACTTTTTTTGCGTTGTTTTTCACCTTTTCGAAGTTGTCTTCCAGGATGAGTTTCCCGTCATGAAGAATGCCTAGATGATCGATGATCCCTTCCAGTTCATGCACCATATGGGATGAGAATAGAATCGAAGTGCCCTGTTCTAATATTTCGCTTATTATCCCTTTGAGAAAATCATGGCGAGTGGGAACATCCATCCCGGAGGTGGGATCATCCAGTATCAACAGCTCTGGTTCTGCGGCCAGAGCAACGATCAATCCCAGCTTGAGTTTCATACCCCTGGAAAGGGTTTTGATCTTGAGTCTTCCTTCCAGATCGAACCGATCCAACAAATCCTTGGCTCTGTTCTCGTTCCATTTGGAGTAAAAAGAGGAATTAAAGGCCATCAAGTCCCGGATGGTCATCCAGCCGAAAAAAATGGACTCTTCAGCAATGTAGCCCACCTCTTTTTTATAAAGGGGATGATTGAATTTGATCTCACTTTCCTTGTAATGGATCTTGCCTTTGTCACAGGGAATGATACCCATGATCATCCGGATCAAGGTGGTCTTCCCTTCCCCATTTTTTCCAAGAAGCCCATAAACCTTCCCCTCTTCTAAAGACATACTGAAGTCGTTGAGAACGTGTTTTCGTCCAAAACTCTTGTATAGATTTTTCGCTCGTAGAATATCACTCATTGTCTTCTCCTTTTTCCATGACTTCTTGAGAAACACTCAGTCTCTCACCGAAGAGTTTTTTGATTTCCTCAGGGAGCAGGCCATATTTTTTTGCATCCCGAATCGTTTCGTCAAAACTCTGTGACAAGATTGAATTTCGTTCTTCGATCATATGCTTTGTGGAATCATCCGCAACATAGCAACCCTTTCCTTTACGCGTGTAGATGAAGCCTTCCATCTCCAATTCCCTATAGGCGCGGGCCACGGTGTTGGGATTGATCAGGAGTTCTGTGGCCAAATCCCTTATGGAGGGCAATGGATCATTCGGTTTTATATCCCCCCTAAAGAGCTCCTTTTTAAACTCTTTTTTTATCTGTTCATAAATGGGAACGAAGCTTGATGTGTTGACTTTAATCATTTTGCCCTCTGTGTTACTGTACTAATATATTAATACAGTTTAGTCGCGTTGTCAAGCCCATAATTGAAAAAAATTGTTCAATAGGGGACAGGACCTGGATTATTCACGGGCCGAGATTGCTGTAGCGACAAGGAAGTGGCCCATGAAGCTGTATTTGTATACCGCGAATGGGCTGCGACGAAGCCGATGCAGTGAGATCGGTTCGCCCGTAGGGTAAAATCTGCCGATGATTAGTATTAATGGTATGTAAATTTTATTCTAATGAAAATGAATGCCTGAATCGGCAGATTTTATGAATAATTCAGGATAAACAGGTTGAGGGAGTGGGGCGTAATAGGTTAAGGTAGAAATGAAGGATAGCGATGATTCGTAAACAATCCATCCCGGCCTTGCTCACCCTGATGACCTTTTTACTCTCGGGATGCGTCTCGAAACAAAAACCTGAAGTTTCAACACAACAGCTCATCGAATATAACAAAATTATCCAAGAAGCCGATCACTTGTACGGTCGAGGCTGTTACATTTGTCTAAAACAAACCTACAAGCTGTATGAGCAAGCACTCTCCTTCCCTGTTTTCCAGAAAAAAAACACGGAAAAACTCCTCAAAACAGCCATCCTCCTTGGCCTCAGGGAGCGGGAACTGGGGATCCTGCAAGAAACATACTTCCCTGAAGCCGAAAAAATTATCGCTTCCTCTCCTTATCTTGCAGATTATTCTGTCCCGCTGAAAATCGCGAGCACTATTCCCAGAAAAACAGTCGGCGTTGTGGGGGATTATATCGAAGATGGCGACCGCGTTATCGTGCCCTTCGATGATGTGAAGGCGGATCTCGAGAGTTGGACAACGTATCTCAAGCAGAAATCAGAGTTGGAAGATATTTATGCCTATTTGAAAATCGGCTTTTTTTCGAGTTTTTCCTATATCATTAAAGATGATCTGGATATAGAAACCATAAAGAAGTCCTTTCCTGATTCTCCTTTGATTCGATATAAACTGGCCCTTCTCCCCAAGGCGAATTCGCTAGATCTAGAGGAGTTGGCCCAGGATGACGCTCAGTTTTATGAAGCTTTCTTTTTTCTCGGTCAAAACGCCCTCAAAATGCATATGCTGGTGACAGCAGAGAAAAATTTCTTGAAGGCATACCAAGAAATTCCAGAATCTTCTTCCCTCGTCGTCTCTCTGGCCAGCATTTATTTCGCTTTCGAAGAGCTGGAAAAAAGCCTGGAATTTTATGAAAAAACACTGGAGATGGCGCCTGCCCATCGGGATGCCCTCTTGGGGAAGGCCATGTGTCTGAGTTACATGGGAAGACACCAGGAAGCCATCGATGTCTGTAACCATATCATATCTTTGGGAAAATATTATCTGGGAGAATCTCATTATTGGCTTGCATGGAACCAGAACGAATTGGAGCAATGGGAAAACGCCAGAGAAAATATCGAAACCTCAAAAAAATACCTGATCGGGCATGGAGAAGTGTTTTTTCTGGCTGGCCTTATTGCCTTCAACCAAAATCAGCTGGAGGAGGCGGAGATAAATTTGTTGGAAGCTAATAAACAAGATGATTCGAACGGCGAACCATCCTATTATTTGGGCAGAATAAAGAATATCCAGGAGGATTGGCTGAATTCAGGGGCTTATTTCGAATCGGCGAGCAGACGTTACGGGATAAAGGAAAAAATGATCCAAGAAAAAATCAAGGAGATAAAGGAATCCGCCTTTTCGGAAGAGCGAAAAAAGAAGCACCTGTCAAGAAAAACAAGACAGCTCAGAACGATTCAACTCACAATAGCCACATCTTGGTACAACGCTGCAGCCGGTTTCTACAACGCAGGCTACCCAAAAAAAGCTCTTCAACTTGCGGAAAAAGCCTCCGCTCATAGCGCCTTAAAAGAAAAATCAGCAGACCTCATGAAGCTAATAACAAAGTGACAACTTTCTTTCCACCTGTAAAGATATTTTACTGAAGCATTTCGTGCAAAACATCTCTATGTCTTTGATTATGAAGGAATTAGAAATAAAATATTCGGCACAAAAATTGCCTCTTATGGTAATGAATCGGGGAACGCGTATGAACAGGAACAACAGTTCTGGGAATAAACCATGATTACGTTTGTATATTAAAGGGAGCACCAATGAGGCAAGACGAGAAAAAAGAGGAACGTATGTTAATCACAAAGGCCAAACAGGGAAACGTTGATGCTTTCGAAACTCTGGTGAAAAAGTACCAACACAGCATTTATTACCTCTGCCGCAGGATGACGGGAAGTCACCAATCGGCAGATGATGTTTCCCAGGAAACCTTCATCAAGGCCTATTTCGCTTTAAACCGCTTCAAGGATGGGCTGAACTTTTTTACCTGGATCAGAAAAATTGCTGTCAACAACAGCCTCAACTTTATAAAAGCTTCTAAAAGGGAAGAGCCTTTAGGAAACAGCGCTGAAAAAATTTCAGGTAATTCTTCAATGGGACAGGAATTGCCTCATGAAATGCTCCAACGAAACCAAACAGAACAAACGTTCAAGAAGGCGCTCAAGGCTCTTCCCCCTGATCAAAAGATCGTCTTCATCCTGCGGGTGTATGAAAACCAGAGCTATAAAGAAATAGCCCAGGTCCTCGATATATCCGAGGGAACAGTCATGTCCCGGTTGAGTAGAGCTCGTGAGAAACTCAAAACACTGATGGCAGGATATCTATAAAGGAGACGCAGATGAAGCATGAAAAAATAAAAGAATGGCTGAGCGCTTACTTTGATGGGGAGCTTCGTGACAAAGAAAAGAATGAAGTCGAACGACATTTGGCGAGCTGTCAAGAATGCCAGAAAGAACTCTTCGATCTTGAAAAATTGGAGAAATTATCCAAACAATTTCATTATTCTCATCAAGATGAGGAATATTGGCAGTCATACCCAGGAAGAGTGGTAACCGGCATTAAACAAAATATAGCTCCGACATCGGATAAGGAGGAGAAAATGTTTAAAGATTCATTTATCGAAGGTGGCAAAAACTATGGAACGAAGGCCGTGATCTTCCCATTATCCCTAATTGCTCATGCCGCAATCGCTACCCTGTTGGTGATCATGCCCCTGCTCCACACAGGAAACTTGCCTTCGGTCGAAGTGTACAGTGCATTCCTCGCTCCTCCTCCACCACCTCCTCCTCCCCCTCCTCCCCCGGCTAAGAAAAAATCCAGCTCCAAAGCCAGAACGCGCATCAAACCCGTCAAAGCCCAGACCAACATCCAACCCGGCCAATTGGTCGCTCCGGTGGACATCCCGGATGAGATCGTCGAAGAAGAACTCATGGATATGGGTATCGAGGGTGGCGTGGAAGGCGGCGTCGAGGGTGGCGTGGTCGGCGGCGTGCTCGGTGGCGTGGTCGGCGGCGTGCTCGGCGGTGTGGTCGGCGAAGTGGAAGCGCCTGTACGGGCTATCGGCGAGATCAAACCGCCTAAGCTGATCAAAAAGGTCGAGCCGCTCTATCCTGAGATCGCACGGCAGGCAAGGGTGGAAGGGATCGTGATCATCGAAGCCACCACCGATATGTATGGTAGGGTTCAGCGGGTAAATATCCTCCGCTCCATCCCTCTTCTTGACCAAGCTGCCGTCGATGCGGTTCGCCAGTGGGTCTACGAACCCATGGTTATCAACGGCCGCCCTAGAGGCGTTATCTTTACGGTTACCGTTACTTTCAAACTGAAATAACAAAAGCTATGGGGGCAGGCCAACCCTCCCCACCCTTCATTAAAGGAAAGAAATTTTGGGGATAGGATACAAAGATAAAACTCCTAATCTCTTCCCGAAATAGGAAAAAGGATATCCTGTCCCCAATTTTATCCTATTTTTCGATCGTAACCTTGGCATCATGGGCAAGCGTGAAATGTCCGTCCACGATGACGGTTTCGCCCTCCTTGATGCCTTCTCCCTCCCTTTCGCTCGGCAGGATTTCGGCATATTGATCATTTTCTAAGCCAACCTGGACATACCGCCATTTGGCTAGACCATCCTGGACAACAAAAGCCAGTTTCCGCCCTCCCCTATCCAAGACGGCTTCTTGAGGAACGAGCAGCCTATTTTTGTAAATTTCAGCGGCTATTTCAACCTCTGCATGCATTCCTGGCTTGATCTCCTCCTTGGGATTGTCCACATCGATGATGACCTTGCAAGTCTTATCCTCAGGATTCACGACTGGACTGATGGATTTCACTTTTCCCTCGAAGACTCTGTCCGGATGAGCGCTGAATCGCAAAATCACATCCCGACCTTGTTCCATCTTCCCGATTTCACTCTCTAAAACCTTGGCAAACACTTGAATTCGGCTGATGTTCACTAGAACAAACAGCTCTCTTCCATTGGAGATGTGTTCTTGGGGAGATATCTGGATGTCCGTGATGATGCCCGAAAAAGGGGCCAAAATCTTTGTTTTTTCCAGGTTCATCTGTGCTGTTTTAACTGCAATCTCAGCTTGTGTAAGCCCCTTGGAGGCGGAGCGAATCTCGTCCTTTTTCTCCCCCGATTGGATCAATGCTAGCTCATATTTCCGGTAAGCATCTTCGAATTCTTTATCGGATATCATTCCCTTGGACTTGAGCTCTTGAACCCTTTCATATTCTTGTTTTGCCTTCTGAATCTCATCCATTTCCGATTGTTCGAGGGTCATCTTTGTGCCCTCGAATTGTTTTTCCAATAGCAACTCGGAAAGCTTGCTCAGCCGGTCCGCTTGTGCTCTCTCCAGTTCGAGTCTGTACTGCCTGTCATCCAACTCCATCAACACGTCCCCTTCCCTCACATGTTGTCCTTCTTCCACGTTCAATTTCTTGATAATCCCCGATACCTCGGACTGGATTGTGACCATCCGGTTGGTGACAGCTTCACCCGGAGATTTAAGCGAGATGATCAATTCGCCTATCCTGGCTGTGTCAACTTTGACAGGGATGGGCGTTTCGGCCACCTTTTCCGTCGCTTCGGAAGCATCCTGGGATGCTTCATCCTGTTTAGGTTGTATGCCATTTTTCAGGACAAAAAAATACAGAGCAACACAAATGCCGATGATGATCACGGTTATTGTCAGGATCTTTTTCGATAGTATCATTTTGCACACATCCTCTTACACGAAATGCTCCTAACCTCTCCCCTGATTATATTAAAGACGTCCATGAGAAATGTCAAATCTCACTGTCTAATACCACGCCAGCCTCCCAATCGTTTCAGCCAATCCACCCCACCCTTCAATAAGGTATTACTAATTTCCTATGGATAATGTTTCTATCAATGAATTGGAGTCGGTTTTTGAGAAAAAGTGAAACAGAGTAAACGGGGCTATTTGCGGGTTTAGATTGCTGTAGCGGCAATGCAGTAGCTCATGAGCTGTATTTGTATGCTACGAATGGGCTTATTCTTGCTAATACATTTGTGAACGGGCGGGGTGGGTTGGCTATTGGTTGTCTTGTTTGACAGCGTCTTGCAGCATATCAAATATATCCGGAACTGCGGCCGTGACTCTATGCCAGTTGGGAATAAGGGTAGTTGTGGAAGGATTTTGCCAGAAGATCTCCCCGGCTCGCTTAATACCATCAGCAAATGCCTCCACACAGATCGATTCCTCATGGCGATCGAATTGGAGTCCATTTATCGCCGCATCATTCTCGTATCGAATAACGGTTTCTTGAGCCTCTCTCAAATAAATATTGCTCAAGGTCTTAAAAAATCCTAATGAAAACTGGACTCCTTCCAAAGCCAGGTTTCTGAAAATGGATTTGGCGATGTCCACCGTCATTTTCAACACTCCCATCTCCGGATCGCCAGGATCCAATGGCTGATGTTTATGCTCATAGGTATCTGCGATATCCACCTGGCATATCCTGTTTGCTGCCACATTGCGGTATACCTCAGCCAACGTGCCCACCTCCAGTCCCCAATCTCTCGGGATGCGCAGCGCCATAGCCAGATCCTGTCTCATGGCGATCTCCCCGGCCAAAGCATACCGGAAACTATCCATGTACACCAAGAAAGGGAGATACCCTAGGATCTTTTCCAACGCCCGGATGAATGGGGTAAAAAATAGGCGCGTGGCCCGTCCGTACATCTTGGTGGTGTAGCGGCTGTAGAACCCCTTGCAAAACTCATACTCAGAATGAGGGGTTGCCACAGGGTAGCACAACCGCGCGACCATCGCTCGCGTGTAGTTCACGATGTCGCAATCATGAAAGGCGATCACACGGCTTTTTCCGCCGGCCAACACATACCCGAGCGCTATCCAAACCGCCCTCCCCTTTCCTGCTTCTCCAGGCGATAAATCATTTTTTTCCAGAACCTTATAGATAGCCTTCATCCGCGGCCCATCATTCCAGACGATCCGGAATCGTTTATAGGAAGAGAAATGGTCTTTGACTTTTTTGAACTGTTCGGCATTCGCCCGGTCCAAACACAACACGATCTGGTGGAAATAAGTGGCGCTCTTCAGAATTCTCATGATATTTTGGAGGGTTCCGCTGGCAAATTCGCGGTAGAGTGAGGGCAGAATCAAAGCAATCGGCCTCCTTCTTGAAAACTCTTTCAGTTCGCCCTCCAGTTGTTTTATTTTGACTTCCCCCAATTTATGAAATGTGGTGATGACGCCATTCTGAAAATAATCGGACATCCTCTCCTCCTTTTATCTCACTCTTTGTCTTTTTTCAGGATTTTCAATCCATGGCCAATCGGAAAAACACCAGGTATGGAAACGGGGAGCTTTCCGACGATATCGATCTCCCCGAACAGGGCTTTCACCGCGGATATTTGGGATTGGTCTGCGTACCGGTAGGCACAAAGATAAACATCCACATCTTTAAAATGCCGCAGAAAATACGGGCTCCCGAAAGAAACCACCACGACGCGCTGAGGGCCTTCGGCAAGCTCTTTGATCAACTGAACATGCCTCGGTTCCAAACCCACGCTTCCCTTCCCTGCGCTCAACCGGGAAAAAAGACCGATCACGACAACTTCTGCCTCTTTCGTCTCCTCCAGGGCTTCTGCGATAAACTCCTCTCCGGTGGAAGCTTCGGCATAAAATTCTATCGCCCGTGGCACACGCCTCTTCATCTGTCTCACAAAAGTTCGCCCTGCAAAGTATCCTCCTGGATCGCTGCTCAAGGCAAACACAGCCATTTTCTGGAATCCTGCCGAAAGTGGAACGACATCCCCCACATTTTTTACGAGCGTCATCGAACTGTCGAAGGTTTTCCCCGCTTGAACAAGATAGTCGTCGATCCCGATCTTCATGTCCAGAGCTGCAACATCCACCAGCTTTTTCTGGTGGAGACCCAACCGAGCCTTAGCCTCCAAGATCCTATTCACCGACTCATCTATTCTTGACTCCCGTATCTCTCCGTTCCTCACAGCCTGGATGAGAGCTTGGATGACCTCTTTTGGTGTAGGAGGAAGCAACAGCATATCCACACCTGCCTTCACAGCCCTTATTGCCGCATCTTCTGGGGAATACAGAGTCGTTACGCCTCCCATTCCCATGGAATCCGTCACGATGAGTCCCTTGAATCCCATCTCTTTCCTGAGAAGGTCTGTTAAAATCGGATAGGAAAGAGTGGCTGGCAGGTCAGGCGTCGGATCAAGAGCCGGGATGCGAAGGTGGGCTGTCATGATAGCTTGGACGCCTGCATCGATCGCCCTCTGGAAAGGAAGAAGCTCAACTCTGTTCAAACGGTCCCGGTCTCCTTCAATAGTCGCCAACACGCTGTGTGAATCCAAATCAGTGTCTCCATGGCCAGGAAAATGTTTGGCTGTCGCTATCAAGCCATAATCTTGGCATCCCTGAATAAAGGACTTGGCGATGCGGCTGACCAATTCGGGATCCTCTCCGACAGACCGCACGTTGATGATCGGATTATCGGGATTGATATTCACATCCACAACCGGTGCGTAGGTCATGTGGATACCCAGCGCTCTTCCTTCCTTGGCCGTGATTTTTCCCATGGCATATGCCAAATCTTCAGAATCTGATGCACCCAACGCCATGATGGGTGGAAACAGCGTCGCCCCATCGATCTGGTTCCCCACTCCCCTTTCGAAATCCGAAGCCACTAGGAGGGGGATCTTTGACATTTCTTGGAAGCTGTTGGTTAAAATGGCAGATTCATATACATCACCGCCGAATATGATCAAGCCCCCGATCTTAAATTCCACGATCATTGTTTTAAGGTTTTGAAAGTATTCGCTGTTCCTGTTGACAAAATTTCCGGAGTACCGGCAGGCCACCATCTGGCCTATTTTCTCCTCCAGGGTCAATTTTCTCAGAGTTTTTTTTACCCATTTCATTTCCGCCGAACCCAGTGTCAAATCTGGCTTGACAACGAACTTAGCACAGTTCCCGGATAGAATGATAAGAGCCAAAAGGATCGCAATGTGTTTGATTTTTCCAAGTTTCATCCCTTCTCGACCTCCAAAAGGCTTTCCCGAATTTATGAAGCAATGTGAACGATTATCCTATTATATACCGGAGCACGAACAAAACCGCAAACAGATAGATGATCCAGTGAACATCTCTTCTCTTCCCAGACACCAGTTTGAGAAGAGAATAGGAGATAAAACCGAAGGCAATTCCTTCGGTGATGTTGAGTGTCATCGGCATGATGACAATGGCCAGAAAAGCTGGGATGGCCTCGGTTACATCATTCCAATCGATCCGGCTCACACATTTCATCATCAAGAAGCCGACGATGATCAAAGGGGGTGCAATGACCGGCCGGAGTTGCAAACCTTCGTATACGTATAAGCCGGAGATCATGGCTGCCACCGGGCTGAAAAATAATGCAACCAAAAAAAGGAATGCGGTAAACATGTTGGCCAATCCTGTTCTTGCGCCTTGGACGACTCCGGCTACGCTCTCGATGTAGGTGGTCACGGTCGATGTCCCGAGCAAAGCCCCGCTCACAGTCCCCACGGCATCGGAAAACATGGCTTGGTCCGCCTTCGGGAGTTTTCCTTCTTTCAGAAAACCGGCTTGCCCGCTGACGCCTATCAGGGTACCTACCGTATCGAACAGGTCGAGGAAGAAAAAAACGAAAACAACGGTGATCAAGCCAGTTTGGAAAGCTCCGAAGATGTCCAGTTTGAAAAGTGTCGGAGCAAGACTGGGCGGAGGAGACAAAACACCTTGGTATTTGACGACACCGAGCGGTATGCCCAAAATGGCAGTTGCCAATATTCCTATAAGAAAAGCTCCTTTGACTCTTATGGCCATCAGCACCAGAATCAAGGCCACCCCGAAAAGGGCGAGAGCAACGGGTTTGCTCGACAAATCCCCTATTTTCACTAAAACAGCGGGATCATCGACAACGATTCCACCGAATTGAAGGCCCACGTGGGCGATCAAAAGCCCGATACCGACGGCGATGCCATACTTGAGGGAATCGGGAACGGCTGCCACCAATTTCCCCCAGACCCTAAGTATCGAAAGAATCAGAAAAATGGACCCAGAAATGAAAACCGCCCCGAGAGCGACCTCCCAGGAATACCCCATCGTACCGCAGACCGTTATGGCAAAAAATACGTTATGGCCCACTGCCGGGGCAAGGGCAAAAGGATAATTTGCCAGAAGACCCATCAAGAGTGTCGCCACAGCGCTGGAAATGCAGGTGGCCACCATGACCGCACCGCTGTCCATCCCGGCAAGGGAAAGCACGGCGGGCTGGAGAAAAATGATATAAGACATGGTCATGAAGGTGGTCACGCCCCCGACCATTTCGGTCTGGAAAGAGGTGCTGTTTTCCTTGAGCTTGAAAAAACGGTCTAAAATTCCCTCCATCCTTCGCACCATTTTATTGTTCGAATCGAATCAAGGAATGAACTTCCACATCTGGATGTGATTTTCTGATGAAATCCAATCCTTTCAGGAAACTCAGTTCGACCAACGAGACAAACCCGACGACTTCCCCACCGAGCTTTTTAACCAGGTCGATGGCGCTCACGGTGGAAGAGCCGGTCGCGATCAGATCATCTATGATCAAAACTTTCTGTCCCGGTTTCAGGCTGTCGTCGTGCATTTCAAAGTACTCCAATGCATACTCGTTCGGGGCCTTTACACACACCGTTTTTCCCGGAAGCTTTCCTTTTTTCCGGATAAGAACCAGGCTCAATCCCATTCTGTTCGCCACAGGAGCCGCAAACAGAAAACCCCGGGATTCGATCCCCACCACAACTTGAGGTTTTTTTTTATTCGCCCATGAAACCATCCTGTCGATGACATAATCAAAACTCTCCGGATCCTGGATCACTGGGGTGATGTCTTTGAATCCGATCCCGGGCTTCGGAAAGTCCTTAATTTCACGTATCAGGCTTTTCACATGAGAGATCATACTGTTCTCCTTCATTCTCAGGGCCTTCTACCTCGAAATATGCGACGACAGGCTTGCATCAGTCTATATTTTTTGTAAAGACAGTGCGGGTCGGGAAAGGAATGCCGATGTTGGCCTTGTTCAACGCATTGTAGATCTCATCGGTAACCCTCAGTTTTGTGGAATAGGCTTCTGTGTAATGATTGACCCAAACACGGGCCACAAAATCAAGCGAAAAATCGGACATATTGAGGAACTGTACGACAGGAGCGGGTTCCTCGATCACTGTGTCGATGCGCTTCACCGCATCCAGGACGACATTCCTGACATTCTCTGGATCCGATCCATACTCCACACCAAAATTGACATTCACACGGACAGATAGGTCAGGGACAGTGAAATTCTTGATCTTCGTGTTGGCCAGGCTCCCGTTAGGGATGTAGATTACTTCGTTGTCGTATGTTCTCAACTTGGTGCTGCGGATTCCTATGTCCAAGATCTCTCCCACTTCTCCGGATTCCAGTTCAATTTTATCCCCCACCTTGAAGGTTTTATCGAAGACAAGTTGGATCCCGCCTAAGACATTAGCCAGGGAATCTCTGACAGCAAAACCTATGGCTATACCAGCAATACCCGCCGTCGCTAAAAGAGGACTGAGGTTGATATTCCAGGTATCGAAAATAAAAAAGAATCCCAAGATGATCGTGACCGCTTTCAATATCTTCGCCACTAAGGGAATAAGCCTGTCATCAGCGGTTGAGGCCGTTTTGTCCGCCCACTCGGTAATCCAATGCTTGGCAAAATTCGTTATGATTCTCAGTACCATTACCACAACGATCAGGATAAAAAACGTATCGACAAGGCTGCTGAACAGGGCTGTTTCGAACTCGAAGTGTTGGATACCTAACTTGAATCCCAATATCACGACGATATAAAAAATAATCGAGGAAATGCTTTTGATGATAAGATCATCGATCTTTGTTTTGGTCTTCTTGGCCAAAGGTTTGAGGACTCTTCTCATGATGAACTTTGCAATGAAAGCCACAAGGAGGGAAACAACCAAGATAAAAAGAAACTTCAAATAAATATTCCCAAGAATTGTATTAAGAATATTTGATGCCGAATCCATTTAAGCTCCTCCTTGGATCACCTTTTTCTAACATGTGATATATACAGGAACTTCTGGATCATTTCAATCAATCGTGATTTTCCGAGCCTCATCGCTCAGAACTTCGAAGCTGATCCTTATGGCATCCATCTCCATCTTGAGTTTCTCGGCCCACTCCACGATGACAACACCCTGCTCGAGATAATCCTCCCAACCTAGATCGTCTATCTCGGAATCTTTCTCCAGGCGATAGAGGTCGATGTGAAATACCGGGCATTTTGCCTGATAGATGTTCACAAGCGTAAAGGTCGGGCTGCACACCTGATTGACATCCATCAAACCCAAACCCGCTGCAATCCCCTTGGCAAAAATGGTTTTGCCTGCTCCCAGCTCCCCAGTCAATAAAACAACCTCTTTCCCTTGGAAAGATCTGGCCAGATTTTGCGCCAATTCAAATGTCTCATCTTCTGATGTGGACATGTGTATGGTTTTTGAATTTTTCACGAGAGGGATTTGATAGCAACGGGCAGAGAGGTGATCATATTTCCTGCCATTAAGGATTTTTCACCCAACCGGGCTGCTGCGATATCTCCACTGAGTCCATGGACGTAGACGGCCGCCAAAATGGCGTCCAAGATATTTTTTTCCTGGATGATCATGGATGCGATCATTCCGCTGAGGACATCCCCGGAGCCTGCAGTGGCCATGCCTGGATTCCCGGTGGGGTTGATAAAAGTCTTCCCCGAAGGCGTGGATATCAATGTCCTATAGCCTTTCAGAACCACATAAACCCCGTATTTTTTGGCAAACCAAGGCGCCAGCTCTAGCCTCCTGTCAAGGACTTCTTTTGTGGTCAACTTGAGCAGCCTGGCAAATTCGCCGGGATGAGGGGTTAGAACAGTTGGTTTGGACAAGGATTTCAGAACATCGAGATTGGAAGCTAGGATATTTAACGCATCCGCATCCAACACTGCCGGAATTCGGATTCGGGGCAAAAGTGAAAGGATCAACTTTTTTGTCGATTCGTTTGTAGAAATCCCGGGTCCCAACATCACCGCATCTTTTTCTTTTAGCAAACCCAAAATCTCCGGCAACGCCTTTGCAGAGAGTGTCCCCGAGTCCGTTTCCGGCAAAGGCTCTGTCATCAACTCCATCATCGAGCGGGCTACGATCGGAAGACAGCTCTTCGGGACTCCGGCTGTCACAAGGCCAGCACCCATCTTCAGGGAAGCCTTGCCCGCCATGGCAGCGGCTCCTGTTTTGCCTATGGAACCGGCGAGCATAAAAAGATGTCCATACGTGCCTTTGTGGGTGGCCTTTTTGCGCTTTTCAAAGTAAGGAAGGATTCTCTCCTTTTCCACCATTTCCAGCTTGAATTTCTCATCGTCGAACAGATAGGGAGGCACGCTGATATCCGCGATCTTCAGCTCTCCCACACAGTCTTCGGCTGGAGGAAAAACATGAGCGACTTTGGCAGCTGCCAAAGATACGGTCAGATCGGCCTTGACACATGGCCCGATGATGGCGAATGTGTCGGAAGAGAGGCCCGAGGGAATATCCACAGCTACCTTAAAAGCCATGCTTTTGTTGATGTCTTGGATGACGGCGGCGTAGAGTCCCCTTGCCGGGCTCGTGAGGCCCGTTCCGAATATGGCATCCACAACCACCGAGGCCTTTGACAGGTTACTCTTATTCGCACTCCAATGGCGAGAGGATGTAATCTCTTTGATGGTTATCCCGATTTTATGGGCTATGCCCGCGTTTAAAGCGGCGTCCCCTTTGAGCTCCTTTCTCGAAGCCAACAGGAGAACGAGGGGTGAACATCCCCGGTTATAAAGGTGACGAGCCACCACAAAACCGTCTCCTCCGTTGTTTCCTTTCCCGGCAACGATCACCAATCTTTCATCCTGAATTTGAGGGAACTTCATCAAGATCTCGTTCGTGACCTGGATCCCGGCATTTTCCATCAATATCGGGCCTATGATTCCCAACTTTTCGATGGCCTTTTTGTCCACACCCTGCATCTGTTTTGAAGTGAGGATTTTCATAATGAAAATTTTACCACAAAAATGGACGCTTTACTGCTGAATTCGTTGATTTAAGCGCCTGAATATGCTAATAAAAGATATCATCCTGAATTATTCATAAATGGAGGTAATACCATGGCAATTAAAATAGGCATAAATGGATTCGGACGGATTGGACGAAATGTATTCCGTGCGGCATACAAGGATCCGGATATCGAGATAGTCGCCGCCAACGACTTGGTGGACGCCAAAACTCTGGCTCATCTTTTGAAATATGATTCTGTGCTCGGCATCCTGGATGCCGACATCCAGGCAACGGAAGACACCATAATCGTAAATGGCAAAGAAACAAAAATTCTCACTGAACGAGATCCAGCAAACCTGCCCTGGAACGATTTGGGTATTCCTATCGTGATAGAGGCTACCGGTCTTTTCCGGAAAAGACAGGATGCCTTGAAGCACATTGAAATTGGCGGGGCTAAAAAGGTCATCATCTCCGCTCCAGCGGTTGAGCCTGACGTCACGCTGGTCATGGGCGTAAACGATGATGCCTATGACCCGGGCAACCATCATATCATCTCCAATGCCTCCTGCACCACAAACTGTCTGGCACCGGCAGTCAAAGTCATACACCAAGCATTTGGGATTGAAAAAGCTTTTATGACCACCATCCACGCATACACGATGGATCAAAGGATCTTGGATGCGCCTCATAAAGATCTCCGCCGGGCTCGGGCAGCAGCTCTCTCTCAAATTCCCACATCCACCGGAGCCGCCAAAGCCGTCGGATTGGTCATTCCTGAACTCCAGGGAAAAATCGATGGAATCTCCATCCGCATCCCTACAGCCAATGTCTCCCTTGTTGATCTGGTCGCTCTGCTCAAGACAAACACCGATGCTGACAAAGTCAACGAAGCTTTTAAAACTGCAGCCGAAGGGGACCTGAAGGGTATCCTTCAATATTCTGAAGAACCCCTGGTTTCTGTCGACTTTATGGCCAATTCCCACTCGTCGATCGTGGATGCCCTTTTCACGCGTGTGACCGACAACAACCTTGTCAAAGTCCTGTCCTGGTATGACAACGAGTGGGGCTATTCCTGCCGGCTCGTCGATCTCGTCAAATTCATCGCAGAGTAAAGATCTATGCAGTCTGTCAAAGACCTGGATGTCCAGGGGAAAAAAATCTTTTTGCGTGTGGACTTCAATGTTCCTCTTGACAAAGATCAAAAAATCCGTGATGACACGCGCATAAAAGCCGCTCTTCAAACGTTGAATTTCCTCTTGGAACATGGAGCCAGGGTTGTAGTAGCATCCCACCTTGGACGGCCTAAGGGAGAATTCAATCCAGAATTCAGCACCAAACCAGTGGCTGGAAGACTTGCCGAATTGATCCCCCAAGAAGTTTTGCATGCTCCCGATGTCGTTGGCGATGAGGTAGAGAGGATGAAAGCCCAACTCAAGGAAGGCCAGGTACTTCTGCTGGAAAACCTTCGATTTTACCCAGGGGAAAAAGGAAATGATCCAGAATTTGCCCAGCAGCTGGCCCATGGCATCGATTATTATGTGAACGATGCATTTGGGGCCTGTCATCGGGCCCATGCTTCGATCGTTGGCATTCCCCCATTTGTCCAGAGTTCAGCGGCCGGATTTCTTGTATGTAAAGAGGTGGAGTACCTCCAAAAAGCAATTCACTCTCCTCAAAAGCCCTATGTCGTCATCCTTGGAGGGGCCAAGGTATCGGACAAGATCCCAGTAATCGAGAGCCTTATGGTCAAAGCGAATGACATTCTGATCGGTGGAGCGATGGCTTATACCTTCTTCTACGCTCAAGGATTCGATGTCGGCCGGTCACTTATAGAGAAAGACAAAACCGATATGGCTTTAAATCTTCTGGACAGAGCCAAAACCATGGGTGTGAACTTCTGCCTTCCGCTGGATCATATTGCAGCCAGGGATATGGACTCCGATGCCGAAGCGATAACCATCCGAGAATTCCCGATCCCTTCGGATCTGATGGCTCTGGATATCGGTCCGCAGACCGTAGAAAAATACAGAAATGTTATCTCCACGGCAAAAACCATTTTCTGGAACGGACCCATGGGCGTTTTCGAGATCGAACAGTTCGGGAAAGGAACAGAAGAAGTGGCTAAGGCAGTGGCGGATTCCGATGCTGTTTCCATAATCGGCGGGGGAGATTCTGTCGCGGCAGTGCTCAAAGTGGGAGTCAGTGAAAAAATCTCTCATATATCCACAGGTGGTGGAGCATCCCTAGAGTATATCGCGAAGGAAACGCTGCCAGGACTGGAAGCCTTAACGGAGAAATAAAATGAACTTTACAAACGAAAAACCTTTTATAGCCGGAAACTGGAAAATGTTCAAGACCATTCCTGAGGCCGTGGACATGGTTCAAAAACTTCATGATGCCAGTTTGGGGTTGGAAAAAGCTCAATTTGTGGTTATCCCTCCTTACACAGCTCTCAACGAAGTGAGCCGAGTCCTCAAGGGATCTCCTGTTCAGATTGGAGCTCAGAACATGCATTGGGAGGAGCAAGGAGCTTTTACCGGTGAGGTAGCGGCCCCGATGCTCAAGGATGTCGGCTGTACCTTTGTGGTTATCGGGCATTCGGAAAGGCGCCAACTCTTTGGAGAGACCAACGAGACGGTCAACAAAAAAATCAACACCGCTCTCACCCATGGATTGGTTCCCATCATGTGTATCGGTGAGTCTCTCGAGGAAAGAGAAAAAGGCCACACTATAAGCAAAGTTCAGGCGCAAATAACAGAAGGACTGGAAGGCCTGGATGCGGAAAAAGTCCTCCGGATCATCATCGCCTACGAACCCATCTGGGCCATCGGTACAGGCCTGACAGCTACCCCCAATCAGGCCCAGGAAGTGCACGCATTCATCAGATCTGCGCTTGCAGAAAAGCATGGAAATGATGTGGCTTCATATGCTATAATCCTGTACGGCGGCTCGGTCAAGCCGGAAAACACTTTCTCCCTGTTGAAGGAGAATGATATAAACGGCGCCCTTGTTGGAGGAGCATCGCTAAATGCGGCATCTTTTGCAGAGATCGCCAGAGAAGCCATTAAAGCATACGAGGAAAAATGAGCACATTAATTCTTATCATCCATATTATAGTTTGCCTAACACTGATTATTGCTATCTTGCTCCAGTCTGGAAAATCAGCGGATTTGGCCGGAGCTTTTGGAGGAATGGGAAGCCAGTCGGTTTTCGGACCTCGAGGAGCTGCCACGATTCTCGCAAAAATATCCACGATTTGCGCCGTTCTTTTCATGATCACTTCATTGGGGCTCTGGATTCTTTCCGCTCAAGGAGAGAGGTCGGTCGTGAGTGGCGAGCAAGCCCCGGTAGAAGAAAAAGCGGCTGTTCCTGAAACGCAGAAAAAGGAAGGCGAAGAAAAAAAAGCTCCGGAAGGAGTGACCCAACAGGAAAAAGACGCAAAAAAACAGGCTGAAGAGAAAAAAAAGAAAGAATCAGATCCAGAAAAAAAGAAAGCTGATCCAATCAAAAAATAGCCCTTTTCACTTCATTTTGCCGAAGTGGTGGAATTTGGTAGACACGCATGGTTGAGGGCCATGTGAGCGTAATAGCTCGTGGGGGTTCGAGTCCCCCCTTCGGCATTATTATCCTATCCGCACACAAGATGTGGAAAAAAACTCTCAGACTACTCAAGCGGCTTCGAGTTCTGAGAGGAGGCTTGATATGAGTTCTTTGACGGTCACAATCTTATCGATACGGTAAGCATTCTGGCCACAAAAGATGAGGCCGTGGTCAACATCCCCGAAGTAAGAATTTACTAGTGCCTGTGCAATGCAGTACCTTGCTTCACTCACTTTACAAGCTGTAAGACATCGGTAGGGACATTCGACCTTAAGTTTTCCTTTGATTTCTAAATCGTCTAAAAATTTGTTCTTGATAGCCCGTCCCGGCATACCGACAGGACTCTTGATGATGACGATGTCCTCTTCCTTGGCGTCCAGGTAGACCTGTTTAAATTCCTGGGAGACATCGCACTCCTCTGTACAGACAAATCGCGTTGCCATCTGGACTCCTGATGCACCCAGGTTCAACATTCGAGCGATATCCTTACCATCGAAGATCCCACCGGCCGCGATCACAGGAATATTCTTTCCGTACTTATCTTCATAAGTTTTTATCGTTTCCAATATCTCCGGTAAGAGATTATCGAGGGAGTATTTATCGGGTTGACCGAGCTGCTCTTCGGAGAAACCTAGATGTCCCCCCGCTAGAGGTCCCTCGAGGATTAGGGCATCTGGAATCCTCTGGTAACGTTTGTCCCACGAGCGGAGGATGAATTCAGCTACCCGTGCCGAACTGACAATGGGCACGAGGTTTATGGAACTGTCCTCGACCAAGCCGGGAAGCTTTGCAGGGAGTCCGGCACCATAGACGATTATCTTGATTCCTTCGCGTATGGCAGTCACGATCAGATCGTCGACATTGCTGAGCACTCCCATGAAATTGACGGCGATATTGCCATTTGATTTGATTTTCGCTTTGCGAATTTCTCTCTCCAAA
The DNA here is from genome assembly GCA_964538085.1 of uncultured Eubacteriales bacterium. GTDB lineage: Bacteria > Acidobacteriota > Aminicenantia > Aminicenantales > Aminicenantaceae. The sequence continues at coordinate 51,575 of CAZIDF010000009.1, read as the reverse complement.
GCTTCTCGAGAGATTCTCTCGTAGTCATACTTCGATGCCTCTATGTCACCCAGCCCTATGCTCGAGATAGTCCCAATTCCGCCTTCCTTCGCAACGGCAGAAGCCAGCGAGGAAAGAGACACCCTGACTCCCATGCCTCCTTGGACGATCGGTATGTTTGCAATGATATTTCCGATTTGAAGTTTTGGTATTTTCATTTTTCATTCTCGTATTTTTTTGCTACGAGGCAGACGTTGCCTCCACCGAAACCGAAAGAATTACTCAGCGCCATCTCGAGATCGATCGATTCGACTCCGTTGGTCACATAATCGAGAGGGCACTCAGGATCGGGTTCTTCATAGTTGATCGTTGGGGGCAGCTTGCCTGTATAGATACTCATCACAGTGGATACGAATTCCGTTGAACCGGCAGCTGCCAGAAGATGACCGATCATCGATTTAATGGAGCTAATCTTAAGGTTCTTACAGTGGTCACCAAATACCTGCATGATGGCTTCACTTTCTACCTTATCGTTCAAAACGGTAGATGTGCCATGTGCGTTTATATATTTAACTTCCTGCGGGCCGATGCCGGCATCATTCAAAGCAGCTCTCATCACCCTGATCATTCCATCACCAGAAGGCTCGGGAGCAGTGAAATGAAAGGCATCGGCTTTATTCCCATAGCCAACAATCTCGGCGTAGATGCGGGCATTGCGGCTGAGAGCATGCTCAAGCCGCTCTAAAACGACAACTCCAGCCCCTTCTCCCATCACAAATCCATCACGATTTTTATCAAACGGCCTGCTAGCTTTTTCCACACAGTCATTGCGAGTCGACATCGATCGCGTCGCACAAAAGCCAGCAAAGGGCAATGGATTTATGCTGGCTTCAGTACCTCCCGCAAGCATGATATCGGCATCGCTCCTCTGAATAATTCGGAAAGCATCGCCAATGGCGTTGGCTCCTGTTGAACAGGCAACACTTGGAGCAGAAAGAGGGCCTTTAAGACCATAAGCGATGGAGACCTGGCAGGCTGCCATGTTTACGAGTGTCTTGGATACCATAAAGGGATTAATAGATTTTGGCCCTTTATCTAGAAGCTTTGAATATCCGTCTTGTATCGTTAGGGCTCCACCGATACCAGAGCCTATGATGACTCCTGCCCTGTTTTCGTCAAAAGCATACGTGTTCAACCCGGAATCTTCGAGTGCCATCTTTGAAGAGGTCATGCCAAAGTGGATAAACCTGTCCATGCGCTCGACAGATTTCCCTTCGATCCAATCGGTAGGATCAAAGTCCTTCACTTCAGCGGCCATCTGGGATCGATAATCCGAGGGATCGAAATGAGTAATTTTTGAAACCCCGTTTCGTCCCTGTTTCAACGCTTTCCAGAATTCATCGATTCCAAGACCAATGGGAGTGACGACACCCAAGCCAGTTACGACTACCCTTCGTTCACCCATGAATGTTACGCCAGGAATACGGGTGATCTATTTAATATCAATACGGCTGATTCCTTCTCAATATCGCCGAGAACCGCCTCCGCCACCTCCAAAAGAGCGATTCTTAGGCGGGCGCGCTTCGTCTACTTTCAGTGTTCGACCAGAGTACTCAGTGCCATTGAGTGCCTCTTTAGCTTTTTCCGCTTCCGCTGGACTGGACAATTCAACAAAGCCAAAGCCCTTTCCTTCGATCACTTTGACTTCCCGAACTTCACCATATCCGCTAAAAAGTTTTTCCAGGTCTTCTGTTGTTGTTGAATAACTGAAATTTCCGACATAGAGTTTGCTTCCTTGCATTTTTTTCTCCTGTTCAGTAAAAAACAAACTGAAAGTTTAGATGCTTGAGAGGAATTATTTGAACTTTTATTTGGATTTACTTCCTAAGCGATAATAAACTCTCTAATAGCTAACTTTCAATGTCTTAAACCGATTTAAGATTTTCCCACAAAATGAAGTGCAAGTCAAATATAAATTACCTTGCTTGGCTGTCCTAACCTATTGATAAAAATCAACATATCTTTTTTTTACTATTTTTTTACACCTTAGATGAGAATTTTTAGTGGCAGAACCGTCTTTCTAATAGAGGGAATAAAATGGGACGTGCAAAGCTCTATTACATCCCAGGAAACATATGGCATCTCACGCACCGATGCCATAATAGAGATTTTTTACTAAAATTCTCCAGAGACAAAAAGAAATGGTTACATTGGCTATTCCAGGCAAAAAAAAGATATGGTTTGATAATCCTGAACTATACTGTTACATCGAACCACATTCATCTGCTTGTTTATGATGATGGGAGAAAATACGTAATCCCAAGGTCGATTCATTTAGTGGCTAGTCGAACCGCTAGAGAATATAATCAGAGAAAAAACCGAAGGGGAGCATTTTGGGAAGATCACTATCATGCAACAGCTATCGAAAGTGAATTGCATCTCCATCAATGCATGTCCTATATTGATTTAAATATGGTTCGGGCTAGAGTGGTGAATCATCCAAGGGAATGGCCTTTTAATGGATATAATGAAATCTTAGGTGATCGGGAGCGATACAGACTTATAGATAAAAAGAAACTTCAAGAAACATTGCATGTTAGCAACATCCAGATATTGAATGAGTTCTACAGTAAACAGATAGAGACCTCACTGAAAATGGGGAACTTAGATAGAGAAAGCTGCTGGACAGAAAGTCTTGCGGTTGGCAGCAAGGATTTCGTAGAAAAGATAAAGAATGAACTTGGTGTTAAGGCCGCTTATAGAAAAATCATCACTGAAAAAGGAATTCATAAGCTAAGAGAACCAGGTTGTTCTTACACCCTTAGTTTTATGGGCAAAATGAGCGGTTTAAAGGTGAAAATCATAAGGAATTAAGGCTGATCATATTTATTTTCTTAGACATAGCGCAGCCAAGCAATCTCAATACAATCTCAATAAAGGCACTCATGGGCGGCGTTTGCAAACCATTGTAATTTTTCAACCGGTGTTTCAAAAAAATGATCGGACAACGAACAGATGTATCCGCCATTTTTCCCCACCGTTTTGAAAAGCTTATGAACGGTTGTCCGGATCAATTCCTGATCCCCATCCGTGACCACATTGAACTGATCGACACCGCCGATCATGGCGATTCGATTGTCGATTATTTCAGCGAACTCCCAGGGTTCGGAATTTCCACCGACACTTAGGGGGGCTAAGGTTTCAGAAGCATCACAGCCATTTTGAACGATCAGTTCCTCGATTCCCAGGGTTCCCCCGCAGGTGTGATACGTTATTTTAAATCCCAGATCATGAAGGGCAGCGTGCATTTGTTTATCATAAGGGAGACAGAACTCTTCATGTATTTCCGGCGAAATAAGAGTCGAAGATGCAGAACCACCCCCAGTCTCGATAAGGTCAAATTTGGCCCCTTTCATGGATTCGATAAACTGCATCTTTTTATCGAGAAGAATTTGCAACAGTTCATGCACCCAATCGGGTTTGTCGTAGGTGGCCAGGATTAAATCGCTTGTTTTATACAAGCAAGCTGCGTGCTGCCAGCATCCAGCCTGATCACCCCACACAAAACCGCGGAGAATACCAGCATCACCGATCTCGTCATATTTTTTTGCCAGCGGCTCTAAATTCAATCCGGGAACCGGCATATACTTTTTTATGAGCTGGATATCCTCATCATGCTTGATCAGGTACTCGGTGATCCATGTCGTCGTTCTGTCTCCGGCAGTCTTGTAAGTCAGATTCCTTTCAAGGGTTTCAACGGTGTGAAACACTTCACGCCTGTCAGGATCTTGAGCGATCACTGTTGGAATATCTCTCCAAAACTCCGTGTTGAGCTTCCCGAAATCAGCCTGGCTAACCCAAAACTGCGCCATATCTTCAAAATATTGTATCTGGGCATCGAAGCCTATTTTCTTGCATGCATCCAGATCGCTGATGCCTCCCATGTATTTATCCAAATGATAGTCCTGCCACTGATGAACGGTGACCGGGAGTCGATCCGGTCTTTCTTTGTTCAGAGCACACAGTAATCGTTCTCTAGACGTCATTGTCTACACCTACAGCACTTCTTAATCTTCCTTAAAAAGAAACACCATTCAAGCAAAAGGAAGAACGATCCGGCAGTGGGTTCCCTGTTCCTCATTGTCGAGGAAGCGCACAGAACCCCCGTTGACTTCGATAGCCCAACGGGCTATAGCCAATCCCAGTCCCGCGCCGCCTTCTGCTCGAGATCGAGCTTTATCGACACGGTAAAAACGTTCGAATACTTTTGCTCGTTCGGATTCCGGAATGCCCGGTCCGTTGTCGATGATATCGATGATGGTTCCGCCATCCCCTGTTTTCGCTGTGTTGACTTCCACCTTGCCCCCTTCCTGCGTGTACCGGATGGCATTGTGAAGGATGTTAGCCACGGCAAGACGGATTGTTTCTTTGTCAATTTTGGCTTCCGCTCTCTCATCGATCCTGGTGGTAAGCATTTGGTCCTTTTCTTCTGCCAGGATTTGCAATTCATCGACAACCTCATGAACAAGGGCACTAATATCCACTGAAGTTGGTGTGAATTCCGCCTTTCCTGCATCCCCCCTGGCCAGGATCAACAGGTTGTCCACCAAGTGGGTCAATCGTTCGGTCTCTTCCAGCATGCTGCCGATCGCTTCCTGGTAGGACTGGGTGTCTCTGGTTTCTTTCAATGCCACTTCCCCCACACTGCGAAGAGATGTCAAAGGCGTGCGCAGCTCATGAGAGGCATCGGCCGTAAATCGACGCAGCTTTTCGAACGAGCCTTCGAGGCGGCCGAGTGTATCGTTAAAAACAGCAGCGAGGTGGCCGATCTCATCATGGGGATTTTTGACTGGAAGACGCTCCGACAGGCTTTCGGCCGTGATATCTTGAGCTTTGCGGGTGATGCTCTGCACGGGCGAGAGGGCACGTCCGGCTAAAAAATAGCCACCCAGAATTGCCAAAGCAAGCGCAAATGGAATTCCGGCTATCAAGATGAGGACCAAGCTTTTGATGCTCTCTGTGCTGTCGGAAGTATCAAAGGCATACAAGATCTCGAAGCCGTATTCAGCTACCGATCCTCTTTTTAGCTTGAATAAACGGGTATCATCAGCACGCCAGGATCCGTAAGGATTTATCTGTTCTTCAGATAATGATGCTGTCCATGGAGCATCTGTCCATGCTTCGGTTTGGTATACAGGCTTCCCTTCTTTCTTGACCTGGAACATGATGTCCTGTCCCAAATGGTAAAAGTCACAGATGTCCCCGCCTGAATTCTTGATAACATCTTCGATCGTCTTATAGCCGATATCCACCTTGCTCTGCACAAGGGAGTCCAATCTGTTTTGCATAAAAAAATAGATGCCGAGAAAAACAATGCTCAGAATGAGCAGCACGACAAATGCATTCCAGAGAATGAGACGCAAACGTATGCTGAGGTTTCGAACGATCATGCTTCTCCCTCTTTCAGGACGAAACCCATCCCCCGGATGGTTTTTAAAAGTTTTTTCTTGAATGGTGCATCCACTTTTTGGCGCAACCGAGCGATGTGGACATCGATCACATTATCCAAAGGAGTCGCACGATCCATGGCCTCCCATACATCACGACCGAGCATCTCGCGGGAAACGACATGGCCCTGATGGCGGAGCAGATACTCGAGCAACTGGAATTCTTTGGATGTCAGATCAATATCCTTTCCTCTTCGCACGACTTTTCGCGTGACGCAATCCATCTCGAGGTCAGCGATTTTGAGTCTCAAGGCCTGTTCAGGTCTTCCGCGTCGGGTTAAAGCACGAATCCTAGCCAACAATTCAGGGAAAGCAAAGGGTTTGACCAAATAATCGTCAGCTCCTGTGTCCAATCCGACCACACGGTCCTCAATGGTGTCCCTGGCCGTAAGGATGAGCACTGGGGTTTGGCAACTTTGTTGGCGCATAGCTGTGAGGATATCAAGACCGTCCCGCCCGGGGAGCATCAAGTCGAGCAGGATGAGATCGAAGGCCTGGGTTGTGGCGAGGAAATATCCCTCCTCCCCTGTCAAAGCCAGAGTCACCCGGTAGTTTTCCGATTCCAAACCCTGCAATATTGCTTGAGCGACCTTGGGTTCATCCTCGATCACTAAAATATCCATGGCTGTCTCTGCAGTCTCCTGAACGATATATTATCTCATGCCCGCCCACAAATCCATAGTCCCCTTTCCCGGCATGGAAAAACGCTCGTCATCGACGGGGATGTTGTGCCTAACATCATCGAAAATATAGGTGTTGGATCCACCCTTTCGGCTGTATTCCAGACGGAACGGAAATCGGACACCGTCCACAGCCTGATATTCATGAAGCTCATAGTAGCCGATTTGGATCAAAAGGCCTGTATCCACGTCGAAATAAAGCGTGTAGTGGGGGCTTTTCCGGGAATTTTCCAAGACATACACAGAAAAACCTCGCAATTTTGCCTCGCCCATTAGCTCCATTCTGGGAAAATATTCCTGGATGCGCAAAGCGTTCTGGGGATCGAGGAAATAATCCATTTGCGATCGCTCCTGATTCTCCCTCTGGACAAGACCATTTTTATCCTGACGCCATCGAGTGTTTCCATCAAATCCCTCCCGTTCTATATTTTCCGGGTCTTTCAGAATAAATAGAGATTTATCAGGGATCTTCGAAAATGCTTCAAACGGGATGACCTTTTTAGGTCCGGCGTACGGCCTGTCATCGACATACCGTTCCAGTATCTGTTTCAGAGTTGGGAATTCCAGATGATAATTGTGTTTCATACTGTGAACAGCCGGATCAGAGTCGGCAAAAGCCGACGTTTGGCCGAAAATAAGTGTACCCAGGAATAACAAACATACGGGGAATCTCTTTTTCATTATGAACTCCTTTTTGTGTCATTGTTTCATTATTCCGGATGGAAACTCAGAGTTCAACTTAATGATTTCTGAAGTAATTGTAAGAAATCTTATGCCAGGATATAATGAGCCCATGCAGACTTTGAATGTTGTCCTTTTCCAGCCCAAAATCCCCCAGAACACAGGCAACATCGCCCGCACCTGTGCTGCTGTGGGAGCCAAGCTCCACCTGATCAGGCCGCTGGGCTTTTCTGTCCGGGATAGGCACCTCAAAAGGGCCGGCCTGGATTACTGGCACATGGTGGAGATCGTTTATCACGATTCGATGGATGATTTCTTCCAGGCCAACGAACAGAAGAATTTCAATTTCATTACAAAAAAGGCTTCGAAAACTTACGACACGATCGATTTTTCCGGCGAAGTTTTTTTAATTTTCGGAAAGGAGACATCCGGACTTCCGGAGGAGTTATTGACAAAAAATTGGGAACGATGCTACAGGATCCCGATGAAGGCCGATGTTAGGTCCCTCAATCTTTCCAATGCTGTGGCCATCGTGGTCTATGAGGCTTGCCGGCAAAAGGGATTCCGATCTCTCCAACTGACCGGAAGCGAAGAATTCAACTAAATCAGGATCTCCTTCTGTTTTCGGGTCATTTCGTCATAAACCCAGCCCACATTCTCTTTTTTCGTCAAAAATTCTCCCTGGTCTTCGATAAAGCTAAAACCTGAAAAATCGATAGTTTCCTGAGCCTGTTCACGTGTTTTCCCTGCCTCGATAGCAGCAGCAACTTCTTTTCTCAAATATTTAAGATAATCGGCAAATTTCAAATATTCTGCTGTGTCCGTTACCTTGCCATGTCCCGGGATCACCTTAAATCCAGGATACTTTTCACAAAGAGTTTCGATGATTGTCACCCAATTTTTGGTGTCCGATCCATTATTGACGTCGATGTAGGGAGGCATCCCATGAAAGAACAGATCTCCTGTAACCAGCACCTTGGCATTCTCGAAGATAACGACGGCATCCCCTGATGTGTGCGCGGGCCCGAAATGAGCCATTTTCACCTCATCATCCTCGAATGGGATGGTCAAATCGCTCTCGAATGTTTTTTGTGGAGCCCCTATTCCCTTTTCACTCTCTTCCGGCTTCATGTTCGCCAACATGGTATTCTTGCAGTTGACATGGCTGACGATCTGGGCCTCTTTACCGACAATGGCATTTCCACCTGTATGATCGCCGTGGTAATGAGTTATGAGCAGATACTGGATTCTGAGGGGGCTCAACTTGGCAATTCCTTCCTTTAGCTGAACGGCAGTCTGTGGATAAGACGCATCCACCACGAGCAGTCCATCCTTTCCCTTTAAAACCGTAACATTCACCGAATTTACGGACAGGCAATAGACCTCGCCTGAGACCTTCTCGACGGTGATCGCTGTTTCTTGCTGGGATAGAGAGTGGGATAAGACTACGCAAAAAGACAAAACAAAAGCGATAACAAAAATCCTCTGTATATACGTGTGTTTTCTCATGGTTACTTGATAATAAAAAATCAGGAAAAATGCAAGCCGCTTAACTGCGACGTAAGCATCCATATTCCCGTGATAAATTGGGCTTTTGGGAATGGTTGAAGCGACTATTGAAGATTTAGCCTTCACGAGCCACTCTTCGAGGGTAACAATAGGGGACGTCCCCATATTGTCGGCGAGGATGTATTGAGCACGACTTTGCTAAAGAATGAGAGATCCGGACTGTCAGGGGAACAGAGGCTGGAGTGGTAGAGATCGAGAGTTAACGCGCGGAGTTCCACAGCCGCCGAGAAGAGCGGTGAGGGAATGGCGTTAAAAATCTTCACGGAAGCAAAACCATTTCCAAAAGCCTGTATAAAGCCTCCTGATATCACGGAAATAAGGATGCTTCCAACTTCTACTTTACGGATAATCCAATACTCGTTAAAATACAATATTCTGTTAAAGGATCTGAAAGAAAAAAATTTATGTTACAGATATCCATCGGATCGCTCATCCTTTCAAACCTTATTCCCTTGATCGGCGTGTTATTTTTCGGATGGAGTGTTTCGACCATACTGATCCTTTACTGGTCCGAGAACGTGATAATCGGTTTTTTCAACATCATCAAGATGGCCCTTGCAAAGGGAAAAACCAAAGGGCCCAGGCACTACGAGAGATTCCCTTTGATCGGATTTTTCATCGTGCACTTCGGTATCTTCACATTCGGGCACGCCGCTTTTGTGTTTTCCTTTTTCGGCACAGACAACCCGTCCTTCAAGAACTTGCTGCCCGCTCTTTTTCCTCTTTTTATCAGTCATGGTGTCTCTTTATTCGTTAATTTCATTAAAAACAAAGAATACCAGCGGGTGTCTTTCGACAGCCTCTTCTTCCAACCTTACAAACGCGTAGTCATCATGCATTTGACCATCATATTTGGTGCGTGGATAGCGACAGCCTTCCATTTGCCTTCGCTGGTGTTGGTTGTCCTCATCTTCCTGAAAATATCGGTCGATATCTTTTTCCATAAAAAAGAACATACGCGTTTTTTGAAAGGATCGGACAAATGAAATCACAGCATTTCAGTTTTACCGTATTTTTGGTCGTATCGGTTATTTCTTTTTTATCCATAAACTGCTCGAACAGTCCGACACCACAGGACTCTTCCCATGACTGGGAGGATCCGGCTGTTTTGGGAAAAAACAAAGAACCGGCGCATTGCACATATATTCCCTACCCTGACGTCCGGACAGCCCTTCTCGATGATCCTTCCCGATCCCCATTCACCCAGTCACTGAATGGAATCTGGAAATTTCATTATGTCGATAAGCCGGCCGATCGTCCCCAAGATTTCTATAGAGACGATTATGATGTGAGCCGATGGGCTGAAATTTCTGTGCCGGGGAATTGGGAGGTGCAGGGTTTTGGTGTTCCGATCTATACGGACACGGCGTATCCTTTTCCTTCCGATCCCCCACGGATTCCGCATGATGACAATCCTGTTGGATCGTACAAAAGATCTTTCACAATTCCCGATAACTGGGAAGGCCGTCAGGTATACATTCATTTCGGCAGCGTGAAATCCGCCATGTACATCTGGGTGAACGGGAAAAATGTGGGTTACAGCCAGGGGAGCAAAATCCCGGCAGAGTTTAACATCACTAAATTTCTCCGCCAAGGAGAAAACTCCCTTGCTTTGGAGGTTTTCCGGTACAGCGACGGGGCCTATCTCGAAGACCAGGACTACTGGAAAATCAGCGGCATCGAACGGGACGTCTTCCTGTTTTCGTCTCCCCCTGTCCACATCCGGGATTTTTTTGCTCTACCTGACTTGGACGCCGGTTACAAGGATGCAACATTGAAGGTAACAGCCCACGTCCGGAATCACCTGGCTCAAAAAATAGAAAATTTTCATATCCAGACGGATTTATTGGATGCAGCAAACCAATCGATCTTGGTTTCTCCCGTTACGAACGATTTCACAATAAATGAAGAGGGTGAGTCCGCAATCGTATTTGATCTCGATATCAAAAATCCGAAAAAGTGGACAGCCGAAACCCCTAATCTATACACCCTGCTTCTTTCTCTGAGCGATAGTTCGGGCCAGACCACAGAAGTTGTCACATGCCAAGTCGGATTCAGAAAGGTCGAAATCAAGGACGGCCAGCTCCAGGTTAACGGCGTCCCGGTTACCATCAAAGGTGTCAACCGCCACGAACATGACCCTCTCACAGGGCGGTATGTGCGGGAAGATTCGATGATCAAAGATATCCGGTTGATGAAACAGTTCAACATCAATGCCGTTCGCACAAGCCATTATCCCAACACACCGCTTTGGTATGAGCTTTGTGACAAGTATGGGCTGTATGTGGTTGACGAGGCGAACATCGAATCTCATGGGGTGAAGTCCAGCACTCCGGAAAAACCTCTCACGGATCGACCCGAATGGCGGCAGGCTATCCTGGACCGGACCATCCGGATGGTGGAACGTGACAAAAATCATCCCTGCGTGATCACATGGTCGCTCGGGAATGAAAACGGATTCGGCCAAAATTTTGTGACGACGTATGAATGGATCAAAAAGAGAGATCCGTCAAGGCCCGTGCAAAGCGAGGATGTGGGGCTTGAACCTTATACGGATATTTTCTGTCCGATGTACGACAGGATTCACGAAATCCAAGAATATGCAGAGGGAAATGATCCGCGGCCTCTTATCCTGTGCGAATATGCCCATGCCATGGGAAACAGCGTGGGAAACCTCCAAGATTATTGGGATGTGATTTATGCGTATAAACGGCTTCAGGGAGGATTCATTTGGGACTGGGTGGATCAGGGTTTGTCGGCCAAGACAAAAAGCGGGACGCCATTCTGGGCATTTGGAGGAGATTTTGGCCCACCCGGCACGCCGAGCGATGACAATTTCTGCATCAATGGGTTGGTCTTTCCCGACAGAAAAATCCATCCCCATATCTGGGAGGTTAAAAAAGTTTATCAGTACATCAAGGCCGAACCGGTTAGTCTGGAACAAGGCCGGTTTCGGATTCACAATTTTTATGATTTCACCAACCTGAACAACTATGCCATGAAATGGGAATTGAAAGGAGACGGCCAGATCATTGCTGAAGGAAAAATGCCCGAAATGGATGTTGCTCCTCATGACATTAAAGAGGTAAGGATCCCTATTCCCAGAATCCAGCCCAAACCCGGTGCAGAATATTTCCTGAATTTGAGCTGGACAACCACTCACAAAACAGACCTAGTTCCCGAAGGACACGAAGTGGCCTGGGACCAATTCAAATCCCCGGCTTATTCCGAGCCCGAAAATGTCAATTTGGACAAGCTTCCTCCGGTCGAACTGGACCAGACGGAAAGCCATGCCGTTATCAAAGGACAAAACTTTACTCTCACCTTTGACAAAGAAAAAGGGACGATATCCTCCTTCCTTTTCAACGGGAATGAATTGATCAAACAGGGCCCGTTGCCCAACTTCTGGCGGGCGCCCAACGACAATGATTTCGGAAACGACATGCCGGAAAGATGCATAATTTGGCTCGACGCCGGGACAAAGCGAAGGATCGAAAACGTTTCCATCAAAAAGACGGGATCTTCGCAGATTCAGATCGATGTGGACACAGTTCTCGAAGCAGCAGGTTCCCGGTATAACAGCCGATTCATCGTATTGGGAAGCGGGGATGTTTTCATCGAAAACAGGTTCACTCCAGGCAGCCAGGACCTCCCGGAGCTTCCCCGATTCGGGATGCAGATGGTTCTCCCGGGGGAATTCGAAAACATGGAATGGTACGGACGCGGCCCCCACGAAAGTTACTGGGACAGAAAGACCAGTGCAGCTGTCGGCCTCTATCGAGGTAAGGTCATCGACCAACACCATCCCTACATCCGGCCGCAAGAAAGTGGCAATAAAACCGATGCGCGATGGGTGGCTCTGACAGATGATCAAGGTGCCGGCCTCCTGGTTGTGGGGATGCCTTTGCTGAGTGTCAGCGCCAACCATTATCGGATAGACGATTTCGAAAACGGTCCGGGAAAGGAACAACGCCACGCTATAGACCTCGAAAAAAGAGACCTGGTCACATGGAACCTGGACTACAAGCAGATGGGTGTCGGTGGAGATGACAGCTGGGGAGCCAGGCCGCACGACAAATACACGCTTTTCCCGAAAAAGTACTCGTATAAATTCCGTTTGCGCCCCTTCTCAAGAAAAAAAGAAAGCCCGATGGAACTCAGCAAACAAAAATTCAACTTGGATTAATCACAAACCCAAAATATCACCCCAAAATTCACCCCTAAAGGTTATAGCAAAAATGCATGAGCTATGAAACTATCTCCTTTGGAGGAAGCCGTGGTCATTGTACTTATAATTAAGTAATTTTTGGGTTTTATTCTCTCAAAGGCCGACTAATTTCTTTGAGAGTGCTCAACTGAAGCTTATAGAATGGCTGAAGATGAATAGAAGAGGAAGATTACAGGTGTGTGGTGTCCTCTTTCTATCTGTTTTTTTCAATTCTTATATGTGGAGTGAGAATAAGAATATACAGAAAAAGGGGGAGAATCTTAAAACGGAACAGTTGAGAAAGAAAAAAGAACACTATGAAGAGTTTCTCAGAAGAATTCAAGGAGAGGTGAGGAAAACTCTAAAAGAAGAAACCTCTTGTAATTTAATAAAACCTGAATTTACACACATTGATCCTGATTTTGTCTACAGAGCTCCAAAAGATGAAAAAGTTATATTCGCTCAAGACATTCGCCTGGAAAAAAAGAAACTGAAGACAAGGTTAGATGTAAAACTCGGAAAAACAAGAAAAGTGACACAGATTACAAAAGAAATTAGTTTTGAGAAATGGAAAGTCCAGTATAATTACAATGCACAGAAAAAGCTGCACTCATTCAAAGGGGATGCAGAAATTGCAGGCTTTGACGCTCATGTGGTGATCAACAGCAATCAAAAACCAGCTTTTTCTGCAAGCAGATCAATTAAAGTCAGCGAATCCATAAAAGTAGTACCGTATGGGAATTGCAATGTTGAAAATAAAAATTTTGGATTTGGATTAACAGGGAGTGTGAATAAATATTTCACAGCCACGGTTTTTATTAATAGATCCCCTGGTGTTAGAAAAATGGAATACTCTTTTAAAGGATCTATACACAATTTTGTAGATGTAAGATTACATGGGAGGACTGTGTGCAGACCCGAAAATCCAAAGGCAAGCACAGCCACACACAATGGGACGCTGAAAAAAAAGCTAGGAAAGCATGTGTCTGTGCAGGCTGGGCTTCAGTACGAAAACTCAACTATCTCCAATCCTTCATTTTCTTTTGTTTATTCGAGAAAGTTCTGAACCTTATGTTTTTTTGTCTTTTTTCAACCACATTATAATAGTAAGGATTAAGAAGGAATTGTGACGGCTAGATTCTCAGTGGCGCTTAGGGCAAACCTTTTAAAACTTGGTGATGAAGGTTTTGGTCCAAGGGGGCTGTTCCGGTCTCTGGCGCTGTTTTCCCATCTCCTGCCACTTCTCATCTGTCAGGCGGTCATCCATCGGGTGCTTGAATTCATAATAGGAAAACACCCCACCCCGGCACAGCCTGTAGCCCTTCGAATCTTCGACAATCACATAGATATCAAAAGGAAAGCCGACCCCCTCCTCCAAAACTTGTCTGGTATTCATGTCCGTGTGAGCGTCAGCGATGATGTCCATCCTTTCGTCTGTTTCCGAAGTGATTTTTGCCATGATTTGTGGAGGAAACTGTTTGAGAGAAGACAACGCACTTCCGATATTCCAGATAAGTTCGTAATCCTGTTTGTCAGGTTCCTTTCCAGCCAGCTCCTTATCGGAAATGGCAGCCAACCGACCTAAAATTTCTTCAAATTCACGAATCTTTTCTGGAATTCCAGGCACGAGTATCCCCAACTCCGCAAGATTTGTTCGCATATCCGCCATCATCTCCTGGATCCTCCGATAGACTTCCGGATAGGGCTCCACGTATCCATATGTTAGCCGAGGCTCTAGCGGAAGTCCTCCCACGAGCATCGTGTAGCTCTGCTTGGCATAAAGGATAGTGTCGTGCCGCAGCTCTGTCCATGACCCAAGGGATGTCTGGAGCTCCTTGTCCAGCCAGACCTCATTCTTCATGAACCTGGGCACTCGTGCTTCCCTAATATCCTCCAACAATGGGAGCAGACAAAACAGCCACTTCCAGTAAAGATTCTGCCTCCATTCATCCGGGCTCATAGCAGAAAAATCCTGTTTGAGCTTGTTCAACTGGTCATAATAATCTGTGTATTCAGTGTCGCCTTCTTGTTCCAATATGGCAAGCGCTCTTTCCGAACCTAGCACAGCCATAACATCCAATCCCTTGGAAAAGGCCCGCACTGCACCGTCCTTGAGAACTACCTCCATCGTGAAAGGTTTCCCTTTTCCCGTGTACTTAAGGATGACTTTGTCTCCCTTTTTCCCATAGACTAGTTCCTGAAACATGTAGGAGTCCGGGATGAATCTCTGTCCCATAAAACGGAAACCTTTGTTCGTGGATACAAATTCCCCATGCTCGACGAAGGCTGCCCCGGATAAGATTCGAGGAGGCCGGAGTTTAAAGGCCGTTTCGATGAATGCGGATAATTGCCCCTCTTCCCCGAATCTGCCCACAGGGCCGTCTGCGGCATAGACTTCCGGGATGAGTTTCACGTAATCATCCACAGATAGATCGTCTGTTTTGCCGACAAAATAAGTCGTGGGTTCGTAGATCATCTGCCATGTTCGGTAAGCCTTTTCATCCTTCATTAAAGCATCTGCTATCAGAAGAGCCTGGAGAGTCATCATTTTTCCATGGAGAACCGCACCAACAGATTCGCCTGGTTTGAGCTTGAAATCGATCCGGCCATACCACATCATCACCTTGAAATATTTCTTGAAGATCTCATTTCGCGTGTAATGACCCCTGGGGACATACTGGCTGAAATCCTCGTAGGCATACGGGGTATCAAAAACACTCGGGTTTTCGATATAGGACAAAAGCGCCCGGACTTCCAACCCCTTGTGAGCATCTATATTTTGGAGTTCTGTGTCGATCAATTTTGCCAGCCCGAATCCCGGCTCATAACCGGGTGAGAGTATTTTTTTGGCCACAGAAAAAAAACCGATATTGAGCCTGGCCGCTTCCTTAACATCCTCTAGCTTAGCCTGTTTATATTGTTCTTGAGAAACCGCGATCATCCTATCTGTAAGTTCCACCACACGCGAATAAAGCTTTTCTATCTCCAAAATTCTCAGAAGATAGTCGAAGAATATGTGACAGGTGTGCAACACCACATCTATTGTGATAAAAATCGGTTGGTTTAACTTTTTAGCTTCGAAATAGATATCATAGATTTCCTTCTCGTAGCCAGGGATCACGGCAAAACCATTGCGCTCCAGCATGGCTTGCATCTGTGTCCGCATTGTTCCCTCCAATACCTCCAGATTCTTCAAAGAAAAGTTAACATCCGTTTGGCTTGAAGGAAAGGCGACATTTACGAGTCCTACTATGAAAACAAAAACTCCCAAAACAAGACATATGGTTTTTTTCATTTTTTCCCCTTTAACCAAAAAAAATCATTTAAAAATTTTAAAATCGAACACTGACTCGAGTACCCAATTGACACCCACAAATAGGATAGCGATAGGAACGACAATCCTCAACCACCAGTAAAGGAACGTTCGAAAAAAGCTCTTTCTTATGTCGAGTTCCTTTAAAAATTCAGATCTTTTTATGAACCAGGCTGCAGCTAGAACGGCAAACAGTGATCCCAGAGCCTGCATGCCCGAACCGAATGTCAAATCCCATGGCACAAAAACTTTCATATTGATCATTGGAGGGATGGCCAGGAAATAAACGATAACACACACGAAAAAAACGGCCTTTTTTCTCCCCCATCTTGTATTATCCAGGAGTCCCCCCACCAAAACTTCGAAAGCAGCCACATCGGACAGATAGGCTGCGCCGAACAGACCTAAAAAAAACAAAATCCCGAAAATCCATCCTGCAGGCATCAAGTCGAAGGTTTTAGGAAGAGTAGAAAAAATGAGTCCGGGTCCAGAACTGGGTTCTAAATCAAAGGCAAAAACAGCTGGAAATATGGCAAATCCCGCAAGAAGGCCCGCCATGGAGGCGGCGATCCCTGTAAAAACGGCATTTTTCGGAACGATCGACTTTTTCTCTAGATAAGACCCGTAAATGACCATAAACGTTCCACCCAAAGACATAGAAAAAAAAGCCATCCCCAGGGCTGCCGCCATCACCGATGGTGTCAACTCAGCGAAACGGAAACCGCCGATAAACCAATCGATCCCCTTTTTCGCTCCAGACAGAGTAACCGAGCGCAAGATCAAAACGACCAGGATCCCGAACAGGGCTGGGACTATCCATTTGCTGGTTTTCTCAATCCCTCTGCGCAACCCTTTCATGAGGACCAATCCACAAGTGAATATCACAAAAGCTGTCATCATAAGCTGCAGGAGAAAAGAAGTCAGATCAAAACCCTGCTGGGGAGGAAGGATGGCCCCTGAGTCCAAGCTTGCCCCAAAAGCATTGACCAATACGCCGATAGCATGAAATCCCACCCAACCCAAAGCATTGGAGTAGTATCCGGTTGCCCAAAACACGATAAAAAATAGGAAATAGCCCACGTATTTCCCGCCCGGGAGACCTCCCGATTCATAGGCGCCGAGAGTGCCTCGTTGGGTATTCCGGCCGAGGATCCATTCGGCCATCAAAGCCGGTATTCCGATGAAAAGTACAATCCCAAGATAAAATACAACAAACGCAGCGCCCCCGAATTTCCCCACCATGTACGGAAACCGCCAGACAGCCCCCAACCCGACCGCCACACCGATCATGGTCATCAACAGGCCGAAATTGGATGTAAACGTTTCTCTTTTCAAACGTTATTCTTCCCACGAGTGGATTTTGTAATACTCGTCCACCATTTTTTGGATATCGACGGTCGCACCCTTTGTCGGCCCTTTGGCCAGGGGCTCATTCACGAATCTGTCCGGAAGGGTATCATCCTTCCTGGTCATCCCAAGGCGTTTGTTGAAAGCGTGATCCAAATCGATGGCATCTGCCAAAATCTTGGCTAAATATTCCGGAGAATAATCCAAGCCGGTTCCGGCCTTTAACAAGGAAGAAACTCTCTCTAAATTTAAAATATCCATGCAAAGCCCGATATTTTTGCACATAGTTAGACAATCTGCGAGCAGCGCAATCTTTTCCGAGTAACTCACCAAGGCCGCCTTTCCCTCTTCTGCCAGCCTATCGGCCGCCTTTTCTGTACCGAAACGTTTCTTGGCTTCTTCTTTCCTGTTGGTCAACTCAAAATAGGGCTCGGCGCGAAGATGATCCGCGCCTCGGGAAGCGATGGCATAGGTTAGACCGTAGGCTTTGATGCCCCGGGGATCTCCGCATATGATGTCCAATCCCTTGACGTGCATGACCAGTTTTTGCGCTTCCTCACTAAATCGTCCAGACAATTTTTTTGCGCCTTTCGCCAGTTCATCCCCGATCCCCCGGCGGAAAGCGATCATGTCCACAACCTGCCGTATTTTTTCCTCCTCTCCCCAAGACATGCTGAGCCCATCCAAGTCCTTGGGATGGATAAGCCCCTTCTCCTGGCACTCCATGATCCAGCCGATTACCTCTGACGTCGAAATTGAATCCATCCCGATCTGGTTCAGGTATGCATTCATTTCCAGTGCGAAAGGGAGGCTTCGATTTCCGATCCGGGATGTAAATCCGCACAGGGTTTCGAACTCGGGTCCTTCTGCTTCCACGTCATTCACCATATAATAACGGGAACAGTGCACATTGCAGTTGAAACAGGATTTATTCTTGACCTTGTGGGAACTGGCCAATTTTTGCCCCGATATCTCGTCCACATACCCGCAAACTCCCTCCTGAAAATGATCGGTCGGAAGAATTCCGATGGAGTTCAGATCCGTCATCAGCATCGTGGTGCCCAGGTTGTGGCGTTTTTTGTATTCAGGATGTTCTAGTATTTTTCGATCGATCTCCCGGTTCTCGGCAAGAAACGCGAGTGTATCTGCCAGCTCGACAGGTTTCGAACCCCGGACAGCCAAGGCTTTCAGGTTTTTGGATCCCATCACAGCCCCCATCCCTGTCCGGCCGTTCACCCTGTTTCCGCTGGATACGATAGCGGCAAAGGAAACGCAATTCTCTCCTGCTGGACCGATGGCAGCCACCTGGATGTCCACATCCCTCTGTTCTTTTCTTATAGCCTCTGTGGTTTCAAGGATTTTTTTGCCTTTATAATCCGGACAATCCACAAATTTGACGCCGGTATCGGAGACGAAAAGATAAATAAGGTTATCAGCCTGGCCCGTGATGATGATTTGATCGAATCCTGTGAGTTTCATTTCTGCACCGAACTGTCCCCCTGCTGCAGAATCGCCCAATATTCCGGTAAGAGGGGATTTTGCTGTGACGGTGTAGTAGGCTGAAGCTGTGAGAAAAGTTCCGGTAAGCGGACCGACACCGAATATCAGGATATTATCCACCCCCAAAGGATCACAATGAGGGTCGAGTTCCTCGAATAATCTTTTTGAATTGGCCGCTCTCCCCCCTATGACAGGTTTCACCCAGGATGGGTCCAAGGATTCGATCTGAAATGTCCTCTCGGTAAGATCGATCCGGAGGATTCGTCCGCCGTACCCGAATTCAAGCATGTTTTCGACTCCATTTTTTTCTGAGACCTTCCCCCAATATTTTTAAGTGATATTCTCGTTTTTGACTGGGACTCATTTTGTTTGTTTCTTTTTTAATCGTCTCCAGAGAGGGGCCATTCTTTCCTCCAGCAAACGTTATGGCTCCTTCTGTGCAGGCATCAACGCACTTTGGCTTTCTTCCGCAGAGATCGCAGACATAAACGATATCTTTGAAAATTTCGATCGCCCCGATCGGGCAGGCCTTTTCACACACACCGCACAGGTTGCACACAGTAGGAGAAACGATGATCTGACCCAAAGGGCCCAAGGCCAATGCCTTTTCCGGACATTTTAAACAATATTTTTCTTCACATTGTAGACAGACCACAGGCCCATCGATCCCAAGTTCGTAAAGGTTCGCGACTTTGATCCGGGCCAACCGGTTCCCAGTTTTTCCGGTATGGAAAAATGCACAGGCCACCTCACATTTTTTGCAACCGGTGCATTTGTGCAGATCGACCTGGATCAAATCTGTCTCCCCATCAATCCTCTATTTCCAGGCGATAGTGCACCAGTCCTTTAGGATCGGGACAAACGAAGTTTTTCACCGTTTTTACCCAATGCCCTTTTTCCAGGCTATCTCGAACGTTGAGGATAGGAAAGATCGGCATCATGCTCTGCAAAGCCCAGATGCACACATACTGCCCCTCAGGTACAAAAAGTTTGGAGTCCTGGACGTAAAAAAAGTCCCCTACTTGGACAGGAAGATTGCAATAACCATCGATCTTTTCTACACTCACCTTAATTCTTGCCATAGAATTCCTCCGGTTCTTCTCTGATTTTACTGATTTTTTTCTTTTTTGAAACTCTTTTTTCCTCCAATCGTTTAAAATGAAAAGGAAAGCAAGTGAAAAAAAAAGGAATTTTGTCTGCTCTATTCGCTCTTTTATTTTTCCTATGGCTTGTTTTGCCAGGCTCACAGAAGGTTGAAATCATCCATAATCCTGCCGATCCTCTGCTTGGCGAAATCACTCTAGAAATGGAGCAAGATTTGATTCTCGGAAGCGAAACCGACGATAACTACCTATTTTACAGGATCTGGGATGTCGAAGCAGATGAACAAGGGAATATTAATGTTCTGGCTTCTTCTCGGAATTGACTGG
>CAZIDF010000009.1:0-31262 GCA_964538085.1 uncultured Eubacteriales bacterium | reverse complement strand
GTCACTGCCAGTTTTGCTTCCCGCCGCGTATGCTTGGGCCTTGCTGGATGGGTCCGCCACCTCCCATCAGAGGGAAAAACACACCGGCGAATGGCAGCCGTCGCTATATCCATCGCACAGATTCCCATATTGGTCATCTTGCTTGGTTTGGCGGTTGTGAGTATAAAACTCTACCAGGTGTCGGCTGCTCCCTTCCTCGCAGGCTTGCCTTTAGTGGGAGTTTCTTGTGCCTTGGGCGTTCTGCCGGTTAAAAGAAAACTTGCAACAAAGTCATTGGCCATACTGGCAGCCTTGGGATTTTCCTCCAACAACTGGATACTTCTCATTGCAGGAATTCCTTTATTGATCGTTGCAGATGGTCTAGCCGGCCCCCTTGTCCAGAATAAGAAACATTCCCGGTTTCACAGACCGTTTAAAGGGAAATTTCTCGTCGCAACCATTAACTGGCGAGCCCTGCGCCTTAGACCCTTTGTTCCCTATTTGCTATCCCTCCCATTCCTGGGAGCCGCACAGCTTTTTATCACGAACAATCGACCCTCAATCCTTCTTACCGAACAAGTGATTCGTTTTGGGGGAGCCTTGGGTTTGGTTCTATTTTGTTCCATTTTCCTCAAAATGCTCGCTTCTAGGAGGCCTCCCTGGCCCTGGATACGTTCTTTGCCCTGGACAGCCAAAACTAGGATTATCTGGGACACTGCTTTCATTGGCCTTCATTCGTTGCCTCTTGTGTTCCTCGTGGGAGCCATGAACCTTAAATCGATGCTTCCTGTCGTCTTGAGTCTTCCTGTTATTGCCGCTTATTCTGCCTATTCCATCCGCCAAGCGCCTGAATCTGCGATGGGTGCATCGGGAAAAGTATTGCTACTCGGTACTTTTGCCTCCCTTCTCCTCTGTCTTTTCCCCTGGAGTTGTTTGTTATTTTTGGCGCTGACTCCGCTGGCGCTCGAGAAAGCGATCGAAGCAGAAAAACATCATAAGGTCAGTCGATGGCTCGAAATTCATCACCTAGCAGCAGGCGATTCCTTATCCTGGAGTGAACGATGATCCGTTTCCAGAACGTCTCGTTTTCGTATGAAAAGGAAGAAAAGGTGCTCCAATCTGTGGACTTGGAGCTACGCCCGGGTCTCAGTTTGCTCCTTGGCCCCAATGGGTGTGGAAAAAGCACACTCCTCAAATTGGCTGCTGGAGTGGAAATCCCTGATGCAGGTAATATTTCCATCGATGAATATGACATCTGGAAGGAAGAAGTTTCTGCTAGGAAGGGACTGGCTTATATGCCCGAACATCCCGATCTAACCCCCTATGCCTCCATCAAAGAAATCCTGGACCTAGTGTGCCGTCTTCGGGAACAACCACGGGGGGAAGGGAATAAGGCCCTGGAATTCTTCGGCCTTCAGCACCTCGCTCATCGAACTGTCCGGGAACTATCTATGGGACAACGAAGACAGGCGGTATTTGCCGCCTGCCTTGTCGGAACGCCTTCCCATATCTTGCTGGATGAACCTCTGGAGGGCATGGATCGACATATCCAAAAGGAAATCCTTTGCTGGATCGAAAATCACACCCAATCCGGTGCGACTGTGGTCGTGGTATCCCATTCGATCGAACCGTTTATCGGGAGGGCTTCTGCGGCAGTGACGGTTCAGAGCGGCAAGGCTATAGTGTTGAGGAAACTCCCGGATATTTATGAAAAAAAACGTGCTTTTTTAGAACAGTTGGCAGAGAGAGGGCTGCCCTTATAGGATCATGTCCTGAGGCTCACTAACACCTTTTTTTCTTTTTGCTGCCCTTTTTCCCTAAAATACCGCCGCTCAGAAAAAGTCCCGCACCCAGCACAAAACCAAAATTGTACCAGGATCCGTTATTGTGGACCTCGTAAAACCGAATGGATTTGGAAAAAACTGAAATGACGAAGGTGACCGGCGAAATCAATCCGTGCCACAATCCCTTCCAGAATCCGGCTACTTTTCCTTCTTCGTTAGGCGTTTTCTCGAGCTTATTCGGACCGGCCACACAGCTCGAAAGGACAAATACCAGAATCAAAAAAATTCCAAGTGCACCGATAACTTTCATATTCTCTCCCCTCTTATCGATTGGTTATGATGGTTTGACATGAATAAATGTTATGTTATAGAAAAGAAAACAGCATTTCAAGGAGAACGTCATCATGACAGTTGTGGAAAAAGACAACATCCTCCGAATAGAACGGATTGAAACCGCTCCATTCGGCACGAACGCTTATATTGTAGCTTGTGAATCTTCAGGAGAGAGCGTGTTGATAGATGCTCCGGGCGATGCTGACAAAATATTGGATCGACTGGAAGGAACGAATCCGATTTGTATTCTCATCACACACAGGCACATGGATCACACCGGTGCTCTACAAAAACTAAAGGATGCATTGAACGTTCCAATAGCTGCGCACCTCGCTGATGCAGATAACCTGCCCCTCGAGGCAGATATGCTCCTTGAAGACGGGAATATCATCTCATTCGGAAACATCACGCTGGACGTGCTCCACACTCCTGGACACTCTCCCGGGAGTGTATGTTTTTTAACCGGAAATATTCTTTTGGCCGGGGATACGATTTTCCCCGGAGGGCCGGGCAAAACAGGCACTCCGGATGATTTCAGACAAATCGTCGATTCCCTGGAAAAAAAGATATTCGTTTTGCCAGAAGATGTGAACATTTATCCCGGACACGGGGAGTCGACAACGGTAAAAAAGGCAAAGGAAGAGTATTCTATCTTCGCTTTAAAGCCCCATGATGCGAATTTGTGCGGTGATGTCCTCTGGCTAAGAGATTAGAATGAATCAGGAGGGAACGATGAAAGGGCAAAAATTATTATTCGCGTTAGTATTTCTCGCTTCAATTCTTGTGTGCACCCCCTTGCTTAATGGAGATTCTTCAGAAGCCTATGATGTGATCATCTTGAATGGCCGGATCGTGGATGGGACAGGGAATCCCTGGTATCTCGGCGATATCGGCATCCGGAATGAACGCATCGCCAGAATTGCCCCCGTCGGATTTCTCGAAAATGCAGAAACAAAAGAACGGATCCATGCCCATGGTTTGATCGTTGCGCCCGGATTCATCGACATCCAGAGCCATTCCAGGGGAGCTTTTCTGTTGGGTGATGGCCGGGTGATCAGCAAAGTGACACAAGGTATCACCACAGAAATTTTGGGCGAGGGATGGACCGATGCACCTGTCAATGAAAAGATCCTGGCCATATACGGAGATCTCCCCCCGGATATAAAAAAGCTGGCCATGGAATTCACTGGCCCCAGGGGTTTTAACAACTGGCTCGAGGCAATGCAGAAACATGGCGTATCCGCAAATGTGGGATCGTTCCTTGGCGCTGCAACCGTGCGCACCTATGTCAAAGGAGAAGCGATGGGGACTCCGACCGGTGCCGAGATCGAAGAAATGCAACAACTGGTCCGGAATGCCATGAAGGATGGGGCCTTCGGGCTTGCCTCTGCCCTGATATATCCCCCCGGAAGTTTTGCAACCACGGAAGAGTTGATCGCCATGTCCAAGGCTATGGCCCCATACGGTGGCGTGTACATCACTCACCTGCGTTCCGAGGCAGACAAGTTCTTGGAAGGCCTGGATGAAGCCATCACGATCGGGAGGAAGGCTGGGGTTCCGGTGGAGATATATCATTTGAAAGCCTCTGGCCAGCGCAACTGGCACAAGGCCAAGTTAGCCATTGACAGGATCGAGGCCGCCCGAGACGAAGGATTGGATATCGGGGCCGATATGTATCCCTACATCGCAGGCTCCACCGGCCTGAGCGCCTGCCTCCCCCCTTGGGCATCGGCAGATGGAAAACTGATGGAAAATCTTTCCGACCCTGGAATGCGGGAAAAAATACGCGATGAGATGCTGAATCAGAAAACAGAGTGGGAAAATCTGGGTGCACTGGCCACCCCGGAGGGAGTCCTTGTCCTGGGGCTTTTTAAACCAGAAAACAAAAAATATGTGGGCAAAAGACTGGCGGATATCGCAGCCGATATGGGCAAAGACTGGATCGATACCATACTAGACCTGATTCTCTCCGAGCAACAGGGCATCGGAGCGATCTACTTCACGATGACCGATGAAAACCTCAAGCTTCAAATGCAACAACCCTGGATCAAATTCGGGACAGATGCAAGCGGTGAAGATCCGGACAAACCACAAGGACTCGTTCACCCTCGTTCTTATGGAACATATCCGCGGATATTGGGGAAATATGTCCGCGAAGATCGGGTGATGAGGTTGGAAGAAGCGATCCGAAAGATGTCCTCAGCTGTGGCCAACCGGCTGTTCATCAAGGATCGAGGACTCATCCGGGAAGGGTTTTATGCGGATATCGTCATCTTCGACCAGAAAACTATCGGCGATCGTGCGACCTTCGATAAGCCCCATCGGGTATCGGTTGGAGTGCACCATGTCTTTGTCAACGGGACTCCCGTTATCAAAGACGGCAAACATACCGATGCCAAACCAGGGCGAATCGTTCGCGGACCAGGTTATATCGAGCAATAACCTAGTGGATTCAGAATGTTTTCCTTGAGGCTTTCTCGACGATTTTACGCAATTGAGAGGCCACATCGGAAGGCAAGGCCTCCGGTGTGTGATCTGAGATGATTTGTGCCACTTTCCCAGCGGCCCTCTCGGCTAGAGAAGTGCCTCCTTCTCTGATCCACGTGTCATAGGTTTTTCTCTCGAAAAGATCCGGGTACCAGCGTTCCCTGAAATGTTTGTGCGTGTGTTCGGTGTCCAAATATTGCCCTTCAGCCCCTTTTTCTGCGATGAGCTCAAGAGCGAGGGATTCTTCATCCACAGGGATCGGTTTTGTGTACCCTTTGATCCAGCTCACAATCTCGGTGCAGATCAGCAATTGGGCAAAGGAAAAAGTCAAGCCGGATTCCAGATACCCGAGATCATGGATGATATTCCCGCCTGCCAATGTTTCGCTCATCAGTGTCAATGCAGCCTCGGCGGCTGCCTGTTGATCCACTACCTTGGCCTCTGTGGCTCCGCCTAAGGAAAACATCGGCAAGCCATAATAATGCGCCATGGCCTGGGATTGCCCGCGTTCAGGCTCACAATAGGTGGAGATCATGGTCTGCATATCCAATTGTCCCGGGGCCATTCCGGGAATGATAATCGGCGTACCCTCCCGCACCAACTGGGAAAGAACCAACCCGACTAGAACGCCAGCATAGTCCATGACAAGGGAACCGGCTGGGGTTATGGGGCTTGTGACACCGCCTGTGGATGAGGGGATATACAGAGCTGGGAGACCTTTGGAAGAAAGAAAAAGAAGCTTTTGTAGGGCATCTACATTGTGATGAAGGCCAGAGATGACATTGATGTAGCAGGCAATATTCGGCTTATTCCGAAGAGCCTCCTCCCCTCCTGCGACAGATTCGGCCATGGCGACACAATCCACACACCCCTCATATTCATAGGTGACGTAGATAATGGGTTTTGTGGTGTACGATAGCATGGCTTCCATCTGATACCGGTCGGCAATGGTTGTGTCGATGTCAGAAGGCAAAACCATGGACATCACGAAGTCGATGTCCTTCAGGGCATCACATAAGATGGTTCCCTCGATGGTATCTTGAAGCACAGCTTTTCTCCGCATTCCATCACTGTAGTCAATGATATTCAAACAGTCGGAACCCGGCCCATAATAACAGAGTCGATCCTTGACGGGCATGACAGGATCGCCATTTCGATCGTAAAGGACGACTTGTCTAGGCGCTGTCTTCAAAGCCCCCTCGACCAGATCGGGAGGGATAAGCACCAGCCCATCATTTTTGATCTTGGCCCCGGCCCTCCTCAAGATGTCCCGAGCTTCATCCAAGTCCAACTTTATGCCCACCCTCTCCAAAATTTCACAACTTTTTTCATGCACTTTTCGGCATTGATCTTCAGAAAACCTGCTTTTGATTTGCATGTCTGTCATGTCAGTCCTCTTTTGATTTTATCTTTTCGTTACAGAAAGCCTGTTAAATCGGGAATATTTCCGCATCACGACTAGGGCAGAAACCAGCCCTAAAACACAAAGTCCGACGATGATGAGGAAAAAATACCTGTATCCTAGCACCCCTGGAAATTTATCCAAAAGGCCTCCTCCAACAACAGGCATAAAAATATCCGGAGTATATCCTATGATAGACACTATTCCAGTGGCTGTCCCTGTCAGGGCAAGCGGGATCCCTCCTTCTTCGAGCATGGCAAAATACACCCCACGCACCGCAAAAATAGCCAGAGAAGCGAGAATGGTGTTTATGATGAGGATCAGGACAAGATCAGGGCTCCCCGGCGTCAAGACGAAAACGGCGAAACTCAATATTAATAAGACAAATGACCACGCCACAGTTCGCGAAGGTCCGATCCTGTCGGCTATAAATCCGGCGCCCAGAGCAGGTATAGGCTTGACCCACATCTTTCCTACGCCTATAGCCCCTCCGAACACAAGGCTCATCTTGAAAACATCGGTGGCATAGGGAGTAAAATAGTAAGATCCCCAGTAGGCAGAATAGGCTGCCATGATAACGATAGAGAGAAGCCAGACTGAAGGCATTTTCAGAACTTTGATAATAGCGCCAAATCCGATTTTGATTCTATTTTCTCCTAGCGAATCCTTTCGTGTGTCATCCAAAACAAACCAAGCTAAAATCCCGATCAATATGTCGCTGATGGAAAACAGAATAATTACCCAAGAAAGAGCGAATGCTTCACTTCCCAGCTTGGCAAACAAGGCCAACAATGCCGTAGAACTCACCAATTCGGCAATTCCCCGACCCCCCTCCAATATCCCGAAGGCCCGCCCTTGCTGGGAAGGAGGAGCCCAATTTCTTGTGGATTTGATCAATGCGGCCCAGAAAGTCAGGGTGACACACACACCCCAAAAAGCATGGATAAGGAGACAGATCTTGTACGCAGGGAAAGTGGCAAAATAGAAACCAGCCAATCCCGTGGAGATCATCGACAAAGAGATCAAGATCCGGGGAGATACCCTGTCCGCGATCCAGCCCCCGGGGAAATAGGATATCATGGCCGTTACACCGAACACGCTCATCATCACGCCCAGCTGTGTATTCGTCAGGCCCAAAGCCTCCAACATCGGGAGATAATAAACTTCGCGAAGATAGGGCAACAGATAAATGATCCCCCCAGATAGGCACAGGCATGCCATCACCAGCCATCGTCGGAAATTGCTCATGGGTGTCTATGATTAAATGAAATTAACTTTAATAAAGTCAAGGAGATTTCTTGGCACAAATTTTGCATATATTTTTGCCGAATTTGAACAGAGGGTTAATAAAATGCAAATACAACAAAATTTAGAATACGAAAGCCAAATAAGTGAAGCCCTAAAAAGGGCTAAGGCAAAAAAAGTCTTGTATATGTATGACGAGACGGGAAACAAATTTCTCCTGGGTGTTTTCAACAAGAAAAAATCAGAGGAAATTAAAAAATATCTGCGTACGAAAAAAGTGATCAACCGTCTTTCGGAATTCGATATCATCACGACCGAACCTGACAGCGATTTCACCTACTGAAATATCCTCATTGCACCGATTTTTCGGTAAACCTTTCTTAAATAATTCCAATTTTTGCTTCAAATTAATGTAAATTATTTTTACTCTTTTACACCCCCTTTTTCCTCGACAAAGGAAAAAATTCCAATCGGTATGTTTTTTTTGTGTTGAAGTTTGAAGAGGATTCTCTTTACAATGTTCGATGATGAAAAAACAAAATTTCAAATGGACCAAAATTTGTCTGTTTCTAACCATCCTTTCCGTCTGCTTTCCATGCATTCTCCTCTCCGAAGACACTGAATCGGCTTGGCTGCAGGGTTACCACAAAAGCCTGAAGGGAGGGACGATCGAATACCACTCTCCTCAGCCCAATGTGACCAAAGCCCTGCTTCTTCGCAATCTTAACGAAGAAGATTACATCGAGTGGGAAACCGACCCTGTTCCGGCAGGTTATCCAGCTGAATACGTTAATTTTATCTGGATTTTCGCGATGGATGTCGATGACGACTCTCATGAATATGATCTGTATGTGGACGGGAAAAAATACTTCCGCTTTTCCAATCCAGTCTGGAACACCAACAAAGAGTGGAAAATCGCTGGCCCAGATAACGCTGAGCTCGCCTTTCGCGTCACAATGATCGATCGTTTCGACGATGTCCATGGATATGCCTCGATGCGGATCCGGACCTCTTCCCTCCAGCGCGGAAAACCTCTTGCAATAAAAGTTGTCGGGGAAACAGCCGGAAGCCGCGTGTGGTACATGACCTTCCAAAGTCCGGTCATAGCCGGAGCCGAGATTGTCCCCCAACAAGCATTGATCCGGCGTGGGAACCATCTTTTTCAGCCTGTGAATGTGGACATCGTCCATTTGGGAGAGCCTGTGAAGGCAAAATTGAAGGCAGAGGGTCAGGATGCGATCGAAACTGAATTGATTTATGGATTTAACCGGATAGAAATGATATTCCCGGAAACCATCCGAAAAAAAGAACACACCCTTAGTATCCAGATGCAGGACAGAGATACCCAGATCAAAAAATTCACCCTGGCGCCGGTCAAGAAATGGTTCGTTTACCTAGTCCAGCACACCCACACGGATATCGGCTACACGAGGCCACAATCGGAGATCCTCCCGGAACATCTCCGCTTCATCGACTATGCTTTGGATTTTTGCGATCTTACCGATGACTATCCTGAGAGCGCCAAATTTCGCTGGGTATGCGAAGCATCCTGGGCAGTCGACCAGTACCTGGAAAGCCGCCCTCCAGACCAGATCGCAAGGTTAAAAAAACGCGTCGATGAAGGACGCATCGAAATCACTGGCATGCCCTTCAATATGTCGGAGATCGCCGATGAGAATATCCTTGCGGCTTCCCTCAGGCCGATAAAAAGATTCAAGGACGTGGGATTAAAAATCACGACCGCCATGCAGAATGACGTCAACGGAATTGCCTGGTGCCTTGCGGATTATTTTCCGGATACAGGGATCGAATTTTTGATCATGGGACAACACGGCCACAGGGCGCGTATCCCCTTCGATACCCCTACCCCTTTCTGGTGGGAGTCGCCATCTGGAAAAAGGCTGCTGGCATTTCGGGCCGACCACTACATGACGGGAAATTTTTGGGGGATTCACACCCGTAATTTTCAAAATCTGGAAACTGAGCTGATGCGATATTTGAAAGGTCTAGAATCCAGGAAGTACCCGTACGACCGGATAGCGGTCCAATACTCCGGATATTTCACCGACAACGCACCCCCTTCAACAGCAGGATGCGATATGATCAGACGCTGGAACGAAAAATACGAATGGCCGAAACTCAGAAGCGCCATCGCAAGAGAGTTCCCTGTATTTATAAAAGAAAAACTGGGAGATAAACTCCCCGTTCATCGCAAAGCGTGGCCGGATTGGTGGACGGATGGATTCGGATCGGCCGCTCAGGAAACAGCCACTGCCAGAAAAGCCCAAGGGCAGTTGATCGCAAACCAAGGGCTTCTTTCGATGGCAAAATTATTCGGGATGCATGTGCCCGATGCCACCCTAGCGAAGGTCCACAAAATCGTCGATGCCATCCTCTTTTGGGATGAACATACCATGGGTGCCGCAGAAAGCATCCGGGATCCCTTAGTGGCGAACAGCGTGGTGCAGTGGGCAGAAAAATCCGCCTATGTTTGGGAAGCCGCAAAAGAAGCACCCCTTCTCCAA
This sequence comes from uncultured Eubacteriales bacterium, assembly GCA_964538085.1. Lineage (GTDB taxonomy): Bacteria > Acidobacteriota > Aminicenantia > Aminicenantales > Aminicenantaceae. The sequence continues at coordinate 21,507 of CAZIDF010000009.1, read as the reverse complement.
GAAGCCGCCATGGGACTTTTGCAGCCCCATGTTCCGAGAGCAGAAGTGGCCATCGTCGTCCTGTTCAACACGCTGAATTGGCCGCGTTCTGGCGTGGCTGAGGTCTACATCGACCATCAGATCCTGCCTCCGGGAAAAGACTTTCGGCTCATGGATTTCAAAGGAAATGAAATTTTTGCACAGGCTACCAGCACTCGAGCGGACGGAACCTACTGGCAACTCCAAGTCGAGGATATTCCACCGATGGGATACAAGGTCTACCGGATAGAAACGTTGGATAGGTCACGGCCACGTCCTGAAGAGTGTCGAACTGACGAAGGCATTTTGGAAAACAAATTCTATAGGCTCAACATCGATCCCGAAACCGGAGCGATCGCCAGTTTATTCGATAAAGAGATGGGGATGGAACTGATAGATAAAACAAGCCCATGGCAGATCGGTCAGTTCATCCATGAAACCATTTCCAACCGCAGCCAGCTGGAGCAGTTTCATCTGGTGAGTTGCCAAAGGAATCCGCTGCATAATGTCATTATCCAAAAAAAAACGGAGGGTCCAATCTGGATGAGTGCGATATTGACAGGAGAAACACCGACAGCTCAAGATAATTCATTCCTCAAGTGTGAAGTGCGGTTATACAATCGAGAAAAACGGATCGAACTTCTGTATTCCTTGATCAAAAAGGATATCACAGAACCAGAGGCCATCTACATCGCCTTTCCTTTTAGTCTGCCAAAAGCCGATGTCCTGTACGAGGCCCAAGGCGGTTTGGTTCAGCCCGGGAAAAATCAACTAGAAGGGACTTCTGCCGACTGGCATGCAATCCAAAACTTTCTTGTTTTCCGAACGGCCGACAGACAGATCATCCTCGGAAGCGACGAGATTCCGTTGGTGCAATTCGGCGGTTTGAATCTTGGGGAGTTCCGGTATATCGCTAAAATCGAAAAGCCTTCTGTGTTTTCCTGGGTGATGAACAATTATTGGGTGACAAACTTCAGGGCAAGCCAGGAGGGTGAATTCAAATGGAGCTATTTTCTCACATCGACACAGGACACATCCAATGCCCATGCGACACGGGTTGGCTGGAGTTCTCGGATCCCCCTAATGTGCAGAGTCTTTCCTCCAGGAAAATCTTCAAATATCGCTCCTGAACGGTCTTTGCTCGAAGTCGATGCGGACAATATCCTGATCGTGAGCACAAAACCGGCTGAGGACAGAAACGGGATCATCTTGCATCTCCGCGAGATAGAGGGAAAACCTGCAGAATTCCAGGTCCTATCCACTCTAGATCCGGGAAAAAATGCTATCATCACAGAAGTGAATGCACTGGGAGAAACGATCGGCCCTCCCGTTGATAAGATCAGGATGAACGCTTGGGAATCCAGGTTTTTTCTTTTCGAGTTTTGAGGGACTGTATCAAAGCCTGTCCGAAAGGGTCTTCATGAAAAGGACGATGGCATCCTCTTCTTCGGGTGTCAGGCCCAGATTTCCCAATTCATCCACATTGACATTTTCACTGACCTCAGGTGGAGCCCATTCGGCCCCCTCCGCATCTCTTGTGTTGTAAAAGTTTACGACTTCTTTCAGTGTCGTAAAAAAACCGTTGTGCATGAAGGCTTTCACAAATCCCTCAGAAGGCCTCAGATCCACATTGCGGAGCGTGGGGACTTTGTGTTTACCGTAATTTTCTGCCGCATATTTTTTGTACTTTTCTGTCCCCTCCAGGTATCCCCCCAGTCCTTTGTCGATCCACCCTTTTCCGTCAGGATTCCATTTTTTGCCCATGGCATAAAAGGGATTTTCCGGATTTTTGGGGACACCCAGGTTGTCGTACGTGAAATCTGTGAAAACAGGAAGCTTGCCGTTTTCTGAGGTGAGCACATGACATTCAGAGCACAGCCCTGTTGTGTTGAATAGCATCAAACCTTTCAGTTCCTCTTCCTCCAGGCCCAACTTCCTGTATTTTTTCCAATTGGACTCATCGATTCCTGCTACATCCAATCCTTTTGTTTTCGCGTTATACCAGAAATCATCGAACTTGGAGTTGAAGGGATTCACTTCGGCAGATCTTTCAAAAGCCGCGATGGAACGGGCTATTTTGACATAGATCCCGTGAACATCTTTGTCTGCATCCAAAGATTCGAGGCCCCAGACTTTTTTGAAAAGATTGGCGTAGCTCGAATCGCGAATGATCATAACGACACTTTTTTCATCCGCATTATTCTGCTCGAGAGGATTCAAAAAAGGCCCCATGGCCTGTTCAGCAAGAGGATCGCCTAAATCTTCCCCTGTTGCCCGTCCATCCCAGAACATGCCGCCCTCGAATGTTCCATCCTCTTCGATGTGCAGCGTAGGGCTGTCTCCGGCATAAGCAGCAGTGGGGGGCCTGCGCTTTCCGAACCGGCCCTTCATGGCCCCTTCATAGACAGAACCTCCGTGATTGAACTCTGAATCCGGTCCGGACCAGCCGGCAAGCTGTCCATGGCAAGTAGAACATGCTTGGCCTGCAGGATCGCTCAAGCTTATATCGAAAAACATTCTCTTTCCCAACTCTTCGATGGGCGTGAGTTTATGCAGGGCATCCTCGATGGCCGTGACGACCTCCTTGCCATCCGGTTCTGTTCTGGGTTCGAACCTGGCAATGACCTTCCCTTCCCTATCGATAAGGAACTTCGTGAAATTCCATTGGATATCACCCGCAAACGCAGAGTTGGTTTCTTCACCGGTTAGGTAGGCATACAAGGGATGGATCTCATCTCCCAGGACCGAAATTTTGGAAAACAGCGGAAAGGATATGCCATAATTGACCGTACAAAATTCCTTGATCTCCGTGTTTGAGCCCGGCTCTTGATCCCGGAAATTATTGGCCGGAAAACCCAGTACGACAAACCCTCTGGCGGAATATCTATTGTATAAAGCCTGAAGAGCCTCATACTGGGGTGTCAAGCCACACTTGCTGGCCACATTCACCATCATCACGACTTTTCCTTCGTAATCGCTTAGATCGACCCTATCGCCATCGATATTGTCCATGCTGAAATCCAAAGGAGATTTAATTTCGCCTGTTCTCGCTTGGACAACGGAGGAAATCTTGATCAATGACAGGGAGGCGACCCATATGATTGCCAAAACCATGATTGTTTTTCGCATCTCAAACTCCTCAATTGACAAATGAAAAGACTAGCAATTTTATAGCGATTATAAGGATGAAGTCAAACTCAATCCGGTTCTTTGAGGTTTCTCAGGGTATCGTAGATGATTTCCGGCAGGGCGGGATGGATGCGCATACCGCTGACAATGGGCATCACCGTTCCACTCGTGGACATGGCGTCGATAACTTCCTGGATCAAGATGGGCGCATAGGGCCCGATGATGTGGAAGCCCAAAATCCGCCACGTGTCTTTCTCTATAATGGCTTTAGCGAAGCTCTGATCGTCCATCATAGCCATGCCTTTGGCCACTTCCGAATACACCGATTTACCCACCATGACGTCATGGGCCTTTTTTGCCTCGGCTTCCACCATCCCCACCGAGGCGACGGGAGGATAGGAGAAAATGGCATGGGGAACGAGAAGAAAATCGAACTTCTCATCCCCGTCATGCATGCTGTTATGAAAAACGACATCGGCCTCTTTATTGGCAGCATGCCGGAACATCTTTTTTCCGATAGCATCGCCAAAGGCCCAAATATTCTTTTTACTGGTTTCAAAAAACTCATTGACCTTTATGTAGCCTTGTTTGTCGGTTTTTATTCCTGTATTTTCCACCTTGAGCAAATCGGCATTCGACACTCGTCCTGCAGCGATCAGGATCATCTCCGCCGAATATTCTTGCAGTTCTCCAGTGTTTTCGTTTTTGGCAACGACTTTGTAGCTCCCCTTCAACTTTTTAGCCTCGATGGCTTCGGTCTCTGTATGAATGGTCATCCTCTCTTGCATCTTTGTTTTGAGCAAATCACAGATCTCAGGCTCTTCAGCTTTGACAAGCCGCTTGCTTCTCTGTAGGAGAGTCACCTTTGTCCCCATGGCTGCAAAAAAGTGGGCAAATTCCACCGCGATGTAGCCACCGCCGATGATGACCAGACTTTCTGGTTTTTCTTCGAGATCAAACACATTATTATTCGTCAAATAATCGATTTCCTCGATGCCCTTGATCGGGGGAATAAGAGGCCTTGCTCCCGAGACGAGATAGATTTTTTCCCCACTAATTTTTTTCCCGTCTATTTCCATGGTGTAATCTTCCACAAAGTGGCCGGTGCTGCCATAAAAATCCAGGCCAGGTGTATCCTGGACTCTTTTTCGAATACGGCTCTCGGTTTCCGACACATATTTTCGCGTTCTCTCCATGATAGCCTGAAAGTCCACGCTTTTAATCTCGGCGTGAATTCCAAACTTCTTCGCTTCCTGGATTTCCACGATCCGGTCGGCAGGATAGATCAGCATTTTCGAAGGAATGCACCCCACATTGAGGCATGTCCCTCCCAAAGGCCCCCTGTCCACCAGAGCCACTTTCAAACCGTGGGACAGAACACCATCCACGATAGCCGCTCCAGCTCCAGACCCGACAACGATCACATCATACTTTTTCATCATTGTTCTCTATCCTTTCGTTTTGTTCGCCATCAAGAATACCAGACTAAGATATTGTTTGGCGATCTAGCTCTAGATTCAGCTTATTATTTTAAAAGAAAATGCGGGGATGTAAAACAGAAAATATCGAGAACAAAAAAACTCAAAAGGATTTTCCCTCATTTGTTGCTTATCAATAATTCCAAAATAATAAAATCATAACAAATTCCTGGTTATGCTTAATCTTTGACCATGAACTTCTTTTCTCTTTTTTAGAATTTTCAAAAATCGTGGATCATCTCTTAAATTGTCAAAACTCGGATTGTTTTCAAGGAGAAGATAGCTATACAGATAATGTTGCTCTTCTTCAAATCCGACATCGATTCCAAGCTGGATATTTCGGATCGCCTCGTCCGTCATCCCCAGCAAGGAGTATGTACTTGTGATGCAATATTGATATGGCTTTTCAACTCCTTCGATAAGTTGGAGTGCTTTTTCTTTTTCTCCCCGAGCAGCAAATAACAAGGCTTGTAGATATGCCAACTCTGGAAACTCGGGCTGGATACTCATAACCATGGCCATTTCCTGTTCCGCTTTCTCATATTCTTCTATCATGATTAGGTTTCTTGCCTGTTGAAAATGAAGACCGGGAGAATTTTTTACCATTTCTATGACCTTTGTGATTTTCTCGATCCCTTCCTCAAATTCCCCCATATACCAGTGACAATAGGAACTGAGCTCATAAGCCCTTAGATAGGACGGTTCGATTTGAATGGCTTTGTTATAATATTTATTTGCACTGGGGAAAAGACCGATACTGGCAAGAAAAGCCTCCACATTATCTGGCTGTCGTTTTTTGGCTGCAGCCATCCCGCTTTTTTTAAAATGGAGTCCCAACTGATCGACAACCCGCTTCGAAATCTCATCCTCGACATCAAAAATCTTACCGCCTCCAAAATCTTCTGGTATGACAAGAATATTTCGGTTCGTTTTCACATCGATGAGCTCGACATTGATCTGAATTTTATCGCCTTCGCTGAATAAGCTGGCAACGAGTACATATTCCGCATCAAATTCTTTGCCGATCTGGATGCTATCTTTTTCCGAATCTTTGTAATTCCTTACAGAATCATACGGGACAACTTTTAAATTAGGACTAAATTTAGTAAGTTTAAAAATAATCTGTCTTGTCGTGGACATACACAAAAGATCATTTTCTTTTAGAGGACTCCCATCCTTTATAGGCAACACGGCAATCGAAATTTTAGGCTTAAACCAATCCAATAGGAAATACCCTGAAATCACAACAACAGCGAAAAACATTAGTACTCCAGGAACGACAAGCTTCCTGAGTTTTTTTGTCCTTCTCCTTTTCCAAGTCGGCTTAGTTCTGGGAACGACCCCAGACTCTGTCTCTTTTTTGAGCCACCTCAAATCCTCAAGGAGCTCGTTCGCATGTTGATAACGTTCGGCCGGGTCCTTTTCCAAACATTTGTCCACAATCCTTTCCATGGCCCCTGGAATAGTGGGGCGAAGATCGGATAAGGGTCTATGATACTTGTTGAGGATGGAATACAGGACCAATTGTTCATGATCCCCTTGAAATGGCAGCTCTCCGGTCAGCATCTCATAAAGGACCACACCCAGCGACCAGATGTCCGAACGGTGGTCGATGGCATCACCGGAAGCATGTTCTGGCGACATGTAGGCCACGGTTCCCATGATCGAAGCTGTCTCGGTCAGATGAGATTCGCTGATGACCTTGGCCAAGCCAAAATCCATGATTTTAGCCTGGGCCTTCTTATTAACCATGATGTTCGAACTTTTGATGTCTCTGTGGATAATATTTTTTCCTTCTGCCTCCTCAAGTCCGTCTGCGATTTGAATGGCGAAATTCAAGGCTTTTTCCAGTTCGAGTGGTCCTTTTCTGACGAGTTCTTTCAGGCTTTGGCCCTCGATATACTCCATAACGATGAAAGTGCTGTCCTCGACCTCATCGATATGAAAAATGGTGCATATGTGGGGATGGTTCAGGGAGGCCGCTGTCTGAGCTTCTCTGAGGAAGCGCTCTTTATCCTCTTTTTTCCTGATCATCCGGGGAACCACGAATTTCAGCGCAACCGTCCGTTTTAGCTTGAGGTCTTCTGCTTTGTAGACGACGCCCATTCCTCCAGAACCGATCTCTTCCAGGATTTTGTAGTGAGAGATTTTTTTGCGGACCATTATCCTGTTTATGCCAAGGACTTCCCCAACTTTACTTTCAAATATATAGCATGAAACACATCTTGTTAAAATTAGGATTTGCTTGTAAGCATCTCTATTTCCGTGATACCAAAAGTCTTTATATCAGCTTTTAGCGATGATATTGCTCCTATTAAAAGCCCGATTTATCACCGAAATAGAGATTCTTCCAATTTGCTTTTGGTTTCGCGTTTTCTTTAAAATAGATATTCACGAAGTCAAAAAATAAAAAGGAGTCTGTGCCATGAAACTCGAAAAACTGTATAAAACAGCTATTCAGGTCGGCATCGCCAATGACCTGAGAGGAAAAGTAGAAATCACAAAAATCTTGAAGGAAGAAAAGGAAAAGTTCGATTCCTTGAAAAAAGACGAGATCGAATATTACGACAAAGATAGGCTTTTCAATCCCTTTGCAGATACAAGAATACTTTACGGGGATCCGAACAAAAATGTAAAGAAAGTTATCATCGGTATCGATATGGAAGTGGGGGAAATCCTTCTCACCCATGTTTTGAATGCACAAAATGAAGAAAAAATCGACCTGATCATATCCCACCATCCAGAAGGATATGCCCTGGCACAATTGCATGATGTGATGAAACTCCAGGCAGACCTTATGGCGGCATACGGAGTGAACATCAGCGTAGCAGAACAGCTCATGGAAAAGAGAATATCCGAAGTCCAGCGAAGGCTGCTGCCTGTCAACCACATGCGATCAGTGGATGCCGCACGCATCTTGGGGCTTCCGATGATGTGTATCCATACGGCCGCGGATAACTGCGTGACCAATCATCTCAAAAAAACATTCGATAAAAAGAGACCCTATAAACTGAAAGACCTGATACAGATCTTAAAAACTATCCCCGAGTACAAAAGGTCCGCCAAGCTGCAAGTTCCTCCCAGGATCGTCAGCGGTTCGGAAAATAACAAGTGCGGAAAAATTTACGTCGACATGACCGGTGGCACAGAGGGTGCCAAAGAGATCTTGGAAAAATACGCCAACAGCGGCATAAGTACACTGGTTGGCATGCACTTCAGCGAAGATCATCTGAACAACGCCAAAAAAGCGAATCTGAATGTCGTCATCGCGGGCCATGTATCCAGCGACGTCCTCGGCCTCAATCTTTTGTTCGACGAGATAGAAAAGGAAGGAAAACTCGAGTTTGTGGGAGTCTCCGGTTTCGAGCGTATCCGCAGAAAAGTCAGGCCTTAATTATTGGCACAATATTTGCAGCTTTTTTATCGATGAATGTTCTGTCGTGCCTCAATAAATTGGGAATAAAACATTTGGTTATCGCTGATTTCAGACTTAAAATCAAAGGGGATAGAAAATGAAAAAGGTATTGCTTTTTTCATCCGTTATTTTCATGAGTTTGGTCCTTTTTTCACAGCAGATCAAGGAAGAGGCCTCTGTCATCAACATCGAAGTACCGGTCAGAGTGTTTATCGGAAAAACGTTCATCGATAACTTGACCATCGATGATTTTGAGGTCTTGGAGAATGGCGTCCCCCAAAATATCGAAGCTGTTTATTTTGTCAAGAAAAGGTCAGTTGAAAGAAGTGAAGAAAAGAAAAGATTTTCCCCAAAAACAGCACGCAGTTTTTTCCTCTTTTTTGAACTCTCCAAGTATGATCCAAAAATAGGTGACGCCATCAAATATTTTGTGCACAATGTACTGGCTCCTGGCGACGATCTCTCCTTTGTCACCTCGATGAAAACCTATCGAATGAAAAATATCGCCTTCGAAGTCACATCTCCTGACGAAGTGGCCAAACAACTCATAGGCATAGTCAGAAGAGACACCATGACAGGAAATTCAGAATACCGTTTCATGATAAATGAAATCTCTAATCTCGCCCAGTCGCTTTCAATAACCATGGCTCAGAGCCGGATGGTCGTGGTTGGAGGGGAACAAATCATCGAAGAAATATCCATGCCGATGTCGGATTTAGCCCCCTCCAGTCAGTTCGATGGAAGGAGCCTCGAAGAACAGTTCAGCCTGTATGAAAATTATATATTCAAACTGGACAATCTGAGGAGAATGGACCAGCAGAAACTTATCCATTTTGCCGAGTATTTGAAGGATAAAGAAGGGCAAAAGTATGTGACGATCTTTTACCAGAAGGAATTTATCCCTCAGTTGGATCCCGCGATATTGAGCCAAACCATGAGCCTTTATCAAGATAGGCCGGTTATCCTCCAAACGATCGCCAATGTCATCGAGTTTTACAGAAGAGAGGTCCCGATCGATACGGAATTGGTCAAGCAAACATATGCGGATTGCTCCATTTCTATCCACTTTTTGTACCTAACGAATCCACCTGAAACACAGTACGGAGTTTACATGGCAGATCATTCAGAAGATATATTTTCCGCTTTTCAAGAAATGGCCGTAGCCACAGGTGGTTATATCGACAGCTCGGCAAGGGCAGATTCCATGTTTAAACACGCCGTAGAAGCCTCAGAAAACTATTATCTGTTATACTATACTCCGAACCACTACATCGCTGACGGGCAATTCAAAAAAATCCAAGTGAAAGTCAAAAACGGAAAGTGCCGTATCTTCCACCGTGCAGGTTATTTCGCCAATTAAGCTAAGACAAAAAGCAGAGAAAGATTTATAATAAGAGAGAAAATATCTCTAAGAGGAAAGCCTATGAAAAAAATCGTTTATTTTGCAGTGATCTTGATATCGATCAGTTTTCTTTTTCCGCATCAAGAACAGCATGCCGTTACAGTCCGGAATATCGAAGTTCCTGTCAGGGTTTTTGCGGACAAGCAATTTGTGGATAACCTGACCATCGCTGATTTCGAAATCTACGAGGATGGGGTCCCGCAAAAAATCGAAGCTCTTTATCTAGCTAACAAAAACGACATAGCCAGACAGGAGGAATTGAAGGCATTTTCTCCTCAGATTGCCAGACACTACTACCTCCTATTCCAGATCATCGAATACAATCCCAAGCTTGAAGAGTCGATCGATTATTTCTTCAAGAATGTTCTCCTTCCCCAAGACACGTTGACCCTGATGACTCCGCAGAAAAGTTATCATCTATCCAGCGAGGCTCTCCAAAGAAAAAAAAGAGCCGATATATCCAAAGAAATGTTGAAGTTACTGAGGAAAGATACAAAGATAAGTTCATCAGCCTACAGGAGTTCGATGAACAGCTTGAGGGGACTGGTCAGCGCCATTTCCGGCGGAAGTTCGATGACCGACTTCGATGCCAGTACTGATCTTGAAGAGAGCAGCAGTTCCCTCGGAATGTTGCTCCGCCGATACCGGAACAACTTAGATAAGTTGGAGAATCTCCGTATCGTCGATCAGAACGTTTTCATCCAATTTGCTACACAAGTGAAACCCATCCCCGGGCAGAAGCATGTGTATTTTTTCTACGAAAGAGAATTCCGGCCTGAGCTGAGCACAACCGTCGTGAATAACCTTGTGGCAAATTATCAGGACGAACCCAGTGTCCTTGCAGACATCCAAGACCTATTCCAGTTCTATCAAAGACATGAACGTGTCAATCAAGAAAAAATTAGCCAAGCATTTACCGATGCATCGATATGTTTCAATTTTTTATTTGTCGATAGACAGGAACGAGATTCTGGCGGTATCACCATGAGAGAACAATCCGAGGATTTCTTTGCAGCATTCCGGGCTACGGCCATGGCCACCGGAGGCATAGTGGATAGCTCCACGAATCCTTCGGCTGCCTTTCAAAACGCTCTCAAAGCCGGAGAGAATTATTACCTTCTGTACTATTCCCCGTCCAATTACACGGGAGATGGGAGCTACAAGAAGATCCAAGTCAAAGTGAAAAACCCTGAATACAAAGTGACATTCAGGCAAGGTTATATCTCAAACTAGCCAAGACTGATCAGCTATCTTGTGTTGAAGGAGGGGGAGGCGCTTTCCAGGTAAAGAGCACCCCTGCAAGGAAAAATATAATCCCGGCGACAAGATACATGATCCGGTATCCATGAAGGTCGGAAATCCAGCCGAAGATTGGAGGGCCTATCCCCATCCCGACATCGAAAAAAGTCAAGTAAAGAGCTATGGCGAATCCTTTGTTTTCCTGACCCAGTATGTCGATGACATAGGTGCTCAAAGCAGGGAAGATCAATCCCTGACCAAAACCGCCGATGAAACCCGCAAGCACAAATAGCCCTAAGGTCTGGACCTGTGAGAGAAAGATAAGATTGAGACTGATGATCAAGACCGATGGGAACAAGATTTGTTTTCTGCCATACCGATCGGAAAGAGCGCCCAAAAATACTCGCGTCAAAATTGCCGAAACAGAAAAGGCCACGAAAAAAGGACCGATACGATCGAGGGGAATCGATTTCCCGAAAAGGGCGATAAAATAAACCACAGCCCCCCTGACCGCACCATGGAATACCGGCAGCAAAAAAATGACGATGATAGAAAACAAGGCCACCTGTTTCAACGCATCGGGTTTTTGGAGCTTCCTGTTGTGATTAGGTTTGATAACCTCTTTTGTCAGGGCAAGGCATAAGAATGAAAGTATCAGGAACAGAAAGCTGGTGTTATAAAGACCACCGAAGCCAAATTGACGAACGACCTCCTCGGCCAAAAGAGGGCCCAGGGCAACAGAGAGGAGACCGGCAACGCCGATAATCCCCATGGATTGGGCCAGTCTGGAGACCGGTGCTAAATCCGAACAAATAGTCATGGCCGCAGTCATGCTGATGCCCCAGCCTATGCCTCCTAATGCACGAAGAGTCAGAGGCAAAAGGCCCGCATCCCCGATCAAGTGGAAAAAAGGCAATATGGCGATCAAAAATACTATGCCAAACAGGGAAATCTTTTTTCTTCCTTTGATATCGATAATCCGGCCGAACACAGGACGTATGAAAATAGCCGCAATGCTGTGGATTCCCATGATCAATCCGATACGGGTTTTGGAAGCGTGAAGTTCTTCGAAAAATAATGGAAAAATAAAAAATAGGGTAACGCTCATGAAAAGAAAAAAATATCCAGCAAGAGCGACTTGGAAATTTCTGTTAAACATGATATTTGCAGTTTCCCATTTTAAGCTAAATTTCGCTAAACTCTCAAATCAAATTTTCGTTAGTATAGAGTGCTGGCTGTTTTGGGTATTGGGAAAATAAGCAAAAAGGGGATAATGAAGGAGGGTTATTAAAAACCCTACCCAGCCAGCAAAGCAGAGTTTGATTTTATTATACCAGAATGGTTAAAAAAATCAACTCTTTTGTTTCATTTTCGTTAAAAAATGAGCAATTTATTGCCCATGAAGCAACAGAGGTGATATAATTTTTAATACTCGTCATGTATGCTATCGGCGTCGATTCAGGAACTCAGGGCACAAAAGTTTTGATCGTCGATTTTGACGGGAAAATCCGTTCAACTGGACGAGCCCCCCACCGGTTCGTGGAGGGGCTGAAGCCAGGCGAGAGCGAACAGGATCCGCATATCTGGATCGAAGCATTGGAGAAAGCTCTTGGACAAGCGATAAGAAAAGCCGATATCCGTCCCCAGGATATCGTTTCTTTGGGAGTTTCGGGTCAACAACATGGTTTTATCCCTCTCGATAATGAGGGCCAGCCCATAAGACCTGCAAAGTTGTGGAACGACACATCAACAGCTCGGGAAGCAGATACAATCATTCAGAGAATCGGAGGAAAGCAGAGCTTTATCCAAAAACTCGGCATCAACCTTGCCGTGGGATACACAGCATCCAAAATCCTCTGGCTGAAGCAAAACGAGCCAAATAACTATGGAAGGCTCCATACAGTCTTCCTCCCTCACAATTACATCAACTATGTCCTGACGGGAAAAGCCCAAATGGAATTCGGGGATGCGTCCGGAACCGGATTAATGGACATAAAAGAACGCCGTTGGAATGAAGAAGCGCTGGATGCCATCGGTCCTGAACTGAAAGCAAAGCTTCCTGATCTTTTCCATCCATCGGAACCAGTGGGTTATCTTAAGGAGGAGATCGCCAAAAAATTCGGGATGGAAAAAGTTATGGTCGGTAGCGGCGGCGGAGACAATATGATGGGAGCCATCGGCACAGGGAATGTCATACCCGGATTATGCACGCTGAGCCTGGGCACTTCAGGAACAATAAGTTCCTATTTTAACGAACCCTGTGTCGATCCCCAGGGGGAAATCGCATCGATGTGCGATAGCACCGGGGGCTGGTTGCCTTTGCTCTGCACGATGAATGTCACCAACACGACAGAGTATCTCAAGTCCCTCCTCAAACTGACAAACGAAGATCTGGAGGACTTGGGTTCTCAGACACCAGCCGGAGCGGAGAGGCTCATATTCCTTCCCTTTATCGACGGTGAACGGGTTCCTGTTCTTCCTTTTGCCAATGGGGTCTTTTTCGGCCTGACAAGGCTAAACTTCAACGCTTCCTATATGGTACGAGCCGTGATGGAGGGCACGATCCTGAATCTCGGATATGGATTCTCGCGGATGAAAACCTTGGGATTGATTCCATCGGAAATAAGGGCTACGGGAGGGGGTTCAAAAAGCAAGCTATGGCTCCAGATCGTTGCCGACATTTTCCAGACTCCTGTGCGCACGCTCGAGGAAGAAGAGGCAGCAGCCTATGGGGCTGCTATCCAGTCCATTTGGAATTATTATCGGAACGAGGGAGATAATGTGAAAATCGAGGATCTGACCGAGAAGATGGTAAAACTGGAGGATACGGTCGTCGAACCCCGGTCTGAAACATTCGCTCTGTATGAAGAGCTCCAGGACCGATTCAACTCCCTGTGGCAGACCTTAGAACAAGAATTCACAACCCACCGCAAAATATCTAATCACTAACGTATTATTCAGGCGTCCTGGCCAACTCTCCCCACCCTTGCACTCAAGGACGCGAGGGATTTGAATATTTTGGTTTGGTAAAAAAGTATGGGCATTTTTGATGAATAATTCAGGCTCCTGGATTATCCACGGGCCAAGGTTGCTGTAGCGGCGAGGAAGCAATTCATGGAGCTGTATTGAAATACTGCGATTGGACCGCGACGAAATATATGCAGTGAGATCAGCTCGCCTATAAGGCAAAAACGATTGGGTTCATAATTTTCTAGCTGGATTATTTTTTTTACTGGGCAAATACCTTTTTGACAGGGTGGGGAGGGTTGGCCAGGCTAGCCGATGTGGAGATATTTGTGCATAAGTTTCCGCATGTCCACCGTACCGCTCAGGGAATGCACCTCGATACTCTCTTCATTCAACAACTCCACGATGCAGTCGATCATGCTGGATGGGAATATCCCCTCACGCTCGTAAAAAGCCCTGTTGGAAATCAAGATTTGAGCCGATTCCCCACAGCTGGATGGCAGAACAGGAAGGTTAGCCAAGGTCCCTTCTTCGTCTGTCTCTCCCTTTTTGAGATAAAACTTGTCCGCCAACTTTAAAGATTTGTCGCTGCTAAATCCCCAATCGGCAGCCATGATTATCCCAGCCAGCAGAAGATGGATGAGTGCACTCCCATCAGGGCTGCGAAACTCTACGGTTTGGCGATTCTGTGGATTATGGTTTGGGGATGGGGAAGAGGGATTTATGCGGTCGGCAAGATTGTGAGCCCCATTCCAGGCCAACGGGACACGAATCAGAGCATTCCGGTTACGGTCGCTCCAGAAAATCCGGGTTGGTGCCTCATAATGCGGGATAAGCCGCAAATAAGATGAAGCGACCATGTTCCCGAAAGCAGTCAAGGATTGAGCGTGCTCGCACAAGCCTCCGATCAACCTCAATGTGGACTCGGACAATTTTCCATCTGCGCCGGATGTGACGTTTTTTCCCTCTTTTCTCACCTGTAAGTGGAAGTGGAGTCCGTTGCCGGCCACGCCCAATTCGATCTTTGGTGCAAATGTTGCGACACACCCATGTTTGAAAGCCACATTTCGGATGATCCATTTTGCCTGGACAAGATAATCAGCCATTTGATCGATTGGCCGGGGGAGGAACTCGATCTCCAACTGCTCGGCACTTTTTCCACGGATTTCATCCTGATCGCTTTGGATGTTTTCGATAAAACCCACTTCAGAATGGCTGTATTTCACCACACCGGTGATTTTAGAGATGTGATGGATCATCTCGTCCAATATCTTTCCACTTTTTCTAAACGGAGCCGCCTCATGATAGCCCAGCTGTTTTTTCATCGGGAAAATATTCGGATGGTTATCATAGATCAAGAAAAACTCCAGCTCCCCCAAAGCATAAAGATCCAATCCCGTTTCTTTAAGGGAAAGAGATTGGGCCTTGTTCAATATATTATCCAGTGCGAACGGTGCGCGTTCTCCCTCTTTGTCCAAAAAACGGCAGATAAAGTCCAAGCTATGCTCATCGAAGGGATTCAGGAAGGCTGTGTTGTACTCAGGCACCACATATAGATCAGACCCACCGGCTTCGAGAATACCCATGAACAGGGAAGATCCATCCACTCGTTCTCCTTCAGCCAGGACGATTTCAGCTTGATCTTTGCTTGTCACAGGGATCTTGAGTTCCTTGAGCCGCCCGTCCAGGGCCGTGTAATGAAAACCCACTCGCTCGATTCCTTTCTGTTCGATGACATGAAGCATGTCTTCCCTGCAAAAATCTTGAGGAGGTTTGTTCAAGAATTCTGCAAGAGGATTGGCCAGAGCAAAGGTTATATTTTTCTTATGCATGGTGAATCAATTATTTTACGACAAATTGAAGCCAGATAAAAGGGGTTAAAAGGGGATCTTCCCCTAAAATCTTGCTCTTGGAGGGCGGGTGTGTTATATCTCACGGTGATGCATTCAGGTCACAGAGAAGCCCTCCTCCAGATGGAGCACATCACAAAGTCCTTTTCCGGTGTCAAGGTGTTGGAGGATGTTTTTTTTGACCTCAACCAGGGGGAGGTTCATGTCTTAGCTGGGGAAAACGGGGCAGGAAAAACCACTTTGATCAAAATCCTGGCCGGAGTTCACACAGACTATGAAGGAGATATCCGGTTGAATGGTCAGCCGATCCGGTTCAAGAACCCCCATGATGCGGCAGAATCCGGCATCTCTGCCATCCACCAGGATATGTCGCTGATCAATTCCATGACGGTTGTCGACAATATTTTTTTGGGGAGGGAGCATACCATCGGAAAGGTGTGGATGGACTTCCGAACCCAAAAAGAGAGGGCTCAAAAACTTATCGATCAATTGGGGATCGACGTCAACCTCAATTTCCCTGTGGAAGAATATCCTGTCTCTGTGCGCCAAATGATCGAAATCGCCAAAGCCTTGGCCTATGATGCCAGGATCATCATCATGGACGAACCCACATCCGCTTTGAACGAACTGGAGGTCGAACGGTTGTTCCAGATCATCCAAGATTTAAAACAAAAAAATTACGGCATCATCTACATTACACATCGCATGGAAGAAATCTACGAGATCAGCGATAGGATCACCGTGCTCAGGGATGGAAAACGCATCGGTACAGCCCATGCTGACGACTTGTCTCCTCAAGAGCTCATCCAGTGGATGGTTGGCCGCGAGATCAGCCAGCAGTTTCCCGATCGCACCCCATCGACAGGCAAAGAAAGGCTTAGGGTGGAGCATCTCTATCTTCCCGATCCGACCGGAACGAAACCATGGGTCGTGGAGGATATAAATCTTTCGCTAAACTCAGGGGAAATCCTCGGCATTGCAGGCCTTCGAGGATCAGGGAAGAGCGAGTTGTTCCATGGACTTTTCGGCACCTTTGGCAAAATCCCTGATGGAAGGGTCCAGCTGGACGGACGACCTTTCAGGATCCACTCCCCTATCCACTCTATTAAACAGGGTTTG
Source organism: uncultured Eubacteriales bacterium (assembly GCA_964538085.1). Lineage (GTDB taxonomy): Bacteria > Acidobacteriota > Aminicenantia > Aminicenantales > Aminicenantaceae. The sequence continues at coordinate 4,890 of CAZIDF010000009.1, read as the reverse complement.
GCCCTCTTGACCAACGACAGAAAGGGCACAGGCCTTGTGTCGCCGATGAATATCATCCGCAACATATCGTTGTCTTCCCTCAGAAAATACTCCCCCGGTGGGTGGATGCAATTCCAGGAGGAAAAAATTGCAGCGCAAAACCATATCGAAGCCTTCGGGATTAAAGCGCAGTCCATGCACCAAGAAGTCGAGACTCTCTCGGGAGGGAATCAACAGAAAGTGGTTTTGGCCAAATGGCTGGAAATCCACCCCAAGGTCCTTCTCTTGGATGAACCGACTCTGGGAGTGGATGTCGGCGCAAAACACGATATATATGCATTGATGAATCGATGGACCGCACAAGGAATGGCTATCCTGTTGATCACATCCGAACTCCCTGAATTACTGGCTTTGTCGGACCGCATCATGGTTATGCATCGGGGAAGGAGCACGGCTGAATTTATAAACGAAGAAGCCACACAGGAAAAAATCACTCGCGCGGCCATGGGAGATGAAAAAACGTATGAAAAGAAAACAGGAAATTCAGGGTAAATCCAACCAGAAAAGGAATTGGCTGCGATCCCCCCTGCTACGGGCATTCGCGGCTCTGGTGCTGGTGTTTTTGATCGGGATGATGTTCAACGCCGATGGTGCCTTTTTCAAGTGGAACACCCACAGGGACATGCTACGGCACATATCGGTTTTTGCCATATTGGCGTGCGGGATGACATTGGTCATCATTACCGCCGGCATCGACCTATCCGTGGGCAGCTTGTTGGGGTTGACAGCCGTGCTTTTTTCTCTGTTTTCATTACAGAAGATGTGGTCTCCGTTGTTGGCGCTGCTTGCGTGTATGGTAATCGGTGCTGCCCTCGGGGCTGTTTCAGGTGGACTTGTGGGCCGATTCAAAATCCAGCCCTTTATTGCCACCCTGGCCATGATGGTCTTTGCCCGAGGATTGGCCAAATGGGTGTCAGGAGGTCAAAAAATATCCACTGCTGTCCTTCAACCGGACGGGACCTATCAGTATGTCGATGTCCCTCCCATATTCGAGTTTCTTAATTCCAAGCTACTCAACGAAAACATAGCCGTGGTGACCCTGATCTTGTTTGCTTGTGTTTTGATATGCTGGGTGATCCTGACCAAACTCCGATGGGGCCGGTATATCTATGCTATCGGAGGCAACGAGGAAGCTGCCCGATTATCAGGGATTCCCGTTATCCAGACTAAACTTCTCACATATGGACTATCTGGTTTTTTCTGTGCCATTGCCGGGATTTGTCAGGCAGCTCAAGAACTGCAAGGCGATCCTGAAGCAGGAATGACCTATGAACTCACAGCCATCGCCATTGTGGTGATCGGCGGCACGAATTTGATGGGAGGCCGCGGCGGGATAGGACTGACCTTTATCGGAGCCATGACCATCGGATATTTGGAGAAAATTCTCAGCATCAATGCTGTGGGTGAAGCCAGCCGGCTTATGCTCACTGGCACGATTATCATCGGCGCCGTCCTCTTCCAAAAAACACGAAAGTAGTTTCTTACAGTTTGCTTGGCTGTGTTAATTTATTCAAAATAGTAATGTTAGATCATTTTTTGCTTAATATAAATGCTTAAAAGCTTGGTTTTCCGTCCAAAAACAATTTTTTAAGAAAATAGAATTTCCAGATACTCTTATGTAATTGCTTAGAGTTTTATTTTTGCACCCAAAATAGTATCTCTAAGCGTGAAATACGATTCATATAGTAGCTAATTTATTTGATTATAAATAGTTAGCGCAGCCAAACAACCTGGTGTGAGACAGAAACTCCGCGTGACGCTAGAGCTTGCATAATAGGATCGTACAGATCGGTATCGAACACATTTTCCGGAAATAGGACACCTCTTTGCGTGATCTGACCGGACATGATCATCTGCGCCCCGATCGAAGCCGGAAAGCTCGTTGTTTTGCCCATCGAAGTGTATCGTTTCTCAGTGTCGAAATAATCGACCATCTCGAAAACATGAGTAACGGATCTTCCATCCTTTTTTCCCGACACTTCGATCCTCAAAAGGGTCGCATCCCTTTCCTCTCCCAGCTTCATCCGCTCATCCAGGACCTTCTCCAGCACCCTTCTTGGCACAACCTTTTGGCCCCCCACATCAACTGGCTCCTTGGAGAAAAATCCACATTCCTTGAGAGTCAGGATTCCTGCCACATGTCCCCTGTGCCTGATGGTCTTTTCGGCCAGATCCGTTATCTTCCCTTGCATCGTATACGTCATCGAATTCAGGCCATCGGTGTAAAACCATTCCATTTCAGAAAATGGATCTGTAAAGACAATCTTCTCCAAACCAGTTAAAGGATCCACCCGCTTGATCTTCCCGTTCTTGAGAATCAATACATCGCGCTCATAAAGCCCCAAAAGGCTCTGCACGGCATATATGATCCTGTAACTGAGTGGCGGCCTGGGTTTCACAGGCACTCCTCCTACACCCACAATGCCCTTTTCCGCTTTGTCCAGCAAATGGACCGCTCTCCCCACACAGACATTGGTGATGCCAGGAGAAACTCCCAATCCGGGAATCACGGTAATCCCTTTTTCCTTTGCCCTCGAATCATACTTAATCCGCTCCAGCGGCGCTTCTCCCACCAAATCGATGTAATGGACACCCAATGAGACAGCTGCATCCAGGGATTTCAAACTTTGGTCGTGTAAAAGCGCACACAGGACCACGTCTTTTCCTGCCATGACCTCCATTCGCTGGCTATCATCCTCGATATCTCTCTGCACGGGCACGGCCCTATCGCTGCCGATGAATTCTGTAGCCTTCCCCAACCGCTCAAAATCGATATCGGCAAGCGTTACCCGGCATTCGGGATCGCTTTCGATCAAATCTTTCGCCAGGACAACGCCCATTTTCCCAGCCCCCATCACGAGATAATGCACCATTCTACACTCCTCTACTTTATCTGGGTTACGATTCCCTCCAGTTCATTCTCCTTAAGCACCTCGTTATATGCCTTGATATCCTTCTCCAGCAACTCCTTCAACCGAGCCTGATAATCCGCGATCATCTCCTTATACATAGCATGAACCTCTTTTGACTGCTCTGTTGGCTCGAAATCACCGCTGGCCACAGCACCCGCCAGCATGCTTACCTTCCCGTACAACTTCATCGGCCAACGCAGAATATCCTGGCTCCCTCCAGTTAATTTCAACTGCACAAGATGCTCTTCCACTCCGATCAACTTGTCATCCAACTCCATTCCTGCCTTTACGATATTCTCGATCCCTTCCTTCGCCTCCTCTTTTTCCTTCAACATATCCTGGAGGTCATATATCTGTTTTCGAATCCATTCGATTTGGTTGACCATTTGGGTTACAGCCTGGCTATCCGCCCAAATCTCCTTCATCATCTGGAACTGCTTCTGGATGCCTTCCTCTGATCCCGGGGCATTCGGATCCCTCTTGACCTCTAGATCCTGCTCGAACTCCTGATCTCCCACCACAAGCTTCACCGCATACTTCCCAGGGGAAGCGAATAAACTGACCGGCCCACCCCAACTCACATAGGACCGATCTCCGGATTTCCCCATCTTTACCCAATCCGCATACTCAGGTTTTGTCCTCAACTTGATCCTTTCGGTAGGTTCGTATCTCAAGTTCCAATTGATGCGATTGATGCCCTTGCTGTTGGTTCCATTCAGGGTCCTGACCTTTTCCCCCGTCGCATCATAAATTTCTATTTTCACCTTTCCCTTGGTCCTTTCCTTAAGGTAATAATTAATCTGGGCTCCGTACGGAGGATTTTGTCCTACCGACGGTTCCTGCATGCTGTCCATAGGCGTGCTTTTGAACCGGAACCGATAAGCTGGCCGCGGCACGAAAAGATGAACATCCGACTCGAAAATCTCCGGCGTCATCTGCTGCAAAGGCGTTATGTCGTCCATGATCCAGAAACCTCGCCCATAAGTGGCCACGACCAAGTCGTTGAAATGTTCCTGCACGACCATCCAGTGCACCGGAGCATGCGGCATGTTGCCCTGCAAAGGGATCCAGTTTTCGCCGTCGTCAAAGGAGGCATACAGGGCATTCTCCGTTCCCACATACAGCAATCCTTTCCGCACAGGATCTTCCCTCACGCAATGGGCATAGCTGAACACACTCTTGGGAATATCCCCACTGATTAATTTCCAGGTAGCCCCGTAATCATCTGTCTTGTAAACATATGGATCTCGATTGTTCATCTGGTGGAAATCCACCGTTATATAACATTTCCCTGCTTCGTACCGTGAGGGCTCGATGTTGCTCACCGTTCCCCATTCCGGCAGATCCGGAATGTTTTTTGTGACATTGATCCAGTTTCCGCCACCATCCCGGGTCATATGCACCAGCCCATCATTGGTCCCGGCCCAGATCACCCCCTCTTCTAGCGGTGATTCGGCCAGTGCAAAAATCAAGCAAGCATACTCGACACTGGCATTATCCGGCGTCAAACCTCCTGAACTGCCAAGCTTGCTTTTATCATTCAAGCTGAGATCAGGACTTATGACTTTCCAGCTCTGTCCCCCATCTGTCGTCATGTGGACATGCTGGCTTCCCGCATAGACCTTGTTGTGGTCATGCGGTGAAATGGCTATCGGAAATGTCCATTGGAAACGGTATTTCAACGGGGCTGCCGGCGTACCCATCGCATAATCAGGCCAAACCGACACATCCCGCCCTGTCCTTGAACGTTCATCATACCGGTCTAGGGCTCCCTGATAATTCCCCGACCAGATGATGTGGTTATCCACAGGATCGGGAATAGCAAACCCGCTCTCAGCCCCACCGACCGAATGCCACTCACCCAGAGGGATGCCCATGCCCCCATACAAGCTGTTGCTCGGACCCCGGGCAGAAGGTCCATCCTGCCGGTTCCCGTACA
>CAZIDF010000008.1:43796-149052 GCA_964538085.1 uncultured Eubacteriales bacterium | reverse complement strand
GGATATTCCAAGTGAAATTCGTACAAGGAATGGAACATCCTGTAATCTATCATACCTCTGACAATTTCATTCCCTTTGAAACGATTAGGTCCTTCGGCCAATTCTATTTTGGGGAAGTACCGGAAGAATTTTTGGCCTTCAGGAAGGTGGCGAGAAACAGACATACAATGTGTTGCTAGCTTCGATCTTTTTAAAAACAGGCTTGAATCATACCTGTCACTGAGGTAACTCCCTAGGTTTCTCCAAAACTGTAACATCACCTGGTAAACGAGGGGTATATCGTCTGCAGCAATTTTTTTTAGCGAAACATCTTGACTGATTTGGCCTGCTATTTTAATTCGCTCATCCAGGTCAATCTTGTTGTTCAGTATTAGATCGCAGAAGTCTTGCTGCATAGATTGAACCTATCATATGAAAAATACCCAAGTCAATCGCCAGGAAATTGTGATCGATGATTGATAACAACGTATGGTTGTGGTATAAAAAACCAAGTTTATAAAATGGGCTGAGGAAAATGAAAGAAATATTAGACAAAACCCACTGGGAAAAGCTTTCTGTTCAGGTAAGAATGATCCTCCTGAGAACTGAAAAGCTTGCACAGAAAAGTGGCGCAGAAAAAATAACCTCAGCACTGATCATGAAAACACTGGCAATCCATCACCCTGAAACAATAGAAAAAGTCATGCCATCCTTGCCAGCAAGCGAAGTCGATAACTTAGTAAATTCCCTCCCAGGCAGACAGGGGAAGGTAGATCAAAAAACGGTTATTGATCATGCTCTGCACTTAGCCGAAAAAGAACTGCGACCACAGGTCGATCTCATTCATCTGACAGCTGCGGCAGGTGCGTTCTGTGGATTTGAAGTAAAAATGCCTGAAAAAGAATTCAAGTCAGACTCCACACCGTCATTAATCACTCTATTGAGTTCAGCCCCTACTTTGAACAGCAATGGACGTGACTTAACCGTACTGGCGACGCAGAAAAAGACCCATGATATTGTTGGACGAGACAAGGAGATCGATCTATTGTCGGAAACCCTGTGTCGTATTTTCAAGCGCAATCCTCTCCTGGTGGGGCCTGCTGGAGTCGGTAAAACCGCGATAGTGGAAGGGCTGGCAAAAAAAATAGCGAATGATAAAGTTGCCGATGCTCTCAAGGGAAAGCACATTATCGAGGTGAACATGGGTAGCCTCGTGGCTGGTACTCCCTATAGGGGCATGTTCGAGGAAAAATTGAAGAGAGTGATAAAAGAAGCCAGCAATCCAAATATCATACTCTTTATCGATGAGTTGCATTCGATAATGGGCGCTGGAAAGGTCGAAGGCGCTCCTCTCGAAGCCTCTGTCATGTTGTTGCCTGCCTTGGCCAGGGGAGAGATCGCCTGTATTGGAGCCACGACAGACAGTGAATATCATGCACATATTGAGAAGAATAAAGCGATAGAGCGGAGATTCCAGCCTATCCGGATCTCTCAACTTGCCCGCCAAGCCACCGAAGAGGTGTTGAAAGTCATTGCGGCTGATAGGTTCGAGCCGGAACAAAATATCGAAATAGAAAAGGATGTTTACTCAGAAGTGGCCGAACTCAGCGAACGTTACATGAGAAGTCGCTATTTCCCCGATAAAGCGATAGACATCCTCGATCAAGCTGTGGGTCGGGTTGTGAGCCATCGGGATTCGAGCCGAGAGCGCAAGAGGATCACCGTGGAAGATGTGCGCAACATCGTCGGCTCCATGACGGGTTTGCCAGTCGGAAAATTAGAAGACGAATTGAAGAATCGGCTAGAAGGATTGAGCACTTTCCTCAGAGAGCGTATCCTGGGGCAAGATCACATAATCGATATGGTCGTGGATATCATATGGCCAAAAACCCAAGGATTAGACTTGCGACCCGAACGCCCGAATGGTGTGTTCCTGTTCGTTGGCCCAACAGGTGTCGGAAAAACAGAGTTTGCGCGTGCCCTGGCTGAGTATCTTTTTGGCTCTCCGGATAAAATTATCCGGATCGATATGTCCGAATATTCAGAGCCCCATTCTGTATCGAATTTTCTCGGTGCCCCATTCGGTTACAGAGGGACTGAAAAGGGAAGCCCGATGTTGGATGCGATTGCGGAACATCCTTTTTCGGTCTTGCTGTTGGATGAGATCGAAAAAGCACATCCCAATATACACAGATTATTCCTCCAGGTTTTTGACAGCGGCGTTCTCACAAACGTCAATAGAATTCACACCTTCTTCAGCGATGTGATAATCATCATGACATCCAATGTTCCGATCCAGCAGAAATCCGGGATCGGTTTCGGTGCCGTAGGGACAGAAGTGAGGGATGAACTCACCAAGTTTTTTTCACCCGAATTTGTCAACAGGATCGACTTTGTCGGGTTGTTCGATCCGCTTTCGCCACAGATTGTTCAGCGAATCGTTGAAGAAAGAATCCTGATTATTCTTAAGACAAAATGGCAAAAAAAGGGAATCAAGCTGGAAATAAGTTCAGAAGTCGTCAATCTCCTGGCACAAAAGGGATACAGCAAAAAATGGGGGGCCAGAAATCTCGAGCGCACGGTCGATAAATTGATCAGCTCTCCGCTTGCGAAATTCCTAGCGAATGTAAAAGAAGAGGGGCTGAAAACAGTCCTCATATCGATCACGGATGGGTCGATGGAATTCGAGATAAAAAAATCCTATTTCTAGTTATAAACCTAACGACGTCCAGAGATGATTATTGAATTTCTTTTTTATGTATTTATCGTAGGCGCCATAGTCGCCACGCTGGTGTATTTCAGCGACAGGTTCGAGAGAGAGCCCCTATTCAGGATATTCAACGCCATCATTCTAGGAATCATGGCGACGCTGATTGTCATTATCATAAAGAAAGTCTTTCCTCTCCCTATTTATTCCGCGAGTCTAAGTTGGAGGAACACCATTTTGGTCAACTTTGTATCGGTCGGTTTAGTGGAGGAGATGGCCAAGTTTTTCATGATCTTTTTTTTTATATACAAGTGGGACGATTTCAATGAGTATTATGATGGGCCCTTGTATGCGGGGCTAGTGGGAATCGGTTTTGCCATAAGCGAAAACCTTGCTTACATGATAAAACCAATAGCGACTTTAATCGTATCTGATATCAGCCTGGATCCTAACCAGGCACGGCTGATTGCATTGAGTGTGCTTATTAAATTCAGGCTCTATCCAGGGCATTTTTTGTTCGGTTTTATTGCTGGTTACTTTATTGCCAAAGCAAAATTCAGAAAGGAAGAGGGAAGATCAAGTGAAATTCTGTATATAGGATTTGCCTTTGTTTTGGCGATATTTATGCATGGGATTTATAACTCGATAGCCATAATGGGAACTCTTTTGTTGTTCCAAGTTTATGTTCTTTTTCTTTTCCTGATCGCTCTTTTATTGGGATGGAAATCCAAGATTAAATCGGTTTTTAGAAAAGAAATCTTGGAAAAATTACCTTTGCGGAAAAGAAACATACTCGAAGATATTTTGCTCGTGAAAAAGGAAGAAAAAATAACTGTGGGTTATATCGTTCTGCTGTGTATTCTCGTTCTAGTCTGTCAATTTATGGTGTATTTCCTAACGGCTGCGATACTGAGTATCTAGAGAATGACTTTGGCTGCATAAACCTGACGCTGATGTTCATCTCTTTTGGAGCAAGCGACCTCAAGGATGATGCCCTAAGGACCGGCAGACATCTTTCAGGAATGAAACCTTGGATATCCAATTTGACAATACTCTGAGGGCTTATGGAATTGAGGGATTTATTGATGTAGGCTTTGAATTTTATCTCGTCCATTCCTTGTGGACTGATAGGGACCTTGACCATTGGACGTGCCGGAAGGCCCACGAAATCTCCTCCTTGGATAGAAAGTCCATTGTGATTATCGGACCCTAATTTGAATACAAAATATCCCTTTTTCTCATCCATTTCAGCAAAGGAAGTTCGTTCGATTGAACCGGGATAATACACAGGAGTGGGAATAGGTCGGCCATCGAGATCTTTTGTCAGGATCTGATACCGGTGGATATGCCCGGCGAAAACGGCCGTGAATTCTTTCGGAATATCCTTCAAACGGATCACATCCTCCTTGTATTTGAAAGTGTAGTTCACCGGGCCAACCTTGGCTCCCTCGAAGCAGTGATGAACACAAAGTATATGGCCGTCACAGTTTTTTTGATATTCTCGCCATCCGGTTTCTCGAAGGATATTGGGAAATCGAGCGCGCACGTTATCCCTGCAATAGGGGAAACCGGATAGGGCTACCCTTAATCCTCTCTTTTCAAGAAGGAATGTACTCGGGTGATCGAAAATGAAAATATTGGGATGAAGACTCAAGATCTTGAAAGGAATTTTTGATCGTTCATGATTACCGGGAACGATGTAGACTTTTGTTCCCCTATCCGCGATATCTTTAAGCGGAGAGAAAGCCATGTCCACCAACTGGGCGGGAACGCGACTGCGGAACAGAAGATCTCCCCCGTGAATGAGGGCATCGACTTCCTGTTTGCGAGCAGGTTCAAGGGCTCTGTGATAGTTGGCAAAAAAATCTTCTCCTCTGCGTCTCCTTTGGATACGGGGCCTGAAGGGATAATCGAATCCCAGATGTGTGTCTGCTAAAAATAATAATTTTATCATATCCATTTCAAGATTTTTTCTAGCTGCTGCTTATTCAAAATGCTCCCTGGATGAAATGTCAGCTCGATGTCACGACCCTCTTGAATAATACGACGCATTTCGGTCGTGACGATACGCATCCTGTCGTAGGTGGCGATATCGAAGTTGGCTTGTCTTTGATTGAGCGTTTTTTGGTGTCCCGGTGGAATCTCTGAAATTTTGGATAGCGGATCGCTATTGTTAGACTGTATCGTTCCATTCTCGAATAGGAGAACATTTTTATCCTCTTCTGCTCCATTTGTGTTAGTCCAAGCAAGGCGAGATTCGCTCAGGCGGCAGAACCACCGCGATCGACGCATCTGGTATGAATCCATCCGGATTTTCCTCTTCAAAGTCTTAAAAACCCGTTCAGGAGTCCAGCCTTCCTCGATTTCTTTCTGATCTTCATCCTTTTGAGTTTCTTCCGCATCCCTTATCGCAATATCGGATTCCTTTTCAATTAATTTTTCCTGCCAGAACTGTGTGCCCCATTTCATCATTTTGTTTAATGTTACGGGTGTTTCGATGGAGACACAAAATTCCTTTTTGAATGTTTCAAAACCTGAGATAAAGCATTGTTTTTCGGGTGAATATTCTGGCGGACAATCCAGCAACTCCTCTATCAAGCGTGGGGTGATTTTTTTTATCTTTGCATTTAGCAAATCGAGGAGTTTTGCGAGCGATTCCATTTTGATATTAGAGGGAATGGGGCCGACCGGATGTTTTGTGTTTGGTTCTGTTTGTTTGTTTTTGAGATTTTCGCGGTAGAAATACAGTTGTCTTTCATTTGGTTGGAGAGCCCTGTTGTACGGGGGAGATTGGAGCTTTATCTCATCGGATTCCCTGATAGCTGCTTCGAACGCTGTCAGTGTCACGGTGGTCGAAAGAGTTCGAGCCTGGCTGAGCATCTCGAGGATATGCTCGGCATGCCGTCCTCGTTTGGTAAAATAGCTGTTCACCCGGTGTTTGAGAGATTTTGCCTTCCCGATGTAGAGCAAATCCCCTGAAGATCGGTACATCCTGTAAATCCCTGGTTTTTCCGGGAGGTCTTGCCTAAGAGCCTTTTCCATCGGGTATTCCCGTTCCCATTGCTTGGAATGGGCAGGAGGAGCAGGGGAGTTAAGCCAGTCCTGAAGTCCAGTAAACGTTGTGATATTTTCTTTTTCTTCGAGTACCCGGACTACATGATTCCAAATAAAGGCAGTTGCCACCACATGGTGCAGGCTCCGCCTGAAATTTGGCAGGGAATATCCGAAATAACCTGCTACAGCCCTTAATCCTTTCCGGGGGAGTCCGGGAAAAAGCCTGCTGACAATCTTGTGAGTGCAGACGATTGTGAACGGCAAATCCTGCTGGGGTGCGAATTCCTGATGAAGGTGTTGGAGATATGGCTCTTCATACCGGCTATAGTGGATCACGGCGGGGCATATCCCCTGATTATTGGATGCCGTTTTTTTTGCCGTGCGATAGAGCTTTTGCCATGTGTTTCGTTTAGAAATGGCCTCGTTCATTTCCTCGGATTTTATCCCGGTTATTCTAAGAAATTGTTTGGGGACCTGGAAATTGTCCTCCATCGTGACCAAGTGTGATTTGACTTTTTCAGCCGTCAATTCATGGTCGAATAGGGGAGTGGCTTGTGTATTTACCCAGCCTATCTCGAATAGACGACCGATTTCGGGATTGCTGTGGGTAGCTTGGCAGTCTAGGGCAAGCACGGTCAATTTTCTGAGGCTCAGATCGCTTTTTCGCTTGTTCAATCTTTCTTTATTCATGATTTTGGCTCAACCCAAAATTCATCCAATATCTGCCGGATCTGACCGTGATTTTGTACCGGTTGGACCAGCCATTCCTGGGGAAACAGTTCGTTATACTGGGGATGAGAATAACGAGGATCGATCAAGAGTATCGTTCCACGGTCGTTTTCGGTTCTTATAACCCGACCTGCCGCTTGAAACACGCGGATCAGCCCTGGATAGCGATAAGCATAGTCGAAACCGGAGAGCTGGTTTTCAGAGAAATGATGGCGGATCATTTCTCTTTCCAGCGAAATTCCGGGCAATCCGACACCGACGATGACAGCTCCTGTCAACCGGTCTCCGACCAGATCGATGCCTTCCCCGAAAATACCTCCCATCACCACAAAACCCACGAGGCTGTGATCGTTTTCTTCCGAGAAATTAGATAGGAAGTCCACTCTTTCGTCTTCTCTCATCTCATGTGTCTGCATGAGGATTTTGTGGTGGGGAAAGGCCGCTTCATACAGAGGATGCACCATCTGCAGGTATTCATAGGAAGGGAAATAAACCATGTAATTTCCCTTTTTGGCTTCGACCAGAGAACCGATGGTCTGAACCAGAGCTTTTTTTGTTTGAGACCTGTGTCTGTAGAGTGTGGAAACAGAATCAGAAACGAGGACACACAGGTTTTCTTGGGGAAAAGGAGAGGGGAGAATCCGTTTTTCGACCGAATCCTTTAATCCAAAAATCTGAGCGAAGTAGGACATGGGTGTGATGGTCGCTGAAAAAAGAACGGATGAATTGACCCGTTCGAAAGTCTCACGGAGATGTTCGGAAGGATCGATGCAATAAAGTTTTGTGCTGAAATTACGATAAGTTTGTTCGAGGCAAGTCGCATAGTTTTTATCGTAAAGTTCAGAGACTCTTAGAAACCAGTTTACCGCAAAGTAGCGATCGAGCATCTCTTGGGTTTGGGGGGAGCTTGGGTGGGAAGATAGCCAGCGTTCGAGGCTCGTGAGAAGATGCCTGAGAGGGGGAAGGAGTTTTTCGGGGCGTTCATCCTGCCAAGCGCTATTTTCCTCTTCGAGCGTTTTTTTCATTTCCGACATTTGCCTGTTGACCTCTCCTGCTGCTCGATAGAGCTCGGATTCTTTGTTCTTGAGGAGACGCCGGATTTTCAAGAAATCTGTTTTATCGATTTTAGCGGAGTACATCTCTCTTGACCTGTCGACGAGATTGTGAGCTTCGTCTACGAGAATGGTGCAATCGATTGGGTTTTCCAGGAAAAACCGTCGGAGACACACCCTTGGATCGAACACATAGTTAAGGTCGCAGATGATACACTCCACCCAAAGCGCCATGTCGAGTGAAAATTCGAAGGGACAGATTTGGTGGACACGGGCAATCTCAGCGATCTTGTCGGCAGTGAAGGCTTCTTCGTCAAACAGGGACTTACGGGCTTCGACGAAGCGGTCATAATATCCCTTGGCAAAAGAACATTCATCGGGAGTGCAATTTTTTTCCGGGTTGAAACAGATCTTTTCCTTGGCGGTCAATGTCACGAATTTTATGCGGAGTCCGCTTTTTTTTAGCTCTATCAAAGTTTTTTCAGCGATAAAGCGTCCTGTTGTACGCGACGTCAGGTAAAACATCTTTTGGATGTGCCCTTCGGCTATAGCTTTGATGGCTGGATAAAGGACGGCCACGGTTTTACCGATGCCTGTTGGGGCCTGGATGATGATTTGCTCTTCCTGTTCGATGATGGCGGCAACGTCTTCGATCATTTGGCGTTGACCGCTGCGGAAGGACACGAAGGGAAAATCTGATGTGAAGATCGATCGATCCCTCTCCTCATGCCAATCTTGGATCTTTTCAACCCACTGGAAATATTGTTCCAGCAAATGCAAAAAAAACATGCGGAGCTCATCTGTATTGTATTCCTGGAAATAGGTCCTGACCTCCCCAGTTTCTATGTGGCCGTATGTGAGTTGAGCGAGTATCCGATCCAGGTTATTTTCGATCGCATAGATCGCAGCATACACTTTAACCTGGGCCCAGTGAAGTTCGCTGTTTTGTTTTATGAAACCTTCCAAGTCTTTTCGGGTGGTCTTTATTTCTTCGATCACCACGGAATCGGCTAGTTCGTACAGTCCGTCGATCCGTCCCTGGATGTCGAGAACGATGCGTTCGTTATCGACTCGATAAAAAACGGGTACTTCGGCGGTATAGGGTTCTGGCCGGGATTTTTGGATCTTATGATGGGCGTGGTTGCCGGCGAATAGGGATGTCCGCGCGGCAATATCGAAACTCATCGATAGGTCGCCTCTCTTGAGGAGATGTTCGACCAGAGCCCGGACTGAGATCCGTATGTTCACCATTTTGTTCACCATAATAAAAAAAAATGCAACTTCTGTCAAACATTTTTTTTTAATTCGGTACCTGGATATGTGTTTCCCTATTTTTGCATGCTGAAAGGACAAAGGATTTTATCCCCCAATTGCTAGAGAGGGGATTAAATCCAGTCGAATTTTTTAACGGTCATCTCGCTCTCGACATCTCCGGTGTGTTTTGTGTTTTTTGGTTCGAATACCAAGACGTGGGCCTCATTTTCTGAGACGGGTTTGTGTTCGATGCCTTTGGGGACGATGAGAAATTCTCCTGGATCGAGTCGAATGTCCTTATCCCTGAGTTTGATGGTCAAAGTGCCGCTTATGACAAGAAAAAACTCATCTTCAGTATCATGTTTGTGCCAGACAAACTCCCCTTTGGTTTTGGCCAGTTTGACGTACTGCCCGTTGAGTTCACCGGCGATTTTAGGTGTCCAGGTTTCCTTGAATAAACTGAATTTTTCGCTTAAATTGACTTTTTCCATTGCTTTTATCCTTGTTATAACTCTAATTCGGGAACAGGTACCGAATTATTCCATATCATGATTAAGGTATCAAGTATCTCAGCACAGAATTAAGTGAAAACGTATCCTGTCCCCGAATTGTAATTGCTTTTTAGGGCGGGATTGAAGAAAATATAATGTTTGATAGAGAGGAGAAGGCATGAAAAGTAACCTAAAATTGATCATCTTTTTTGTCTTTGCTTGTGTTTCAGTCTGCTGTCAAAATGGAACCAGCGTATCGAATGTTTCGAACCTTGAATTTGCCATAAGTTTTACGGAAGATGCTCATGCCGGGCCTTTGACTGGCCGGGTGTATGTCATGTTGGCACAGACAGACCAGCGTGAGCCACGGTTTCAGGTGCGCCGAGCGAGCGGGATCCCTTTTTGGGGGCAAAATTTCTCGGGATTGGAAGCAGGAGAGGCAGGAGTTATAGATGAGAGATCTTACGGATTCCCCCTTCAAAGCATCCGTGACATTCCACCCGGGGATTACTATGTCCAGGGTTTTATCAACGTCTACACCCAATTCGAACGCGCCGATGGCCACACCGTGTGGCTGCACAACGACCAGTGGGAGGGGCAAAATTGGCTGCGATCGCCCGGAAACATGTACAGCGATGTGCACAAAATCCATATCGATCCATCCCAGAAACAAACCGTATCCATCACCTGCGATCATGTGATTCCTCCCATCGAAGTCGAGCCGGATACAAAATGGGTCAAGCGGATAAAATTCCAGAGTAAGCTGCTCTCAGATTTCTGGGGACAGCCGATGTACCTAGGGGCGACCATCCTGTTGCCAAAGGGATACGATGAAAATCCCGATGAATATTACCCTGTCAACTACATCCAAGGGCATTTTTCATTGCGCGCTCCTTATGGTTTCCGCGAAGAGAAGGCAGAAGAGAACGATCGCTGGGGCAGCAGAGGGTATGAGTTTTTCGAGTATTGGAAATCGGACGAATGTCCTCCGATGATAGCCGTGACATTCCAGCATCCCTGCCCCTATTATGACGACTCCCATGCCATGAATTCTCCCAATCTAGGGCCCTACGGTGATGCTATCATGCAGGAGTTGATCCCGTATATCGAGGAGAATTTTCGGATCATCCGAGAGCCCTATGCACGCGTTCTCTCAGGAGGATCCACAGGAGGCTGGATCTCCTTTGCGCTTCAGGTTTTTCATCCCGATTTCTTCGGCGGCACATTCTCTTTATGTCCCGATGCTTTAGACTTCCGGGCCCAGCATCTGGTGAATATGTATGAACACGAAAATGCCTATTACACAGATTATGATTGGTTGCGGGTAGAACGCCCAGTTCTCAGAAGCACGGACGGTCAAGTCCGGGAGATGATGAAGGACGAAAACCACTACGAACTGGCTGTGGGAGATAATTGCCGGTCAGGAGGGCAGTGGGAGATCTACATGGCCTGTTACGGACCGGTCGGGGAGGTTGGCTATCCTAAAGAAGCCTGGGACAAGCTCACAGGAGACATCGATCCCGATGTGGCCCGCTATTGGAAGGAACACTTTGACCTGCGCCTTTACCTAGAGCAGAACTGGGCTGAGATCGGCCAAAAATTGGAGGGGAAACTCCATATCTATGTCGGGGACATGGATTCCTACTATCTGAATAATGCCGTCGTATTCATGGAGAAATTCCTGGAAAGCACTGAAGATCCATACTATGGCGGCGTGGTGGAATACGGCGAAGGGGAGCCCCATTGCTGGGGTCCGGGAGGGCCCGAGTTGCTAAAGCTCATGGCCGAACACATCCAGAAGATGAAGGCCATATCGGAATAAACGAATACTCTGACACAAAGGTTGTCATGTCCGATCTAAAGTTCACATCACCTCACGTTCAAGAACCGGGGAAGATTGCTTCGATCTTGAAAATCTGTTATGCCGATCTTGTCACCTCCGAACCGGATTTTTGGGCTAATGAAGCCGAAGGATGGGAACGGTTCGATACCGATGTATATGAAGATCCTGGTGGCATCGGAGACTGCACATTTCTGAGTTGGCTCGATGATAAACTCATCGGTTTCGCATCCTATGACCCGAGGCAGTGGCCGACATTGGGCATCATTGGACACAACGGTATCCTTCCCGAGTATCAGGGGCGAGGATTCGGAAAACTGCAGATCGCAGAAATTCTCCGGCGGTTCCAAAAGAGGAGATTCAGTAGAGCAAAAGTATCCACGCTAGACCATCCCTTTTTCATTCCTGCCCAAAAGATGTATCTTAGCTGTGGATTTTATGTGAAGAGATGGATCCCTTGGGAAGGATGCCCAAAATATAGGCTTATCGAATATGAGAAGGACCTGAAATGAAACACCGAATTGCATTCTTAGCACTATCGTGCTTGCTCATTATGGCAACACTTTTATCGCCACCCGACTTTTTTGCTCAGGAAAAAGAACAGGAAGAAGGCAAAAAACAAAAACAGATAACAGAGGAGATCGTTGTCGAAGCAGAGCGCCCCAAGGATGTTCCTCTGTCCACCACAACCATAATCCTCAAGGAAAAAATGGAAGCCCTGCTGCCCAGAAACCTATCGGATGTGCTTTCTTATTCCTCAGGGACGTTTGTCTCGGTCGGGTCCAAAAACGAATTTCACCTCAAAATCCGCGGGCTCGAAGGCCAGAGAATTGCTCTGCTCTATGACGGGATCCCGATTTATGAACCTTATTTCAACTCCTTCGACCTGAAAACCATCACCACGGAAGAAATCGAAAACATCAAGGTGGTCAGAGGGGCATCTTCTGTCCTTTACGGTCCGAACGCCATGGGCGGGATCGTGAATGTCATTACCCGAAGACCCGAATCTCCTTCCTTTTCTTTGAGCACATCCTATGACAGCCAGAAGGCGTTCAATCTTGCATCGACCGGCTCCCTTCGCTGGAAAAAAGTCTTTTTCTCTGGCTTTTTTTCCTACGATAAATCCGATGGATTCGAGTGGAAACAGGAAGGCCGTCACACCGCGATGGATAACAGCGGCTACTCGAGGGCCAATTTCACGGGGAAGGTGTATTTTTATCCCAATGATAAGAGTGAAATCCTGTTCGAGGCCGGATATTACACTTCAGACTATGGCATTCCGGCAGCAACAGAATACTACAGGCCCCGCTATTGGCGGTTCAAGGATTGGGACAGGTGGCAGCTCAATCTGGGTGGCACCTTTACTATTTTTAAGCGTGGGAACCTCAAGGTCAGAAGTTATTATGTGCGCCATTTCAATGTCCTGGATGCCTACACCCGTCCGGATTATAATGACTTGCAGTGGGTATCCACTTATAAAAACGACTCCTATGGCGCATTCATTTTGGGCACTTTGCCGTATGCATCCCAAAATGAGTGGAAATTCAGCCTGAATTTCCGTGACGACAGGGTCAGAACTCAGGATGATATCGGAGAAGCTTGGGAAGAATTCCAGCACCAGACGGTTTCCCTCGGATTGGAAAACCATTTTCGGTTGAATCCCAAATGGCGGTTGATCGCAGGCGTGAGCCTCGACCACCTTAGGAAATTTATAGGGGAGAACAAAACATCCTTGAATCCCATTGCCGGCCTCAAGTTCAATCCTTCTGATTATATGGATATCCGGATTTCCGTCTCTCAAAAGTCACGATTCCCCTCGATGAGGTCCCTGTACAGCTCTTCGGGGGGAAATCCAGATCTCAGGGATGAGAGGGGCACGAGTTTCGAACTGGGATTCCTGTATGAGAGAGATTTCCTGTTATCCGGAGCTGTTTTTTACAACAAAATAAAGGATCTCATCCAAAGCGTCCGGCAGATCGATGGAAGCCAGACGAATTTGAACATAGGACAGGCCCATATAGCTGGATTTGAGATGGAATTATCCAAAACATTCCAGGGGTTCGACCTTTCCGTCAATTACACTTACCTCGATGGAGTGAACGAGGATGAAGACCGTCCGTTGGACCTAGTTCCCCGGTCTCAACTGAATTTTGTCCTGAATGTCAAAGGACCGAAGAACACAAAATTTACGCTGTTTGGGTTATACTCATCCAGTGCAGAGGTGCTCGTCTTCAATGACATCGTCCGGATACCCGGCTATTTTGTCCTGAACGCGGTTTTTTCTGTGAGGATTTCAAATGTGGATGTATTCCTCAAGGGCGAGAACCTCTTGGATAACGGTTATGTGACAGAACCCGGATACCCGATGAAAGCCAGAGCCGTTGCTTTAGGATTCAAATACACTTTTCATAAATAGTCTTTTTTTTATTTATTGATTTTTTATGTTTGAGTTTTTGAGGGGAATTTTTATATAGTGTAGGCAACAATGGACGAGGGAGTTATCCATGGGCATACACGGAATTGATCTGGTCATCGTTATCGCCTACCTGGTCGCGATCCCTATCTTCGGCGTGTATTTCAAGAAGTATGTCAAAACCGAAGAAGACTATTTCCTTGCCGGGAAGATGCTGCCCTGGTGGGTGATCAGCATGTCCATCATCGGCACCAACATCGGTGCTTACGATTACATGGGAGCGGCAGGCGGAGCCTACAGGTTCGGGATCGCCCAGGCCAACTATGAGTGGATCGGCGCCATCCCGGCCATGGTGCTTGCAGCTCTATTGTTCGTTCCCTATTACTGGAAAGCCGGCGTTTACACGGTCCCGGAATTCCTGGGTAGACGATACAACACGGCCGTGCGGGTGATCGAGGCCATACTCTGGGGGGCATTTTTGGCCTGTGTATTGGGAGTTTTTTTCTGGGCCAGCGGCCTTATGCTTAACGAATACCTGGGTATCCCGGTAGAATTCAGCCTCCTTATCACAGCCCTGATCGTCGGGGTTTATACCATCACTGGAGGGCTTGCAGCCGTCGCTATGACCGATGTGGTCCAACTTCTCGTGATGTTCATCGGCGGGGTGGCTCTCACTGTACTCGGTCTTTGGACCGTAGGCGGATGGTCCGGTCTTGTGGAAGCCATAAAGCCTGCCAATCCCGATCACTTCAAGTTGTTTTTACCGTTGAGTAATCCCACCTACCCCTGGCTGGGCATGATCTTCGGGCTGGCTCTTGTCCTATCCCCAGCCTGGTGGTGCTGCCATCAGGCCATCATCCAGCGGACACTCGGAGCCCGCAGCGAATGGGATGCCAAGGCTGGCATGATGTTCGCAGCTCTTCCCAAGATGTTCATCCCTATCCTGGTGGTGCTGCCTGGGCTGCTTGCCCTGGCTCTCAATCCTGGATTAGCTGGAGCGGACATGGACAAGGCCTTTCCCTGGCTGATCAAAAACTTGTTGCCTGCGGGCCTGGCAGGACTTGTGTTTGCCGCTTTTATGGCCGCCCTCATCTCCAGCGTGGATTCCACACTTAACTCTGCCGCTACGCTCTGGACACGGGACATCTACCAGCGATTTTTCAAGAAAGATGCTTCGGACAAACACTATCTCAAAGTCGGCCGGATCCTCACCCTCGTTTTCGTGATATGGGCTATCGCCTTTGCCCCGGTCACGAAAGCATTTCCTGGGATCTATGTGGCGATGCAGACTCTTTTGTCCATATTCCAGGGGCCCACATTTGCCATCACCTTGCTCGGGATCTACTGGAAGCGAGCCAATCAATGGGGCGGATTGTTCGGACTTTTGGGCGGCGTGGCCATCTCCAGCTCGTTATTTTTCGTAACCAAAGCCAGTTTTCTGTACATCGCTTGGTGGTCCTTTTTAGGATCGATCTTGATCACGATCATAGTCAGCTTGTTGACCAAACCCGATCCGATCGAGAAACTGGAGGGATTGGTCTACGGACTTGTGATGAAGGATGAAAACATGCAAGGCATCTTGAAAAAAAGAGCCGAAGGGGAGGAATAAAATGATGGGATGGTTGGAAAGTTTGCCTCCTGTTTTAGGGAAATATATTGCCGCCTTATTTTTTATCGGCATGATCATCTGGGCTTGGTTTCGTCCCCCTAAGTTCATATTCGAAGGAGCGTTGGATAAGAAGCGTTGGCGGGACCTGAGGATCTGGGCCACTGTCTTTCTGGGAATCCAGGTCGTTCTCTATGTCATATTCTGAGGGCAAGATGGAGGACCGAATGCAAACAAACGATAATCAGTCAGAACAAAAACAGAGCTTCGAACCCTTGGAAATCATGGGAGTTTTCTGGCTCTTTTTCGGCATAGTGGTTCTGCTGGCCACATTTTTTGTCAAAGGCACAGAAAACGTCCCGTTGATGCGTGGGATCGTTACGAACATCATCGCTGCAGCCCTGCTTCTTGCGGCCGGCATTTTTTCCTTCTTGAAAGGGAGATCCAACAAACGCCGCAGAAGATAATTGTATGTTCATCGAACCGATAGTCTCCCAACAACAGGCTGGGAGACTCTTTTCTACTGAGAAATCATCATTCCCCTTGGTTTCTAAATTTTCTCTTCTGAAAAGACATATTTCTCCCGAAAGATTGGAGGTTGTGTACCTGCCCTTTTATCTATTCGATGTTCTGGTCGAAAAGGATGAAAAGAGGCAGAAAAACACACCCACAAGTCAACAACACGTGGCTCTTTTTGTGGATGGTCTTCTGGGGCATACTGTGCTCTACGCAGAGCATGGCTTGGATCTCGTAAAAGGCCTTCAAGCACCTGGGCCTGCCTGTGATTTTGAAATTTCTTCGTCCGAAGCTGCAAAAATGGCTCTGGACCAGTATAAAGGTATCCTGTTGGAGCACGGGTTACGGACACGCAGCCATCCTCATGCTACGGAAATATCTGAAGGAAGGAAGATTTATTATCCTTTCTGGGTTGCTTATTTCAAAAAGAAAAAAGGGTATGATTTTAAAGCTTTGGATGGCGTGTCCGGCGAAATCCAAGGCATTAAAATGCGGCGCATTTTTATAAAGGCTCTTAAAAGTCTCCAGTAATAGATCTAAGGTACCGCTGCCATATTCGGCACGACAGAAATCACTTGTGTCGTTACTGTGTAACCGGCATCCTTTCCTGCAAGCATTTCCATGACACAGTCGTTGCATGTGATCAGATTAAAACCGAACAGGGAAAGAAGGACTGCAACCACCAAGATGGCGATTTTCGTTTTTGTTTTCATTTTGTTCTTCCTTTCCCATCCCCATTTATATATACGTAACCCAATCACAAAAGGATTCGCTCGGGCGATAAATAACTGTTCACGAAATCATTTCAATTGGCTATACTTAGGAAGAATACGATAAAAAGGGGTATTTACGATGCAAAAAAAGTTGGTCAAGCAGGCATCCATTATTCTCTTTCTTGTATACCTGGCTTTGCCTCTTTTTCCCCAACGATCGAAAAAATTCACATGGGGAGTATACGGAGGATGGTCCTGGGGGACAGGTTACACCTTCCGCTGGCATTACAGGCCCTGGTCTGACCGGCATGTCCTTCAGTTTCATCTGGGCGGGTATGCCCAGCTCAACCTCTCCCCGAGTTTTGGTTTGCAGTTGGATTTCAACTATCAGAGCGTGCTCGATGAATGGACCTTTCACCATCCCAGTTTCCCTTATAATTCTGGCGAAAACAGCTATGGATTTTCGGCATTGGGTTTGAAAGGAATCTACAGTCTCCCCAAATGGGGTTTATTCCAACTGTATATCTCTGGGGGAGGGGGGATAAACTGGGGAGAGTGGTATAGTTATAGCGGAGTCTATTATCACTTGGTTGGAAATCCGGGGGTAAAAATATTTTTATGGAAATCCAATCCCCATCTAGCCTTGAACCTGGGAAGTTCTTTTATTTATATATACGATCCAAAGGAGTCGTTCTACAATGATGCTTTTTATATCAGGTTGAATTTTGGGATAGAATTTTAGTTCGGAGCATGTACGTCTTCCTGAACATTTTTTTCTTTGTATTCCACACCTGTCTTATTCTGTTCATCGTTTTTGGATGGATCTGGAAAAAGACGAGATTGGCCAATCTGGTTATTATCCTGTTGACAGCATTATCCTGGTTTTTTTTGGGGATCTGGTATGGCTTCGGCTATTGTCCCTGCACGGATTGGCACTGGCAGGTGAGGATGAAACTGGGCCTGTACGATAGTTCGACCTCCTATCTAGAATTCCTTGTCGAGCAATTGACCGGTCTGGATGTCAGCCGGGCGCTGGTGGATAAATTCGCTATCGCTTTTTTAGTTACCGCTTTTTGTCTATCGATCGGGTTGAATGTGCGCGATTTCAAGAGGAGAAAAGATAAAAATAGATCGAAGGAAAAAGAATGAAAAAAAGGGAAAGATGGGGTGCCCTATCGCTTGTTCTTGGGATGGTCGTATTGTTGTGGGGAACACAATCCTCTTTTGCTTTTCCGGATGTTAAGGCTTGGGAAGAGTCTCTTATCATTCCCACTTACCTCGTGGGTGAACCCGACAAATTTCCCCTCTTCTACAACGGACGTGCCTATCAAGGGGCCAGAGGGCCGATCTATCCCTATCCGATGCTGGATATGCTGACAGACCAATACGAGGACAAAACATACAAAGCGCTGTATCTCGAGAATGACTATGTGCAGATCTGCGTGCTTCCGGAGATCGGCGGGAGAATTTTCTCTGCCCTGGATAAGACCAACGGGTATGATTTTTTCTATCGCCAAAACGTCATAAAGCCCGCCTTGATCGGTATGTTGGGGGCTTGGATATCCGGTGGAGTGGAGTGGAATTTTCCCCATCATCACAGGGCCACGTCATTTATGCCGGTCGACTACACCCTGACAGAAAATCCCGATGGCAGCAAAACCATATGGATAGGGGAGGTGGAGATCCGCCACCGGACCAAATGGATCATCGGTCTCACTCTTTATCCCGAGAGATCCTACCTGGAGGCGACGGTCAAACTCTTCAACCGCACGCCTCTGGCCCAGTCCATGCTTTATTGGGCCAATGTGGCGGTTCATGCCAACGAGGATTACCAGATCATCTTTCCACCGGGTACTGAATTTGCCACTTTCCACGGGAAAAATCAATTTTCGCGCTGGCCGATTTCGACCGAGGTCTTCAATGGTGTGGATTATACCCAAGGTGTGGACATCAGCTGGTACAAAAACCATCCAGCTCCCACATCCTTTTTTGCCTGGGATTGTGAGGAGGATTTTTCGGCTGGATACGACCATGGGAAAAAGGCCGGCGTGGTTCATGTCGCAGATCACCACATCGTTCCGGGCAAGAAGTTCTGGACATGGGGAACTGGAACGCAGGGAAAGATGTGGGAAAAGATCCTGACCGACGCGGATGGCCCATATATCGAGTTGATGGTCGGAGCCTACTCGGACAACCAGCCTGATTACAGCTGGCTCCAGCCTTTTGAAGCGAGGGTGGTCAAGCAGCTCTGGTTTCCTTTGCGGAAGATCCAGGGTGTAAAAAATGCCAACAGAGAAGCCGCCCTCTATCTTGAAACGAATCCTGAGGGATTTGTACAGATGGGATTGAATACAACCCGCTCGCATCGGGGTGCAAAGCTGGTCTTATTGGCAGGAAAAAAAGTTGTGTTTGAAAAGACAATCGATATTTCTCCGCAGGCTCCCTATTTTGAGGAGCTAAAACTTCCAATCGATTTGCAGAGGGAAAACCTTCGATTTTCACTTTTTTCCCCTGCGGGGGAGAACCTGATCAGTTATGTTCCCGAAAAGCCAGAAGGAAATTCCTTGCCAGAAGCGGTCAAATCTCCACCTACCCCAGAAAAGATCGGCACGGTAGACGAACTCTACCACACAGGATTAAAACTGGAACAGTTCTTGAATCCAGCCCTCGAGCCCTATCCTTATTATGAGGAAGCTCTGAAAAGAGATCCGGACAATTATGCTGTCAACACGGCTTTGGCTATCCTCTTTTGCAAACGGGGCATGTTTGTCCAAGCCGAAGAATGTTTAAATCGGGCCTTGCGAAGAGCGACAAAAAATTACGTCAGGCCAAAAGATGGGGAGGCATACTATTATCTTGGATTGGCTCTTCGTTCACAGCACAGATATGACGAGGCTTATGATGCTTTTTTCAGAGCTGCGTGGAGTCAGGCGTGGGGAGCAGCGAGTTATTATGAATTGGCAGAACTTACATGCATCAAGGGGGAGTATCCGAAAGCCCTGGAGTTTATCGACAAATCTCTTGCATTGAATACTATGAATTTGCGGGCACAGAATCTGAAATCTGTGTTGCTGAGAAAAATCGGCAAAAAGGAAGAGGCCTCTTGGACTGCGGAAAAGATATTGTCAGAAGATCCCATAAACTTTTGGGCGGCCAATGAGCTAGGAATGTTACTGGCAGAGTTGGGACACAAGAGTGAAGCCGCCGCACATCAAAAAAAATTAGACTCGAAAATGCATTATTTTGCTCAAAATTTTCTGGAGCTGGCTGTGGACTACGGGAGGGCCGGATTATGGAATGAAGCGATCGATGTGCTGAGCCGGTTGGAGCGACAAAAATCTCCATTTCCGATGGTATATTACTATATAGGGTATTATTTTGGGAAAAAAGGAGACGAGGATAAAGCCGTCGCGTATTACAAAAGAGCCAGTCAAATGCCTCCAGATTTCTGTTTTCCCTTCCGATGGGAAACCAGGGATGTCCTCAAACAAGCCCTTGAGAAAAATCCGTTGGATTCTAAAGCATTCTATTATATGGGAAACCTGTTGTTCGACCATCAACCGGAAGAAGCTATAAAGCACTGGGATATATCCATATCTTTGGATGATCATTTTGCCCTATGCCATCGCAACTTGGGATTAGCGTATGCCCGGGTGCAAAATGATGTTGCCCGCGCGATAGAGAGCATGGAGAAGGCCCGTGCGTTTGCTCCTTCGGAGCCCCGGCTTTACTATGAGTTAGACATTTTGTATGAAGCGGGGGGAGTATCTCCGGACAAAAGGCTTGCCCTCTTGGCGGAGAACCACGAGATTGTGCGAATGAGGGACGATGCTCTATCCCGGGAGATCGGTCTTTTGGTTCAGATGGGAGATTATGAAAGAGCGATCGAGTTGCTCCAAACCCATCACTTCCATGTGTGGGAAGGAGGAGGGAGGATCCACAACGTGTATGTCGATGCCCATCTCTTGCGTGGGCTGCGATCTTTTTCATCCGGAGGTTATGAGAGCGCCCTCAGGAGTTTTCTCGCTGCATTGGAGTATCCAGAGAATTTGGAAGTCGGCAAGCCGGTTCGTGGAGGAGGGGAGCCGCGAGTCCAGTATTTTGTGGGTTTAGCATATGAAAGTCTGGGAGATGAGGGAAAGTCTAGAGAATATCATGAAAAGGCTATCGAGCAGGAAAGAGAATGGTCTGAGTTGAGTTTTTACCAAGGGATGTCCTACCGGGAATTAGGACGAAAAGAGGATGCCATGCGGATGTTTTCGGGATTGAAACAGTTTGCAGAAGAAAGATTGGAAGCGACAGCGGACATGGATTTTTTCGCTAAGTTCGGGGAAAGGCAATCGGCAGCGTTCCGGAAAGCCCAAGCGCATTATTTATTGGGCTTGAGCTATTTGGGAAAGGGAGATAAGGAAAAAGCCAAATCAGAATTCGAGAATGCCTTGGGATTGAACATCAATCATATCTGGGCCCAACACTATCTTTCCACTCTCTGAAATCGCTCTTCATTGCGAGTGTTGAGCGGTTGTCCTTGAATACTATTTGTGCTACATTGTCAGACTATTTGGGAAAAAAATGAAAAAGCTCTTTTCCATTTTGGCCTGTTTCTTTCTCTTGTCTTCGATCCTGGCTGCCCAATGGAAATCCAAAGAGTTGTTAGGGATAAAAACCGATTCGCCCATTCTAGTGGATGGCCTTTTGAATGAATCGATTTGGGAATCTGCGCCTGAAGCGACGGATTTTATCCAGCTGCAGCCCGAAAAGGGAAAATCAGCTTCAGAAAGGACTGTTGTCAAAGTCCTGTTCGATGACAGATATATCTATATCGGTTTTTGGTGTTACGATTCGGAGCCGGATAAAATAGTGGGACGGATGACAAAGAGGGATACCGACATCCGTTCGGATGACTCGGTGTATGTTCTCCTCGATACTTTTCACGACCGGAGAACGTGTTATTATGTGTGTACCAATCTGCTGGGCACCCAATGGGATGGCCGAATCACGGAAAACGGCCGTACATTCGATTCCACCTGGGATGGAATTTGGAAGTCAGGAGCACATCGAGCCGAATTTGGGTGGACGGCTGAGTTTGCCGTCGAGCTCAGCAGTATCAAATACAAACCGGGAGATGGAAAAACGTGGGGATTGAGCTTGGGACGTGGGATTCCCCGAAAACTGGAATTCAGCTTCTGGACAGGGCCTTTGGAATCTGCATACAAGGTTTCCCAATTCGGCGAATTGAAGGGCCTGGATCTGAAGAAATCTGAGAAAAAATTCCAGATCATTCCCCATATCATCGCTAAAGCACAGGAAGGGCAAAAAACGACAGCGGATGTGGGTGTGGATGCCCGGTATGCCTTTTCTCAGACGGTCTCAGGGAACCTTAGCATCAATCCTGATTTTGCCACTGTCGAGGCGGATCAAGAGGTCATCAACCTTACCCGTTTCGAAACCTTTCTTCCAGAAAAGAGAAACTTTTTCCTGGAGGGGAGCGAGATCTACCAGCAGCGAATCCAGTTGTTCTATTCAAGGAGAATTTCAGATATTTATGGGGGTGCCAAAGTCTACGGGAAGGTCGGGGGCTTTGAGTTTCAGGGGTTAACTACCCAGACAAGAGAAGATGAAGAAAGAGGCGAGGATTCGGCCAATTTCACGGTATTCCGCCTGAAAAAGGATGTGATGAAATCCTCGAACATCGGTTTCATCGCGGCAAACAAGCTCGTCAATGGCAAAAATTGGGGCACTACTGGTATCGATACAGCCCTCTACTTTTCGGATACATTCAAGTTCACCGGCCAGTTTGCCCTGAGTTATGGAGACCATAATACCGATAACATCGCTTTCTTCCTCCGTCCCAGTTATGACACCACTACCTTTCATATTCATATACGGTACACCCAACTGGGGAGAAACTTTGCTGACAATGCTAACGAAGTGGGATTTATCCGGGATGACAACCGGAGAGAACTGGATTCGGCCGTGGAAAAGACGTTCTTTCCTAAGAATTGGGGATTCCAGCGCATCGAGTATAGTTCCAACTACAACATCTATTGGGGCCTGGACGGAACGTTGCGCAGCTGGAAGATCGATCAAGAAGTGGGTTTCGATTTGAAAAATAAATTTTCTGTCACACTGGAACATCATGAGGAGTTCAAGTTGTATGAGAAAGAATTCCGGAACCGGCAGAGTGAGATCGGTATCGGTTATAACACCCGAGAGTGGCAGCATGCTTCTGTCGCCTACAGCTTCGGGAAAAATTATGATAGGGATTTCCAGCTTCTCGAGGGGAATGTCAACTTCAAACTGACACAAGACCTTTCGGTTTCTTACGGATTAGAACGCGTGCTGTTCGATCCTGATCCGGAAAATGAGAGCACATGGATTCATGTCGTTCGTGCTACGAATTATTTCACGAACGATCTGTTCATCAAACTTTTCTATCAACTGAACACCGTGATCGACAAGAGCAATGTACAGGTTCTTTTTGTCTACCGTTTCCAGCCTCCGTTCGGCTCCATTCAAGTCGCTTACCAAAAGGGAACAGGGGAATTCGGCGAGAGAGGAAGACAGGGGCATACTCTGTTCCTCAAATTCGCCTACATGTTCTAGCCTGAATCATTTTACAGGCTAATCTCACTGCATCGGCATCGTCATGGCCCAATCGCAGTATACATAATACAACTCATGAGCCATCTCCTCGCCGCTACAGCAATCAAAACCTGTAAAATGATTCAGGCTAACAATGACAAATTTATTCATTTCACAGTATCAGCTTCATCGTAGCTCATTCGCGGCAGACAAATAAAAGCTGTATGAGCAGCTGCTTTGTCGTTCCTTTAATGTCAGGGTGGGAGTGGGTTGGCCAGGCTAACATTCTCAATTTTTTCCCTTAGGGCAAATCAATCTAATTGGTGAATGGATATCCTGTCCCCAATTTATTAAAATAGAAAATTCATGGAAGTCGAGCGGATAGCCAGATATGAAAGGTTCATCGAAACCAGGCAGCAGTGGAATGCGCTTCTATCTTGTTCCGGTCAGAACAGCCCGTTTCTTGCACATCAGTGGTTCGATGCCTGGTGGCAAAATTTTGGACGGGATAGAGAACTCGAAATATTATTTTTTCGAGATAGGTCGGAATCTCTTGTCGGAATCGCCCCTTTGATGGAATCCAACAATGTGCTTGGATTTATTGCCAGTCATGAAGTGACGGATTACTGCGATTTTTTCTCGAATGCAGAAAAACATGATGAGTTCTATGGAGACTTGCTGGATCATTTGCAAAGGAATATTCCCGAATATTCTCATGCAGAGTTCATCAACATTCCCGGATCTTCTCCCACTTTGTCGGTCCTCCCTCGATTGGCAAACGAACACAATATGACCTGCGAAATAAAGGAGGGGGAAAGTGTCCCGATCTTGAGACTGCCGGGCTCCTACCAGGAATATGTCACGAACCTCGGCCGAAAAAATCGACATGAACTTCGCAGAAAAATCCGGAAATTGGAATCATTAGGGCATATTCGGTATGAGCAAATCAAAACGTCCGAGGAATTGAAGCCTGCCATCCAAGAGTTCATATCTCTGCACAAAAGGAGCAATCTCTCGAAACGGGAATTTTGGCAGAAACGAGAGATGTCCGATTTTTTCCAAACTCTTACCGATCACTTTTCTTCCGAGAGTTGGGTGGAATTAAACATGCTGTATTTCGAAAATAGATTTATAGCCGCCCTGTTGAATTTTTGGTTTGAAGACATATTGTATTTCTATAATATTGCCTATGATCGAGATTATGCGTCTTACAGCCCTGGATTCTATCTTTTCGATCGTGCGATCAAGCATGCTATAGCTAATCAAATTTCAATCGCAGACTTCCTGAGAGGAGGGGAAAAATATAAGTATTTTTTTGGCGCGGAAGAAAGTAAAATATACAGCTTAAAATTGAGACCAAGAGAATAGAAACGATGAAAATCTGCACGATCAGCTTTCACAGCTGTCCGTATTCCAGTTTAGGCGGAAACGGAAGTGGAGGCATGAGTGTTTACCTGCGCGAGTTGACAGCCGGATTGGTAGATTTCCCGCACGTCAGCGTCGACATTCTCACGCGTGCCAAGGACCCCATTTGTGTGGAGGCCAAGGATATTTCCCCACAGATCCGTGTTGTCCAGCTGAGGGGAGGCCCGGAGACTGCTATCGATCGGACGGATCTGTATCCGTTTATTCCGGAATTCTCGAAAAATCTGGAAGAGTATATCCACCGCCAAAAGGAAGACTATGATATTGTCCACTCCCACTACTGGCTTTCAGGATTAGCTGGGATTTTCATCAAACGAAAATTAGGTTTGCCTCTCGTTCATACCTATCACACTCTCGGGTTCATCAAGAGGAGGGCATTGGGCCAAAAGGAACACAGCAACCGGGCAAATTCGGAGCGATATATCGCCAACGATTCCGACTTGATCATTTCGCCATCCAAAGAAGAAAGGGAAAGTCTGGTCAAGGAATATGGCATTTCTCCCTCAAAGGTAGAAGTTGTGCATCCTGGTGTGAATCCGAGGCTATTTTATCCAGGAGAGAACCGGGTGTTTCTGAATAAAAAGGGGATCCGAAAGGATGATTTTATTCTCCTGTTCGTGGGACGAATCGAACCTGTAAAGGGACTTGCCCTCGTGATCGAGGCCTTGAAAATCATGAAGCAAAAAAATCCTCTCCTCTTCGAAAAGACCAAGCTTCTTGTCATCGGGGGAGGAAAAATGGAAGAAGAATTATTCGAAAACGAGGAAGTCTCTCGCATAGAAGCACAGGCCGAACAAATTGGGCTTGAAAATAAAGTGAGTTTTTTAGGATCGATCGACCATTCTAAGCTCCGTAAATATTATTCTGTTGCCGATGCCCTGATCGTTCCTTCGTTGTATGAATCATTTGGCCTCGTAACAGTGGAAGCCCTGGCTTGCGGGACACCGATCATCGTCAGTCAGGTCGGGAGAATGAGAAACATTGTAAAAGAGGGGAAAAATGGATTTTCTTTTCGTCCGGGTGATCCTGTCTCCCTTTTACACGCGATAGAAAATTTGTTCGATCATCGTAAAAAACTCTGGAGTGTAGCCTCGGTCAGAGAGGACGTTGTCCGCAGGTTTTCATGGGACAGAACAGCCGAAAAAATTTATCGGATTTTCGAAGAACTGCTGAAGATCGATTTTCGGTCTAAAACCATATTTCAACACGGTGAAAGCCTTCCGCCAACTTGAACGCTTGACCTTCTGCCATGTCTTTTGCCCGCTTACAGAGCCATTTTTCCATCTCTGATTTGAATGGCTCCTTGATCTGGCTTTTATGGCAGCTCAATGCTTTGACCTTGGTTTCGAAGGTTTCCGTGATGTCTGAACGAAAGTTGATATCCTGGTCTTCAGGTGCCCACAGCCACACCTCTTTGACTTTGTGAGGGAGAAGCCCCAAGTCCATGAAATCCGGGTAGGCCCACACATCTCTGGCATAAGGAAAGATGGCATCCATGACAACTCTGCCGACGATCCTGTGGTCTCTGTGCCACACGTATCGCCGATAGGGATCAGCCGTGATCACGATTTCAGGTTTGTACATACGAATGTATTTGGCAATTTCTTTGCGAAATTCTGGAGTATCCTCCAATTCCTGGTCTGGGTGGCGCAGAAATATCACTTCTTGGACCCCTAAAATTTTCGCTGCCTCCTCTTGTTCTTTTTCTCGAATCTTGACAAGATCCTCAGGGAGCACATTTATATCATCCGTGCCTTTGTCTCCGTTGGTGCAGACAATATACACGACTGTTTTTCCCTCTTGCGTCAGCTTGGCCACGGTGCCAGAGGTTCCGAATTCAGCGTCATCTGGATGTGGCGTGAACACCAGAAAATCGGCTTTTTTTTCAGTCATATCATTCCCTCTCTAAAATAATGTGTCAGAAATTGTATATTAACATATTCTCTGATACAATCCTTGCCTTTGGGGAACATCCCCGATTAAATCATGTACACTGGATCGCTCTCCATCACAAATCCCACATCTCGAGATTGGGCCAAATTTCAAAGCTTTTTTCGCTACGCGTATCATATGAAGGGCGAAATCTGGCAAGGGGGATCTCCGGTCGTCAAAAATAATCTGGGCCGGTCCAATTATTCATTAGAAAAGGACCTATTCATCGCCGAGTTGAACCGGAGGCTCGTGGGTATCGTCGATGTGACGACAGAGCTTCGCATAGGCCGGGCGATCATCGAATGGTTCGTGCATCCTGGCGTCCAGAGAAAAAAAATTGGGAGAGAACTGGTGAAGTATGGCTGTGAGCGAGGTCGACAACAGGGAGCCCATGTGGCTCACCTCAGTTCTCCAGAAGAAGACAAGTTTAACCGAAATTTTGCTGTCGAGCTGGGTTTCTCTCAAGCCCGGTGTTTTTTAGGGATGGAAGCCGTTCTGGCAGGTCCGCATAAGAAAACAGTTGATTCTGTTCCTGTGGAACATTTTCGAGCTGGAGATGCAGCTTTACTGGCCACGGTTCAGAATCGCATTTTTACGGGCAGTTGGGGATTTTGCCCCAATTCCCCCGATGATATCCGCTACTTTTTTCGTCTTACCCAGTCCAAATGGCAGGATATCCTCCTGATTCGAGAGAATGCCAAAATCATCGGATACGGCTGGCTGCATCCTTTTATAAGAGAGGGAAAGCCCGTCGAAAAAAGAAAATGGCGGCTTCACATGTTCGGGATCGATCCTGATTTCCAAGGAAAAGGATGGGGAAAAAAGCTGTTCCTCGCATGCTGGGAACATTTGAAAAAAAGGGAAGTTTCCTCATTGGAACTAACGGTCGATAGCGAAAATACTCCCGCCATACAGCTGTACAAAACAATGGGTTTTCGCGTGAAATCGCGAGAATTTTGGTACGAAAAAAATCTATTTTAACCTAGAAAAAATGAAATAATCGTTTAAAAACAATAAGGGTTGTTAAATCGAAGAGATGATACTATAATGCGCCTGAAATGCCCTGAATAAAAAATCCAAAAAGGAGGCTTTCCCCTTATGGACAAAAAAAAGGCCCTGGAAAAGATTGCTCAGAGGTTAAGGATCCACTCATTCAAAATGACCACCAAAGCAGGATCCGGGCACCCGACCACTTGTTCGTCCATGGCAGAACTGGCTGCCTGTTTATTCTTCGATGAAATGAGGTACAACATCCATGATCCTTTTGATTGGTCCAACGACGAGTTCGTTTTATCCAAAGGCCATGCGGCTCCCCTCCTATGGGCAGCTTATGCCGAAGCCGGTATCATTTCGCAAAAAAGCCTTATGAATCTTCGGAAGATCACGTCCACATTGGAAGGACACCCGACACCGCGTATGAAATGGGTTAAAGCAGCGACCGGTTCTCTCGGACAAGGGCTTTCTGTCGGGGTGGGATTGGCCTTGGCGATGAAGCTCGGAAAATGCCCCAGACGGGTTTATGTCGTGTTGGGAGACGGGGAATGTGCTGAAGGAGCTGTCTGGGAAGCAGCGAACCAAGCCGCTCTGGCTGGTCTCGATAACCTCTGTGCGATTTTGGATATCAACAGGCTCGGTCAGTCCGGTGTGACCATGCATGAATACGATCTGGATGCTTATGAAAGAAAATTCAAGGCCTTTGGCTGGAATGCTATCCAGATCGATGGCCATAACATTCCCCAGATTCTATCCGCTTTGAAAAAAGCCAAACAGTCCAAAAAGCCCACGGCGATCGTCGCAAAGACCATAAAGGGCAAAGGAGTTTCATTTTTAGAAGACAGAAATGGATGGCATGGCAAGCCCTTGAATCGGGAAGATCTCCAGCGAGCGCTCGATGAGCTCGGGCCGATGCCGGAGATCGATGCAAAAAAATATGTGAGAAAGCCGAACAAACTGAAAAAACCCCAATTAAAAAGGGGTTTTCGATTCGCGAAAAACACATACAGCAAGGAGACGGCCACTCGACGTGCCTATGGCAATGCCCTTGTCAGCCTGGGAAAAGTCAACGATTCGGTAGTATGCATCGATGGAGATGTGAAAAATTCCACGTATGCCGATTCTTTTTTCGCCGCTTATCCCAAAAGATCTTTCGATGTGTTTATAGCCGAGCAGAACATGGTGGGGATCGGGATCGGGATGGCCGCAAGGGGGTATCTCCCGTTTCTTGCCACCTTTGCGGCGTTTTTGTGCCGGGCTCATGACCAGATAAGGATGGCCGGCTATTCCTTTTCCAACATGAAATTGGTCGGTTCTCACGTCGGGGTGAGCATCGGGGCTGACGGGCCTTCCCAGATGGGCCTGGAGGATCTCGCTCTGTTTCGCCCGATTCCAGGATGTGCTGTGCTTTATCCCAGCGACGCATATTCCACAGAAGGGTGTGTCGAAGCCATGACCAAATACAGAGGATTGGCGTATCTCAGGACCTCCCGTCCAGCGACACCTATCCTTTACAAGAAGGGAGAGGCTTTCCCTATCGGGGGCTCGAAGGTCTTGAAAAAGAGCCAAAAAGACAAAGTCGCTGTGGTAGCTGCCGGCATAACCATTCATGAAGCTCTGAAGGCTTATGAAGATCTCAAGAAGGATAATATTCCTATTCGCGTGATCGATGCCTACTCTGTCCAGCCTTTGGATCTCAAGATTCGAACAGAGATCGCCAAAGCAGGAAACAAGGTCGTGGTCGTGGAGGATCATTTCCGGAGCGGCGGCCTTGGAGACGCCCTCGCTTCTCTGCTCGCCGGCGAGGCGGATATCCTGCATCTGGCTGTCGATGAACTTCCCCGTTCTGGCGAACCCCATGAATTGCTGGAAAAGTATGGCATTTCTGCCGAGCATATAAAACAGGCTGTGAAGCAAATCATCAAAAAGAAGTAGCTTATTCTTCTTATCTTCTATCGAAAGATGAAAAAAGCGCTGATTTTTCTTTTGTTCATCGATCTTTTAGCCGCACAGATCCGTCCGGCCAGCCAAGGAACTGTGGTTGTCGTTTATGATGGGGACACCGTCAAGGTGAGGTTCGATAGCGGAGCGGAGCGGCGGGTCCGGCTGATCGGGATCGACACCCCGGAGATCGGGGAAACACCTAAAGAGACACCCTTGGAGGCATTGTTGGCCAAGCGGTTCACTTTCCACCATCTTTTCCGGCAACGAGTAGAACTGACATATGAACGCGAACTGGAAGACAGGTATGGGAGACTCTTAGCCTATGTTTGGAAAGATAGCGGGCTTTTCAACCAGTTCATTCTGGAACAAGGATTTGCCCGTGTCTATCTCAAATTTCCATATGCCGTGAAGAGAAAATTCATCCAGGCACAAAAAGAGGCCCAGGAGGAGGGGAGAGGATTCTGGTATGACAAACCTTATCCGTCAGTCGCAATGCCGCAGGTCCAGGAGCACATCGGGGAGCTTGTACAGGTGAGTTTTTTCTGCGCCCGCGTCAGAGAAAGTGGGCGCTTGCTCTTTCTCCAAACCAAAACCGGAGATTTCGCTGCGGTCATACAGGATGAATATCTTCCATTATTCCAGGATCCTCGAGGGATGGAAGGAAAAACAATCCAGGTCTCCGGATTCTTGGAGGAATACAGAGGACAACCCCAGATCATGCTCTTTTTCCCCAGCCAGATTGGAGTTCAAAAAGGGAGGGTCCCAAAAAAAAGGAATTTGACAGAAAGTCTCACTTGGTTTAAAAAATAAATCTGTAAAGATGGAAGAAGGCAATCTCCTTTTTTATTTTTTCATCATTTTTACTTCGGCCAAAATACTGGGGGAATTGTTCATTCGCCTCCGAATGCCTGCCATCGTCGGAGAGTTGATGGCCGGTATAGTGCTGGGGAACTATGTTCTGGGGATCATCAGTACGGAAAATCATGTTTTGATGTCCTTTGCTGAAATCGGGGTTATTTTTCTGTTGTTTCATGTCGGACTGGAGATCCGGGTCAAGGACCTGTTTGCCGTGGGTCGTACCGCTGTTTTTGTGGGATTGCTGGGTGTTCTTTTTCCGCTTGTCATGGGCTTCCTAACCGTTTTTTGGCTGGGTTTCCCTTTTGTCGAGAGCCTCTTTATCGCGACGGCCATATTGGCCACCAGTGTGGGTATATCGGTCAAGGTTCTTCAAGATATGGGATTGATCAAACACAAGGTGGCCTACATCGTTTTGGGCGCTGCAGTGCTTGATGACATCCTTGCCTTGATCGTGCTCGCTATCGTGAAGGGACTTGCGCGCCAGGAATTCCATGTCATAGAAATTTCCCTATTGGTCTTGGAGTCCATCGCTTTTGTCGGATTCCTCACGTGGTGGGGACCGAAAGTGGCAAAACGAACGCGAAAATGGGTGGAAAAATTAAACATCCCAGAAGGTCCCTTCGTTTTATCCGTTATTCTCTGTTTGGGGCTG
Organism: uncultured Eubacteriales bacterium; assembly: GCA_964538085.1. GTDB lineage: Bacteria > Acidobacteriota > Aminicenantia > Aminicenantales > Aminicenantaceae. The sequence goes on along the minus strand of CAZIDF010000008.1, from coordinate 118,309 downwards.
GCAGAGCTGGCCGATGTAATCGGATTGGCTGCCATCATCGGTTCTTTTATGGCTGGGGTCGTGATCGACGAGATGGCGGGGGTGTATGATTTGGAGAATAAAGTCAAATACGTCAATGAATTTTTACTCCCTTTCTTTTTTGTTATGATGGGAGCGCACCTCGATCCCCGGACCTTTCTCGATCTCCGTTTAGTCCTATTGGTTCTTACCATATCAGCGGTTGCTGTAGTGAGCAAGATGATCGGAGCAGCATTGGCTTGCTGGAAGGAGGATTGGCGTACGAGGATTCAAACCGGCGTTTGCATGATTCCACGGGGAGAAGTGGGCATTATCGTCGCTCTGATCGGTCTTTCTCTCAAATCGATCACACAAGAGGTGTATACTGTGGTGTTGGGTATGTCTCTTCTAACGACGATCGTCACCCCTCCGTTGATCATCATTGCGTTTCAAAAAGGACGAAGAAAAAAAACCGGGCTTATAGGTGAATAATCATGTTCAATTCTTTGACGGATAGGATCGTGCAGGAACTGGAAAATATAATCGGGAAAATATATGTGATTCGTGATCCGGAAAAGATGAGAGATTATGGCCATGATGAATTCTCGCTCAGGGATATAGCCCGGGAACCGGATGTCGTGGTCAAACCCAAATCCACAGAAGAGGTTTCTCGTATCCTTCGTTTGGCTAACGAAAATAAGATCCCGGTCACTCCTCGAGGAGGGGCAACAGGGTTGTGTGGAGGATGTGTCCCGGCCTATGCAGGCATCGTTCTTTCACTCGAGAGGATGAATAAGATCATCGAGATAGACAAGCCTAATCAGATGGTCGTGGTTGAATCTGGAGTTATGCTGATGGATTTTTATCCCCGAGTCGAGGAGGAGGGACTGTTTTTCCCCCCACATCCTGGAGATGAGAGCGCCATGATCGGCGGTGTGATTGCCACCAATGCCGGAGGATCCAGGGCGGTCAAATACGGTGTCGTCCGGAACTATGTGAGAGGATTGGAAGTGGTTCTGCCTTCCGGGGCCGTTGTCCACTTCGGTGGGAAGCTGATGAAATCCAGCACAGGGTATAATTTATTGAATTTGATGATCGGCTCGGAAGGAACATTGGGAATAATCACCAAAGCTATCATACAGCTTATGCCATCTGCCCAGATGTCTCGTTCTCTCATCATTCCATACGATAACCTGGAGCGGGCCATCGATACCGTGCCCAAACTTATCGCAGAAAAAATAATGCCGTTAGCTGTTGAGTTTATTCCCAAGGATGTCATCCAGATCACGGAAAAATTCTTGAGCAAAAGATGGCCAAGCACACTGGGCAACACCTATCTGCTGATCATCCTCGATGCATCGAGCGCTGAACAGATGGAGAAGTTATCCGAGCAGGTTGCCGCCATTTGTATGGAAAACGACGCTCTGGATGTTTTTGTTGCTGACAGTCCGAGCAAACAGCAGCAGGTACTCGAGATCCGCAGCAAAATTTACGAAGCCATCAAAGCCCACACATTAGAAATCTTGGATATCTCAGTTCCGCGTGCTGAGATCGCCTTGCATGTCAAACGCGTGCAAGAAGTTTCCCGGAAATACGGGATCTGGCTGCCGACTTTTGGGCATGCTGCTGATGGGAATGTGCACACGCACATCATGAAAGCCGCATTCGAAGATGGCGAGATAATCCCTCTACCTGAATTAGATTGGGGCCACAAGTTGGAAAAGGTCCGACAGGAGCTATACCGGGATTGTAAAGAAAGGGGAGGCGTGATTTCTGGTGAACACGGGATCGGGATCGTGAAAAAGACCTACCTTTCCTATGTTATAGATGAAGAATCCATTCTCCTCATGAAGGGAATAAAAAAAGCCTTCGATCCAAACAATATCCTCAATCCAGGGAAAATCTTTGACATGTAGAGTATTTGCATTAAATCGCAAAATGACATAGCCGACCCACCCCACCCTACATTCAAGGTGGGACAAGGCAATGGCTCATGAAGCTGTACATGAATACTGCGTATACGCTACAATAATTCAGAATGGAGAGATAGATGATTGATTTAAAAACCTCTTATATGGGATTGGAACTCCGCAATCCGATCATTGTCGGAAGCTCTGGACTGACCAAATCTTTAGCCGGAATAAAGCGCTGCGCAGACTCAGGAGCGGGTGCGGTCGTTCTGAAGTCCATATTCGAGGAGCAATTCCAGGTCGAACAAGAAATTCCTGAAGAGGAAATCAATATTTATCCGGAAGCTCTGGATTACATGAGGCACGGTGGGCTCCTTGAATATGCTCCCCAGGAGCTTGTCAAAATGATAGAACAAGCAAAAAAAGAGGTGGACATCCCGATTTTTGCGAGCATCAACTGTCGATCGAACAAGCTATGGCCAAGTTTTGCCCGGCAACTTCAGAATGCGGGAGCCGATGGATTGGAATTGAACATATACTTCCTCCCGATCGATCTCGATTCCTCAGGGGCCGACTATGAGAGATATCACCTCGATATTTTGGAAAAAGTGAAAAAGGAAATTAGCATTCCTGTGGCTGTGAAACTCACCCATCAGATCACCGCTCTTCCTCATTTGACAAAGAGGCTTGCCGAAGCGGGTTGTGATGCCGTGGTTTTATTCAATTGGTTCCTGGTCCCGGATATCGATGTTCGCAACCTGCGGACAAAGAGCATGAAGGGAACCGGTTCTCTCCATCAGAGCTTGCGCTGGGTGGGGATTCTTTCTGGGAGGGTGGGTTGTGATGTGGCCTCATCAGGGGGAATTCAGGATGGCAGCGACGTGGTCAAGCAAATACTTGCCGGGGCCTCTGCTGTTCAAGTGTGTTCTCTTTTTTATCAAAAAGGATTGGAGGAAACCGCCAATCTTCTGGGTGAGCTGGAAGCGTGGATGGCAGAACATAAATATCCCGATCTTGCAAGTTTCCGCGGGGAGCTCTCGTTTAAAAATCAGGAGTTGAGCTTGAAGGATCTAGGTGAGGCTCAGGCCTATTTTCGCTCCCAGTTCATAAAAACCTATTCAGGAAAAAAATAAAATTAAAAAAAACAGGGGGACAGATGAAAAGAATCACTGAAATATTCGTTGTTTTGGAAAACAAACCTTCAACACTGGGAGATCTTTGTGGGTGTCTTTCTGAGAACGATATCAACATCGAGGCGATAGGGCTTTTTCAAGACTCCGCCAAGTTGTATGTGAAAAAAATCAACAAAGCGATGAAAATCCTTGCAAACTACAATTATGAGATAGAAACAAGGGATGTTTTGAGGGTGGATCTAGAAAATAGACCTGGTGCTCTTGCCGATGTGGCCGCTTTGTTGGGAAACAAAGGTATTAACATCGAGTATTGTTACGGAACGCTTGCTTCGAAAGCCAACACATTTTCCGTCATCATGGATGTTTCAGATATAGACAGAGCGTTGAAGATATTGAAGGCGTAGCCAAGCCAAACATTTCCCCCACAACTCTTAAGGATCGAAAATGTTTGTGTTGCCATTTGTAAAAATATCAGGATAATATTCTGTCGAGTATCTTAAGGCTGGGCAGGGCGGGCTGGTATGGGTATATTCAATGAATCGTCCAGGTTCGAGGAGGTATTATGGATAAACGGTTTATCTCTATTGCCTTCGGTATTCTCGTTGTGTTTTCTGTTGCAGTTTCATATACCGAAGAATCTTCTGTCCTGAAACTTGCACAAACCTTGTTTCCCATCCCATGTCCAACAGGATATGAAGAACCTATCGTTAAGGTTATCACAGGGATTCTGCCCTCGGGCTTTCAGATCAAGAGAGATAACCTAGGAAGTTTGTATTGGGGACCGGAAAATCAGGGCTCCCAGCTGGCTGTCTGTACGCCGATGGATGAAGCAGGCTATTTTGTCAGTGGCATAAATTCGCAGGGATATTTGAGGATCGACAAAGCCGTTAATGTGCCCTCTCTGATCGATTCCTATCACCTCGGGCATCCGATGATCGTGTGGACCGATAAAGGACCGATCGAAGGCGTATTGGCTCTTCCCTCGCTGCACATCCTTACCTCTGATGTCAGGAAAGATTTTCAGGAGAATCCAGGTTTGCAGCTGGCTTTTTTGGATGTCGGAGTGAATTCAGAGACAGAAGCGCGGGAAAAAGGAATCGAGATGCTGGATGCCGTCACTCCCTGGAGAGAGATCACGATGCTGGCAGACGGCAAGATGTCGGGTCATTCTTTGGGTCTTAAATGTTGCATGGCTCTCGTTCTGGATCAAGCGAATAGTTTTTCCGTATCAAAAAATCCCATCGCCACGTTTGTATGGATGGCCCAGACAAAATTTCCTGTGCGACGGTCCCGACCCCGATCAGCTTTAGGAGCACTACGTGTATCCAAAGAGGTCCAGGCTAAAAACATTATCGTCGTCGATGTTTTTCCTTGTGATGTGGAAGAACATAGGAATCTGGTTGTGGGAAATGGACCGGTGCTTGTGTACTCTGAAGACAAAATCACAAGAATAGGGGAGAGAATTCAAGACCTGGCTCGAGAATTGGGCCTTCCCCTCCAGGTCGCTCCGGATTACAGCTCCTCTGTGTTGAGTCCTTTTTCAGCGGAAGAGAAGGAAGTCATCGGACTTTTTTTACCCGTGAAATTTGAACAAACGCCTTCCGAGATTGTGGATGCCAGAGATATGGAGGCGCTAGATTCCTTGCTTTCTGCCCTGTTGCAAGAGGGGAGGATGTGATGAAAAGAAACACACTTTTAACGATCTGCCTGGCTATTCTTTTGGGTAGTAGTTTGCTCTCTCAAACATCGAACCGACCCGATTCTGCTTGGGAGATGCTCAAAGAACTGGTTTTGATCCCTGGGGTTTCAGGATATGAAAACGAAGTGGCCGAATTCATTAGGTCCAGATTGCCTCGGGAAGTCGAGGCCCAGGTCGATGATATGCACAATCTCTGGTTTTCCGTCGGAAAAGGCAGACCACACCTCGTTTTTGTTGCACACACAGATGAGCTCGGATTTGTCATCGAGGAAGTTACAGCTCAAGGCATGCTGAAGGTGTCAAGCCGGGGAGGATTCCTGCCCCAGATGTACGAAGGGCATGCTGTCCAGGTTCACACAAACAGCGGAGTGGTCGAAGGTATCGTGGCACCTCGACCCGGTTATTTTCAGCGCGATCTGGAGCTTTCCCCCTTTACTGAAGAGGAGGTCGATATTTATCTCGGCGTTTCAAGTCAAGAAGCAGCCAGGGCGTTGGGAATTTCCAAAGGAGATTCGGTCACGATCAAGAAAAAAATCGTCGAACTTTCTCCAGACCTTTTGGCAACACGCGCTGTGGACGATAGAGCAGGATGCGCAGCTCTTTTAGATACGGCCCTAAGAGTTGATTGGACAAAGATCGATAACAAAACCATCACGTTTGCTTGGGACGTGCAGGAGGAAACAGGCCTTTTTGGTGCATCCGAGCTTGCCAAAAAGCTCGATGCTGATTATGTTTTTCCTGTGGATACTTTTGTCTCATCGGCAGGGCCGTTCGATTCCAAGAGGTTCGCCCATTTGCCTTTGGGAAAAGGGGCCGTTCTCCGGGCCATCGATTCCAGCAATATCGCACCACAAGCGCAGTTGAAAAAGGTGATCGCCATCGCCAGAACCCATAAGATCCCGATCCAACTGGGGAACACAAGGGGAGGGAATGACGGATCGATGTTCGTTCCGGAAGGAGCGGTGAACATCCCGCTCTCCTGGCCGGGTACATACTCGCATTCCTTCATCGAAAAAATACACAGGGCGGATCTCGAAGCGCTCACGGACCTGATCGCAGCTCTGGTGAGTGATTGGGAGTAGAGAGGGAGAAACCATGACAGAAGAAACGAAGAAAAAAGGCATGCTGATATCCTTTCCGGGAACGTTCTGGCTAGCCAACATGATGGAATTTTTCGAAAGAGGCGCTTATTACGGGTTGAATTCTGTCCTGGCCGTTTATCTTGTGGATGTTCTCGGTTTCCGCCAGCAGGAAGTGGGATTGCTGCAGGGATTCGTGTATGCCTTGACCTACATCGTTCCCATCATCGGGGGTGCCTTGGGGGATCGCCTGGGATACAGGAAGATCCTTCTTGTTGCCTTTTCGCTGCTGACGATCGGTTATTTTGCGGCAGGAAATTTCGACTCCTACGGATTGATATTCTTGTTCCTGTTGATCATGGCCACAGGCAGCGGGTTGTTCAAGCCCATCATCACCGGAACCGTGGCCCGGACCACGACCAAGGAGACCAGCGGTTTCGGATTCGGCGTTTATTACTGGAGCATCAATCTGGGCGCATTCCTCGCCCCGTTTTTCATCAGTTGGATCAAAGGATTCAGCTGGCGGTATGTGTTTTTTGCTTCGGCCTTCTGGTGTTTCCTGATGCTCATTCCCTCTGTGTTCCTGTACAAAGATCCGGAAAAGCCCACCAGTACCAAGCCCATCCGGCAGGTGCTGAAGGAGGCCATGCTGGTGCTGAGCGATTCCCGTTTTATGCTGTTGATCATCGTTTACTCCACCTTCTGGATCCTTTACTTCCAGATGTTCGGGTCCGTGCTCTGGTACCTGCGCGATTTCGTCTATAGGGCGCCGGTGGATGCCTTCATGCAGAAAATCTGGATATTAAAACCCTTCACATTCGATGCCGAGTTTGTCACCATCATCAATGCCGGGACCATCGTTCTTTTTGTCGTTTTAGTCAGCCGCATCACCAAGAACATGAAAGCCCTTCCTGTGATGGCAGGGGGAATCGTGGTCGGACTGGGGGGATTTGTGGTTTTGGCTTTCACGCACAGTGCCTGGATGTTTATTCTGGGGATCGCTGTTTTTTCTTTAGGCGAGATGACGGCTCATCCCAAGTATTACAGTTATGTCGGTCTTGTCGCCCCGCAGGATAAAAAGGCCGTGTACATGGGGTATGCCTTTCTGTACGGGGTTCTCGGAAGCCTTATCGGCAGCAACCTCGGGGCGGTTCTTTATGAGAAAATGCTCGCTCCTATCGCACCCACTGCTGAGGCTGTTGCCGCAGGCACACCACTATCCCCAGAAGTTCTGGGCCAAGTCCGGCATTTTTGGCTTATCTTTGCCGGGCTGGGGATCTTTTGTTTGGCCGGGATGCTGCTGTACGATCGTTATCTCTCTGAAGACACGCCCAAAACCAACCGGAAGGCTTGGGGGATCATGCTGGGTGTTTACAGTGTGATAGGCATCGCCGGGGTCTTTTTCTTGATCCAAGCTGTTTTCCTCGCCGACCAGATCCAGTGGAAAACTTTCGTTCAATCATTGATCATGTTAACTTTAGGAGGTGGGGGCATATTGATCAGTTTGAAAGGGAAAAAATGAAATCTCTGACGGAATATCTGGTTTTTGACACGAAAAATCGGGTGGACTTTATTAACATCACACCCGATGTCGAGGCGCTGGTAGAGAAAAGCGATGTTCAGGAAGGCCTCTGTCTGGTCAACGCCATGCACATCACAGCAAGCGTGTTCATCAATGATGACGAGCGGGGGCTGCACGCCGACTACGAGGAATGGCTGGAGGAGTTGGCACCCCATCAGCCAATATCCAAGTACAAGCACAACCGGACAGGGGAGGACAACGCGGATGGGCACCTGAAAAGAACGATTATGGGCCGGGAGGTTGTCGTGGCGATCACCGCAGGCCGTTTGGACTTCGGCCCCTGGGAGCAGATCTTTTATGGCGAATTCGACGGCCGTCGTCGCAAAAGAGTCCTTGTCAAAATTATCGGGGAGTAGATTAGACTCAGATTCGAAATCCTATGCCGACACCGGCTCCGAATCCTCCGATATTAACGTTGATTTCATCTGGTTTTATTTTGCAATGGGAATAATCAAAAAATAAGTCAAAAAATATACCTTCCGTCACTTTCACATAAGTTCCTATCGTGCCGATATACCCAATTTTATTCGTTTTGACCTCTCCTATGGGATTCTCTTCATTATAGGAGTAATAATTGATACCAATGCCCCCATAGATGTCCATCTTCGATCCAGCCGGATGAACATATTTTATTCCGATTCCTGCAGGTGTTATCCTGAGCTTCGTTTGTTCTTTTGTGAATGTTAGTTCCCCGGTTTTGGAAAAGGTGCCCCCTGTCACCCAAAGTTCGAGATTTTTCCAAATGCCGATGCTTATCTCTGCTCCGAACATGATGCCGCTTCCGTATATGTCCTTGAATGCCTGTTCTCCGGGATTAAAATATTTAGCTTTTGCTTCGAATCGGATGCTGGTCGCACCGACCGTCCCACATATAATCATAAAGAGAGCCATGAAAAGGATCTTTTTTTTCATCCTCATACTCCTTGTCATTGTACGGTTAAATAAACCGGATCGCCTTCCTGGCTATTGTCATTCACGGCGTAAATGACATAGTTGTATATCCTATCCTTCGACACCCCCCGATGCCAGAATTCAAAAATGTTTGAGCTTAGTTCAGCCAAAAGGGTTCGGCTTGCTCCATCCAAAACATATATGCGATATTGGGAAATAGCTAAACCCTGATTGTTTGGATTGACGCTCCATTTCAGAACATTGATGTATTCGACTTGTGAGAGAGAACGGTTCATGACTTTCTGTCCTGTCACTCCAGAAGGAGGATAGATAATCCGGACGAAATGAGCTTTGATTGATTTATTCGATCCCATGCTTATAACCAGTGGATTATCCTGTTTTTTCCCTGCTGGGATATCGCCAGTCCATTCATGAAATCTATAGTCCGCTTCTGGAGTGGCCGTGATTTGAACTGAAATTCCTTGGGCATAAACGTGTTGACCTGGTTGGGGTATTGTACTCCCTCCGCTGGTGGATTCTATCGTTAGGTATTGCAGAGGCACACCGATGAATTCGTCGGCGCCTATGTCGATTGTTGGCGTGTTGTCCTGGTCCCCGTCGAATATCCTAGGTTCACCATCATAGTCTTTATCTGGCAAGCTAGGCGCTGTGTTATTCCCTTTATCTATGCAGGGAGAGGTGGATTGAAGATGATAGTCTTCATTTGCAGGAGCCACAAATTGAGGAGAGGTGTTGATGTTCTGACCAGAGTGGATCCATTTTCCGGAAATGAAGGAAAAGTCATTATTGAAACCGTTGGATTCTGCCCCATAGGAGGGATCGAAAACGAGGGAAATATCCCTTCCAATAAGAGCAGAGTTTCCCCCAAACGATGTTGTTGTATAGGTTTAAAACACTGTCCAGTTTTCCGTCAAAATATATCCCGCCACCCGAATCGGAGCAACTGTTCTCTGTGATTGTGTTATTGATTAGGTCTAGTTGGCCGGCAATACTGTCACCTGCGACAATGGCATATATCCCCCCGCCGTAGACAGAGGAATTCTCCGTGATGATGTTATTTATGAGTCGAATATTTCCTCCTCCCCCGAGGTAGAGATAACCCCTTGCATAAATTCCCCCGCCGTTTGTCGAGGATGTGTTTTTAGAGATGAAGTTTCCCTCTATTCTCATATTGCCCGCAAAAGTGTTTGCAACGATTCCTCTGCCTGAATTCCTTGTGACGAGGTTGTTTCTGATTGTGACGAAACCGCCGAAAAGTTCTCCACCCGTTCCGACATAAAGCCCGTCGCCTCTGTTGTTTTTGATCTTATTATCTGAAATGACGATATCACCTGTACTGTTCGTTTCGACCTTCATTTCATGGCTTGCCATCCTGTTTTCTTGAGGAAATACCCCTCTCCTTCCAGCCCTACTTCCGATCGTTGTTTTCAAGTCAACTTGTTCATTTGATGTCAGAGCATATATTCCGCTCCCCATTGCGGCCTCGTTATCCAGTACGATGTTATCCGTAATCGTGATGTTTCCTGCCATATCCCACGATTGAGAAACGGCATAAATGCCTCCTCCTTTATCCAGTGTTAGGCCTTTTCTTATTTTTAATCCCTCCACATAAATGTCTCCGCCAGATGTATTATTAAGAAATAATACCCGGCCAATACTGTTGCCATCTAGGATCGTATTGGCAGGATCGAGGATCCGGTTTGCGCAGGTTGAGGAAAATCCCCCTAACAAGGTTAGGTTTTTTCCTTCTGAGGAATCGAAGATGAAATTCCCGGCATAGGTCCCCCTAACAATACGGATGACGTCGTCCTCCCCGTTTGATGCGGCTTCAGTCAAAGCATTCTGGATCTCGATGGATGTTTTGACACAGAATTCGTCTCCCCATAGAGACACGCTCAAAAAAACAAACAATGCATAAAGAATAATCCCTACTTCGGTGGGTTTTTTCATAATTCCCTTCCAATAAATTATGAAATTCTATAATGCAGTATATTATATCTCAAAATTTAAGGAAAGGGTGCTGTCTATTAAACAAAAAGTGAGACGTCGGCTTGTTGAGCTTGTTCGAGGAAGGTGGCAACTCCCACACACTGGGCGACCTCATCGATCATCTTTTCCTTGGGAATTTCCATGACTTCCATGCTCATTTGACAACCATAGAGTTTCACGCCGAGGTCGATGGCCAACTTTCGCATCTCGGCCAGGGTGGGCACACGTTTGGCTTTCATCATCTTTTTGAACATCCAGCGGCCGAGTCCGCCAAAGCTCATTTTACTTGGAGAGGCGCGATCGATGTCGCCTCCATAAAAAATGCCCATCAAACGGCCTAAAACACTTTTACCGGTCCGCTTTTTTTTCTTTAGAGCGCGGAGTCCCCAGAACGTGAAAAACATGGTGACATCCATGTTGGAAGCCGCCGCTCCAGTGGCGATGCTGAAGGCGGCGAATAATTTATCCAAATCCCCGCTAAAAACGACCATAGCGAGCTTTTTCTTTTTTTGTTCTTCCATCAGAAAAATCTCCCTTTTTTACTTTTTTCGATAAATGGCTGATCTCACCGTCTTGCTCTGAGAGTCTAAGGAATCTTGAAGCACTTCGCTGATCAGGTCGAAGGCTTGGATTATTTTGCTATTGGAGAGAGAGTAATACGCATTGATCCCTTTACGCTCGGTAGAGACGATGCCCTTGGCTCTCAAAATGGCGAGATGCTGCGAGAGATTGGCCTGGGAAATCCCTGTTTTTTTTACCAGTTCGTTAACCGTCATGTCCTTGTGCCGGAGGCAATCCAGGATTTCCTGCCGTTTGGGATTGGCCAGGGTTTTGCAGACACCGGAATGCAGCGAATAAAATTCCTTTTTTTTCATCTGGTTCACCTTTCCATTTCTTTACTAATATTATAATATTCAAACATCATTATTTCAATAAGATAGGCGGAGATAGGGGGACATCCCATTCGGTCCCACCTTATGTCTTTCGATCCTTATCTGAAAAAAATGAAGTTCAGGATTACTTTTTAGAATGACGAAGAAGCATGCATTCACACGATATAGGTCTACATTGCTATAGGGTGGTACCGAATGGGATTCCCCTCTAGTTGGATTCGGGGTAAAGCAGCGCGTTGAGCAGGAATTTGTAGGTGCCGTGGGATTGGGCCCTGTGCTGGCTGCGGATGCCGATCAGGATGATGTGTCCTTTTTTGTGCGTGATATCCACAACAGCGGCGTTTCTCGCGATAACATCCTCCCCGAGCAGCCATCCGCTCATTAACACATCCTGCTCCGGGAAGCTGGCCACCACCTTCCTATCCCATTCTCCTGAGGGTACCCTTGTCCGAATGGCTAAGCTTCCAGAGAACATAGCGCTGGCTTCCTTCGGCATCCCATACCCGATGGGAGTCATGTTGTCTACCTTGATCCTGAGGATGGATGTGGGGCAGAAAAATTGTTCCCGGTTCACCCTTTCCAATGCATCTTGAGCCGGTACTGTGAATTCTTTAAAAGCTAATTCGCAGGCGCCGTTGAGGGTCACAAGGATACCGCCGTCCTCTACAAACTTCTTCAACGCATCCACCCCATCTTTGCCGATTCCGCCTTCGTATTCGGGAGGCATATTGCCACCTCGGGAATACCTTCCGGATTGGGAAGATGGACTTCGCCTTCCGTCTTTGATGATGTCGGCGCTCTCGTCGGCAAAAACGATGACATCGAATTTTTCTTTCAGGTCGACCTTCTTGTCCTTTTCTCCTTCGAAATCCTTGTTGTGGATGGTGGTGTAGGGGATTTCCAGATCGTCAAATAAATACCTGGTCCACCCTTCATCCATGTTGGCTCGCCAGGATTGGTAGAGACCTACCCGGTGATTGGCGATCCTGGATTTTGCAATTCCTGAAATGTCGTCGAGCGAATGAGCGCGGATATGCCATTTTTGGACCAGAGCAGGCAGCAATTTCATCACCCCGGATGAATTTTTCACGATAAAGCTTCCGGCGGCCGCGCTGTATCTGTCTCCCCCGATGGGATTCTGGGAGCGGTAGATTTCGGCGTTCCCTTTCATCAAGGCAAAAACGACCGAATGGGAGGCATTGTGACGGGAATCCAGCACATAATAGGGTGCCGATTCGTCAGGTGCAGGGATTGTGGGGAATTCGATGGCATCCAGCATCTCTAATTCTGTTGCGAAGGAATCGTCGATTTGATCGCATTTTACGCCCATTTGAAGAGGCAAGGTCCAGCCGGCGTTGTCATAAGGGGGGACGGGAGGGCCTCCCGGGTATTGCCGCATATCCGGGTATTTTTGTTTCTCGAGGAGTGCCTGGGCATAGGGCCGGTATGGTTGGGACATCAGGACCACGAAGGATCCGGCCGGATAGAATTTGCCATCGGCTACGAAATCCGTTTTTGCCTGGTGGATCTCGACGCCGCCCATCATCAAGATTTTCAGCATGCGTAAAGCTGTCGGGTAGTCATGTTGTTTCTGGGGGATGACAAAAGCAAAAGGTTGGCCTTCTTCTTGGATTTCTATCGCATCTTTGCACATCTTGTAGAAATTGAAGAGCAGATCTTCCTTGTGATGATAGGCAGTTTCAACTAGGCTCAAGGATAGCGTCAGTTCATAATCCACAAGGTCTCTCAATCTCCACCAGCCGCCTGGCCAGGGATCAGGAAATTCCATGCGTTTTTCGACATAGGCCTGGGGGAGTTCGGTGGGATCGATGTATATCGGGGTCGCTATCCGGGCGGAAGCCATCTCGGAAAGTAGCCCGATGGTGTTGTGGAGCCAGGTCGTGTCGTCGCAGGCCCCGATCCACCATCCTGTGTAGCTCCGTCCATGGACAACACCGCTGTAGCCGTTTTTTTGAAGGTCATAGGCCATGTTGGTGCCGCAAAGGGCTACCCCCCGCCAGAGAAGGGGATGGATCGTCGGGACCGGAGGGTCCATGAAAGGAGGAACGAAAAGCCGGGCTCCTGTGGAGCCCATCTGGTGTTCATCGATTTGGATTTGCGGGATCCAATCGTGATACAGGACTTTAGTGACGGCCTGGGTTTCTTTGAGGTTGAACATGAACCAGTCGCGGTTGTCGTCATGTCCTGCATAGTGATGGTACAGCCATGGCATACTGCCTCCCTCAAATTCTGTGCCCACATACTTTCGGTACCAATCCGTGACCATCTGCTGGCCGTCTGGATTTGTGGTAGGGGAGAGGAGCACGATCACATCGTTCAATGCCTTATCCGCATCGAAAGGCGTTTTGCCTGTGACGAGCAAATAGGCCAGCTCCATGGCCATCTGGGAAGCGGCGATCTCTGTGGCATGCAGACTGCATGTTATCAAAAGGATAGCTTTTCCCTGCCGGGCAAGCTCCTTGGCATCCGCAGGGGTGAGACCCCGGGCATTCCTTAACTTTTTTGTTATATCCGTGTATTTTTCAAGGTTGGCCATGTTTTCTTCAGAAGAGATGACAGCCAAGATCATCGGTTTTCCAAGCGTTGATTTACCGATGGTCAACACATTCATTTTATTGGATTCTGAATCCAGCTTCGTAAAATAATCCTGAATTTGGCCGTAGTCAGCCAGTTTTCTATCCGCTCCCACTCTGTGCCCCAAAAATTCTTCAGGCGAGGTCTGGGAGGCTAAAAAACAGGGGAGAACCAAAAGCAAAAATACAGTAGTAAGTATGGTCGTTTTTTTCATGAGTCCCTCCATTTTTTTTAATACCGAGCTTTTTATCTATCACTTGGACTGGACGGCTGTCAAGAGAATTCAACTTGTCATGCATCTCTTGCTTTCTACGACTAATATAAATAAGTATCTGTTATGCATTAGTATTGACAAAAAAATGAGTAACATATAGGATTTTGCAGAGGTTAACATGATTCAGATGAGCTGGAAAAAATCTTTGGTTTTGGTGCTATTGATCGTGTTTGTTTCAGCACAGGGTATTTTCGCCCAGCAGGAAGAACAGGAGGAAGAGCTGCCGCGTTTGATCTTCGATGACGGCATCGCAGGAAAACTAGAGGTTGATGTTCATTACGGGTACTGGACCCTGGATGTGTTTAAAGGATTGTTCGAGGATGACCTTACCAAGTCGTTGAGCGATGAGATTGCGAAAGAAATCGGCATCAAGATCAATGAATCCGGCTATAACATAGTCAAAGTCGGGCATGACCACAATCTCGTATTCGGCTCCTCTGGGTCGATTTATGGATTCGAGCTAAGGTTTTATCCTGGAGGACGTTATTCTTCCTTCAGCCTGGGCGTGTCCATCGAAAAAACACACATGGAGGCCACAGTAGAGGGGCCGATCAATGTGCAGTTCAATGACGGCTCATACGCCGAGATGGAAGCTGTGGGTGTTGTGGAATTGAACCCTCTTTTTACCAACCTCAGTTTCCGTTGGGATATAAAACCGGATTGGATCGTAACCCCTTATTTTGTCCTCGGAATAGGTGTAGCCGCCCTTAACGGAGAGGTGAGATATAATTATAATGGGACGTACTATTGGGCCAGAGGGACCGAAGGTTACCAGGAGGAAGATTCGAGAAATATAAAAGAGGCCGAGGAAGACGCCGATTTCAACCTGCCGAATATCCTCCCGCTTTTGCAGATTTCCCTCGGTGTGAGAGCCGAAGTCATCCCACACCTGCATTTAAAAGCAGAGGCAGGCATCTGGGACGGTTTTATTCTCCGAGCAGGCCTTGCCTACAAATTTTAAGTTTTATGCCCCAGAACATTTCATAAAAAAAAGCCTATGTTTATGATAAAATATTCTTTTGGACAATTTTAAAAAAAGATTTTTGAAACGGCATTTTTTTATGAATAGCTTGGCCGTGCTAGATGGGGAGCTAGCGGTGCCCTGTAACTCACAATCCGCTACAGTGGGATCGAATTCCCCGCCGAGGCTGTGCTTTTTCTGGACTGTGTTCATGTAAGTGGTGTTGAAGGTATGGGCCCTGCGCGAAGAACTCTCTGTAAACCCCGTCAGGACCGGGAGGTAGCAGCGGTAGCAGAGCGGTCTCTTGTGCGGCAGATCAGCCTTTCCTGAGCTAACTGCATGGATAACGCAGGGGGAGTCCTGCCGGAGCTGGGTGCACGGCCTTTTTTTTCTTTATTGAATCAAATCCAATCTTTTCAAGATCTTTTCGATCTCGATTTGGCCTTTTGTATCGAGGGGAAGGATCGGATTTCTCGGAGGCCCACCATAAAGACCCAAAAATTCCATCGCATATTTTGTTCCAGCGATACCGTACCTCTGGATGATGGCATTGTTCAAAGGAATGATGTCCCGCTGAAGCTTGGTTGCCCTCTCCCATTCACCGTCCAGAAAATCGTTATACACTCTCACACACAGTTCAGGGATGATATCGGCAAGCCTGAGGATTCCTCCAGAGGCTCCCAAGCAGAGGCCAAAGAGAAACACACTGCCTGCCCCCCATAAATAACTGAAATCGGGGGGAAGGTCTAGAATGACCTCTCCCAAAAAGGGTAGATTTCCAGAACTGTCCTTCATACCGATGATGTTGGGGTGTTCGGAAAGTTCGATGACAAGCTTCGGGTCGATGGATAATCCCGTTACCTGGGGGATATGGTAGGGGATCACCGGGATCTGGACCTCATCGGCGATGGCATAATAATGTTTTTTCAAAGCCTCTCCTGTCATCGCTGATTTAAAGTAGCTGGGTGTGCGGATCAAGGCCGCATGGATTCCAAGATCAACCAGACGTTTGGTGAAGGCGATGGTGGAATCGGTGGATTCCCTTGCTGTTCCCACGATGATTTTTTTTTCTGGGTCACGGGATTCGAGAGCTTCTTTAACTAAAATTTCGCATTCTTCGTCTGTTAGATAGGCCGCCTCTCCGCTGCTTCCGCCGATGACATAACCGGCCAGTCCAAATTTGTTGTATTTTTTTATGTTATCCCGAAAATGGTGTGTCGAGATTTTGTCTTTTTCAAAAGGTGTGGTCAGCGCCGCATAAACGCCCTGAAGTTTCTCCGCCATCAATTTTTCTCCTATTTATTTTTTCATGAGAGTTTTCTTCTCCAACTCAACAATTTCTTCGTCCGTTCGTCCAAAATAGTGCCAGATCTCATGCAGGACAGTTTTCTTAACTTGCTCTTTGATTTCTTCCTCGGTGGAGCAGATCTCTTCGATCGGATTTTGATAGATGGTGATTCTATCTGGAAGAATGTTCCCATAATATGGCCCCCTGTGAGGGTATGGAACCCCGTGGTAGGTGCCCAATATCCTGCTGAAAGGATGGACTCCTGTTTGTCTGTAAACCTCTTGAGGAGCCTCCTCTTCCACCATCACGACCACATTGTCCATGAGTTTCTTGAATTCTTTTGGGAGATCTAACAATGCTTCTTCCACGAGTTTTTCGAATTTTTCTTTTACCATCGATGTAGGGGAGCTTATTTTTCGATCCCGAGACGGGCCTGAGTCCCTTTTTTGTAGTAGTGTTTGATCTCCTTCATTTCGGTAACCAGGTCCGCTCGTTCGATAAAAGATTCGGGAGCGTACCGTCCTGTCAGTATCACTTCTGTGCCTTCCGGTTTTTTATCCAGAAAGTCGTGGATCTCTTTTTCCGAAAAAAGATTGAAATGAACGGCTACGTTTATCTCATCCAGCACGATAATGCGGTACTTCTGAGACGTCATCATCTGTTTGCATTTTCGCAGACCTCTTTGGGCTCTGTTTACATCCTCTTTATCGGGATTTTCCGTCACATGAATGAAGCCCTTGCGGCCGAATTGCTCGATGGTTATAAGAGGTGAGAGTTTTTGGATGGCAGACAGCTCCCCATAATCTTGTCCTTTGAGAAACTGTCCGAAATATGTCTTGAAGCCGTGACCGGCCGCCCGTAAAGCGAGACCTAAAGCCGCCGTAGTTTTTCCCTTGCCATTGCCGGTATAGACCTGGATGTAGCCCTTGAATTTATCGCCCTGATCTCGATCTTCCATCTTCTTCAACTATATTTTATTCCCCCGCCTCTAGTCAACTGTCATATCTGCAAACTCTAGTGATGTTTTTATTAATCTACTGAACGATATTAAAGATTTAGCCTTTTCGATTCAGTATTCGAGGGAATCCGACAAAGTCGGACCCGAGGACTGTTTGAGCACTGGAATAGGCATTGGGAGATGTTGAGGAAAACATGGATCGTTGAGTTGGGATTCACATAGGAAAGCGCAGTTCCGCAGGGCCGAGAATGTTGATGAGGAAAAGGCGTTAAAAATCTTTACGGGAGTGAAGAGATTTTTAAAAACATCTATACATGTGCTATAATCTTTCCCATGCTGGACGTGAAATTTGTCGAGGAAAATCCAGGCCTTGTCGTAAAAAAAATGGCCTTGCGGGGAATAAACCTCGATCTAGATGGGTTTTTAAAACTAACAAAAGAGAAAAAAACTCTTTTGCACCAGATCGAGACATTGCGTTTCGAATTGAACAAGTCCTCGAAACTAATCGGGAAAATGAAAGCTGAAGGGGATGATCCGAATTCTCTGATCAAAGAGATGAAAAAAGTGTCTGATGAGATCAAAGATTTGGAAGGCACGTATAAAAAAATTGACGAGGAACTGAAAAAGATCCTATTGGATATACCGAATATTCCCGATGAATCCGTTCCAGAGGGATTAGATTCAGAGAGTAATTTGGAAGTGAGGCGGTTTGGCAAAAAACCGGTGTTTTCATTCGATCCCAAGCCCCATTGGAAGATTGGCACGGATTTGGGGATAATGGATTTTGATCGGGCAGCCAAGTTGGCGGGTTCGCGGTTTGCCGTGTACTTAGGGCAAGGAGCCCGGCTCGAGAGAGCATTGATCAACTTTATGCTCGATATCCACACCAAAGAAAAGGGATACAAGGAAGTTATCCCCCCATTCATCGCCAATGAAGAGAGCCTGATCGGAACTGGAAATCTCCCCAAATTCGAAGAGGATCTTTTCAAGCTGGAAGGACATCCGTGGTACCTGATCCCTACAGCCGAAGTCCCTTTGACCAACCTTTACCGAGGAGAAATCCTGGACGGTGAATCATTGCCCCAAAGATTTGTGGCTTACACTCCCTGTTTCCGCAGCGAGGCTGGCTCCTACGGCAAAGATATACGCGGCTTGATCCGGCAGCATCAGTTCAACAAGGTAGAGCTGGCAAGTTTTGTATTTCCTGAAAAATCCTATCAGGAGCTGGAGAAGCTGACCGAAGATGCCGAGGACGTGTTGAAAAGACTCGGTCTCCACTTTCGTACGGTCGTGTTGTGCACAGGGGATATGGGTTTTGCAGGGGCGAAAACCTATGACTTGGAGCTTTGGATGCCCCATCGAAACAAGTTTGTGGAAATTTCTTCGTGCACCAATTGCGAAGATTTTCAGGCAAGGCGTGCCAACATCCGCTTTCGAAGGGGAACAAAAGACAAACCTGAGCTCGTGCACACCCTGAATGGATCTGGAGTGGCTCTGGGAAGGACTGTGAGCGCCATCCTGGAATGTTACCAACAGGAAGATGGCTCTGTCCTTGTCCCGGAAGTCTTGCGGCCTTACATGGACGGATTGGAAAGAATACTATAGCGGAGGGATGGCCGAGTGGTTGAAGGCGGCGGTCTTGAAAACCGCTTTACGAGCAATCGTGACGGGGGTTCGAATCCCTCTCCCTCCGCCAGTTGACTCCGGTTGTAAAAGTGTTACAATGAGGACCGGAATCCTCCGGTGGAGAGGTGCTGGAGTGGTTGAACAGGATCGCCTGCTAAGCGATTGTCCCGAGAAATTGGGACCGTGGGTTCGAATCCCACCCTCTCCGCCAGGGACTGCCAGTGAACCTATTTTTTCCAGATAAGGAGAAAAACCCGATACATAGTGAACCAATTATGCTAAAATACGTATTTAACAACTTAGAAGAGGAAAATAAGAAAGAATTTTAGGGTCGATGCTTTTTAGATAAACCTACGATCTTTTTCCTCATCCTTTTAAATATCTAAAAGGAAATTTATATCAGAATAAAGGATGAATCATGTCGGTTCAAACTATTAATCAAAGCCATCTCAGTCGGAATCTTACAAAGATAGTATGTATGGGATTGATGCTGATGGTTCTGATCAAGCCTAATGCATCTGCTGAAAAAAGTCTCAAAACCTTCAGCCTGCAGGAGGCTCAAACTTATGCCATCCAGCACAACTATGAGTCGATCAAGTCCGAGATGAATGTGGCTGTGACCGAGAGAAGGATAAGAGAAACCATCGGGGCAGGATTGCCTCAGATCTCCACCTCGCTTGCTTACAACAACAACATCGAGCTGCCCACTGTACTTATTCCAGATTTTTTCAATGATCCTAATGACAAGATCGAGATTCAGTTCGGCACGCAACACAATGCCAATCTCAATCTGCAAATCCAACAGCTTGTGTTCAACGGAAGTTACTTTGTCGGTCTGGCGACTTCCCGGATCTACAAACGTTTGGCCACCGAAGGTTTGGAAAGAACCCAGTTAGATGTGATGGAAACAGTGTCCCAAACGTATTACCTGATCCTTGTCTCTCAGGAGAGCCAAAGAATCTTCCAGGGAAACCTGCAAAATCTGGAAAAGACATTGTACGAGATTCGTGAACTTTATAATGAGGGTTTTGTCGAGGAAACAGATGCCGATGTCATCCAGATCTCGGTGACAGCGCTTAAAAATGGTCTCCAGAACCTCGAGAAGCAAACGGAAACGGCATATCAATTGCTGAAATTCCAGATGGGGATCGACCTCAGCGAAGAGATAGAGCTCACGGAAAGCTTAGAAGAGATCATCTCGGAGCAAGATGTACAAAATGCATTGGAAGGAAGTCTCGACTTGGAAGAGAACATCGATTATCGTCTGATCCAAACACAAGAAAAGCTGGCAGAGATGAATCTCAAGAATGAAAAAGCCCAGTACTGGCCGACCATCAGTGCCTTTTATTCTTTATCATGGGCTGCTCAACGCGACCGATTCAATTTTTTAGATTTCGATGAACGATGGTACCGCTCGCAAATCGTCGGAGTGAACCTCAACATCCCGCTTTTCAAAAGCGGTGTGCAAAAAGCTCGAGTGAATCAGGCCTCTATTGCATTGGATCAGGCCCGTCAGACAAAGCTCCAAGTCTCTCAAGGTCTTCTTCTTGAAGAGGCCAGAGCTAAAAATGCCCTCTCTTCTGCTTACGAAAATTATATCAATGTAAAAGAGAATATGGAACTTTCCCAAAAGGTATACGAAAAAACACTGATCAAGTATCAGGAAGGGTTGGCATCCAGCACAGACCTAACTCAGGCCAATGACCGATTCCTTGCTGCTCAGTCCAGCTATATTCAGGCCATGTCCGAACTATTGGATGCAAAAAACAAGCTGGACAGACTTCGCAACGACTATAAAGTTTCGACAGAAGGATAAAAACATGAACAAAAAAACATTCATAATTCCGGTATTGATCATGCTGATTATCGCTGCTTGTGGCCCTCCCCAGGACAATCAGGCACGGCTAGCTCGGCTAGAAGCTCAGCGAGAGGCTCTCGATACCCAGATAGAACAACTCAAAAATGAGATCGAGGGGGAGACAAGTGTATCTCCAAAGGAAGATATAGCGTTTGTTCGGGGAATCGAAGTGCAACCCTCTCTTTTTCAGCATTATATCCAAGTACAGGGCACTATTGAGTCAGATAACAACATTTTAATTCCTGCTCAATCTAACGGTGTTGTGAAAAAAATCCATGTCCGACAAGGAGACCGTGTGAACCAAGGTCAGCTTTTGGCGGAATTGGACGGAGCTATCTTGGAAAGCAATATCGATGAGGTTAAACATTCTCTTCAACTGGTCACCACCATATACGAGCGACAAGAGAGGTTGTGGAAAAAGAATATCGGCAGCGAACTTGAATATCTTCAGGCTAAAAATAATAAAGAAAACCTAGAGAAAAAACTGGAAACCCTCAACGAACAGGTCAAACTTACCAGAATCTATGCGCCGATCAGCGGCACTGTGGATGATGTGATGATCAAAGAAGGGGAGATGGCTGCCGCAGGCCGCGGTACCATCCGCATAGTCCAGTTATCTCGTCTGAAGATCGTTGTCGCTCTATCTGAAAACTACATCTCCAGTGTCAGGAAAAACTATCCTGTCAAGGTACAGGTCCCTGTTGTGGGGCGTGAGATGGAACTGAAAATCGATGCGGTGTCTCAAGTTATCGATCTGAACAATCGCACTTTCCAGATCGAAATTCAAATCCCAGCTCAGGAGAAAGATTTAAAACCCAACATGCTGTCGGTTGTGACCATAAACGATTACACCAACACAGAGGCCATTACCGTTCCTCAAAATATCGTCCAGGATACAGGAACCGCTAACTTTTTATTCGTTGCAGAGAAACAGAACGACAAATGGATTGCACGCCGGCAAACCGTGACCTTGGGCGAAAATTATTCCGACCGGGTCGAGATCCGGGAAGGCCTTAGCGCAGGAGAATTCGTGATCACCTTTGGATTCCAGACATTGGCTGATGGTCAGACCGTTTCTATCCAAGAGGAAAAGGTAGAAAGGATGCCATGAAGTACAAAGAATTCAAACCCTCCAATGTGGCGATTGCCAATCGCACAACCGTCTATATTTTCACCGTTTTGCTCATTGTCTTCGGTATCATTCAGTACAATGCCACTCCTAAAGAACGGTTTCCTGAGATCATATTCCCTTATTTCATGATCGGAACGATCCATCCGGGAACGGCTCCTGAAGATGTGGAAAACCTGATAACCCGGCCGATCGAAAAACAGCTGGAAGGAATCGATGGCGTTAAACAGATTTCCAGCAACTCCATCCAAGACTATTCCTCCATTTTTGTGGAATTCGAACTTTCGGCCGACGAGACCCAAGCCTATCTCGATGTGAAGCAGGCTGTGGATGATGCCCGGCCAGAACTTCCGACAGATCTCTTCCAGGAACCTCAGATCTCACGGATCGATCTGTCCGAGATCCCGGTCCTGTTCATCAACCTCTCGGGAGACCTCGGATTGGTCAATCTCAAGGAGATCGCCGAAAAACTCCAGGATAGAATCGAAGCCCTCGAAGAGATCACGAGAGCCGATATAGCTGGAGCTCTCGATAGAGAGATCCAGATCAATGTGGATCTTTACAAGATGCAAGCGGCTGGGCTCTCTTTTAACACCATCCAGAACGCCGTGTCCTTTGAAAACCTGACGATATCGGCCGGTCAGATCGATACCGACGGGATGAAACGAAATCTTCGCGTCGTGGGGGAATTCAGCAACGTCAATGAGATCGCAAACCTCATGCTCCAGGAAGGAATCTATCTCAAAGATATCGCTGAGGTCAAGGATGGATACAAAGACCGGGAGAGCTACGCCCGGCTAAACGGACAGGACGTTATCACCCTCAATATCATCAAAAAGAGTGGCGAGAACCTGATCTTCGCTGTTGACAAGATCAAAGCTATTGTGGCCGATTATCAAAAAACTGCACCCAAAAACCTGATCGTGACCCTTACTGGAGACAGCAGCACCCAAACCAAAAATTCTGTCGATGACCTGTTCAACACCGTTATCCTTGGGTTCATCGTGGTCGTGTTCATCTTGATGTTTTTCATGGGCGAAGCCAATGCTCTGTTCGTAGGCGTTTCCATCCCCCTTTCCATGCTGATCGCTTTTATCTTCATTCCATTGGTGGGATTCACGATGAACATGGTCGTGCTGATGTCATTCATCATGGTGCTGGGGATCGTGGTGGATAACTCTATCGTTGTGGTAGAAAATATCTACAGACATTTCACGACGACGGAAGGCCTGAGCATAATCGATGCTACCAAACGAGGTGCAGGCGAGATCGCGTTGGCCGTTTTTACCGGGACATTGACCACGATCGCGCCTTTTTTTCCTTTGATTTTCACACCCGGAATCCCCGGCAAATTCATGTCATTTCTCCCTATCACGATCATCATTACACTGGCGGCCTCCATATTAGTGGCCTATATCATGAATCCGGTATTTGCCGTCTCCTTCATGAAACGACCAGACCCTGAAGACGATAAAAAGCGCACCCGGCTCCCATCAAAAAAAGCCCTTATTCTGACTGGTATTGCTTTGGCCTTGATCGTGTTTTTCACTGTATCCGGCGTGCGAGTGCTGGCGAACCTCCTGATTTTCGGTTTGATCCTTTATTATCTTTTCAAGTATGTGGTTTACTTTTTTATCGACAAATTCCAGTGCTGTGTGCTACCGAAATTTTTGGATCTTTACCGGAAGACCTTGGGCTTTTCTCTCAAGGGAAAGCGGCCCTATCTTGTTGTCACTTCCATTGTCCTCCTTTTGTTTTTTTCCTTTTTTCTGATGGGGATCAAAACACCCAGAATCGTATTTTTCCCAAGCGGCGATCCCAACTCTCTGCTTGTGTATATCACCATGCCCGAAGGGACTCACATTGATGTTACAAACGAGGTCTGTAAGCAGGTGGAGGATAAAGTTTTTGACGTACTGGGACGAGACAATCCGGATGTGGAGTCAGTGGTTTCCAACGTGGCACTCGGTGCAGGAGCCAGTTTATTCGAGCGATTTGCACAGGACAAACTGGCTAAGGTCACCATAACGTTTGTCGAGTACAAATACCGAACCGGACCACGTACGCGCACATATCTAGATAAACTCAGGGCAGATGTGAAGGGAATTCCTGGTGCACAAATCCGTATCGACCGGGAAGCTATGGGACCCCCTACAGGAATGCCGATCAATATCGAAATTTCCGGAGAGGAAATAGATGAATTGGTGGTCATCTCAGAACGTTTCATCGAATTCGTCGAGTCATTGAACATTGCAGGGATCGAAAAGCTTAAATCAAGCATGGAGGTCAACAAACCTGAGCTGATATTGGAGCTCGACCGTGACAAAGCCAATAAATTAGGGATGAGCACTGCCCAGATCGGAATGGCCCTTCGAACCGCCATCTACGGGCTAGAGATTTCGGAGTTCAAAGAGGGCGATGAGGAGTATCCCATTCAGTTGCGTTTGGCCAAAAAATACAGGGAAGATCTCGGAGTGTTGCTCAGCCAAGAAATCACCGTACCTTCCCGTGAGCCGAACTCAATGCCTTATAAGGTCCCTCTTGCATCCGTGGCCAATATTTCGTACCAGACCAGCTATGGGGGCATCCAACGCATCGACAACAAGCGGGTTATCACCATCTCATCCAACGTGCTTTCCGGATACAATGCCACCGAGATCATCTTCCGCATCGGCCGTGTTTTGCCCAAATTCCCCATGCCTGAAGGCTATACCATCCAGTTTACGGGTGAACAGGATATGCAGCAGGAGACCGGCCAGTTTATGGTTCTGGCCATGTTCATCGCCCTTGCTCTTATTTTTATCATCTTGGTGGCCCAGTTCAATTCCATAGCTAAACCTCTCATCATTATTTCGATGTTTTTTTTCAGTTTCATCGGGGTATTATTGGGATTTGTGGTCTTTGGGATCGATATCTCGGTCATGATGACAGGGATGGGTATCATCGCTGTAGCCGGAGTCGTGGTGAAAAACGGTATCATCATCATCGACTACATCGACAACCGCATCGCAACGGGGATGGACAGGATGGAGGCGATTATCCAGGCCGGTGCCACGCGTCTCACGCCGGTTCTTCTCACTGCCCTTTCTACTGTCCTAGGGCTCGTTCCTCTGGCTATCGGGATGAACTTCAACTTTCAGACATTCCTGACCCGTCTCGACCCTCAAATTTATTTCGGAGGGGACAATGCAGCCTTTTGGAATCCTCTTGCCATGACGATCATCTTCGGGCTTTCCTTTGCCACCATACTCACTCTTGTGGTGGTCCCAGCCATGTATACCATATTTATTGTGAGGCGCAAAAAATAACTATGATTGGCTGAATTTCAGTATCGTGTCCAAGATCTCCTGGTGAGATAGCGATGAGACATCTTGAGGGGAGTCGATGATACGGAAGTTAAACAACGGGCATTTGCCTTCATACCAATGCTCGTTAAAGGGCCGGTTTTCCCGTTTTCTTCGTTCAGCTTCTTTGATGTTGAGTAGATCCCCCAAACCTTTGAGATAGACACCCATCTCAGGATCCACTCCAAGAATATAACGTTTATTCCCGAAATTGGTCATAAGAAATGAAAATCCTTGCATGAGAGGCGTGTGGGTGTTGTCTCTGCGGGCCCAGTCTTTAAAGAGGTAGCTGCGAGGATTTCTCGTTATAAGCCCATCCACCGTCTTTTTTCCTAATCCTGAAGAAAGAGGCAAATCAAGGCTGAGAATTTGGCTCTGCTCCAGATCCCATAGATAATCGAAATAATCCTCTTCTGCTTTGCGGATAGCTTGTTCGTAATGAGAAATTCCAGCATAAATGGATTTATTTTGGAAGATCTCTTGGCCTTCCCTCGATTTGTTATAAAGGAAATTCATGAAATTCAGGCCCTTTCTCACCCTCTTGAGATAGCCTTCGTCATTCTTTTTTCTTATCTTCAGGAACAGAGCCCTGAGAATGGCATAGGGAGTCGAAGGAAGGTCCCATCCTTTGGGAAGGGTAGCGGAATCGACCATTTTTGTGAAGCTGCCGATTTTTTTCATGACAGGATCGACCTTTCCTGTTTCCAATAGCCGGAGGACCAAAAATATCGAAGCGATGGCATCGAAGTCAGGCCGACGATGTGTAAAAATATTCAAGACATAGGGTTGGCCGGATTCTTGTGTTATTTTTTCCCTGTCGATGTGGTTCAGGACCAAGGAGGGGTATTTGACGATCAGGGAGGCCGTGCATTCGGATTCTGCATCGGGATGGTGATGATCGATGATCCCGGGGATGGTTTCCATTCCGACATCCAACACAAGGGTGTCCTTTTTGGGCCGGAACCGGCTTCCATAAGGAACGAATCGATAATCGGATGTGATTCGGGTTATGGACATCGCTTGCGATTGGCCTCTCTTCTGTTTTCTAAAAATTGGATAACCTTAGCGCTCCCGGATGGAAAGGGGAACTGCCGCATTCCTTTGAGAGACACCCAGCGATGACGATCCTTGTCTAAGGCTGGATTAGTTTTCAGGGTGCATGACCAAGCTTGGAGGGTAACCTGAAACTGAGTGTAGGAGTGCTGCACCTTCGTGAGGAATCGTACCTCTTGGATATTAGAACCGATTTCTTCCTGGATTTCTCGCCTAAGAGCCTGTTCGGCTGTTTCTCCTTTTTTTAGTTTTCCCCCTGGAAATTCCCAAAGATCGGCCAACAATCCAGTCGGAGGTCTTTTCTGGATCAAAAAATTCCCGTTTTTTTCGATTATTCCAATAACGGCGTCAATTTTTTTATAACTTCGCTTCTCGGGGATAGGGATGACCTCCTGTTTGCCAGCTTTGTAGGCACCACAGAAGTCGATCACCGGACACAGCAGACACAAGGGATTTTTTGGCCTGCAAACGAGTGATCCCAGTTCCATCAACGCTTGGTTAAATATCCCTATGTCTTTTTGTGGAAGAAGATGCAAGAAATATAGATGAAGCTTTTTGTCGATGCTGGAGGTGGCTTTTTGGGACCATTTCAATAGCCGCATCATAATACGTCGGATGTTGACATCGATAGTCAGATGGGGCTTATCAAAAGCGATGCTTAGGACTGCCGCTGTTGTGTACGGACCGAACCCTGGCAATTTTATCAAATCCTCGTAATCTTGAGGAATGTGGCCGTTGAAATCAGTCACGATGATTTTGGATGCCCGGTGGAGGTTTTTCGCTCGGTTGTAATATCCCAATCCCTGCCATGCTTTGAGTACCTTTTGCAGGGGAGCCTTGCTCAATGTCAACATGTCTGGGAAAGATGTCATCCATTCGGTGTAATAGGGAATAACGGATTGGACTGTTGTCTGTTGGAGCATGATTTCGGATATCCATATTTTGTAAGGATCTTGTGTTTCCCGCCATGGCAGTTTTCTGTGATGTGTGGAATACCAAGCCTGGAGTTTTTTCTGGAACTCTCGGGCATTTTGTTTAGAAATCTTCATGGCAGAAAAACATTCCTGTATATCATTATTTAACATAGGACACAATACTACCTTAATGTAGGGCGAGGTGGGTTAGCGGAGGGGTGAGCTGGCACGGGGTGGACTCAACAGGGGAATCTTTTCTTGACAAGTGGGGGATTTCTGAGATATTTTGTCTAGCGAACACAATTTTTCTGGATTTAGAAAAGGGCGTATGGAAAAAATCGGGAAATACGAAATCATCGATCTTTTGGGCAAAGGTGCGATGGGCATCGTGTACAAAGCTCTCGACCCTGATATAGATCGTGAAGTCGCTGTCAAGACCATCCGTTTCGATCTTATCTCAGATGATGAGGAAAAGAATGAGCTTATGTTGAGGTTCATTCGGGAAGCCAGGGCCGCGGGCAGACTTGGCCATCCAAATATCATAACCATTCACGATGTGGGAAAAGAAAAAGATATGACCTATATCGTCATGCAGTACATCGAGGGTCCCAGTCTTCAGAATTGGATCTCTTCCAAAAAGAAATTTTCAGCTCCCGATATCGTGAAGCTCATGCTCCAACTCTGTGATGCTTTGGATTTCGCTCACCAACGCGGAATCGTGCATAGAGACATCAAGCCCGCCAACATATTGCTGGATATCCATGGGAAACCGCACATTTGTGACTTCGGAGTGGCACATGTCGAGATGTCGACAATAACTCAAACCGGGACAACGATCGGAACTCCAAGCTATATGTCGCCAGAACAGGTGATGGGGAAAAAGATAGATAAGCGTTCAGATATATTTTCTTTGGGTGCCATATTATACGAACTGCTTACGGGAAAGAGGCCTTTCGATGGCGAAAGTATCACGACGGTGATATACAAAATCGTCAATGAAGAAGCTATACCCTTAGCCCAGGTCAGAAAGGAACTTCCGCCAGAATTCGAACTCATTATTGCAAAAGCTCTAGCAAAGGATCCGGATAGCCGGTACAGTTCTTGTGCGGATTTGGCCGCCGATTTGAGGAAAATAACACATTTCTCTGATGAGACCTTGGCCATGACTGGTATTCGAGAATCAGCATTTGGCATAAAAGCTCCGGCGAAAAAGAAGAAAAAAATTATCCTTCCGCTCGCTTTGGCAGGGGCTGTCATCGTAGCTGGGATCGGAGGTTTTTTCCTGTACCGAAAATTCGGGAACAGAACATCTTTTTCAGGGGATGTTCAGCCCCTTTTGGTCGAAAGCGCCTTGCCGGTTTCACGCCCGATGATCCCGGTTATGGAATTTTTTGAGACAGATTCGGAAAAGCTGGTGAAAAGCTTTGAGAGAGGTGACTATTCAGAGTCTATCAGAATCGCCCAGATGATATTGGCTCAAGACGAACAGAATAAAGAAGCCCTCGATTATCTTTCAAGAGCAAGAGGCAAAATAAGTCAGAACCAGGTAGATAGGTACATCAAAGCAGGAAAACGGGATTATGAAAGTGGCAATTACGAGCAGACAATGGTCAACATGGAACAAGCGCTGAAAATAGACAGCCACAACACAGAGGCTCAACGTTATTTCGATTTGGCTGATCGTGCGCTCTCAGAAAATGCCATTCGTCAAATCATCGAACGTCAGAGGAATGCAGAAGAGCAAAAGGATCTATTGGCATTTTTAAGCGATATCGGCCCTGCGTCACTTTCGTCCAAAAAGAGGGCTGATGCTATGCAGTTATTCAATAACTATGATGATATTAACTCTCGAATAGCCGATCTTCAGATCAATTTTATAGATCGGGACCATGCCGATGTGAGTTTCTCCCATCTTTTAGTCGGCCTTGACAAAAAAACGGGAAGCAATAAAGTGATTTTCGAAGGGAAAAAAACATTAACTTTGGAGAGACTGGAAAACACTTGGAAAATATTGGTATTTAGATAATATTTGTCTCTATCGGTTAAAATATATAAAGAGAAGGATGTCTCGAATGGCACGAAAAATACATTTCACATGGATAATTCTACTCATGGCAGTCGTTTTTCTGCCGGCAATTTCTCAAGAAGAAAATCCAGTCAAAGTCAAAGTCATTGTGGATAGCGCCACTGTCAAAGTAACACCTGAGATCGATGGTGAGACTTTGGCGCGAATTCCTCTAAACACCCTTCTCGATGCAATGGAAAAACAAGGGGAGTGGTATAAAGTTACTTTTGACAAAGAAGGCCTTAAGATCACGGGATTTATTCATGAGATGCTGGTTAGAGCCATGAGTGAAGATGAGCTGGCCGAGGCAACCAGTGCCTCTATTCCTTTAAACGTCGAGAGCCAATCAGAAATTGTCCGTAAGATCGAAATCCGGTTGGAGGAAAGCAGGCAATTTATCAGGCAGGAGAATAAATTTGAAGACGCTTTGGTTTCTCTGAGTCCCCTTGTTGCCAAGACTTTTCGTGTGGAAGATATCCAGAAGCAAAGACAGTTGGCAACAGAGATATTTTTATGGACAGGGATGGCTTATTCAGGCTTGGGAGATGCCTATGCGGCTCTCAAAGAAATCAGAAACATGTTTGAGGTGGATTATGCCTATGGAAAGATGATCACACGCAATATCTATGATCCAAATATCGGGGGCTTGATTGATCAAGCGGAAAAGGAATATCTTGGTATAATCAAGAACTATTCCCTTCGAATTTCATCTCGGCCAGAGCAGGCAAGCATAAAGATCAATGGCGAACATATCGGGGTGACACCTCTGATATACAGGTCAGAATCCCCTAAAGTGATTCTTGAGATAGAAAAAGAGGGGTACAAAATCCAAAAAGATGAACTGTTCCTATCCCAGGAAGATACGGATAAAGAATATGATTTAGAAAGATTGGGAAGGAATTTGGAAGTGAAATCCATGCCGCAGGGTGCGAATATCTTTTTGGACGAGGAAGATACAGGGCAGGTAACGGATAGCGTATTGCCCTATGTCTCCTTCGGTACCCATAACGTAAGAATATCTAAAAAGAATTATGCCGATTGGGAAGGCATAGTCGAGATTCCCCTTGGGGAAAATCCGATCTCTATCGATGTTTTGCTCGCCGGAAAAACCTATGTGTATGTCAAGAAGTGGGGTGCTCCGAACAGCACGGTATTCCAACGACCCGTCAGCATTTCAGTGGATCATAATGGTATCCTTTATGTCGCCGATGACAGCGAAACGAAAATAAAAAAAATCCTGCCAGATGGAAAGATCGATCCCAACTGGAGTTCTGGAGGAAAAGATTTCAAAAATGTGAAAAGTCCTGGAGGGATTGCGGTCGATAGCCAAGGGAACATATTTGTGACGGATGAAAAAAAACACGCTGTTCTGAAGTTTGATAAAAGCGGGAATTTAGTAAAAAAATGGGGAAAGGAAGGATCGGATAACCTTGAATTTAAAACACCTTTGGGCATTGCAGTCGATAGAGAAGGAAACGTCTATGTCGCTGATTCCACAAACCATTGCATCAAAAAGTTCTCGAATCTTGGTGATTTTAAACGAAGTTTCGGGAAGAGGGGAACTGAGGGAGGAGAGTTTATTTTCCCGGCAGCCATTGCCATAAATCAAAAAAATGAATTGTACGTTCTGGATAGAACCCGGCTTCAAAAATTTTCCCTGGATGGAGAGTTGCTCGATTCTTGGGGAAAAGCCGGTTCTGATGATGGTGACCTCAATATTCCCATGGGAGTGTGTCTCGATAAAAACGGGTTTGTTTACATCGCTGATTCCGGCAATAACAGGATACAAAAATTTGATAGGTCGGGTCAGTTCATTTCCAAATGGGGAGATAAAGGTGCAGGTGATGGCCAGTTTAATTATCCCTCGGGAATTATCGTCGATTCCAACGGGAATGTGTACGTTGTCGAGAGAGACAACAGCCGCGTTCAAGCTTTTCGATTGTTATCTGATGATGTGGATGAGCGATGATGCATAGCCATGCCGCAGGCCCCTGGTCCTGCCTTCACTCTTAGGAAACGAGATCTGGCCTCCTCGCATTTTTATTCCTGTCTGAAGGTTTTGAATCCTTCCTCCCTGATCAGCTCTTAAGCCAGCAACCGCCAAAAAGAACAAATTGGAAGCGATATTTGTCTTATGAGCAATCTGGTGATAATACTGCATTTGCAAGGGGTGAATACATCAGCGTTAATCCAGCTGGTTTCATGAAAAACTGACTGAGCAAAAAATCATCCCCAATATCACCTCAAAGGGTGATTGACCAGGGAAAAGCCTATTGAAGTACAATATTGGCGTCAAGTCGGATGACTCTAATGAAAAATAAAATAGGCAAGGGTTAAAATGAGAAACGAAAAAATATTGGTCGTTGAATTCGAAGAGAATTCCCTAAATACGCTTTTACAAACTTTGCAAACAGAGGGATTTCAAGTAGTAACAGCCAAAGATGGGCACGAAGGATTACTGATGTTTGAGTCGGAGAATCCAGATTTAGTCATCCTTGAGCCTATGCTCCTGAAGCTCCACGGTTTCGATCTTTGTCGGAAAATTTCTAAAGACTCCAAAAAAAGCGCCCCTGTCATTATCACAACAGGTTTTTATAAAGGGGATCACTATAGATCTGAAGCGCTCGAAACCTTCGGCGCCGCTGCTTTTTTCGAAAAGCCCTACAAAAATGAAGATTTATTGACGACCATCCATGATTTATTGGGAAACGGGACATCAGGGAGTGTTAAAGACCTTAAAAAGAGTATCCAGAAGAAAAAAGCCGCTTCGTTTGATATTGAAGAAAGTGTGAGGGAAATGGAGAGAAGCATCAAAGAACAAGATCTGTCCCCAGCAGATGGAAACCAAAAATCCAGGGCGACAGCACAAAAAGCTGTTAAACACGGTCTAACTTCCGAAGTCGATGAGATGCTTCAGGATGCACTCTCCGATTTCGGACTGAATATCGATAAAAAACCTGCAGAAAAAAAAGATGAACAGGTACAAAAAAAGGAAGACGCAAAGAAAAGTGAAGCACGGGTAGTCCAAAAAGAGGCCCAGAGGGCTGAAAAGATTCATGATAAGGAACCTGTCCAGCCACTTGAGCTTGAGGTTGAATCTCCAGTTGAGGAAAAAGAACTGAAAACAGAAGAGCTCATTGAAGAGTTGATTCAGAAAGAAGAAGAGATAGAAGAAAGCAAAAAATATGAAGTTGGTGCTGTCGAAAAGGAACGGGAAGAGAAAATCGAAGTTGCGGAAGAAGAGAGCAGAGAAGAAAAAAAGGCTGAGGGAGAAGAGCCCGAGGAAAAAATCTTTGAAGACTATTTTGAAGAACCAGAAAAAACATCTGGTTCTAAAAATATATTCGCTTTTATTACAAAGATCAGGAAATCCCTTCCTTTGATGATAGTCTCGACTGTTTTTGTGATCCTCGCTGCCGCTGGAGCTACATATTATTTCTTGAAACCGGATAAACCAAAGACACTTTCCGATCCAAAAAGCATGAAATCGATTTCAGATGTGGAGCGTTCGACGTCCGCCATGGGAAATTTGGAGTATTCCTCCACTCCAGTGACGCAGGAGGAAAATGATCAAGGGGGAACGCAAGGTGAGTCTTCTCTCGAAGGAGTCATGGGGGATCCAGCCGCTATTGACTCGACTTCTAATGATAACTCTGGTGAAACGGAGACAGTGCCAGAATCGACGGCTGAGTTTATGTCCACAACAGGGCTGCCTTCGAATCAGCGTCAGGTTATGCTTCAAGAGGGTGCTCCCGAGCCTGAGTCACGTCAGTTCGAGATTATCGAGGTAGAAGAGACAGGCGAGGAAGAGTTAGGACAATCGGATGTTGAAATGAGCTCACCTCTGTTAAAGGAAACAGTCCAAAACATCATCCAGTCAGAAAACACCTCTGACAGGATCAAGACTGGGGATTTGGTACCGATTGAATCCGTTGACGTGCCTCCTGTGGCTACGAAAAAGGTCAATCCCAAATATCCCCCTGCTGCCTTTCAACAGGGGATTGAAGAAACGGTCGTTTTTCGTGCGCTCATCTCCGAATTCGGGAATGTCCTGGATGTTGCCTTTTTGGATCCAACAAAAACGGCTCCTGCATTTAAGAAAGTGTGTGATGAGGCTGTTCGTCAATGGAGGTTTTCCCCGGCCCAGAAAGATGGTGTGAATGTTAAAGTATGGAAAACATTTTCCATCGCATTTAAGAAAAATAAAACAGAATAGGTGTAAAAAATGTCATTAACCAAAGAACAAGAAGAACTCTACAAAAAAACCATGAATGAAGCCAAAAATCAGCTGAACGGGATCGATGGTGAGATGGAGAAAGAACTGCAAAAAGCTCGGCAACGTTTGGCTAAACTCCAAGAATCAAAAAAATCCTTTAAGCAGATATATGTGGGAACGGCTGAACTTTTGGGTGTTCAAGTGGAAATCGAAGATGATGACGAGGACAGTGCCCCGACAGATGGAAAGCCTTCCATTCAAAGTCTGCAATAAACTGACTGGAATATCCTTGTTCTTATCAGTTCTAAACCCTTTGTGAAGCCAACACATCCCGCCCATGCAATTTTGGCAATTATGGATTGACATCAATTTTGCTTTTATATAAAGTATCAAGGGAATCTGCTAGATACATTCGATGCATTGGCAGAAATAAGAGAAGAAATAGCAATTTGGATGGAGAATTCTATAACTGTAAAAAGCGAACTCATCGAGATAGAGAAGGTTCGCAACTTTCTGGAAAAAACACTCAAAAGCCTCAACCTTTCTGAAGAAGCTTACTATTCGATCGAATTATCCCTCCTGGAAATGTGTATCAATATCGTTCGTTACGCCTATCCGGAGGAGAAGGGGGAAATTTTCCTGAAAATATGGAATCAGGATAAAAAATTATTTTTTGAGATTAGAGACTGGGGTATTCCTTTCGATCCCAGGGAAGCTCCGGATCCGGATATCCAGGAAATGGTCAACCAAGGCCAGACAGGAGGCTTGGGTATATTTTTATCCCGGCAGCTCATGAATGGATTTGAGTACCGAAGGGAAAATGATCAGAATATTTTGATTATGCACAAAAGCATCGAGGAAATCAAAGCTTCGGATTCAATATAATACTTTATCTTCTCCCTCTTTTTTGATTTCTTTATCCAGCCATTTGATGATAAGGTCCCGCCGAATCAGGACGAACTCGATCTCTTTGTCAGTTAAATATTCACCGACAACACCTTTGATGGAGTCGGCATCTAGAGCTTTCAATTTATCCACAAATGCGCGAGGCAGTTGTTTCATCAAACGGGGACCTTCTTTGTAATTCTCGTCGTAGATGAGATTTTTGGCGAATTTACCGGAAGTGCGAAAAGAGCGGGAATGATCGATTAATATCATACGCCAGTCTTCGGTTATAAGGTATTGATTCTGATGACGGTCTTCGTTGGCTATCAGATTATCGAACGCCCGTTGCAGGTAAAGAGCCCGATTCCAAGGAAAAACTTTATATGAAGGTGTCTTTATATCTTGCTCGAATTTCTCCTTGAGGCTCATCTTGGCATCCACCCAAATCTGGCAAGAACCAAGGTTATTCTGGAATCTTTTTTCTACTGTGGGAGGAACCATGTTCAACCCCAGATGTTTATCCAGTAGGTACGCGGCGATCTCCCATCTCCAATTTTCCACAAATCCCCTCATGCGCCCTTCGGCGTTCTTCCAAAGCGCATTTTTTGTGACTCCATCCTTTTCCAGGGTGAGTTTCCATGGTTTTGTCACAGCTTCCGATTCACTGAAAGGCTGTTCCTGCGCAGTGACTTCTGCATTGGTGAGAAAATCCTCCCACTTTGCCCTTTCGGCCACTTCTTCGTCAGTGAATTGGGCAAAAGCCTGGAATGGGAAGCCAACGGCAAATGTCAAGATTAATAACAAGAGGAAAAGCTTTTTCATCGTTATTGTCCCTCCTTCATAGGTAATTTAGTATAGTACCTTGTCTTGGCCCATTTCTTCGATCATCTCCTCGATTTCTTCGAGGAGCAGTTTTTTACGAGCCAGAATAGCGGTTATCTCTTCGTTCGAAAGGTAAGGGCCCACTGCATTTTTAATTGTATCAAAATCTAAGGATTTGACCTTTTCCACGAATGAGTAGGGGAGCTGCTTGAAAAGTTTTTTTTCTTTCGATCCATTCTTTCCATACAACAGTTTCTTCTGGTATTTCTTCTTGCTGCGGAAGGAACGAGAATGATCAATCAGAATCATTCGCCAATCCTTTCTATAGCGGACATTTTGTTGTGTTCGATCTTCGTTTGCAATGAGGCTATCGAATGCCCGGGCTAAATACTTACCTCTGTTGAATATCGTAGCTTCGGGATTTTTGACTGGAAGAGGAATACCTTGTTCCATCACATCGAGTAAACTGAAATCCGATTCGGCCCAGAGCTGAAGAGAGCCTTTTTTTCCTTCGAACTCTCTCTCGACAGTGGGAGGAATCATGTTTAATCCCAGGAGCTTGTCCATCCGGTAAGCTGCGATCTCATACTGCCATCCTTCCAAGTGGCCCTTCTGGACTCCTTGGGGATTCTTCCAACACCCGCTCAGTTCTTCTTCCTCTTTGTTTAGGTAAAGCCGCCAGGGCTTAGTAACGCCTTCCCCGATTTCTTCGGCTTTGGAAATATCGGCTTTTTTGAGTAGTTGTTCAATTTTTTCCCTTTTGGCGATCTCATCCATACTGAATTGCGCATGGGCCAAAAAAGTGGATAACATAAAAACGGAGGTTATGGTGAGAAAAATTGCCCTTTTCATGGTTTTTCCCTCATGTCTATCTTTTCCCCATTCGTTTTGCCTTAATATAATAATGACAAGTCGCTAGAAAATCAAATAAAATGTTATGGATCATTCACAAAAGGCAGGTTAAATGAAAAGAACAAAAATTTGGGTGTTGATATTCCTGTTTTTTCTGGCGGCTTGCTCGAATACAAAGTATTCTCCTACCATCCGGTTTCCCTACCAGTGGCTGGGTGAGCCTGGGTATGGCGGGACTATAGATCATCAAGAGTTCCCTGAGCCATCGGGTATTTGTTTTCATCCGACGAGGAAAACGCTTTTTGTCGTCAGCGATGAAGGTGAGATTATGGAAATCGAAAAAGATGGCACTCCCGTGTTCAGGAAAGCAATTCCGGGAGATCTTGAAGGTGTTACAGTCAATCCGGAGTCAGGGCTTTTGTATCTGGTGAAAGAGGGAGCTGATATAATATTAGAGTTCGATCCTGAAAAAAGGGAGGTCATCCGTTCCTTCCCTTTAAATCGTGAGTATGAAGGCAATCCCGGTTATATCGAGAAGCGAGAGGACCGTTTTGACAATGGAATCGAATCCATCGCATTCGTGGAGGATAAAGAACATCCGGAAGGGGGGACATTTTATATCGGGAACCAGTGGGATCCCCCTTGTGTCATGGAAGTCCAAATTCCTTTGAAATCCAGCCAGGAGCGGACAGCGGAAGCCCACATCCTTCGGGTTTTGCCCCTGAAATTAGACGACCCTGCGGCCATGTATTATGATCATCGAACCCGATTGTTGAATGTGGTGGACGATGCGGACAACATCCTTGTCGAGATAACCCTCGAAGGCAGGATCGTCAAAGAGTATGCATTCGTTGGGGATAATCAGGAAGGAATCGCCAGAGACGATGAGGGCTTTTTGTACATCGCCCAGGATTCGGGCGGAATCCTGAAGGTCAAGGATTTGCGATAGGGGAGGCTGTTCTTTGTGTTCGATTCATTCGGCATTTGGATTTTGCTGATCGGCGACTCTTTTCGCTGATAATCGTTTGTGCTCTTTGATAGTCAAAAAGCTCAGAATTATCCAAATCACAGCAACCGCCACGTTTAGTCTCGCAATACTTTCCAAATTCAATGCAAAGTAGGTAGTCCCGATAAATATTGTCAAAGCCACCAAAACATCTCCCGTTCTCACGAAAAACGTGTCTATGGCTGCCTTAGCTTTGTATTTTGCTTCCCTGTCCGTGAGGAGATATAAAGCTTGCTTGACGGTGTTCATCAAAGAATAGTCCGTGCTGTTTTCTGCCGTTTTAGTCCATCTGACAACAGCATATGATGCGCCAAGACCGATTAGAAAATAACCCCCCAATGCGATGAAGGGGAGAAAGAGCATTGCTCCTCTTACGCCAAACCATTTGAAAATTCGGGAAACCAAAAAGAGCTGGATGAGCATGGCCAACAGATTCGCGACTGAGGTGAAATCAGATTCTGTTTTTGTGTAGAATTCCGACCTAGCTTCCGCTGTATTTTCGATCTTTCCTGACGCGATAGCTTCAGTCGTTGTTTTCTGCCACACGCTGGATTTTATGTATTCTCCTGTAGTGTTGACGTAATTAAGACACAAAATGACTAATGCGACCAAGAAAAGGTACTTGCTCTGGAATATTATACGAAAGCCGCCGCCTTTTTTGAGTGGTTTTTCCTCGGCTTTTTCGGTGACGGATTCATTTGTTTTTTGTTCGAGGATTTTCCTCGAGGATTTGGTGACTTCCCTTTTATGGACGATCAGGGTTAGCAAAATACAAATCATCAGGATAAATCCAGTTACCAGCATGAGTTGGAATGGCGAAAAAGGACCTCGTGGTTTAACAAGAAGAGAGGTGCTCTGAGCACCGGCATAAAATCCTAAAGTCTGACCGAACATGACGATCGGAAACAGACGTTTCCCGGCCTCTTCAGTGTAGACATCATTTGCAAACGCCCAGAATTGAGCGATGATAAAAACATTGAAAATACTTAGCCAAACCCAAAAGATAACTCCTAAAACACTGATGGAAATACCTGTCTCTCTTAATATATAAAACACGATTAGATTGGAGATAAAGAAAAACGTTACAGAAGAAATCAATTTCTGTCGGGGGACTTTGGAGGAGAGCGTGCTGAAGATTTTCACGACAAATATCAGCAAAACAGCGACGATAGCGTAAAGATAGGCTTCTTGTTCAGCGCTATGAGCCGTGAGAATGAGACCTTTCCTGACTGGTTTCAAAATCGAGTAGGATGCTCCAATCAGAAAAACATTCAACGCAAGGAGCAATAGAGTGAGAGCTTCCCCCGGATGAACGACCGTGAACAGCCTTAGGAACTTATGGAATATGTCTGGAGATTTTTCATTCATGATATCCCCTCCGTCTCATTTTCTATTTGGATTTTAATGGAATGGGACAAATTGTCAACCCGTTTTCAGTTTTTTTCCGCTGTTCTTGTGAAAAAAGGTGTTGAAAAATGTTAAAAATGTCTTGTAAAGTCTTTATATTGTTGAATTTATGAGGAATTGCACAATTTCTGGGCAGCTAGAATAGGACGGCTTCTTTGCCCTTTTCTTTGATCAATCTATTCAGTGTATTTATGATAAGAGCTTTCCGCTTGAGCAAGGCATCTATTTCCGCTTCATTGAGAAAAATGGCGAGTCTAGCTTTAATCATCTCGTCAGATAGTTCCTTGAGATTATTATATAGCGTTTTGGAACAACGCGTGATCTTTTGTTCGGGGATAAGATCTGGAGAAGTATCGAAGGCCTCAGAAAAATCCACTCGGTATATTTTCCAGCTTTCTTTATGGATCAAGATGTCATCCAGCTCTTTTCTTTCGTTGTAGACCAGGTTTTCAAAAATATTGATCTCATCCAGGGCGTTTTTAAAAGCATGAGAATCGGGTGGAGCGAGATCATTTCTTCGCTGTTCATCCAAAGTCATACAGTTTTCGATGCGGATCTGGAGGGATCCCCAGGTATCTTCGATCTTTCTTTCTAAGATAGGCGGAATTTTTTGAAAATCAAGAAGTTTATCCATCGCGTAGGCAGCGAGTTCGTATTTATAGCTCTCAGGAAGGGGCGCTGGCCGTCTGTCATCGACGGTTTTGAACATGGCGTTCCTTTTGATTTCTCCATCATCCAAGCCGATTTTCCAGGCAGCCGTTCTTCCGGGAACGGCCCCTTTGTAGACATTGACGATGGCGGCATTCTTGAGATAATATTCCACGTCTTCACGGCTCTCATCGACCGGAGTGATTTTGGTTGGCTCGAAAGAAGGCCCTTCTGCGTACTCTGTATCTCTCCATTCCGTCATCGTGAATTCTCCGTCCACGATACTGAGATAGCTCATGATACCGTAATAGTAATCGGAAATTCCGGTATCGATCATCCATACTTTTTGAGCGAACCGAGTCCTATAATTGACCTCTTCCTGTTCACTTTCGGGTATAACAGGGCTTCCCGGCGGTGTATGAGCGACGACCATGACTTTTGCGTTAAAATTTTTCAAGATTCTGTTCACGACCTTCTGGTAAGATTGTTCATTTTTGAGAGCCAAATCTCTGTTCCATAGAGGAGAATCTGGCATGTAGAGTATCTGTCGTTTCATTCTCGGCGTGAGCCCTCTTTTAATAGCAAGCCGGTGTGTGTTCAGCTCATCTCGAAGCGTATCATTGATTTTTTGTATCGGCCAATCGGCGTATCTTTCGCTTATTCCGCCGTGGGAGAATAGAATATCGTTGATTTTGATCACGGAATTCTGTTCGATGTACCATCGCCCGTAATAGTCGTTGAACGTATTCACATACAATCTTTGGACTTCTTCATCCTTCATCGTTTCCTTCCATTTTGTTGTCAAATAGGAATCCATAAGGGATGTGTCAGAATTGGCTTCGATTTCGGATAGATTTTGCAGTTGTGCTCTGAATTCATCCTCTTTTTTTTTGCGGAAATCATCAGGAAGAAAGGAAGCGAATTGTTTAGGGGATACGTATTCAGGTTGCCGGAATACTATACCCGTGATGTTCATCTCTTCATGGTTTCCCAGGAGGACATGCACTTTTCCCCCGGCCTCTTCGGCTTCTTTTTGCAGCCTCATGATGAGATCTAGAACTTCCTTTGCGTGATCTCCTCTATCCAGGATGTCGCCTGTCTGTACGAGATGGGTTTTTCCTCCCTTCCATTTGTGCGAATCATCGACTAAACCAGCTGATTTCAAGATTTTGACAAAATTATCGTAGTCGCCGTGAATATCACCAACGGCAATGATTCTATCGATATCATTCCATATATATTGAGCTGTTCCTGAGAGGAGGAAGATGTTGAGACTGAAAAGGAAGATACACAAAATGAAGATTTTTGTCGTTTTTTTTGGAAGGCTAAATATCATATCCTTTTTTTCCTTGAAGAGAATGCATTTTATGTTTCTGTACGCAGTCTCTTTAGACATTATAGCTTAAAATCTAAAAAAGAAAACCCTGATAAATTTATTGACTTTGAATATCTCTTTTGGTAAAAGCTAAAGAGAAAATAGACATATATGGGAAAATAGAGAAAATGGAAATTCATGCAAGAGAAAAAGATAATATCGTCATTTTTGATATAGAGGGCGAGATACGAAGATCCGACGTGATGGATGTCACACTCCATCAATTGGTGAAAGACCAGCTGGATGTGGGAAAGAGAAATATTTTACTCAATTTTAAAGATGTCGAATTCATCGATAGCTTTGGAGTCGGAGAGATCTTAGCTAGCTACATTTCCACTCATAATCTGGGGGGCAAACTCAAGATCGCCAAAATTTCCAAGAAACTCTACCTCGTGTTCCAAGTGACCATGCTCACAAAGGTCCTCGAGATCTTTGATGAAGAAGAATTGGCCTTAAATAGCTTCATGGGAGAGTAAGCCAGCCTATGACTCTGGGACCTTAGAGTCTGCACATGGCAAAAACAGGGATACTGCGGACTTTCTCCCGATTCATAAAAATCAAACCTAGCGAACTGAAGATATCTTTCCTTCTTTTTTTCTATCTCTTTTTTGTGATAGCTGCTTATAACGTTGTCAAACCCATCAGGAATGCTAGTCTGCTCGAAGAGTTGGGGTATCAGTGGTTGCCGGTGGTCTATTTGTTGACAGCTTTTATCATCGGATTTGTTGTCGGTCTCCATTCGAGGATCCAGGTGAAATTCTCTCGGTACAAATTGATAACAGTCAGCATACTTTTCTTTTTCGTTTCTTGCCTGGTTTTTCGAATATTTTCAGGTATCGGTTGGAAGGGATTACCCCTTATTTTTTGGGTATGGGCCAATATTTTCATCATCGTTCTCAATACCCAATTTTGGATTTTGGTGAATGATATTCTGAATCCTAGAGAGTTCAAGAGACTGAGTGGTTTTTTTATAAGCGGGGGAATTTTAGGAGGATTTATTGGAGGGGGACTGGCGGGACTTTTAGCAAAGGAAAATGTCGATTATAACTTGCTTTTTCTTTCGGCCGGTATGCTCTCCCTCTCCACTCTTTTTGTGTACATGATATTCAGGTGGCAAAAGAAAGAGCATCCTGAACAGGAGAAACTGAAAAAAAGAAGTGAAGGTGAAGGAGAAACGACATCCAAGCCGGGATTTCGTGATTGTTATAATACAGTTAAAAAACACAATTATTTAAGATTTATCTCCACAATCGTGATTCTAACTTTGGTCGTGTCCACTCTTATTGATTTCCAGTTCCAAACAATCGTTCAGAATAGCGATACAGGAAATCTCACCAGTTTTTTTGGATATTTCAATGCGGGATTGATGGTTTTTGCCTTTTTGCTTTCGATTTTGACGACGAGCAACCTTTTTAAACGGTATGGTGTGCGGATAAGTCTGCTGCTCTATCCTTTGATCTTGCTGTTTTGTTTTTCGGGCATAGGAGTATTTGCAAGTCTCGTTATGGCCATCGTTATCAAAGGAAGCGATAAGAGTCTTTCCTATTCTATCAACAGATCTGCACGAGAGCTCCTTTATATCCCGATTTCCCCGGATATCAAGTATAAAGCCATTGTTTTTATCGAAATGTTCGTGGATAGGTTTTCTAAAGGATTGGGTGCAGTGGTTCTTTTAATCATCATGTCTTTCGGTATTCAAGACTACAAAGAGCTCGTGAGAGTCGTGAGCTTCGTCTCGGTTGTGTTGATTTTCGGATGGATCGTGTTTACCTTGAAAGCGAGCCAGGAATACGTCAACTCGATTAAACAAAAGATACCCTCTCCAAGGAAGAGAGCAGATCGGATGGTTGAGGAAGGATTGGATGTGGATTACACAAAATTGATCTTTGATACATTGGAGAGCAAAGACCGAAGTCAGGATCTGTATGCCATGAATTTATTCGAACTGATGAAACTTGGAAAGCTTACGCCAGAGATCAGAGATTTGCTCGACGAAAAGCCTGAAAAAACGGCTCTTTCATCATTCGGCGCATTTTTTGAAGCCGACTCAACCGCTCTGCTACAGAGGAGTGAGGAGGACAACAGTGCAAAGATGTTGAATGAGGAAATAAAGGATATCATGTCTCTCGATGTATATGAGGATGTGATGATGGAATACATCGAAAAAATTCTTGCAGAAAAAGGGAAGAATGCCGAAACGGCAAAGATGGAGCTGGCAAAAGGTATCGGGTTCCTGCCGCCGGATTCTCCGATGGTGGATAAGCTCGAGGAGCTCCTCACGGACGATTCAGTGGAGGTCCGGAGGTATGCCATCGAGAGCATGTCTAAAATCAGGAAAAGGGAATATGTTCCGGTTCTTATCCAGAGCTTGGAGGATTCTCGCATACAAGGCGATGCGTCAACAGCCCTCGAAAAATATGGGGCAAGGATATCAGGGATACTTTCCGATTATCTTGGGGATCCTACGGAAAATGTGGAAATGCGCAAAGCCATCGTTCCCATATTGGCTCATATCGGAAATCAAGAAGCGGCAGATCTTATCCTATGGGAGATGGCCAAGGACAAACAGGACATGGATACAGAGCTTATCGATGCGCTAGATAGGTTTCGATCGGAGACGTTGGACATAGAGTTTTCCATCAAGACCATAAAAAATAAAATAAAACAGCAGATCATATCCTACTATGAACTTTTTGTAAAATTCCATGAAGCGGAATCCAGAGGACAGGATGCAGAGATCACCGGGCCCATGTCTCATGAATTGGATGTGTCTATGGTGAACATTTTCAAACTGCTAGGATTGATCTATCCTCATGAGGATGTTGTCAAAGCATTCCAGAATATACAAACTGGGACGAAAAATTCAGTGGCTTATGCTGTTGAGCTTCTCGATAACATTTTGGAAAAAGAAATTAGAGATGCCATTTTGCCGATAGTGGAGGATCTTTCCCCAAAGGATAGGGTGAAGGCTTGCCTGGCGCTGAGGAAAGAGTTCCCGGAATTTTAGTAAGGACGGATGAATATACCCCTCCTCTATAAAATTGTATCCCGTTTTGTGGATGTCCGACGAGATGAGTTTGTGTCCGCACTTTTTTTGTTTGTCTATTTTTTCCTGGTGGCGGCGTCTGCTTTGATCGTCAAGACGGTTAAAATATCTTTATTTCTCGAATGGCTTACCTTTAAAAAACTTCCTTTCGCATACATGCTGACTGCCCTGTTGATAGGATTTGTCGTCACATTGAATTCCAAATTTATACACAGGATGAACCGGGAGCTTTACATTTCGATCAGTTTGGCATTTTATATCGTCAGTCTTTTTGGGTTCTGGTGGCTTTTCAAGATAGAGTTGAAATGGCTTCCCTTGGCTTTTTGGTTTTGGGCGGATGTCTTCACAGCTACCTCGGTCATCCAATTCTGGATTCTTGTCAATGATGCTTACAATCCACGCCAAGCCAAAAGATTGATCGGATTTCTGGTGAGTGGTGGATTATTGGGAGGAATCGTGGGAGCTCTTCTAGCCAGTTCACTGATCAGGATAATCGGGACCGAAGACTTATTGTTGGCCTGTCCTGTCTTTTTGAGTGTGTGCCTGATCTTAGTGATTTCTTTGCGGGGATTGAAAAAATCGAAAGGAACTACAGCCACAGAGCGTGAGCCAGGGAAAAAAGGAGAACTGGGCGGTTATAGAAAGGGCTTTCAAATGTTCGTAAAGAATCGACATCTGGTTATCCTTGGCGGGATAATGGCTTCTGGCATTATCGTTACCACACTGATCGATTTTCAGTTCAACAGCGTTGTAGAGCAAAGCTTTCGGGAATTGGACACGAGGACGGCCTTTCTCGGCGCTTTTTTTTCCGTTCTTTTAGTCATTTCATATCTGCTCCATGTATTGACCACAAACCGAATACTTAAAAATTTTGGAATCCGTGCGGCCATTCTCATCACTCCTTTGGTTTTATTGATAGGTACAGTGGCTGTGTTTTTTGTGCCTCTCACGGCCTTGCTCTATTGGATCGTTATCCTCAAAGGGGCAGATAAAAGCCTAGCTCATTCCCTTAGCCAATCTGTCCGCGAGTTGCTCTACATTCCTGTTTCACCCGATATCAAATACAAAGCCAAGGTGTTTATCGATCTGTTCGTGAACAAATTTGCAAAAGGCTTGGCTGCTGGTTTGTTGCTGCTTTTTTTTACTTTACTGGATTTTACTGTTCAGGAAATCAGCTTTATCGTTATCTTTTTTATTATCATTTGGTT
Organism: uncultured Eubacteriales bacterium; assembly: GCA_964538085.1. Classification (GTDB taxonomy): domain Bacteria; phylum Acidobacteriota; class Aminicenantia; order Aminicenantales; family Aminicenantaceae. Next base: position 73,585 of record CAZIDF010000008.1, on the reverse strand, counting down.
AGGGCTTAATTGGATTGTGACTAAGGAATATATAGGTATTGTTAAAAAGAATCTGCAGATCAAGTGGCAGGATGCGGACAAATTCATCAGCGAAAAGATCGATATAGATATGACGAAATTGGTTTTTGACACTCTTCATAATAGGAACAGGAGTTCTGTTTTGTATGCGATGAATATTTTCGATCTCATAAAGAGCGAAAAATTGAGTCCAGAAGTTAAAAGGATTATCTCGAGCAAATGCGATGAGATTCGAGCATGCTCCATGGATTCCCTCCTAGAATTGGATGGAGAGGCTCTCTTGCCAGATATGGACGATGCTATCGAAGCGGATCATCTCGATTCTCAGATAAAGGAGATCATGTCCTTGGATGTCTATCAGGAGTTGATGGAGGAGGAGATAGACAATATCGTTCGCGAAAAAAATAAAGAGGCCGATATCGCAAAAATGGAAGCGGCAAAAGTGATCGGTATGATGGACCCAAGTTCTAAACTCGTCTCTCATTTGATCAGACTCCTGAAGGAAACTTCTCCAGAAGTGCGCCGATATGCGCTGGAGAGCGCTGAGAAGCTCAAAAAAAGGATATTCGTTCCCATTATCATAAGGCAGCTTAAAAATCCCATGACAGGGAGGGTAGCAGGCGTTGCATTGGTAGAATACGGATCGAAGATTTTGGGAACCCTGAAAGATTATTTAGCGGACAGCGAGGTGGACCCTAAGATCCGGAAGGCCATCCCCGATATCATGGTTCGGATTGGATCTCAGCAGGCAGCAGATCTGATGGCTATGGAGTTGATAAAAGACAAGGCCCAAACAGAAGCAGAGATTATCGAAGCCTTGTTCAATTTGCGAACAAAAGATCCAAAATTAAGATTCCTTCCTCGGTATATCGAACCAAAGCTTAACTCCATCATTAAAAAGAGCTACCTGATTCTGATTGAAATGTATGATTTAATGGGGGATGCCAGAAAGGCTGACCTCATGACAGATTTTGAAAACAGCTTGGCCCGGTCCCTCAAGCATATCTTTGAATTATTGAGTCTCCTCTATCCTCATGGAGATATCCTCAAGGCGTATCAAAACATCACAGCTGGGACAAAAAGATCCATCGATTATTCGTGTGAACTTCTCGACAACATATTGAAGAAAGAATGGAGGGATTATATTTTCCCTTTGATCGAAGATATTTCCTTCGACGAGAAAGTGAAGCGATGCAAGAAGATGCTCAAGGAGCTGGAAAAGGCCGAAATCCCTTGAAATCCAAGTTTTTTGAGCATATAATCGATTAGAAAAGATAAATGCCTAGACTATTTGTTTATCCAAAAAAGGGGGAGTTTTTCCAGTATACCCTGAAGGATGAGAAAATTTCTCTTGGTCGGTCCGGAGACAATGACATCCCGATTCAGGATCCCTTCTCTTCCGGCCACCACGCTCTGATTTACCCTAAAGATTCCCGATACATGGTCAGGGACAATAACAGCAAAAATGGGACATTTTTGAATGGCAAAAGAATCCAGCGAGAGACAGAACTGAACAAAGGGGATGAAATATTGATCGGTTCCACGCGGATCGTTTTCGATAAAGAACTTTCCACAAATGTCGAAATGACAGATGCAGGCCCATCTTCTGCCAACATCAACACCATTATGCACTTGAAAGATGCCCTAAAAAAGCCGGATATCAGCACGACCATAAGGGCGGCGTCAAAGGACCTGGATATCGATAGAATCAAAACAGAACACAGGTCCTTTTCTGTCATAAGCGAAGTCAGCAAAGCCCTGGTTTTGCATATGCCGTTGAATGAATTGCTGGACCATGTCATGGATCTTATTGGGGAGAACCTCCCAATGGACCGGGGAATTTTGATGTTGAAGGAAGGAAATCCAGCTCAACTTATCCCTAAGGTCATCCGGATAAACAACAAGCGCCTGATGGATCAAAGGATTTTGGTGAGCCAAAGCATCGTGAATATGGTGATGAATAAGCATTCTTCTGTCTTGATTTCCGACGTTCAGGCTGACCCTCGGTTCAAATCCAGAGACAGCATCGTGAAGATGAACATACATTCGGCTGTGTGCGTGCCATTGTGGAACAACAAGGAGATCATCGGCATCATCTATTCAGACCGAATATCCCTTTTGAAGCCTTTTACCGATGAGGATATGAAGCTCCTCACCCTGTTGGCCAACTTAGCTGCGGTAAAAATCGAGAATTCCAGGCAAATCGAAGTGGAAAGAGAAAGGGATAAGATGGAGAAGGAGCTTTCTCTAGCAGCTCAGATCCAAATGGATTTTCTGCCGAAGCAAACCCCGGAATGCAGAGGTTTCGACATAACAGGCTATATGATCCCATGTTATCAGGTCGGTGGAGATTATTACGATTATATCCCGATCGGATCGGACCGCTTGGGTATCACTATTGCTGATGTCTCGGGCAAGGGAGTCAGTGCCTCACTCCTCATGGCCTCCTTGAGAGCATCTCTCCACTCAGAAGTCCACATCCATTATAACATCGAAAAAATGGCAGCAAAATTGAATGACTTTATCCATAAAAGTTCTGCGATCAACAGCTTCATCACATTTTTCTTTTGCGATTTGAATATGAAGAGTGGCGGGCTGAAATTTGTCAATGCCGGACATAATCCTCCGATTGTTTTGGATAAAAGGGGAAATATCAACAGATTGGAAAGCTGCGGGTTGTGCCTGGGTATGTTTCCTCATATCGAGTACAAAGCGCATAACATTATGTTGAATCCGGGGGACACGACCCTTTTATTCACCGACGGGATAACGGAGAGCCGCAATAAAGAAAACAAGGAATTCGAAGAGGATAAATTGATCAAGTTTTTAAAAAAGAATTTCAAACTTTCGGCGTCTGATCTGATCAAAGAAATCCAAGATGAAGTCACCTCTTTTACTGCTGGAACCGAACAGATGGATGACCAGACAGTGGTGGTCATCAAAAAGATCTAGTCTTTTTCTTCTTTTTTCTCTTCTTCGAGTGAAATCTTCCAGTCTTCTGCTTTTTCTGGAAATTCTTCGAGAAAACTGGAATCCACCTTGAACACATATTCGAATCGGCTGTTTTTCACGAATACTGTGTTGGATTCTGTGTCCTCTTTTCCTATTTGAATCATCAATTCCTTAATGGCTTCTTTTTTACCTGACCATATTCTGACTTCGGCCTGGGGAACATCTAGACCAAACTCGGCGAGATTCAGAGGTGGATCCACGAATTCCTGGCTCTCCAGCGCTTCCAATTTTCTGAGGAATGATTGTATCTTTTCCTCATCTGTCCCCTGGAGTTTTGGTTCTTCGAAATTCCATTTTTCTTCATCATCCTTCGTCAATACCAGGGATGTTTCTCCTTTGTGTATTTGTAATTTGCTCACTTCCCAGGTAAAAAAGTCTGCCACTTCCTTATCCCGGAGTTCACCCGGCTCTTTTTTGAGATCGTCAAGAATGGTTTCCTCCACCTGGATAATCTTCGCAGAGATAGACGAGGTTGCATGGATCTTATCCTCTTTTTTATGGATGAAAAAAGTCACCCGCTTGTTCTCGACCGGGAAGTCGATCTCGACTTCATAGTCCGGTTTATCCAATCCGTATTTTTTGATTTCCTCATCTTGCTTTTTTTCCGACAGAAATGCTGTTGCCTTAAGATTGGACAGGGCGTACAGGATGTCGTTGATCTTGCTTTTTTGAGCAAGAGCGTTGACTGGCTTTCTGAGGAACCAATCCTCCTCCTCTTTTTCTGCCTCCCATTGAATACCATTTGCCCTGAGTTTCACGCTCATCGCTTGATCCGATTCGAATTGGAAGATATTTTTTTGCCGAAAATCGAAAACTTTTTTCTCCAGCAGGCTTTTTAGGCTACTGGGGATCAAGACCACCCTTGTTTCTTCAGCTTTTTTCGCAAAAAAAGTGTTATCCAGGGGATTTTCCGACCCGATCAGAATTTTCTCCGAACCTTCCCGATCGCTGAAAAAAAGCTCCACTTGTTTCTGGGGGATACCATATTTTTCAAGGTCAGAAGGCTCTTCCTCCACAACTCTTTCGATCCGGAGGTTGGTGAAATCGTCAGCCAAGCGGTTGACTTCATACTTATCTGCCTTGGCTTCGATCGGATCCGTAATCAACCATTCCTCACCCTCTTTTTGAAATTGAATAGTCTGCACTTCAGTGGTGAAGATTATTTTTTCGACGTTTTCTGTGGAAACGGAGACAAGCATATCTTTTTCGATATCTCCCTTTCCCTTGGATTCGAAAAAATACACAGCGACTAACAACAGGATGAAAAGGCCGAACAAAAGAAGTGTGGTCCTGAACTTCATAGAGATCTTCTCCTTACCCAGATAGAAACACCGGTGATCAACACCAATAGCGGAAGAATGACAAGCGAAATGAAAAAGATCAACCTCCCTTGAGAAGGACTGAGTTGGATCGTACGCGGGGATGAAGTTTTGGACTGTATCGAGATCAGGTCCTCTTCTTCTGTGAGCCAGTTGGCCGTGTTTAGGAAAAAGTTCCCGTTGCCTGATAGGTAATAATATCTGTTGGTCACAAAATCGGAGTCGCCGAAAACAGCTATTCTTCCCTCAGGTTGATCTGATTTGACATCCCGAGGTTTTTGTTCTTCTTGTTCCGTTGATTCCTTCTCCGTTTCCTTTTGTGTTTCTTCTTTCGCCTGGATGGTGGCGACCACAGCCAAGGAAACAGGACCGCTGACATCGCTGTCCTTGTTAAAAGTGACCTCTTGTTCATCCAATTGGCGTTCTGACCAAGAATTTTGACTGCTTTTTGCGATGGATTCGACGGTGATGCCATCGGGTTTTTCTTCAGAGGGGGTAACAGACCTGGCATAGGGAAAAAAAGTTGCGTACCGGAATTTATCCGTTATGCTGTGGGTTTCGTACTCGTTGACCACAGGCATGAAATAATCACCTCCCAGTAGCCGGGATACGGTATCGACTATCAAATCGTTCTCCAGTTTCACCCCAAATTCTGCAAGATAGGGTGTCAGACCAGGCGCGGTTTCTGGATCGATCATGAAATATACCCGTCCCCCTCTGTGGATGTAGGACTTTATGGTATCCAGCTCGTTGGGGAGAAGGTCCTTCTGCGGTCCAGGAACGATAAGAAGGGAAACATCCTCGGGAAAATTATCTTCGAGAGCCAGAGGAAGCTTTTTGACTTCATAGGCCAACTTTTCCAGCTCGGCTTTGGCGATGGAATATCCATTGTCTCCAGTATCTTCTAAGCTTGCTTCTCCGTGGCCTTCGAGGAAATATATGACCTTTTTTCCTTCGCGCGTTATTTTGATGATGGCATTCGTGATGTCTTCTTCCGTGGTGGAAGTGATGCGACTTTCTTTTTCTCCGCTTTCGAATATCGTGGTTCCGTCCTCGGCGACCTCGTATCTTTTGACCAAACCGGGATTTTTATCCGGATCGATGAACTCGTACTTGATCTTGTTCGAGTGGTAGGAATAGATCTCCATCAGATGTTCCATTCCTGCTCGACCATAGTTCCCTTCACGGAAAAAAAGTTTGATATTGAGATCATCGTCCAGTCCTTTAAGAACTGTAACCGATTGATCAGAGAGACTATGGAGTTTTGTCTCGGTGAAATCCATTCTGTAGTGGTGTTTGGCGAAGAAGTAGTTGATTATGGTCAAAATGCCGAGCACGAGGACTATCACAAGAAGCAAATTGCTGGAATAAATGAATGACTTTCTTTTAAATCCTTGCTTTAAAAGGGCCAGATTTATCACGATATACGTGATAAGAGCTATGATTCCAAGGGAGAAGAGGATGGCAGGCGCTACTTTTTTATAGGGCCAGATGCGAAATGACACGATGGCCAGCGCTATCATCGCCAGTGCGATATAATTAAGGTTTTTTTTGATTTTTTCCATTTTCTACCTCCACCTTCTCGACTGGATAACTGAGTGTGTGAGGAACATTCCCAAAAAGATAAAGCTGATGTAATAGACAAGATCTGTTGTGTCCAGGATTCCTTTGGTCATGTCATCGAAATGTTGAAAGAAGGAGACATAATTGAGGACCTCTCTCCATATGCCTCCTGCGGAATAGGAGGCCCAATTCAAGACCCAGAATAGCAGGAGAGATCCAAATGTCAAAACAGCGGCCACGATCTGGTTCTCCGTCACAGATGAAAAAAAGATGCCCACGGCCATAAAGGCTGCCCCCATCAAAAACAGGCCCAAATATCCGATCAGAATGGGTTTCAGTTCAGGATTTCCGAACACGAATGTAAGCGATGAAAGGATTCCTGTCAGAAATAACATTACCAGCAGGACAAACAAACTGGCAAAATATTTGCCGAGAATGATCTGGTTAATCGAAATGGGAGATGTGTAAAGGAGCTCATCTGTTTTTATCTTTTTCTCTTCGGAAAATAGACGCATAGTCAATAAAGGGATCATCAGCAGCAGGATGATGCTGATGTTATGGAATAGAGGAGAAAAGACCATCTGGTTTATATTCATCTGTTGGAGGTAGTAAGGATTTTGAGCCATCTGCATAGACTGGGTGTTGAACCACCAGATAAGGCTATGGAAAAAGAATCCGACAAGGACGAGATATACAGTTATGGCGACATAGGCGATCGGGGAGGTAAAGGTGGATTTTATTTCTTTTTTACATACAGCCCAGATGTTACTCATTGTTCTGTCCTCCCAGTGATGACTCTGAGGTAGAGCTCCTCGATATCCATGGCCAAAGACCTCATTTCCAGTAGCCCCCAGTTCCTGTCTACGATATAGCGTGTGATATCGTCGCGGCTGTCTTTACCTCGAGTCCATTCGATGCAATATCCATCGTCCCGGATCGTTACATTATCCACGCCAGGAATGTTTTTAAAGTGTTCCACTTTCTCTTTTCCTCCCTCTCTAAGCCTGAGGAAAACACCATCCTTTTCCTGCAGCGATGCGGTGAGCTCCTCTAACGATCCTGAGGCCATGAGTTTTCCTTCATTGATGATGACTACCCCATCACAGGTTTGAGTCACCTCTGCCAAGATATGGGTGGAAAGAATGATCGTGTGATCTCCCTTGAGGGTCTTGATGAGTTGACGGATTTCAATGATCTGGGCAGGGTCTAAACCTATGGTCGGCTCATCCAATATGAGGACCTGAGGATCATGGATCAAAGCTTGGGCGATACCCACACGCTGCCTGAAGCCTCGGGATATATTTTTGATAAGTCTTCCCTGTACCGACTCAAGGGCACCGAGGGAGATGGATCTTTCGACGGCTTCTTTTCTTTTCGTGGCAGGGATTTGTTTTATCTCGGCAACGAAATGAAGAAAAGCCCGGACCGTCATTTCCGGATAGAGGGGCACATTCTCGGGGAGATAGCCCATGATCCGTTTGACATCGTTAGCTTGTTCGAATATGTCATATCCAGCGACTGTCGCCTTTCCATCGGTTGCAGGCAAATACCCGGTGAGAATTCGCATGGTTGTGGTTTTTCCAGCCGCATTGGGGCCGAGAAGTCCCCATATGTGTCCTTTTTCGACTGTAAAGCTCAGGTCTTGGATGGCCAAAAGATCTCCATACTTTTTAAAAAGATGTTCCACTTCTATCATTTTTGAGTTTCTTTTACCTCCATTCCTAATTTTGTTTTTGGCTTCTTTATTTAAACTTTTGCCCGTAAAAAAACGTTACATCCTCTCTGGTTGGGGGATACCCATGAGTGCAAGGACTCTTCCCAAGATTTCCCTGACGTATTGAATGGTCCAAATGCGCATGGACTTAGTGTTTTTGTCCTTTTCTGCGAGGATGGAGTATTTGTGATAATAGGCATTGAATTTTTGACAGAGATTGAACGCAAATTTTGCTAAATGGGAAAATTCCAGGGAACGGACAGAATGTTGGAGCTCCTCCTCGAACTGGGAAGCGTAAAAGACCAGCTCCCAAAAATTTTCTAGTTCTTGTTCCGAAAGACTGTCCAGGGCTAAATTTAGATCGGATTTACAAGCGGAAAGGTTATTTGCTTCGAAATTCTCTTTTTCTTTGAGTTTACGGAAAATGCTGTTTATCCGGACCAGGGAATACTGCAGGTAGGGACCTGTCTCTCCTTCGAAACTCAGGGCTTCTTCGAAATCGAACACGATGATCGAGTTCCTGGCGAATTTCAGCATAAAATAACGCAGAGCCCCGGTTGCTATCTGCCGGGAAATTAACCTTCTCTGATCTGATGAAAGGTCCTGGTTTCTTTTCTCTACTTCCAGAAAAGCTTTCTGTTCCAGCCTGTCTAGCAGATCATCCGCTTTCACTCCCAGTCCCTTTCTCCCTGAGACTTCCAAGAAGTCCCTCTTTTCATCCTCCGAGGACACCTTTTGACCCAGTTCCTCTAAACTCTTGGGGGAGAGCGCGACCATTTCATAAAAATAATGGATGGATTTTTTTGCCTGATCCAAATAACCCAAGGATTTTAGGCCTTGAACGACGATTTTCTGTAAATAGGATTGGCGAGTATCGATGACATTATAAACCAGTGTCCCATTCCCGAAGGAAGGGGCCGTTCGTTTGGATTCTGCCGTACTTATCCAAATGGTTTTGCCATTGTCTTTGGTGAACGGCTCATAGGTGAAATCTTTTTGGAGAAGGCCGAATTTCCACAGTTGGTAGGCAATATCCTTTCCCACGTAGGTGACCGTTCCATCGGAACGAACGATAATTTTTTCTCTCTCATCATCATCTTCGAGCTTCATAACCCAACAGTCCTTGTTCAAACCCTCATCCACAAGATAGATGGCCTTTCTTTCTTTTAAGAGTGAAAAGGCTTTGTCCCAGAATTTATGACCGAGTATGCTGCTTTCACACGGCAAAACATCATAGCTGACATCGATGCGTTTCATGGTTGCAAGATGGGCCTTAATGATTCGTCTGGATATATGCTCGGCGATTTCGGCTTCAGGGGATTCTCCTTCTTCGATCTTTTGTAATATTTCGGATTTCCGGGATTGTGCTTCGGGATGTTCTTCCAGATAAGAAGAAACGCGGGTGTACAGGTCCCAACAGTAATAATCGAATTTTCCCTCGATTCCCCGGATTTCATCCAGATCCATTTTTTTCATGTCCATAAAGCCATAGGTGACATCCACAACCTGTATGCCGGTATCATCGATGTAATTTTGTATCTCTACATTTTCCCCTTTGTATTTCAGGCACCTTCCTAAAGTATCTCCCAGAACAGCATTCCTTAGATGGCCCACGTGAGCAGCTTTGTTCGGATTGATATTGGTGTGTTCGATGATGATTTTTTTCTCTTCTGGCTGGAAAGTCGGTTTTTCAAGGGCTGTGATCTGGGAGAGAAAAAAATCCTTGCGGTTCAAGAAAAGATTTATGAAGCCGGGTCCTGCCACCTCGATTTTATCGATACCGGGCAGGTCGGACAAGAGAGAAACGATCTCTGTCGCAAGCTCTCGCGGTTGTCTTCTCATCTCTTTGGCTAATTGAAGCGGGAAGGGAAGGGCAATATCTCCCATTTTTGCATGAGGGGTATAGGATATCTCCAGCAGGGATTCGTTCAGGGGATATTTTTCCATCAATGTTTGAAGGATTTTTTCTTTGAGGGCGACTTTGTACTGTATCATCTGCAGCCATTCATTATAGCAAATTTTAAAAAAAATGGGGACAGGTAAGCTTGCATATCCGATTATTATATGGTAGTAAATACATTTTGTAGAGGGACGACATGAAAAAAACTCGCCTTTATATACCCCATGAAAAAGCAGGGGCAAAGTTCGTCGAATTTTTTGGGTGGGAAATGCCCATCGAGTATTCAGGCATTATCCAGGAACACATGGCGGTGCGCCAGCACGCGGGTTTATTCGATGTAAGTCATATGGGAGAAATTGTCATATCGGGAAATCAGGCCTTGGATTTTGTGCAATTTCTTACGCCCAACAATGCGGCGCGCCTTGATAAAAACAAAGCCCAGTATTCTGCATTGACCACACCTCAAGGAACCTTCGTGGACGACCTTCTTGTCTATTGCCTGGATGAGAATGTCTATCTTCTCGTGGTCAATGCTGCGAATACGGAAAAGGATTTCCAGTGGGTACTCAGCCACAAGCAAGGCTTTGATGTAGAGCTGCAGAACCAAAGCGATAATTATACACAAATGGCTTTACAAGGCCCTGAAGCCCCTAAAATTCTCCAGCCATTAACAGAGATCGAACTGAAGGATATGACGAGCTTCGGGGTGGAAAAGGGCACTGTGTCCGGTGTGGAGGCCATTGTTTCTCGGACGGGATATACCGGTGAGGATGGATTTGAGATCTATACGCTCTCTCCAAATCCTGAAAGAATATGGGAGGCCATCCTTGAAGAGGGAAGGGCTTATGGTCTTCTTCCCATAGGTCTAGGAGCCCGAGATACCCTCCGTCTGGAGGCGACCCTCATGCTTTATGGCAACGATATCGATGAGAGCACAACCGTTCTCGAAGCGGGATTGCAATGGCTCATCAAATTCAAGAAGGGAGACTTTCTAGGTAGGGAAGCTCTGCTCAAGCAGAAAGAGGATGGAATTCAAAAAAAGATCGTCGGATTTGAATTGATCGGAAGAGGGATCGCACGGCCTCATTATCCGATTTTTTTAGATGATAAAAAAGTTGCCGAAGTAAGATCTGGATCTTTTTCTCCTTTTTTGCAAAAGAGTATCGGATTGACCTATCTCCCGATTGAATTTACAGAAATCGGGACAGAAATTTCTATCGAAATAAGGGGAAAACAGGTCGAAGCACAGGTCGTGCCTACTCCTTTCTACAAAAAAGTAGTAGAACAATAATTAAATACTTTCATTAAGAAGAGGAGGATTTTCATGTATCCTGATAATTTTTATTACACAAAAGATCACGAGTGGGTAAAAATCGATGGCGATAAAGCAAGAGTGGGGATTACGGAATTTGCGCAAAAACAACTCGGAGATGTCGTATATGTGGAATTGCCTCAGTCCGGGGCGCAATTGGAATTTCATCAATCTATGGGTGTGATCGAATCTGTCAAAGCTGTATCGGATATCTTTTCCCCGATATCTGGCGAAGTCATCGAAATAAACGAGGAATTGAATGATTCCCCTGAACTTGTCAATGAGGATCCTCATGACAAAGGTTGGATAGCTGAGATTAAAGTCAAGGATAAGACAGAATTGGAAAAATTGATGTCTGCATCGGAATACGAAAAATTCTTGGAGGGATTGGAAGAGTAGCATGAGTTACATCTCTCTCAGTGAGAAAGACAAAAAGGACATGCTGTCCAGGATCGGTATATCCTCGATCCAAGAACTCTTCCGTTCTATCCCCGAAGATCTGAAGATCGAAAAATCCCTGGATGTTCCGGATCCGTTGACAGAACCAGAACTCGTCCGATGGATGGATGGGATCGCCCGCCAGAATTCATGTCATGAGTTCCTCTCCTTTTTAGGAGGCGGAGCTTATTCTCACGTGATACCCAGCGTTGTCGATTACTTGAGCAGCCGTGGAGAATTTATAAGCCCCTACACTCCCTACCAACCGGAAGTAAGCCAGGGAACTCTCCAGATCATTTTCGAATTTCAGACTCTGATCTGCCAGCTTACTGGTATGGATATCGCGAATGCTTCTCTATATGATGGCGCTTCAGGAGCCGCAGAAGCCGTATTGATGGCGAATAGGCTAAAATCCAAACCCAAGATATTGGTGGCTAAAAGTGTGCACCCTCAATACAGAGAAGTCATACAGACATACACGAGAAATTTGAATTTAACTGTAGAAGAGATCGAATTTTCGAATAGGGGAGAAGTGGATCTTGAAAATCTAGATGAGAAATTGGATTCAGAAACATCGGCGGTCGTAACCCAATCTCCCAATTTTTTTGGAATCATCGAAAATCTCGACAAGATTTCTGCGCTTGCTCATGAGCGGCAAGCTCTTTCCATCGTAGTCGTTGCGGAACCTGTATCGCTTGGCTTACTGGAAGCTCCAGGGAAGCTCGGTGCTGACATAGTTACTGGAGAAGGACAATCCTTCGGGCTCCCTCTGAGTTATGGCGGGCCTTACCTTGGTTTCATGGGCTGCTGTAAGGAATTTGTGCGCCAGTTCCCAGGGCGGATAGCTGGGGAAACCAAAGATGTGGATGGAAAAAGAGGATTTGTCGTGACACTTTCCACAAGGGAACAGTTTATCAGGCGTGAACGGGCGACTTCCAACATCTGCACCAATCAAGCTTGGTGTGCATTGAGGGCAACCATTTTCTTGGAGCTTCTTGGAAAACAAGGAATCAAGGATCTTGCTGTGCAAAACCTGCAGAAAGCCAACTATGCTCTGGACCAAGTAGCCCGGGTCGATGGGGTAAAGCCTAGGTTCCAAGGTGTGTGTTTCAACGAGTTTGTCTTAGAGTTTGAAAAACCTTGGGCGGAGATCGAAGGCCCGTTGCTCGAGAAGGGAGTCATCGGAGGCCTTTCCGTTGCTGAAGCTTATCCTGAGCTTGAGAACTGTGCGCTGCTTTGTGTCACGGAGTCTCACACAAAAGAAGAGATAGACCGTTTGGTCGGTCTATTGAAAGAGGTATGTTCGTGACAAACATGATCCGCGAACCGCTTATCTTTGAAATCAGTGGCAAAGGAAAAAGGGGATTCCCTCTTCCGAAACTGGATATGAGTGTAAAAGACGATCTCCTGAAGTCCATTCCCTCGAGAAAAGATATCGATGGATTCCCGGAGGTTTCTGAAGTGGAAGTGGTGAGGCATTTCACCCGGCTTTCCCAAACGAATTATTGCATCGATCTGGGTTTTTATCCTCTGGGTTCTTGTACCATGAAATATAATCCGAAAATCAATGAAAAACTCGCCTCGAAAAAGGAATTCCTGCTCTCTCATCCGAATGCGCCGGAAAAACTGACGCAAGGGAGCCTGGGAATTCTCAAAATAGCCGAGGATCTCCTGAAAAAAATAACGGGGATGGATGCCTTCACTCTACAACCTGCTGCCGGAGCCCAAGGAGAGTTTGTCGGGATGTTGATGATACGTGCCTTCTTGGAGGAGAGAGGGAATCCGAGGAAGGTCGTGTTGATTCCCGACTCGGCTCATGGGACAAATCCCTCCAGCGCTCATATTTGTGGGTACCAGATACAAGAGATCAAATCGAACGAAAAGGGTGCTGTAGATGTTGCCGATCTCGCAGAGCACATGACTGAAGATGTGGCGGCCTTGATGGTGACCAATCCCAACACCTTAGGAGTTTTTGAAACCGACATAAAAAAGATAACCGATATCGTCCATTCCAAAGGTGGTTTGGTCTACATGGACGGAGCCAATATGAATGCGCTCATCGGAATTTGCAAGCCAGGAGATATGGGCGTAGATGTCATCCATCTCAATCTGCATAAAACCTTTTCTACACCCCATGGTGGAGGAGGCCCTGGTGCGGGACCTGTCGGTGTAGTGAAGGAGTTGGAACCTCATCTTCCCCTCCCGGTTATCGAAGAAAAAGATGGAATTCTTCGTTTGAACGATAACCGGCCGAAAAGTGTTGGACGAGTCCGAAGCTTTAATGGCAACTTTCTCGTCATTGTCAAAGCTTTGGCTTATATGTTGTCTCTTGGCCCAGCGGGATTGAAAGAAATCGCCGAAATCGCCGTCTTGAATTCCAATTACCTCCGGAAGAGCCTGGAAATGGATTTTGATCTCAAATACCCGACTCCCACTCTTCACGAATGTGTATTTTCAGATAAATTCCAAAAACGGAATGGTGTGACCAATATAGATATCGCAAAACGTCTGATAGATTATGGCTTGCATCCACCCACAATGTCCTTCCCCCTGATTGTTCAGGGGGCTTTGATGATAGAGCCCACCGAAACCGAGACCAAAAAGGAGATGGATCGTTTCATCGATGCCATGAAAAATATTGCCCAGGAAGCGAAAAAAAATCCGGAGTTATTGAAAAATGCCCCCCATGTTTCTTATGTAAGGCGTTTGGATGAGACCAGTGCGGCCAGAAATCCTGTATTGCGCTGGCGCGAAACGCCTAGCGAAAAATAACGAGGGAGTAACAACGCTAGAATGAGTCTGCAAAATCTAATCATGTCCCTCCAGAAATTTTGGGCGGATCAGGGCTGCTATCTGGCTCAGCCTTACGATATCGAAGTCGGTGCCGGAACCATGACTCCGGATACCTTTTTTCGTGTTTTGGATGACCGAGACTGGAAGGTGGCCTATGTCCAGCCCTCGCGAAGACCTACGGATGGGAGATATGGCGAAAATCCCCACCGGGTGCAAAAACACTTCCAATACCAAGTGATAATCAAGCCAGCTCCCTCCGATATTCAGAAGATGTATATCGACAGTCTCGCATCTTTAGGCATCGACCTCCAGGACCATGATATACGCTTCGATGAGGACGATTGGGAGTCTCCCACTATCGGAGCATGGGGAGTAGGGTGGCAGGTGTTGCTGGATGGTCTAGAGATCACCCAGTTCACCTACTTTCAGCAAGCGGGAGGGATCGACCTCTCGCCCGTACCTGTAGAAATCACATACGGTTTAGAAAGACTGGAAATGTTCTTGGAGAAGAAGGACAACATCTTCGATTTGGATTGGTCGGATGATGTCACTTATCGTGATTTGAGAGCACGAGAAGAAAAGGAGTTCTCCGAATACAATTTCAACCAGGCCGGCGTGAAGTTGCTCCAGAATTCTTTTCAAAAATACCAAAGAGAAGCGCAAAGGCTTGTCGATAAAGGATTACTGCTTCCTGCTTATGATTTGTGTTTAAAATGTTCCCATTTTTTTAATCTGTTAGACGCAAGAACGGCGATAAGCGTGACAGAAAGGGTGAAGATGATTTCCCTAATCCGAGTTGTTGTCAACAACATCGCTCAAAAATTCACATCGGAGGCAATCTCAGCCTGATGGAATTTTTGCTGGAAATCATGACCGAGGAGATGCCTCCAACTCATGTGAAGGGGGCTCTCGTTCAGCTGGAAAATCGCTTGGCTGAAGGAATGATCGCGAATAAGCTCGTTGATCGAAAGGGTAGCTTTGGAAGAATTCGCAGCTTTGGAACTTGTCGACGATTGATATTATTCGGGGATTTTGTCGAGAAACAACAGGATAAGCGGGAAACGATCATCGGCCCTCCTAAATTCGTCGCTTTTTCTGCTGACGGTTCGGCAACACCTGCTGCTACCGGATTTGCGAAATCTCAAGGAGTGGACATCAGAGATCTGGAAGTCATAAAAACAGGGAAAGGGGATTATATCGGAATAAACAAGATCGAAGAGGGAAAGCCGACAGGTAACATCCTCGAAGTAATTCTGCCAAACATCATCACATCCCTCAGTTTCCCGAAAATGATGAGGTGGGGAGATTCATCGTTCAGGTTTTCTCGTCCGATAAAAAATATTCTATGTCTTTTCGATATGAAACTTCTTCGTTTTGATATCGACGGGACTTCCACAACGAATTACACCACTGGGCATAAAATATTCAGCCCCGATAGAATCATCGTTCAAAGTTTTGCGGATTACAAAGCTCAGTTGAAACAGAACGGAGTTTTCATCGATCCAGAAGAGAGAAGGAAACAGATCTTGAAGCAAACAGAAAGAAAGCTGGCCCATTTGGATGCAAGATTACACCCAGATGAACAGCTTTTGGAAAAACTCATTTACGATGTCGAGCATCCTTATGTTTTTTTAGGTAGTTTTCCTCAGGAATATCTCAAACTTCCCCTTGAAGTGTTGAGTACAGCTATGAGGGAGGGACAAAGATTATTTTCTGTTCTCAAAGGCAAAAAGCAGTTGCCATATTTCTTAGGTGTAGCCGATGCACTCAAAGATCCTAAATCTCTTATTCAGGTGGGAAACGAGAGGGTATTGAAAGCAAGGATGGAGGATGCAAAATTCTTCTGGGTGCAGGATTTGAAATCGTCCCTCAAGGCAAAATCCATGAGGTTGGATCAGATAGTCTTTCAAGAGCACTTAGGGAGTTATCAAGAGAAGTCAGAAAGATTGAAAAAAATAGTGGCTTACTTTTCAGACCGTCTGGAGCTCCAAGATGAAAAAAATGCTGTGACAGGCGCAGCAGAGTTGTGCAAAGCGGATTTGATGACTGAAATGGTGCGGGAATTCCCGTCGCTGCAAGGAAAGATGGGAGGACTTTATGCCAAAGAGGAAGGTTACTCACCTTCTGTTTGGAAAGCCATCTACGAGCATTACCAACCTGTAAGTTTGGATGATCTATCTCCTTCCTCAATGACCGGGGCGATCCTGGCTATCGCCGACAAGTTAGACACCATCGTTGGGACAACCGGGGTCGGTGTCGAAGTGAGCGGATCCAAAGATCCTTTTGGCATTCGCAGGAATGCCCAAGGTGTCTGCAAGATCATCCTGGATAAAAAGTTAAGTTTTTCCCTCCCACTATTGCTGGATAAGGTCATCAAAACGTTGATAGACAGATTGGTGAGAGAAAAAAAGGATGTAAAATCCTATGTACTGGATTTCCTCAAAAACCGCCTCCAGTATATTTTTGAAAGTCAAGGATATCGGTATGATCTGGTTAAAGCCGCTCTCGCTCCCGGAATCGACAATGTTTTTTATTCATACCTCAGGCTAAAAGCTTTGGATGGTTTAAAAGAAAGCCCTCAGTTCGAACCGATGATATTGATCGCAAAAAGAGTGAATAATATTTTGCGAGATCAGCCCCAGCACAAAGTGAATGAGGAGCTTTTGTTGGAGAAACGAGAAAGAGAACTTCATACGATGTTTTCTATCATTCGAAACAATGTCCTTCCTTTGATAGCCGCCGGTGATTTTACCAAAGCTCAGAGGATGATTTTCCGTTTGCGTCCGTCCATAAACGATTTTTTCGACCATGTGCTGGTGATGGCCAAAGACAAGGGACTTCGCAGGAACCGTTTAGCATTGCTCCAGGAAATCAGTCGAATTCTTAGCTTGATTGCCGATTATTCGTTGGTTGTGGTCGAGGGATAAGCAGAAGATTATCCGTCGGTCTCGAATTCTTCCTTTGGAGATCTGGATTGACCATTTTTGTCGACGGGGGCGAAATTTTGTTCAAGAGCGATAATTTTCACCAGTGATCCGGGATAGTTCTGCCCCTTTTTTTCACCGTAGGGACTGAACTGAACACCTATCTGACATTTGTAGCTCATCCCCACTTGAGGGGCAACCCATCGGACTTGTCCGTGAAGCTCTAACGGTATCCTCTCTCCAGGGATGGAGATTTTTAACATTATCGGCGTGCCAATCTTCATTTCTTTCTGGGAAAGAAACCGGAGCCCTCCACGGCTGAGGTCGATCGCAGGACAAAATTCCTCTCCGTATGTTGTCTTCGCGAGAAGAGTTTTCTTCAATTTGTAGCTGACTGTGGCTCCGGGAATTTCAAATCGAATGCATGTTCGTCTTTCTATGCCTTCGTAATCCATTCTAACCTCCTCGTTCATGACACATCAGATGTTCTTGCTCTCAATATCGTTCTAAAGCATATCTCAATTTTAGCCAAAAAGTCAATCCATACTGCCCTTATATTCCGTCTTGTTTTTCGACACAATCCCATTGTTATCAATAATTGAGTCGCACAAAAAGTTTAAACGTTGAATCTCCAACCCACCCCACCCCAGCATTTAGGACAAGAAATTTTCTTTTTAAATGAGTGATTGGGTCAGCAATTTTTTATAAATAATTCAGGTTTGAATTAGCGGAGGGTTCCTTCGTAGCACGCTGTCAGTTGGCGTTTTCGGACATCTTCTGGTGTGTAGGAGGGAAGAAGAACCGGAGCGATCCTGTCCGTTTTTATGTTCGCTCTTTTTAGAGCCTGCTCATATTTTGAGATATGCTCCAGAGTTAATTTGCCTAATTTGACAGATTTTGCATACGGCACCGCGTTCTTCCCGGCCCGTATCCCGAATACATTATAATCCAAGACGGAATTTCCCATCAACCGGTTGCGGCCATGCACGCCTCCGGAAGCCTCGCCGGCCACATACAATCCTGGGATATTCGATTCGCACCTGTCATTGATCTCGATTCCTCCATTCTGGTAATGGAGAGATGGATACACCAACATGGGTTCTTCTGTGATATCGATCCCGTAGCGGATAAACTGCCTGAGCATAGCTGGAAATTGTTTTTTAATGTACCCTTCACCTTGAAGCATTTCGATAAGGGGAGAGTCGAGCCAAACACCCACACGACCGCTGGGAGTGGTGATTCCCTTTTTGTGTTGAACACACTCGCGGATAATGGCTGAACTTTCCACATCCCGAGGCTCTCTTGGAAATACGAACAGTTCACCATCGATGTTGAGCGGTTGCCCTCCTGCCCCTCGAATCTTTTCAGTGATAAGGAAACCCGCGATCTGTTCGGGGAAAACAGAACCAGTCGGATGATATTGCACAGAATCCATATACATCAGTTTAGCGCCAGCTCGATAGGCCAGGACCAATCCATCGCCCGTCGCGCCGTAGTGGTTGGTTGTATCGAATCCTCGGATGTGCAAGCGCCCGTATCCCCCTGTGGCGATAATAGTCGATCGGGCTTTGACCGTGAAGTATTCTTCTGTTTCGATATTGTACAGGACTCCGCCTGCACATTGACCTTTGGAGTCCATGATAAGTTCGACGGTCGGCATAAATTCAAGGACCGTTATTTTATCAGGATGGTTTCTCACTTCGTCCATCAATGTCCTCAATATAATAGCGCCTGTGTAATCACGGCAAGAGGCCATTCTTCTTCTGGAAGTCCCACCACCATGAAGGACCTGCATCGATCCGTCTTCATTCTTATCCCAAATAACTCCCAGGTCCTCCAGCCATTTTACGACATCGGGGCCATCCTCTGTGAGAGCCCGCACCAGGTCGGGTTTGTTCTTGAAGTGTCCTCCACCCATAGCGTCCAGATAGTGGCGTGTCGGTGAATCTTGAGGAGTGATAGCGGCCTGCATGCCTCCCTGAGACATCATGGAATTGGCATCCCCCAGACGAAGTTTGGTCGATATAATGGAGTTGGCTCCTTTCTGAGCCGCGATGATCGCGGCCGCAGTGCCCGCGCCTCCTCCGCCTATGATCAAAATATCTGTTTCATAGTCAGGAGAGGAAAGGTCGAAGAATTCGGGTTTTATCCGGGCGTGTGATTCCAGCATATCCGCGACTTCTGTCGTGATCAAATCCCCTTTATTCGGACCTAGCCTAATTTTTCTTCTGGATTCTGTTTTATAATCTGGATGAAACTTGGTTAAGACATCTTCCCTTTCTTCCGCACTCATAGAAGGGAAGACTGGCTTGCCTGATTTGGCAAGCTCAAATCTCTTATTCCGGGAATGGTCGACTTTTTCGAGTGATGGTCTCATATATTCTGGATACATCGGATACTCCTCATAATATTTTAGGATTCAAGGTCTCTATCGTAATATTTCTTTTTGAGCTTGTCTTTTTTCATGGACATCAATTCTTTGTATTCTTTGTCGTATTTTTTTGATTTGACCTCAATGAGTCTCTTTTTCAATTCAGGGCTCTTTGGGGAGAGATATTTTCCATACAGTCTTTTGCCAAGAAGAGCGACATTGTATTGAACGATTTCTGCCGGACATCTTATAGCGCATAATCCACAAGAGATACAGTCGAAAGAGAGATCCATAAGCTGTTCGAAATCCCCTCGTTTTGCCGCTTGGATGTAATCCATGACTTCCAGGTCCTGAGGGCAGGCCTTTGTGCATGTGTTGCAAGCCACACACCGGAAGACTTCCGGATAGAGTTTCTGTATGATGGCGACATTCGGTTCCAGTTTGTCGAGGTCATAAATAGCTTTTGGGCCTGGAATGACCGGGAGTTGTGTCAGCCACATCCCATCCTCAACAAGTGTTGTACAGGCGAGTCCTGTATATATTTTGTAATCCCCTGGAATGCGATAAATGGTGGCACACGCTCCACAGAATCCTTCTCGGCAACCCGCTCCTCTTTTAATCAAATACCCGGCATATTCGATAGCACCCATGATGGTCGCATCGGCTGGGACTTTGTGGGCTTTTCCCATGATGAAGATGGTAAGCTTCTTAACCTCAGGCTTTGCTTTTGCCTTGGATTTCGGTTTTGCCTTGGATCGTGTTTGTTTTTGGGGCATCTTTTTTGCTGCTTTCTTTATTGCCATTCGGATATCTCCTTTTTAATATTCTTGGGGCAAATTTTTGAGCTCGGCCCAGGAATAGACAGGACCATCTTTGCATACATAATGGAGACCTATGTTGCATCTCCCGCATTTGCCAATTCCGCATTTCATTTTGTTTTCGACTGTAGTGAAAATCTGGTCATCCTTGAACCCGAGGGCCTGGAGGTTTTGGATTACGAATTTGATCATAATAGGCGGGCCGCATGTGATGGCTATGGCATTCTTGGGTGAGGGTTTTTTGTCCAAAACGTTCAGGGGAACGAATCCCACATATTCTTCCCACTCCGGTTCTTCCACATCGATCGAGAGATGGACCGTCATCTGATTTTTTAATTCATCCAGCTCCTGTTTGAAGACGATATCTCCGGATGTCCTCGCTCCGTAAAACAGCGTGAGATTTCCGTAATCCTTTTTTTTGCCTAGAGCGGTGTTCAGGACTGACCAGAGAGGAGCGAGTCCAATTCCTCCTCCAATGAAAATCAAATTTTTTCCCTTCCATTTCTCGATCGGAAAGCTATTCCCATAGGGACCTCTTATCCCGATGATATCGCCAATTTGCATTTCATGGAGGGCCGAAGTCACCCGTCCCATCTTCAGAATGCTGAACTGCAAATATTCTTTCAGAAGCGGAGAAGAGGAGATGGATATCATCACTTCACCCTTCCCCAAAACGGATAGCATCGCGCATTGACCGCATTGGTGGGCAAAACCGTTATCCTCGAGGAATTGTGTCCGGAAGGTTTTGATCGCTCGGGCCCCGCCAACCTCATCCTTGATTTCGATGATTTTGGCAAGTTTCGGAATATATGTGTTATGATCCATAGTCTCTCACCTTTTCCAGAACTTCTATGATATCGATACTCACCGGACACTTTGTTATGCATCTGCCGCATCCTGTGCATTGATAGTTTTTGTATGTTTCGACAAAATATTGGAATTTATGCATGATGCGCTGTCGCAGTCTCGAAGCTTTATCCGGTCGAGGATTATGCCCCGAGGAATGCATGGTGAAGTCAGGAAACTGACATGTATCCCATGTGCGGATCCTTTTCCCTTTTAGCGGAGTTGAGGAAAGGACCTCATCGTTGATATCGAAGCAATGACATGTCGGGCACATGTATGTGCAAATTCCACACCGGAGGCAGCTCATAGCTTCGTCATCCCAGAAAGGGGAGTCCCACATCCCTTTCAGTTTAGGGGGGACTTTTTTTAAATTGGTGATCTGTCTTTTTAAGTTTTTCTCAGATTCCGCCTGAATCTTCTGATATTCTTTTTTATTCGCTGCACTGGGTAGTTTGAAAAGATTTTTGGCGAGATTTAGGAGTTTGTCCCCGTTTTTTGTCAAAGATTCGACGTAATATTTATCTCCCAAATCTGTGAGTAGAATATCCAATCCTTCCTTCGAGTGAGGAGACCCATCCACCGACAGGCAAAAACAGTTGGGACTCGGAGGGGTATGGCATGCCAATCCCACGAGGTATGTCTGGTTTCTACGCTTCCAATAATAAACATCCTTAAAATCGCCTCCGAAAACCAAATCCGTTAAAGTTAAGGCCTTGGCATCGCAAGGCCTCACACCTAAAACGATCGTGGGATCATCCTCCGGGAGTGTTTCTTTAATATCGGGATTGTCCACATCGGGCTTTTCAAACTCGAAATAGACCTCTCTCTGAGGAAAGATGATCTTTTTGGGAGAAAGGGCCGTTGTCAGGAATTCCAAATCGATATCCTCCGGGGTGTTCACGACTTCGTAGGTCCAGATATCTTCGTCCTTGGTTGGTGCATATATTCTGTAGGCTTGAAGTTTTTTCACCCACTGGGGTAAAGCCTTTTTCAAGAGTATCTTGTCCATTGTCTCACCTGATAAAATCTTCTGGGTCTTCGTCTTTAAAACTGGAAACGAGTGAGGGTTCGTCTGGATCGAATCCAGCCATATACCCGAATAACTTCTTGGCTTCTTTTTCCAATTTTTTATTTAAAAAGCGCAGAGGGATATCCAGAGGACAAACTCTCTCGCACTCTCCACAATCGATGCAACGTCCTGCCAGATGCATAGCTCTGACCATATGGTAAACAAAGTTTTCCGAAGGGGCTGGAGACTTTTCCACCCATTTTATCTTCCCGGCCTTTTCAGTCGCTGTGGTATCGGCGGTCACTGCAAAGTTTATCGTGTCCACTACACACTCATCGCAGTAGCACATCGGGCAGGCTGAACGGCAGGCATAACAACGGATGCATTTGGAAAGTTGCTCGGTCCAGAACGACCATCTTTCATTTTCTGACAGAGATTCCATCTTCTCGAGGGATTTGAACGGCTCATCGACCTTTTTTTTCTTTTTGTCACCCAGAAGAAGATCGTACACGACAGGAAAATTTGCAGGACATTCGAGGCATCTCTCTGCGAGGAGCTCATCGGCAGGGATCTTGATGGTTCCGCCCGCGGCAGTTATGACGAAATTTCCGTGGTCGTCGAGCTCGATTTTTTCCGCTTTTTTGCCTTTGAGCTTTTTTGCCAATTTTTTTTCGTCTATGACTCCGTAATTTTCGCAAGATAACCCGAGAATATGAACATCCTCTCGGTCGATATATTTTTCTTGAAGAAGAACGACAATGGCCCGGCTGTCACACCCCTTGACGACGATCCCCACGGGTCTTTCATCGGGTTTTTTCTCAGCGGCTTTTCGTTTCTTCTCATCTACCAAAAACTTGGTTAGATTGTGAATACATGTGGGATCCCAGATCATTCTGTCGACATCATCCGGATCTTTGATGAATGCGGGTTTGGGCAGCAAGCCGTTTTGATCCCTCTCGTAACCGATAACATATTTTACCTTGCCCTCTTTCAAAATCCGCTTGGCTTCTTTGCGGAGGTCTTCGACGTTTATCATTATTGATTTCTCCTGAGCTTGGTTTGGGGTCCGAGAGGTTTGAGTTGTTCGACGAAATCGCTGATGATCTGGGTATATTTTTTTCCTTCGGCAGCTGAGACCCATGACATCTGGAAACGTGATGGCTCGAGCCCGATGAACTCTAAGAGATTTTTGACGAGAGCGATCCTCCGTCGGGCATAAAAGTTGCCCTTGATGTAATGACAATCTCCCGGATGGCAACCGGAAACGAGAACACCATCCGCGCCTTTGTTGAATGCATCAAAGATGTATAGCGGGGAAACACTGCCTGAACACATAACTTGGATGGGGATGACATTCGGCGGATATTGCATTCGGGATACTCCGGCCAGATCACTTCCTGCCGATGAACACCATTTGCACAAAAACGCGACGATTTTTGGTTCGAAATTTTCTGCCATTATCAGCCTCCGAGGCTTGTCCTGATCATTTCATGAACCTGGGAAGGAGTGGAGTTTTTCACATTGATCGCGGCTCTCAAACAGGTCGCTTGACACGTTCCGCACCCTTCGCACAGAACCTCGTTTACCTCGACTTTTCCATCCTTCAAAGACAGGGCAACATACGGGCAAACGTCCACGCACATTCCGCATCCTGTGCAGAGGTTGAGGCTGACTTTTGCCACCATCGGAGAGTGGAAAAGCCTTTCTTGTGAAAGAATGGAGATCGCCTTGGCTGCGGCTCCGCTTGCTTGGGCCACAGCTTCCGGGATATCCTTGGGTGCTTGGGCAGCGCCAGCCAGAAACATTCCCGACGTAACACTTTCCACAGGTCTGAGTTTGGGATGAGCTTCTGCGAGAAATCCATCCTTGTCCAATGAAATCTTCAATTTTTTTGCGAGCTCTGCGGCTCCTTCGGAAGGGCGCATGGCCGTAGCCAAAACGACCATGTCCGCATCTATTTCTATATCTTTACCCAAAAGGGTATCGACACCCCAGACTTTTATTTTGCCTTTATCTTCGAATATTTTGGAAACCTTTCCCCGCAGATAAACTACGCCATCCTCTTCTACCGCTCTTTGTACGAATTCTTCGTAGCCTTTTCCGCCAGATCGAACATCGATGTAAAAGACATAAGCTTGGCCGTCATGCACATGATGTTTATAAAGCATGGCATGCTTAGCTGTGTACATGCAGCAAATTTTCGAGCAGTAGGCGCAGTGAAGTTCAGGATCTCGAGAACCGGCACACTGGATAAAGACCACTTCTTTGGGCTCTTTATGATCGGAAGGTCTCAAAACTTTTCCTTGAGTCGGACCAGACGCCGAACATAACCTTTCAAACTGAAGGCCGTCGAGGACATCCGCATATTTTCCGAATCCGTACTCGGATAGATTTTCTTTCTCATACAGGTCATAACCTGATGCGACGATGATGGCGCCGACTTCTTCTTCGATGATTTCGGCCTTCATATCGTAGTCTATCGCTTCTGGCTCACAGACATCGGCACATTTGCCGCAAGCGATCGGAAGAAGACCGGGGCAGCCCCTGATATCGAGCGTGTAGGTAGCCGGGATCGCCTGAGGGAAGGGAATATAAATGGCTTTGCGCCCTGTCAAACCAAGGTCGAACTCATTTGTCATGACGACCGGGCAGACCTTTGTGCATTCATCGCACAGGGTGCATTTATCCGGATCGACATAGGTGGGTTTTTGCAGGATTTTTACCTTGAAGTTACCTACATATCCTGAAATCTCTTGAACTTCGCTGTAAGTCATTAACTTTATCTTGGGGTGTTTCGATACTTCCACCATCTTGGGAGTCAAGATGCACTGGGAGCAGTCGAGCGTAGGGAAGGTTTCCGAAAGTTGGATCATGTGTCCGCCGATGGAGGGATTCCTTTCCACAAGAATAACTTCATATCCTGTGTTGGCTATGTCCAGGGCGGCTTGGATTCCGGCGATTCCTCCGCCGATAACAAGGGCTCTCCTGGTTACAGGAATGCTGATCGGTTCCAAGGATTGGTTTTGGCGGACCTTTTCTACGGCGCCTCTCGTGATTTTTGTCGCTTTTGCCGTCGCTTTGTCCATGTCCTTGTGAACCCAGCTGCATTGTTCGCGGATATTGGCGATCTCGCACTGGAAGCCGTTGATACCGGCTGCCTTAGCGGCATTCCGGAATGTCGTCTCATGCAGGGTTGGGGAGCAGCATGCCACGACAACATTGTCCAATTTATTTTCTTTAATGGACTCGATTATCATGTTTTGGCCAGGGTCCGAGCACATGTAGACATAATCCTCCGAAACATCCACCCCGGGGTGTTTGGCCAGATCTCCGACTACTTTTTTGACATCCACTGTTCCTGCGATATTTATACCGCAATGGCAAACAAAGACTCCTGTCTTTTTTTTCATTTTATTCCTTAAATCCTCACTTTTTGGATTTTGTGGTTTTTTTCTTTGCCGCCGGCTTTTTCTCCGTTTTGGCGGGTTTGGTCTTTTTTAATACTTCCTCTCCGTAGTCATACCCTTTGTCAAAAGCTTTGATGTTGAGGTCGAGAAATCTTCCCGGTACCAATCCAGGCAGGGCTTTTTTCATCGCTTCTGGTGATACGATTTTTGTTACAGCCGTGAAAAATCCCAGCATCACGAGGTTGGCGATGATGCGGTTTCCCAGCTCTTCTGCAAATCGTGTGGAAGGAATGGCGTACATTTGGATTTTTCCCCGGACAGGTTTTGGCTTAACCAGGTCGGTATCTATCACCAGGATGCCGTTATCTCGCAGCTCAGGTTCATATTTGTCATAAGCTTCCTGGGACATCGAGACAAGGATTTCCGGCTTCGTGATGTAGGGATAGAGAACCCGGTCTGGTGACACGACCACTTGGGAGCTGCATGCGCTTCCTCGTGCTTCGGGCCCGAAACTCTGGGTCATGGTTGCATGTTTGTTATCATAAAGCGAGATGGCCTTGCCGGTAATAAGGCCACAGCGTATGATTCCTTGACCGCCGAATCCAGAAAATCTTATTTCTGCCATCGTTTATTCTCCATATTTAACGTATTTATCGCCTAAAATTTTGATCATGTGCTCGTTCATGGCATCCAGGAATGTCGGTTTTTCCTTATCGACGAATTTACCGCATACCAGTTTCCCTTGGTAGCTGATGTCTATCGTTCGTGTGTCAGCACCGTGTTCTATCACGGATTTGTCATAATAATATTTCAGCAGGTTCAATCCGTCGCCCAGCCGGTTCCTGCGGGCATAAAGTGTTACACAGGGCGTGATGACCTCGATGAGCGAAAAACCAGGCTTGGCCATCGCCTCCTGAATGGATTTGGTTACTCTCCGCAGATGGAGAGCGGTCCATCTGGCCACATAGGTTGCTCCTGCCGCTTCAGCCAGATAGGGCAGGCTGAACGAGAATTCGAAATTGCCATAAGGCGAAGTGGAAGCATTGGCTCCGAGCGGAGTCGTAGCGGCGACCTGGCCTCCGGTCATGGCGTAGTTAAAATTATTGACACAAATGACCGTGAGATCCATGTTGCGCCGGGCCGCATGGATGAAGTGATTCCCGCCGATGCCGAATATATCTCCATCTCCGCTGAAAACGACGACGTTAAGATCAGGATTTGCCAACTTCAATCCGGTAGCGAATGGAATGGCTCGGCCATGGGTCGAGTGGAATGAATCCAGCTTGACATATCCTGCCACTCGGCCTGTGCAACCGATTCCCGAAACGACCGCAACGTCATCCAGGTCAATTTTGCTCTTCTTCAACGCATCGGCAAAAGAAGTGACAACAGTTCCGATTCCACAGCCAGGACACCATATATGGGGAATCCTGTCCATTCTCAAAAAACCTTCCATTGGATTTCTATCTTCGCGGCGATCTTCATTTTTCATTTTGCGGCCTCCTTGATGACGTTTAAAATATCATAGGGATCGTGAACCCAGCCGCCCATATGGGGAACATGATAGGTGGCCGCTTTTCCCCCTGCGTTTCGTTCCACTTCCAGCACGACCTGTCCGTAGTTGATCTCAGGAACGACAAATGCCTTGATTTTTTTTGCCAGCTGCTTTATCCGTTTTTCGGGAAAAGGCCACACTGTTTTAAGCCTCAACGTTCCTATCTTCATACCGGCTTTTCTGGCTAGCTGGACAGCACGGATGGACACTCGGGAGGTGATCCCGTATGAAATTACGACTATCTCGGCATTATCGATCTGATCTTCCTCTATCATGATGATCTTATCGGCGTTATCCTTGATTTTGTCCGATAATCGGGGGATGGTCTTGGCCTGGCACTCCGCGTTGATCACAGGGTAGCCGCGTTCGTCATGGGTCAATCCGGTCGTATGAAAGCGGTATCCATCTCCGGCTTTTACCATGAAAGGGATCCCATCTTTATCCAATTTATAGGGCAAATATTTATCCTTAGGCCCCTCATACCATTTCCTTTCAACGACCTCGATCTCTTCAGCAGGAGGGATGATCACTTTTTCGTGCATGTGTCCCACGCATTCGTCCGTCATCAAGAACACAGGAACACGGTAGGTTTCGGAAAGATTGAATGCCTCTATGGTTAGATCGAAACATTCCTGCGGAGAATCAGGGGAAAGAGCGATGATTTCATAATCACCATGAGATCCCCATTTTGCCTGCATCATGTCCTGTTGGCCGGTCAGTGTGGGAAGCCCGGTGGAAGGTCCACCTCGCTGTACATTGGCGATAACCAGCGGAGTTTCCATCATGCAGGCCAATCCGATGTTTTCCATCATCAGAGAAAAACCTGGACCGGATGTCACGGTCATGGCCTTTTTGCCCCCCCATGCGGCACCGATCAAAGCGGTGATGGAAGCGAGTTCATCTTCCATCTGGATAAACACACCGCCCACGAAGGGAATTCTTTCCGAGAACCTCTCTGCAGTTTCTGTAGATGGGGTGATCGGATAACCCGCAAAGAATCGGCATCCGGCAGCTAGTCCTCCTTCTGCGATCGCGTAGTCTCCGTCAAGATAATGGGAACCGGTTAAAACTCCCTTAGGGTCTGCTTTCACCTTTTTCACCTTCTTCCTCCTCTTCCTTGATGGTCACAAAAATGGCAAATTCTGGGCATATAGATTCGCAAAGCTGGCAATACACGCATGCGTCTTCATCCTTCACAAATGGAGGATGATAGCCTTTGACATTGAACTCCTCGGACATTTCGAGGACATCTTTGGGACAGTATTCCACACAAAATGCACATCCCTTACATCTGGTTTTTTCGATATGAATTTTGCCCTTGATTGGTTTTAAATCGCCGAAATAGACCATTTGTTCCTCAGATTAATCCTTTTTCCTTCAAAATAGGTTTAGGATCTATAAAATTAAGGTCGAACCTTAAGCTCTCTTCTGGGCAGCCCAAGGCAATGGCCAAAGGTTGCGTGAAATACAACACAGGGATGTGTTTGAATTCTGGATATTTTTCAGCCGTTTTTTTCTGTCTTTGGTCCAAGTTAAAGGCACATAACGGGCAGCTTACAACCACGATCTCTGCACCTTTTTCCCTTGCAGAAGTGAGAATCTGATTCGTCCGATCAGCGATGATTTCCGGTTTGTCCACGGTCTGATAGGCCCCACAACATTCTGTTTTGAAGGGAAAATCCACAGACTTGGCCCCTAACTCGTTCATCAGGTCATCGAGGATGGTGGGATTTTCCATGTCGTCGAAGCCGATTTCTTTCGGGCGGACTAAAAGACACCCATAGTAGCTGGCAACTTTGAGTTTTTTTAGGGGCTTTACTACCTTTTTCGCCAAATTCTTAAATCCTATTTCGTCTTTCAAGAATTCAAGCAGATGAAAGACCTGGACATCTCCCTCATATTGCACCTCTTCCCTGTCCATGAAGTTGTTCAGGATATCCAAACTTTCAGGATCTGACTTGATGCGTTCATTCGCTCTTTTGAGGGTGTTATAGCACATGGCACAGACGGTCATGACTTTATCGTAGTTGGCTTCCTTGACACGTATGAGGTTGCGGATAGGGGCGACGTGATGGATCAAATCATCCGTGGTGAGAGAAAAGACAGTTCCGCAGCAGTTCCAACGGCTGAGTTCTTCGACCTCAACGCCGAGGGCATTCAAAGAGCATATCGTTGAGTCTTCAAAGTTTTTTGCGTGATTTTTTAGGGTGCAGCCAGGATAATAGCTTATTTTCATTATGATTCCTTAAAAAATTATTAGGATTACTGGGTTTATCTGTCATTGCAGATGCTTATGACGTGAATTTCCTCATGCTGCAGATGAGAGCGATGGGAGGAATATCCTCTTTTTCCTTGTCGGACAACTTTTCGACCTTGAGGTGATCTTTTCTGTTACGGAGCAAGATCTGACGCAAAGCTTCGATGACTTCGGCAATGTTGATTCCTTTTGGACAGCGGGCATTGCAGGTCAAACAAGAAGCACAGATCCAAATTGCCTTGGAAGCGAGAAGCTCTTTTTTGAGCCCCAGTTGTGCATATCGGATAATCTGATTCGGGAGAATGTCCATGTCCTCGACAGCCGGACATCCTGCTGAACATTTGCCACACTGGTAGCAGGCGAGAAGATTTTGGCCACTGAGTTCCTGAACCTTGTCAACGAAAGAGTTCCTAATTTGTTTACGGGAAAGATTAATGCGCATTTGGATAACTCGCGAATAAAGTAATTCTAATAACCTATAGTTTTTATTAAGTATTTAAGATAGAAATAAAAACATTACAGTAAAGCACAAT
>CAZIDF010000008.1:0-43696 GCA_964538085.1 uncultured Eubacteriales bacterium | reverse complement strand
AGGAAAATAAAACAGAAGGAGTTGATCAACAGGATATAGTTTGTCAAAAGGGGCAATCCGAAAAGAGGGATGAGAAGCGATGAAACGGCTAGCGCACCTAAGAAGGATCCCAATAAATCCAGTCCATACCCAGCTCCATAATTATTTTTCTCCTTCAAATACAAATGATTAGATACGATGAATAAATCTCCTCCCAGATAACCGAAACAAACAAGGGTGAGGAAAAAGAAAATTTCAGGAGGTTTAGATCCCAACCACAATTTCAGCAAGAATAATACGAGGATGAACCCAAATTGAACGATGAGCAAGTCGAGATATCCCTTATTCTTTCTTTTTTTTCCTCGAAAGGCCCCCAAAAAAAGGCCGATCATGAAAGAGGCAAAAAGTAGAGCGATTTTTTGATAGAGATACCCATAGAAGGTTTGGAATGCAATGAGCATAATGATTTCAACGGTTATGGTCGTCAGTCCCATCACCGCTAGAGGAAGAAGAAGAAAAGATGATTTTTTATGTCCCCGTCCCAATAAAAACATGATGAGCAGCAGTACGATCAATGGGAAATCGAGCAGCCAAAATCTCCCCAGTCGTGAGGTGAACCGAAATAGAGAGGCCTCCAGGCCTTGAAACTGTGAGTTCCATAATACAGAATCGAAATAATAACTGATGGGAATGAGGTCGACATTGAGGGATTTGTGACCTTGGATCAAAGTCTCTTTCAACAAATTAAGCCTTAAAGGGCTCAAGCGGGAGAACAGTGACTGGGATCGGATATACGTGTTTTTGAGATCTAATCGGTCGATTCTTTTGGCCAGCACTTCATGATCGAGAGAAATCGGCCCCGAGCTGGCGAGGAAAATGTTGGTATCCCCAGGAACGATACCCACTTCGGGGAAAACCTCTTTTAAAGTGAAGTAAAGAGAAGCAAGAAAATCTTGGAGTTCATCGCTGATGTAATTTTCAGCGGATGAAACACGGAAAGAAAAAATACCATTTGGGGAAAGTTTCCTTTTTACTAGGGAAAAAAATTCCATTGTGTAGAAACGATTGATTTGAGCCGTGGATGGGTCGGGGAGGTTGAGAATGATGGCGTCGTAGGAACCGGGAGTTTTGTTCAGGAAAGCCCGACCATCTTGGAAATGGATCTGGACCCGTTCGTCTTTGAGATGAGCGATTTCTTGCTGGGGGAGGTATTTGAGCGACAGCCGGATTATCGCTGGATCGAGCTCGACATAATCCACATGGATTTTTGGATATTTAAGAACTTGGCCCAGACTTCCGCCAGCTCCGCCACCGATCAAAAGGATTTTTTCCGATTTAGGTCTCTGCAACAAGGTGAAGTGGACGGATTCTTCAGATGCGGAAAGATTGGGAAAAGAATATATCAGGCGGCTGTTGTTGAACAGGGAAAGCATTTCTTTTGTCTGAATGACCTGTAGCTTTCCATATGGAGTGTCCTTGGCTTCGATCATCTCAAACGGTTTCCAGTGGATTTTCTGGCTGGGGAGATCAAATGCCCAAAAAGCCGCCAGAAAAAAGAGGAGAAGGAGAAAACTGAAGCCCTGTTTCCTGTTTTGTATAAACACATAGACAAGGAGCGAGACAATAGCCCCGATGAAAGCGGTCGCTTGCCAGTTCGAAAGGGCTGGAATGAAAAAGAAATAGACAGCTATCCCGGCAACCGCCGATCCCAATGATTCCATTAGATAGACTTGTGTGACATTCCCTCTCAGGAATGAGGCGTTGAACACGAACAAAACCCCGAGGGGAAAACTGATGATCAACGAAAGACCAAACGAAAAAAGAAGCATCGGAGTAATCCCTGTGATTTCACCAGGGAGCGTGCCTAGAACGAAGCGAGAAAGTCGGAGGAGGACCAAGCATATCGGGAAAAGGAGGATGACAAGATAATAAACATATGGAAGGCGCGAAATATTCCATCGGACTTTTGGAGCAAATAGACTTCCCAATCCTCCCCAAAGAAGCCAGGAGGCGAGAATAAAGCCAAACGTGATTTCATTCCCATAAAAATGAACAGAGAACTCTCTCAACAGGAAGATTTGGAATGAGAGAGCAAGAAAACCCAACAGAAAGGGAGGCAGATTCTTTCTCATTCGAAAAATCTAGGTCCAGACTCCGGGAATGAGGGCTCCACAGAATTTACATTTTCCTCCCTGTATTTCGATTTTTTGGATGTGATACTGAATTCTTTCGATGATGGTATTGTGGCAATAAGCACAGTAAGTGTTTTCAGATTTATGACCGGGCACATTTCCGATATAGACATAGCGGAGACCTTCTTGTGTGGCGACATCATGGGCATCGACCAGTGTCGAGATGGGCGTGGGGGGTAGATTTTTCAAAAGATACATTGGTTGAAAACGCGAAAAATGAACAGGAACATCTGGTCCGACTTCTTGGAGTATCCATTGGGCCATTTTGCGAATTTCAGAAGGTTTGTCATTGAGTGTGGGAATGACAAGATAGACAATTTCTAACCAGGCATCGCTTTTGGAGATGATTTTTATCGCGTCGAGCACAGGTTGGAGCTCTCCACGAACGTATTGAGTATAAAAATCTTGGGAAAATGCCTTCAGGTCCACCTTGATAGCATCCACTACCTTTGTCAGCTCCATCAAGGGCTCGGGATTGATGTGTCCGCCTGTGATGACGGCATTTTTGATGTTTTTATTACGCGCCATCTGCGCTGTGTCGAACATGTACTCATAAAATACCGTTGGCTCTGAATAGGTATATGCAATGACAGGACAGTTATTTTTTTCAGCCATGAGGACGACTGCCTCCGGGGGAAAATCGGCATGTCGGATCTGTTCTGGTCTGACCTGGGATATCTCCCAATTTTGACAGAATTTACAGTTCACATTACAACCGGCTGTGGCGATGGACAATGCGTTACTTGCGGGCAAAAAGTGGAAAAGAGGTTTTTTTTCTATCGGATCGATATGTATGGAGCATGCTTTTCCGTACACAAGGGTGTAATATGTCCCTCCGATATTTTCTCTGACTCCGCAATAGCCTCGTTCCTTATCCCCGAGTTTGCAAAGGCGAGGACAGAGTGTGCATTCGACTTCCCGATCAGGATGTTTTTTGTAATAGCGGGCTTCGACCTTGGACAGATTGGCGTTTTGGGTGAACGCGTGCAGCTCGATAAGCATGGAGGTCAATCCAGAGCAGGTCAATGCACTGGCTGTTCCTGCGGTCTTTAGGAAGTGCCTTCGATTCATGCTACACTTCCACTTCCTCGATATTTATCTTGTCTAAATCCGCAATCCCTAATCCCATTTTTTCAGCTGTTTTTAAATACCTGGGCGTTCTGTCTTCTTCGTCCAAAGAGGGGAGACCCTTTTTGGCTCTCAGTTTTTCGATGATTTGCCAGCCTATAGTATCTGCGGCGACAGGATCGAAACTGAATATAAGCATTCCCTGTTTTTCCGCCCAGCGGGAGTGAAAAGAAGGCCCTCGGTGATATTGAACGATCAGTGCATCCAAGATGGTAAGCCTGTGATTATTCTTGATGAGAGAGGTGTCGAAAACTTCTGCCACATAAGGATCGCAATTCGTATCATGATATTTGTTGGGATTGTGGATCGCCCCAAAATAATTTTTCATCCCTGCCGTTACTCCAGCTAATCCATGATCTTTGAGGATGGCGAGACTGATAGAGGAAGTAACTTGATCTGCTTGGATGGAGGAAAAAAGGCTTCCGATATTATGGTGAGAAACGAGATTGCGGTTGTATCCTATACCCTGGGTATCCGTCCCAAAAACCCTGATTCCCTCCCCATTCCTATTTAGTTTGTACCCTGCTTCTCTTAACTCTCGGTTGGTCCGGTCCCATATGATAATATCCCCAACTTCACCATGATTTTCTGATACAGTTTGAGCGAGGCAAAGGGCTACATTTGGACGTGTGGATATACCTTTTCCTCCTATGGTGTTGATTTTGATACCGATAGTATTCCTCACAGGAAGAAAGCTGCGGAAGCAATCTTTCAGTTTTGGCAGTCCTGTCAATGCTCTAATCCCCTTTGTGTACATGTGAACAAGAATTTTATCGCTGACATCATTGTCCGGAGAAAATATGTTTTTTCCTGTTATAATGACCACCTTCGACATTTTTTTTTCTCGTTTTGACCTGTTTCTCTCTCTGATTTCAAATTACTCTTTCCTCCATACCCTGTCAAGGGGGACGTCCCCTTCGGTACCGATTGGGATGTCCCCATTTATTTTTCCATAATAATCTGGCAAAATGATAGGCATGATGTTATGAATATTTTTCAGAAGGAGTTTTTGATATGAGATCTGTTTTGCAAAGACAAATAAAAAGGATCGTGTGCAGCAGCCTTGTGTTCTTACTTGTATTGGGCGTTTTTTACAGCCGTGCGGAGCAAGGGACCCAAATCTTATTAAAAGAAGTTCTGCCAGTTGTGGAAGGGATGCAATCCGCGGGGACTCCCCAAACATATTTTCCTGAGACTTTATTTGAATACATCGACGGAGCTGCCGAGATCTATCTTTCTTATGATTTCAAGGAGTTGATCGTGGCCGAATACAAAAAAAGCGGTTCCTCAGATTCTGTCGCTGTGGAGATCTATGACATGGGAAACCATAAAAATTCTTTTGGTATCTATAGCGCTGAGCGTTATCCGGATAATGAATTTTTGAGTTTAGGAACTCAGGGCTACGTAGAAGAAGGAACCTTGAATTTTCTTGTCGGGCGCTATTATGTAAAGCTACTCTGTTTTGATTGTGGAGACAGACGCGATAAGTGGCTTCGTGATTTTTCTGAAGGGATAGTGAACCGTGTGGAAAACAAGGGAGGATTCCCAGCTTATTTGAAAGCTTTCCCTCAAGAAGGCTTGATCCCAAATACCGAAAAATTCATCCTGAGAAATGTTATGGGGTATAAATTTCTTCATAATGGCTATTTTGTAAGTTACAAGATGAAGGAACTTTCTTTCGATTGTTTTTTAATCGAGGGGGAAAATATTGATGAAACCGCAGACATATTGAAAAAATATCTTGAGGCGAAAGGATCCGCGTCCGTACAAAAAATTCCGCTAGGATTCCAGATAAAGGATAGGTATTACCACAACATTTATCTCTCTCAGGTCGATAATATCCTGTGTGGTGTGATGAAAATTTCAGATGGATTCGAAGAGGTTGGGGAGAGATATCTCTCAAAACTGATTGAATCTGTCAAAATGATTGTTGAATGATCCGGGCTATTTGAGTTGAAGGTTGGATAGATAATCCTGCATCTGTCCTACAGACTCTTCGATCTCGCCAGCGTTTTTTTGCTTTGCAAACGCTTCGATCCTGTTGCCAATCATACTGATCGTTTCGAATCCATAGCACTTTCCCGATCCTTTCATCTTGTGACCGAGGTCTTCGATCACGCTAAAATTTTGTTTTTCAAGTGCATGCCTGATTTTTTGGATATCTTCTTTCCTGTTTTCAAGATATTCAGGAATCAAGGGAAGGATAGACTTATCCAATTGTATGGTCTTAACCTGAACACGCGTGGATTTCACATGATTCTGGATGATTTCTGCCAATGTTTCCTGAAGAGAAGATTTTTCGACGAAATCGTCGAATCCCGCATCCAAACATGTTGTTCCTTCTTCTTGAAATGTGGAGCCTGTGAGCGCGATGATAGGCGTTTTAAGAAGGATATTTTCGAGTTCGATCTGACGCATCAGGTTGAGGGCTTCGAAGCCATCGATCTCGGGCATGTGGATGTCTAAAAAGACGATTGAATAATCCTTTTTCCGGAAAAAATCTACGGCTTCTCTTCCATCCCGTGCTATGTCGATCTGAAAACCAGCTTGGGTAGCATAAAACTTAATCAACACTTGATTGGGAACGGAATCATCTGCCGCAAGAATAGTAACATCGGAGTCCTTATCCGATTTTTCCCTCGATAGGACAGGTTTGTCCTCACAGTTGAACTCTTCCCACTTCTGGTCGATGGATAACCTTTTTTCGGAAGGAAGATAATTCTTGAGTTTCTCGAATTCTTTATTCAGTTGAATAAAGAGATTTTTTGCCTGTTCGATATTTTTTTCCTTTCCTGAATGTTCCATTTCTGTGGTGATGAGATGGAGCCCGGTTAAACTCAAATTTCCAGAGGACCCTCTGAGGCTGTGCCCGATTTTTTTTATCGTCTGGAAATCATTCTGATCGATGGCCTGCTTGAGTTTTGTGTATTTTTTGATAAAATCTTCGATGAAGATGTCGATCAATTCTTGAAGAAAGGCCTCATCCCCGCCTATCCTATCCATCACGGATGGCAAATCGATCGGGGCGGTGTCTCTAGACATTTTTTCTTCTGGCATTTTATTCCAAATTCGGCATTTTTTGTTCGATGTTCTGTCTTTTTTCAAGAGGAAGGAAATCTTTGAGTTTTTTGAATTCTTCTTTCAGGCGGATGAAATGGATTTTTGCCTGTTCGATATCGTTTTCTTTTCCCGATAATTCGATACCATATGCTGTTTCATGAAGACCGTTTAAGCTCAAATTCCCGGAAGAGCCCTTGAGACTGTGCCCGATTTCTTTAATATTATTAGAATCACCCTGTGATATGGCTTGTTCGAGCAAGGCGTATTTTTCTATAAAATCTTCGATGTAAATATCCAGCAGTTCACGGAGGAATGATTCATCTCCACCCACTCTCTCCAGAACAGAATCCATATCGATCGGCCCTGCATTTTTTAAATTATCCATGTCTGACATTTTGTTTCACATCTTATCCCTTATTTTTTTTATAACCACACAATTGCGGCCTCTATTTTTAGCTTCGAGAAGAGCTTCATCAGCTTCCATGATAAGTGTTTCTGATGTGATATCCGAAGCATAGCCTTCTGTGGAAGCTCCTCCAAAGCTTAGCGCGACATTCAGAGATAGGTTATCGCTTTTAATCCTGTGTTTGGTCACATTTATCCTGAGTCGGTCCCCGATCAATTCTGTTTTGGCCGAATTGCAATTGGGAAGGATGACGAGAAATTCATCTCCTCCATATCGGCAGATCTCATCGTAGCTACGGATGTTCTTCCTCAAGATGTCGGTAACCTCGTTGATGACCAAATCACCAATTTGATGGCCATAGGTATCGTTGATCGACTTGAACTTGTCGATGTCGATCATGAGAATAGCAACTGGCAGGTTGTTCCGATGGGCACGATGGATCTCTTTGTCAAGAATACGAAACATGCGTTTTCGATTCCAGAGTCCAGTCAAACTATCGCGGGATGCCTGTTTCTGAAGCTGTCTTTGCAAGTCGATGATTCGTTTTCCCGTTTTTAGCCGGGCCTTCAATTCTAGGTGATTAAATGGTTTCGTGATGTAGTCGTCTGCTCCGGCCGAAAAACCCTTGATAAGGTCTTTTTGTTCATCCTTGGCTGTCAAAAGAATGATATAGGTGTATTGCTGGTCCTCTCCTTTGTGATCATTTTCACGGATTTTTTTACATAATTGGATACCGTTGATCTCTGGCATCATCCAATCAAGGACCGCAAGCCTTATTCCCTCATTTCTAAGGGCTGCCCAGGCTTCTTTTCCATCTTTGGCAACGACAACTTCATAACCCCAATCGTTGATATTTTTTTGCAAGATTTTTGCGGATACGGCATTGTCTTCTGCGATCAACACTTTTATGATCTGTTCTTTATTCTGAGTGGATTGTTTTACCATGTTCTCAATTTTTTATTTGTTTGCTTTACCGAATTTTTGGACGACCTCCTCGATCTTGGTGAGAAGTTCATCTGCTTTGAGAGGTTTCGGAACATAATCATCCATGCCCTTCTCAAGGCACATCTCCCTGTCGCCTTTCATGGCATGAGCTGTCATGGCTATGATGGGGGTGCGCTTATCTGCATTTTTTTCTTTTTCCCTGATAGCTGCAGTGGCTTCGAATCCATTCATATTGGGCATTTGGATGTCCATCAGGATCACATCGAAGATCCCCTTATCCACGGCCTCTACCGCCTCTTTTCCATCCCTCACTCCTGTCACCAGGTGACCCTGTTTTTCAAGCATGAAATAAGCCACTTTTTGATTCACGATGTTATCCTCAGCGATGAGAACTCGATAGGAGTTGAGGGGTTTATCAGGTTTTTTTTCTTCTGCTGACTTAGGGATTACTTCTGTTGGCAGCCTATCTGCGGAAACCTGGGACGAAGGAATGGGTTTGCCTTGGACTGGGATCGGAACCTGATCATCCCGAACTTTTTCTTCAGGGGAATCTTTGAGAATTTTCTTGACCACTTCCCTTACTGCGGTACTTTTTATGGGTTTGGTAACAAATAAAGGAGAGCCTAGCTTCTGCCATGGGGCAGCATCGCCTTTGTGGTTCGGGGAGGCCAGCAACATGACCGTGGATTTGGCCATGTTTGGGTTGTGTCTCATATGGTCCTGCAAGATAAAGCTTTCCATCCCAGGAAGGTATGCATCCAGGAGATAAAGCGCAAAAGGATTGCTATCTCGCTCAGCTCTGTCGATAAGTGTTACCGTTTCCTCAGCACTTCCCACCTCCTGGACACTCAAATTCCAATTATTCAACATTTCCCTAAGAATACGCCTCGTCGTGGCACTGTCATCGACCACAAGCACAGGAGTGTTGTCGAATTGGAGGGGTTCACTGTTTGCAAGTGCCTCATGGGCCTCCGGATCCAGACTCAATTTGGCCGTGAAGTGAAATTGACTTCCCTGGTTGATCTCGCTTTCCACC
The DNA here is from genome assembly GCA_964538085.1 of uncultured Eubacteriales bacterium. Classification (GTDB taxonomy): domain Bacteria; phylum Acidobacteriota; class Aminicenantia; order Aminicenantales; family Aminicenantaceae. The sequence goes on along the minus strand of CAZIDF010000008.1, from coordinate 34,950 downwards.
CATATACGGCCTCCCATCAATTCGGTAAACTGTCGGGATATCGAGAGCCCTAATCCAGTTCCGCCGAATTTGCGTGTCATGGAACCATCAGCCTGGGCGAATGCATCGAATATGATTTGTTGTTTATCCTCGGCGATTCCTATCCCTGTATCCCGGACGGTGAACTGAAGAGAAATGCCCTCGGCTGTTTTTAGTTCTTCTTTGACCGAAACGACGACTTCACCTTCTTTGGTAAACTTTATCGCATTGGATATGAGATTGACGAGAATTTGCCTCAATCGGACAGGATCGCCGATGACATTGAGATGCATCGAAGGGGGCACATCACAGATTAAATCTAGTTTTTTCTTGTAGGCATCCAGCGCGAGTGGAGTCACTGTTTCGTAGACAAAATCATGGACATTGAAGGGGATCATTTCCAATTCTATTTTGTTCGCTTCAACTTTTGTGAAATCCAGCAGATCGTTGATGAGTGTCATCATGGATTCAGCTGATTTCTGGATGCCTGTTATATATTCTTCTTGTTCAGGAGTTAGATTCGTTTCGAGGACCAGATCCGTCATGCCCAAAATGCCGTTCATGGGGGTGCGGATCTCGTGGCTGATATTGGCAAGAAATTCGCTTTTTGCCTGGTCTGCTCCTTGAGCTTTTTTTTGTGCCGATACAAGTTGGGTCACATCAAGCAGGTTCACGATGATGCCCTCGTACCTGTTTTTGAAATAGATGGGCTGAAGCCGCATGATCGTTTCCAGTCCGAACATGGGTCTTTGAATGATGATCGGTTGAGACCGGGGGAAGGTTCGGAAATTTTCGATATGATTTTTAACTGTGTCGGCAGATAATCCGGTGTGGAAATCCCATAAACTCTGGCCGATGACATCAACCTTTTCTCTTTTTGTTAATCTGAGGAAATAATCGTTCACTTCCACGACGATGTTGTTTCTGTCGGCAAAGACAACTCCTTCTTCCATGCCGGATATCATGGCCGAAAGTTTGGCTGCTTCTTTGTTCAGGGCTTCTTCGGTTATTTTGCGTTCGGTGATATCTTGGAGTTGGACCAAATAACCCCCCGGATTATTTTTGCTGTCTTTTCCGATTGGAGTTATGAGAACATCCAGAAATATGGACCCATTTTTGGAGGTGTTGTATATGTTGAATTCCTTGATTCTCTCAAAATCGTAAAGGGTTTCGTATCTTGCGGTTTCCCCTCTGATCAGCTTGTTCCTCACTTCTTCGGGCAGGTTGGGATTTTGAAACAGATTGAGCCGGTTAGAACCTCCTATGTTCTGGATCCCGAAAATATTCAGGCTTGCTCTATTAGCATCGATCAGATCCCCCCCTGAATTATACAACTCGATCCCGATAGGAGATTCTTTGAATATATTTTTGAAATGCTCTTCACTTTTTTTAAGCAATTCTTCTGCTTGTTTACGTTCGGTAATATCGCGGAGGACACCTTCCCCGCCGATGGGATGGTTGTCTGAGTCGAAGATCAATCTTGCATTGACGGAAGCATGTATTTTCCTCCCAAATTTTGACTTGAGCTTCAATTCATAGTCATTTGCGATTCCGTGCTCTTTCAATTTTTCCATCAGTCCATCGAGATCGCGCGAGTTTTCATAAAATTTCGTCACGGGATGGCCTATAACTTCTTCTGGGGTGTATCCGGATTGATTGAATACAGAAGGGCTGATTTCTGTGACAAGACCATTCTTATCCGTTCGATAATAAACATCATGGAAGGATTCATAAATCATCCTGTATTTTTCTTCATTTTCCTTTAGTTGGGTTTCTGTCCAATTTCTTTCGGTTATGTCCTTGTCCACACCACGGTATCCAAGAATCTCTCCTTCGTCACTTAAAATGGGAACCCCATTGGTTAAAAGAAGGACTTTTTTCCCTTCTTTCGTCAGGTTCCAGTTTTCCAAGTCAACGATAGGCCTTTTCTCCTGGAATATCTGCATGAAGGCTTCCTTGACCTTAGGCGTGTCCTCCGGAGTCATCAGATCAAAAGGAGATTTCCCGATAATTTCAGCAGGTTCAAACCCAAGTATCTGTTTCACTCTGCCCGATGCAAAAGTGTATTTCCCTTCTCTATCCACTTCCCATATCCAGTCTGCAGAGCTGAGGGCAATATCCTGGAATCTTTTTTCTGAGTTTTTAAGGACATCGATTATTTTTTTCTGCTCAGAGATGTCACGGTAAATGCCGTAGACGGCCTCTAATTTTCCATCGACGATGATGGGAGATGTAAGAACAGATACATCGAGCAGTTTCCCGTCCTTCCGGCGTCTAGCTGTCTCCAATCTCAGTTTTTCTCCGCGAATGGTTCTTTGTGTGATGAAAAGTGCTTGATCTTGGGAGTCGAACGGAGCGACGAGCTGGTCGATGTGTTGCCCCACAATCTCTTCATTCGAATATCCGAACATTCTCATGAATTCGCTGTTTATCCTCAAGACGTGGCCTTGTTTATCAGCTAAAACGATGGCCTCTTGAGCGCTTTCGAAAAGTTGATCGACATACGCTCTTTCGAGTTGTAGCTTTTTTTCCAAGTTTTCAGCGGCATCTTTTTCAGAAGGAATATTCATTTCTTTTCTGAGACTTTTAAAAATGTCTTTTTCGTCCTTCATTTTATCCCTGCTTAAAGCATTCGGGATAGGATTATCCTGTCTCGACCTTTCTTTTTTGCGGACAGAAGAGCGCTATCGCTCGCTTGGATCAACTCCATTTTTGAGACATGCGTATCCATCTCGTTAGATGCGCATCCGATACTGATGTTGATTTTCAGGGAACCAACCTCGGTGGGTATCTTTTCCTTGGCGACAGAATCATACAATCTCTTTGCGATATTTTTCGCTTCTTTGTTCCCGCAATTTGGAAGAACGACAAGAATTTCATCTCCCCCATAGCGACCGATCCTGTCATAGGGGCGGATAGCGTTCTTTAACCTGTTTGCCACCTCGACGAGAACTTCGTCTCCGATGAGATGTCCGTAGCGGTCGTTGATCCGTTTAAAATGATCGATATCAATCATCACGACTCCGGTCGCTGTGCTCTCTCGGTGTCCTCTTTCGAGCTCTGTATCTAAAAAATCGAATATTTTGTTCCTGTTCCATAGTTTTGTCAAGTTGTCGAGACTTGCCAGCCTGATACGTTTGTCCTCATTCTTGATGATTCGTTCTCCATTCTGAACCCTGTATTTGAGTTCAACAAAGCTGTAGGGTTTAGTCATATAGTCATCGGCTCCAGTGGATAATCCCTGGATGATATCGTCCTGTCCGCCCCTTCCAGTAAGGAGAATGATGTATATGTACTTTGAGTCCTCTTTCTGGTATTCGTTACGGATTCTCTGAGAAAGTTCGATCCCGTCGATGCCAGGCATATTCCAATCAAGAATTGCCAGTCGGATATCCTTGGTCCGGGCGAGGTCCCAAGCGTCGCTACCGTTATTGGCGGAGACCACATCATATCCCCATTCCTTGAGATTATCCTCAAGAGCTTTGCAGGAAATAAAATCATCTTCAGCTATTAGTATTTTCATTTTACTCAATTTGCACCTTTTCTTCCATAAACTAAGTCTTCTCCATTTCTCTCCCATGATTTTATACTGGCATTTTTAGGGGTCAATCGCCTTTTACGGTGAATAGAGGGGTGATATTCCCCCCCCTGCATTCACCTTTCTGGAGGGGATGATTCATCTGAACTGATGGGACAGAAGCCAGAGGGAATTAATGCTTTTATTTCCCGAGGCAAAAGAATATAATCATGGGCAAAGGTGTTAGGCATGCAGGGAAACAAGGTCGTAACAGCCTCGATGTTGATCATCGTCATATTTATCGGAGGTGTTGTGCTCCGATTGGCCAAACCCGTGCTTTTCCCCTTTTCTCTTGCCGTTTTTCTTTCGTTTGTTCTGGCTCCCATGCTGGATTTTTTAACCCGCCTCAAAATCCCTCGGATTATTTCTATTATTTTTATCCTGATTTTTACGTTTTTCATCCTTTACCTTTTAGCTTCGCTTATCTACACGACGGGAAAAACATTTGCGGCTGAACTGCCCAATTATAGCCAAAAAGTAGATTCCCTCATCGCATCCATTCAAGAGAGGTCAAACCTTTCTGGATTAGAGTGGCAACCGTTTGATTGGGCCAAACAGTTAGATTTGAGCAAGGTAGGAGGATTCCTGCTGGATGCTTTGGGTCCCTTTTTTGACTTTGTCTCGAATCTTTTTTTGGTCCTGCTGTTTTTGGTTTTCATTTTGGCAGGTAGAGGCCGGATCGGCCCAAAAATCAATCAAGCTTTCACAGATGAGAGAGCTTCCCAAGTCTTTGGGGTAATCCAGAATATCGACAGCCAAATCCAACGTTACTTGGCCATAAAAACCGTAGTGAGCTTATTCACAGGTGTTTTCGCCTTCCTCGTTTTGACCCTTTTTGGGATGGATTTTGCTATTTTGTTTGGCTTATTGACGTTTCTTCTGAATTATATCCCGAATATCGGCTCCTTCATCGCGACAGCTATTCCGGTGTTCATCGCCATTTTTCAATTCGAATCCATTTGGCCCGCTATCTGGATTCTCGTAATTCTGGTCCTCATCCAACAGATCATGGGAGCGGTTATCGAACCAAGGCTGATGGGGGAGGGCTTGGATCTCAGTCCACTCGTCATACTTTTTTTCCTGTTTTTTTGGGGATGGTTGTGGGGAATTCCCGGGATGATTTTGGCTGTCCCGATAGCGGCCATCGTAAAAATCGTGTTAAGCAATATTCCAGAATTGGAATTTATCGCTGTATTCATGAGCAAGGGAAAGCAAGCTACCCTATCGTGAGGACCTTTTTTTCCCGGCTCAAGTCCTTCATCTGGGCGAATCTTTCAAAAACAGCTTGAATGTAAGCGGTCCCATCGAGATTTCCACTGGCGAGAAGTTTCACGATCGCTATTAACCTATCCAGAACTTTCAACTTTTCTTGCTGGGAGTAAGAGCGAAGTTTTCCCGTCATGATAATCCGCCCCTCGAACCGACATCGTTCGATCATACGGTACATGGCTTCACCCAAATCATTTTTGAATTTCATGGCATCGTTGGGTAGGACAATGATCCCACGGCCTTTCTCGATTTTTTCTCTAACGTATTCCAATGCGATCAAAACTTCCTTGTCGTCAAGGATTGGTTTTTTTTCCGCGTATTCTTTCACAGGGGTTTCGATATGAAAAGCCAACCAGGCCATTCGTTCATCTTTAAGGATATCCTCTTCCTCCAGAGCGGAGAAACTCTGAGGCGCCCGTTTTTTTTCAACCGTTCTTTTTTCTTGATAGGACCTATGCTTGGAAAGAAAGGCACAAGAGGGGGGGCAGTGAATTTCTTTTTCCCTTATTTGCCCGCAACACAAACTGCATATGGATTTTCCCGATGCCGGACAAAATCGTTTGGCTTTGCGTTTGTGGCACCGTACACATTTGCTCATCTGAAACTTTCATCCGTTAAAACTAGTGAAGCGAAAAGCTTTGAAATAAGAAGATTCATCCACGTTTTTTTTTCAAAAGAAAGGTGTCATCCGTGAAACCTCTCATTTTTCTTCCCAGCAAACTTTTAAGGGCTTTTTGGGCCGCTTTTTGCTCCGCTTCTTTTTTCGAACTTCCTGTGGCTTTGGCCAGGCAACTTTTTTTCAATAAGACTTCTACGGTGAATTGTCTTTTATGGTCGGGCCCTTGGGTTGTGACCATTTTGTAATTGGGAGCCGGCAGGCTCTCTTTCTGAAAATACTCTTGAAGGGCAGATTTGTAATTGTTGATAAAAAATTTATCCACGTTGATTTTCCTGAAAAAAGGCTTGAGGTGCTCCATAATGAACCTTTTGGCTTCATGAAATCCTCCATCTAGATAGATGGCAGCGATCAAAGCCTCATATGCTCCCGCAAGTATGGTCTTTTTTTTCCTCCCCCCACTTTTCTCTTCCCCTTTTCCCAGCAATATATATTTATCCAATTTGATATTTTTTGCGAACAAAGAAAGAGAGGTTGTACTGGCTACGGTTGATTTCAATTTAGAGAGTTCTCCTTCTGACACTCCAGGATAGGCTGTTACGAGAAAATCTGCTACCACCAGGCCCAATACGGAATCTCCTAAAAATTCGAAGATTTCGTTATCCGTTAGGTCTTCTTCTTGGCTCTCGTAAGAATAAGAACGGTGTGTCAGCGCGATTTTTAAGAGATCTGAGTCATGAAACCGGTATTTTATTTTTTTTTCGAATTGTATCCACATTTTGTTCATCGCATATTCAGGAGTAGACTATTTTCCCGCCAACAATGGTCATTACAGGGGCTCCTTTAAGTTTCCATCCGTTAAAAGGACTATTGCGGCTTTTAGAGAGAAACTGGTTCGTGTCGACTACAACTTCTTGATGAAGATTGAGGAGGGTTAAGTCGGCATCGGCACCTACGCAGATTTTTCCCTTGTTTTTAAGCCCGAGGATCTTTGCCGGATTGATGGAAATCATCACGATGAATTTTTCCAAAGAAAGGATATTCTTATTCACCAGTTTATCCAAAAGGAGAGGAACAGCCGTCTCCAATCCATTGATGCCGAATGGAGCTTGATCGAGCTCAACATCTTTTTCATCAGGCGTATGGGGGGCATGGTCGGTAGCGATAACATCGATCCATCCCTCGCTAATGGCTTGGATAAGAGCTTTTCTATCCTGTTCGCTCCGAATGGGAGGATTGACTTTCAAGTTGGTATCGAAACTTTCCAATGCGGTATCAGTGAGAAACAGGTGATGGGGAGTGACCTCTGCAGTAACGTCGATACCCTGTTGTTTCGCCCACTTGAGAAGATCGACAGCTCCTCTAACGCTGAGATGAGCTATGTGTATTCTCGTTTTCGTTTCTTTGGCGAGGATGATATCTCGTGCGACCATGATCTCTTCTGCCGATGCAGGAATGGCCTTGATGCCCAATTTCAAGGAAGTTATCCCCTCATGCATTATTCCCCCTGCACTCAGTTGTCTATCCTCACAATGATCGATAATGACCGCATCGGCAAGACGGGAATATTCTAAAGCCCTACGCATGACAAGGCTGTTTTCAACTGGATGACCGTCATCGGAGAAAGCGATCGCTCCGGCATTATGCAGATCAACCATGTCCGTAATCTCTTCTCCATCAAGTCCTCGGGTGATGGCTGCGATCGGAAAGACGTTGACCACAGCATTCCGCTTTGCCTCTGCCAAAATAAATTCTGTGACGTCTCGGGAGTCGTTGACAGGTTCCGTGTTAGGCATACAGGCAATAGAGGTAAAACCTCCTTTAGCCGCAGCAAGAGAGCCGGTTTTTATCGTTTCTTTATCCTCCTGTCCTGGCTGTCGTAAGTGGACATGCATATCGATAAAACCAGGCGCGACAACCAGTCGAGAAGCATCGATGATTTTGAATCCATCCCCTTCTATCTTGGGCTTGATTTCAGCGAATTTTCCACGATCAATAAGGATGTCAAGAGTATCATCCACCTGGGAATCCGGATCGATAACTCGTCCGTTTTTAATCAGTAATCTCACGCTCTTTTCCTCCTAACAATAGGTATAAAATTGCCATCCTCACTGCGATACCGTTCTCGACTTGTTTAAGAATGACGGATTTTGTCGAATTCGCCAAATCTGAGGAAATTTCCACACCTCTGTTTATCGGGCCCGGGTGCATGATGATAGCATTCTTTTTGGCCCGGTGGTATCTTTTTTGGGTCAAGCCATAGATATTTCTGTATTCTCTGATCGAGGGAAAAAAGTTTTTTTGCTGTCTTTCCGATTGGATCCTCAACATCATGATAACGTCTGCATCTTGAATAGCCCTATCGAGGTTGTAATCTAATTCTACACCCAATCGCTTGAATCCTTCGGGGAGAAGTGCCGGCGGGCCCACACAAACGATTTTGGCTCCCAATTTATTGAGGAGAAAAATATTGGATCTCGCTACTCGGCTGTGGAGGATATCTCCAACGATCAATACTTTTAAGCCCGTTATGTTTTTTTTTTGCTGCCTGATAGTGAATGCATCCAGAAGTGCCTGTGTAGGATGTTCATGGGCTCCATCACCTGCATTGATGACATGAGAACGACAAAAAGTGCTAACATAATGAGGTGCGCCCGGGCAGGCATGCCTGATTATGATGGCATCCGATTGCATAGCTTCCAGATTGAGAACCGTATCCTTCAGCGTTTCTCCTTTGACCACACTGCTGAAGAATTTGTTGAAATTGACGATGTCGGCACTCAGCCTTTTTGCTGCCATTTCGAATGAGCTTCTCGTTCGGGTACTCGGTTCAAAAAACAGATTGACAACAGTTTTCCCCCTGAGTGTTGGGACTTTTTTCACATCTCGTGTTGAAATTTCGAGAAAGGATTCTGCCGTATCCAAAATGGTTCGAATGTTTCCTTCAGATAATGATTCTATAGCGAGAAGATGTTTATGATCGAAAAGCAAAGATGCTCTCCTAAATGTCAACGACAGGTTCTGTGATAAGGACCTCATCAGTTTCATCGATTTCTTCCAGATGAACCTGAACGATCTCGCGTTTTGAAGTTGGCAGGAATTTGCCCACATAGTCAGCCCTGATAGGGAGTTCCCTGTGTCCTCGATCTATCAGGACAAGGAGCTGGATGCTTTTGGGCCGTCCTAGATCGAACAGGCTATCCATGGCAGCGCGTATGGTTCTTCCCGTAAAAAGCACGTCATCCACGAGCAGAATTTCTTTGTCGCCCACAGAAAAATCTATTTCCGTTTTTTTTACCATGTGCTGTGCTTCGAGTTCTGAAAAATCGTCTCTGTAAAGTGTAATGTCCAAAACTCCTGTCGGGATTTTGACGTTTTCCAATTCCTTTATCATTTTTGACACACGTTTCCCGAGATAGATGCCTCGGGTTCTTATTCCCACGACGACAAGGGAGTTCAAATCTCGGTTGTACTCGATGATTTCTGTGACCATGCGATGAAGAGCTCTTTTTATTCTGCGTGCATCCATGACTTTTGCTTTGATTTTTTCTTCCATTATGACTCCAAATTTTACAGGCTAACTCCTTAAAAAAAATGCAATATATCACTTAAAAAGTCAAGATGGAGAGGCCTGATTGAGGAAATAGATGCGTGTTTTTTCCAAGTCATTTTTTATCTGAAGAGACAGGGCTTCAGGAGTCTCGAATTTTTTTTCTTCCCTGATTTTTTTTAGAAATTGAACATAAAGTTTTTTTTCGTACAGACTGTTATTATAGTCTATGATGTAGGATTCGATCATAATTTCTTTTTCGTCGAAGGTGGGTTTGCTCCCCACGTGTGTAACAGAAGGGAAGATTTTGGACCCGATCCTTACTTTGGATATAAAAACACCAGGAGGGGCGATGTCGTTCAATGGGTGAATGTTCGCAGTCGGAAAACCCAGTCTTCTTCCGCGTGATTTGCCTTTGATGACCGTCCCTTCGATTTCATAAGGTCTTCCGATGAGTTTGTTTGCCCTTTCTATTTCACCTTTGTAGAGGAGCTTTCGAATCAAGCTGCTGCTGACCACGGAATTTTCGATGGTCAAGGGAGGTATGGATCGAACAGCGAATCCATATCGATTGGAAAATTCTATAAGCTTGGCTACATCACCGGCTCTTTCTTTCCCAAATCTAAAGTTTTCCCCGACGATGACTTTTTTTGCTTTGAGTTTTTGACAGATGATGATCCTGACGAATTCTTCTGCGGAGATTTGAGCGAATGTGTGATCGAATGATATCACCACGACCATCTGGACCCCTGATCTTTTGATCTCCCCAAGCCGTTGTTCGAGCGTTTGGAGCAGTTCTATCTTTCTATCGGTCAGGATTTTTGCCGGATGAGGATGGAAGGTGAGGAGGAGGGGATAGAGATTATCCTTTCTGGCCGTCTCGAGAAGAATGTGTATGATTTTTTGGTGGCCACAATGGACACCGTCAAAATTCCCGATGGCAACAGCGCAGTCGTAAGGAGGAGGGGGGATGTTCTTAGAGCCTGTTATAACGTGCATGGCGTTATAGTTTGATGATATTCGCTTTTTCCATGAATGCCATCTTGAGCTGGTGCAGGCTCGCATTCAAGAACTGTTCTTCTTCTGTTTTTAAATTCCCTCCCGTTTTTTCTTTCAGTAAGTCAAGAAGTTCGATCATCCTTCTGACGAGGTCGATATTTTTCTCCTCCTTTTTTTCTTCACCCTCTTCGATTTGACCCAACAGGATCAAACCTTGAGTAAAAAAGGGAAGAACGATAGAGCTAAATTCCAAGGGAGGAAGAACAAGCGGGATTTCTTCTTCTTTTTCCTTTTTGTTTTCGCTCATGATTCTCTCCAGTGTGATCGGATTTAAAAAAATACATCCGCATTGAAATTTGTCCCGGCTTAAGCTATTTTGGTTGAGCCGGAAAAAAATAATAACCCATAAAATGAAATAATTCAAGGAAGCAGAATCATGGAAGAATCGAAAACAGCGGGTGAAAAATTTGCCCGATTGGTCGAAATCTTGGATATCCTAAGGAGTGAAAAAGGATGTCCATGGGACAGAGAACAGGATGAGAAATCCATCGCCAATTATTTTTTAGAAGAAGTGTATGAGGCTGTAGAGGCGTTGGATGTCCTTGATTATTCCTCCCTCGCAGAGGAATTGGGAGATGTCATGATGGAGATCGTTTTTTTAGCCAGAATTGCAAAGGAAAAAGGGAACTTCACGATGGCCGATATCCTGGAAGGTATCAATAAAAAAATGATTAGGCGACACCCCCATGTCTTCGGGGAAGGGCGAGTAGAGGATTCTGCTGAAGTTAGGGAAACCTGGAATAAACAAAAACAACAGGAAAAAGAGAGAGAGTCCGTGTTGGATGGAATGACAAAAACCAGCCCGGCTCTCCTCACTTCATTCATGATCGGCATTCGTGTTTCCTCATTCGGATTCGACTGGAGTCAGCCCATGGATGTCTTTCATAAGATCAAAGAAGAAGTCGCTGAGCTCGAAGAAGCCGTTCAGAGAAAGAATAAAGAAGAAATATCTGCTGAAATCGGGGATATCCTCTTCTCTGTGGCCAATTTATCCCGGCATCTTGATGTGAATCCCGAGATCGCTTTAAGGACCGCCAATCAGAAATTTATCCGGAGATTCCGATTCATCGAAAACAAATTGAAACAAAAGGGAATGGAATTGAGAGAGGCCAGTCTTGAAGAAATGGATAGGATCTGGGAGGAAGCAAAAAAAAAGGAGAAGACTTAAGCTTTGTTTTCTTTTCTGAGAACTAGGTTGGATTTGATAAATTCCTCTATATCGCCGTCCAGTACACGATCCACATCCCCGATTTCCACTTTTGTCCTCAGATCTTTTATCATTCGGTAAGGATGAAGAACGTAAGAGCGAATCTGGTTACCCCATGCAATATCTGATTTGGCATCTTCCAGTTTTTCTTTTTTTTCCATCTTTTTTTTCTTTTCGAGCTCATACAACCTGGCCATCAGAACCTTCATGGCTGCAGCTTTGTTTTTGTGTTGGGATCTTTCGTTTTGACACTGAACGACTATTCCGGTAGGAAGATGGGTGATTCTCACAGCGGAATCGGTCACATTCACATGTTGTCCTCCCCGTCCCGAAGCCCTGTAAGTGTCGATGCGTAATTCTTCTGGATTGATGTCGATTTCGATGTCGTCCTCGACTTCCGGATAGACAAAAATCGCGGCAAAAGATGTGTGCCGTCTTTTATTGGCATCGAAGGGAGAAATTCTCACCAGGCGATGGACTCCAGTTTCCTGGCTTAGGTTGCCATACACGTGGTCTCCCACAATGCGAATGGTCGCACTTTTGAGCCCTGCCTCTTCTCCTGGCTGCATATCGAGAACTTCGGCTTTAAAGCCTTTTCTCTCAGCGTACCTCAAATACATCCGGAGCAACATTTGGGCCCAATCTTGGGATTCAGTTCCGCCTGCTCCTGGATGGATCGTTAAAATGGCATTGCGTGGATCATCCACATCATCAAATAGAGCTTGGAATTCGGCCGCCTCCAATTCTTCTGCGAATTGCGAAAGATTTTCTGTTATCTCTGCTTGAACGTTCTCACCCTCTTGGATCAATTCTGCCAAGACTTCTAGTTCTTCTTTTTTTTCGATAATCTGGGAGAAGAGATTGACCTCTTTTTCTAAAACTTTTTTCTTTTTTTGCAGAGATTGCGATTTATCCTGATCTTTCCAGATTTCAGGAGAGGATAGCTGCTCATCGATTTTGTGCAGTACGGCTTCTTTTTGAGGGAGGTCAAAGAAAACCTCGGACTTCGTCGAATCGAGACAAAGCCCCTTTGATCTTTATCAATAAATCGGACGAGATTTTTTTCGAGGTATGGTCATTTTTCGTCATTTTTTTCTATATCTCCATGCCAGAATAAGGAATACTGCACCTAAAGTCAAGCTAGCCAGAGGGGCATAGTCCCCATAGCGTGTGTAGGGAGTGAGAGTGTTCATCGGGGCTATCCTTTCGGTGATAAATGTCTGAGTCATCAGCTCTGTACGAGAAAGAATCCGGCCGTACGGGTCGATAATTCCGCTCACCCCGGTCGTTGCGGATCTGAGCAGAAAGCGTCTATTCTCCACTGCCCTCACCACAGCGATCGCAAAATGTTGGAAAGGAGCTGAGGATGTCCCGTACCATCCGTCGTTGGTGATCGTAACCAGGAAGTCGGCTCCTTTTTTAACGAATTTTCTGACTAGAGAAGGAAAAATAATTTCGTAACAGATGGGTGTGCCGAATTTATTTCCTTCGAACTCATGCAAAACAAACTCGTTTCCTGGTGAAAGTTCCCCGATAGCATGGGTCATTTTTTCGATGAAAAAAAAGATCTTTTTGTAAGGGGTGTATTCCCCGAATGGCACCAGGTGCATTTTGTAATACTGGCTCACAGAGAGGTCAGGATGAAGACAGAGGGCTGTGTTGTAAAAGCGGGGGAGTTGCTGGGATAGGGAGGTTTCATTGGTCCCAAGCAGGAGTGTGGCGCCCGATTCTCGAGAAAATCTTGAAAGCTCGCTTTTGAATTCTGGATAGATACCATAGGAACAGCTAAAGCACAGCGGCACAGAAAATTCCGGCCAAATTATCAGGTTGGAGCCCTGACTATGGGCTTGCAGAGATAGGTTAAGATGCTGGCGGAAGATATCTCTTGTCTGCGAGTCAGAGACCTGTTCCCAATGGATATCGGATGAGACATTGCCTTGGATCACCGAAACCTGGAAGGAGTTTTCCATCGAGGGATTATTTTTCAAGATCATCCATCCCGAAAAATGGAGGAGGACCAGAAGAAAAAGGCCGAGAAAAAATGGAGTTCTCCGTTTATGAATTATCGAGTAGACAAACAGGCTTTGGAATAAAACGATCATAAAGGAGAGCCCGTACACTCCAGCCAGGGATGCCGATTGGAGAAACCATAGGTTGTTGGACTGGCTATATCCCAGAAGTCCCCATGGAAAACCCGTCAAAAAGTGGGTGAGGATGTACTCGAATCCGATCCAAATGAATGGAGCTAGAAGAAAAACAAGGGAAGGAAAGGTCCGTTGAATTTTGGAGAAACACCAGGCAAAAAAGGCCCAGAAGAGGGCGAGATAAAAAACGAAAGCAGCGTATATCAAAAGGCTTATCGTGATAGAGAGGTTGCCGTAATGGGAAGGAACTGCGGGTATCCAGTAGATCAAGATTGCGTTGAATGCAACACCTCCCAAAAATCCGAGCATAAAGGATTGTTTCGCAGTCTTTTTGTGCAAAGCGAAAAAAAGAGGGATGAGGGAGATCCAACACAAAAAGGAGAGATCGAATTTAGGGAAAGCCAGTGCCGTCAGTGCACCGCTGAAGACCGCAGAAAGGATATAGATCCATCTTATCTTCAAGAAGTGCCTCTTTTTAAGGTCAGATCGATTATCGATATTCGGCTTGTTCTTTATCTGATAATCAGGTAATCGGTCTGTTTTTTGTTCTCTTGTTTGGCTAGTTCATCCCGGGCTTGTTCGGCTTGTTCTCTTGTCGCATACCCGCCCAAACGGACACGGTAGAGCTTCCTTCTATCAGACGTGGAGGGTGGGACAACGATGGCATTGATCCCTTTGCCTTTGTACTCTTCCACCAGGGCATTGGCATTTTGTTGGCTGCTGTAAGCGCCGACCTGAATCCAATAGACATTTTGACTCTGGGATGATGGCGCAGGCTTGGAGGATTCCACTTTTTGTTTACCAGTTGGTTTGGCTTCGACTTTTTCTTCTGGTACTTTTTCTTCTTCCGCTTTTTTGTAAGATTCCAATTCCTTGCTTATCGGATCGGTAGATTCTTTCTGGACCAAGGGTTTCTGTTCTGTAATTTGTTCCATCGTTTTGTTCGCCAGTTTTGTTTCTTCGAGGATTTGTCCTTGTTTTTTCCCCACAGACACTCCAAGAAGGAAGACCACGATTCCCAGTACCAGAATCGCGACAAATATCAGAACTAGTTGGGAACTGGAAAGCTGTAGTTCTCTATAATCTTTATTACTCATATCTAGCTAGTCCTTTGACTCCTTACTTCCCATTGAAAATGCTTTCAGCATGTCGATTGGAAGGGGAAAGATAATGGTGGAATTTTTTTCTGTCGCAATTTCTGCAAGCGTTCCCAAAAACCTCAACTGAAGGGCTTGGGGATTGCCAGAAATGACGTCTGCGGCCTGCTTGAGTTTACCGGAAGCTTGGAATTCACCCTCAGCATGGATGACCTTGGCTCTTCTTTCTCTCTCTGCTTCTGCTTGTCTGGCAATGGCCCTGACCATGTTCTCCGGAAGATCGACATGCTTCATTTCAACGAGTTGGACTTTGATGCCCCAAGGGTCTGTGTGTTTGTCGATAATCTCTTGGAGTTGGGCATTCAGTTTTTCCCGGTTAGACAAGAGTTCATCGAGTTCGACTTCGCCAAGCACACTTCTCAGGGTTGTCTGTGCAAGTTGAGATGTGGCGAATAAAAAGTCTTGGACTTCGAGGATCGCTTTTTGAGGTTCCATCACACGAAAGTACACGACGGCATTGACTTTGACAGAAACATTGTCTTTGGTAATGACATCTTGAGGGGGAATATCCATGACCACGATTCGAAGGCTTACGCGCACAATCCGGTCGATAGGGGGAAAGACAAGAATCAGTCCTGGTCCTTTCGGTTTCGGTAGAACCCGGCCAAGACGAAAAATCACACCCCGTTCATATTCTCTCAAAACTTTGATCGCATTCAACAAGTAAAGGACAACCAAAGAAACGATGATAATCCCTGTATACATCCTTCACCTCCTCATTCCAAGATTTGTCTTATTATATTATGAAAATTCCGATTTTTACCAGCAAAGCTTGAATTTTCTTTATTTTGCTTTGGTGACCTTGATCTTCAAGTTTTTCAAAACCTCGATGACCCTCACCTCCTCCCCTTTGGGAATCTCCTGGTCGGCCTCGGCATTCCAGAGTTCGCCGTGCACGAACACTTTCCCTTTGGGGGTGAGATCGCTCTGGGCCACGCCTATCTCACCGACCATCCCTTCTTTTCCTGTATGGACTCTATTGGCAAGGGCCCGGACTGCAATAAAAATCAGGAAAAGGAAGATCAAAGACAACCCGACAGCGACCGGGATGATGAATTTTAGACTTGGACGGAGTTCCGGAATGGGCGCATCTATAAGCATGATGGATCCAATGACCATGGCGATTATTCCTCCTATTGATAAAATTCCATAACTCTGCACCTTTATCTCAAGGATAAACATCCCGATGGCGAGGAGAATCAGGATCAGTCCGACGTAGTTGATTGGGAGGATTTGGAAGGAAAAAATAGCCAAGAGGAGGGCTATGCCTCCCAGCACGCCGGGCAAAATGGCTCCGGGATTGGAAAATTCAAAGTAAAGTCCAAGCAAACCAAGCATCAAAAGGATATATGCCAGATTGGGATTGGATATGGTTAACAAGAATTTCTGGCGGGCAGACATGGGAATCTCTATGACCTGTTCCCCTTGAAGTTCGAGCAAGTGTTCTTCACCGTCGAACCTTTTGATGGTTTTTCTGTCTAATGAATCGATGATTTCGCCTATATCCTGAGCGATCAGATCGATCAATTTTCCCTCGAGACATTCCGTTTCTGTGTAGGATGAGCTTTTTCTAACAGCATCCTCGGCCATCATTGAGTTTCGTCCTCTTTTTTCAGCGATGGATTTGATGTAAGAAACGGCATCGTTGGTGACTTTATCGGCCATGGTCTCGTCCATCTGTTGGCCAGTGATAGACACCCCCACTGGGTGTGCCGCACCTGTGTTCGTGCCAGGAGCCATGATAAAGAGATCACACGCGATAGATATAAAAAAGCCTGCCGAAGCCGCTCTGGCTCCGTTGGGACTGACGTAGGCGGCGACCGGAACCTCAGAACTCAAGATGCGTTCGATGATTTCCCTCATCGAAGAATCCAATCCACCGGGAGTATTCAATACCATGATGACCAGGCTTGCATTGTCGACTTCCGCCTTGTCGATGGCGTTTCGTATATATTCGGATGTTACCGGATGAATCGGTGCATCGATAGTGATCTTTAATATGGTTGAATATCCAGCTAGGGGAATCAAAGCGATGAGAAAACAAATAAGGATGAATTTTTTCACTTTAATTTCATTATAGTGAGGTCCATTAGGCAAGTCAATACATGACGTCCGGTATTCCCAAGGAAGAAAAATGGAAAAGTTTCTTGACATTTTATTTTCAATAATTTATTTATTATTTATTATTTAACATCGAATCCTTTAGGAGACTTCAATGATCAAGAACGATATTGCTCTCAGTATCGAAAAGGACTCAGAGTTCAATAGAGCCAAAGCGATGCAGATTGTTGAGTCTATCTTAGCATCATTGAAGGTAGCTCTCGAAAATGAGGAAAAAATCGAAATTCGAGGATTCGCGAGTTTCAAAGTGGTTTCGAAAAAAACAGGATTTGGCAGAGACATAAGAAGAAAAAAACAGATCAAGATCAAAAGTGGAAAACGAATAAAGTTCAGGCCCGGCCAGGAACTTAAGAATATCTGATCAATCATAGCTCCACAAAAAATCCTATGAGCAAGTACAAGATCAAGCCTTTTTCCAAAGATCGGCTTAAAACTTATTCTCTCCATTCAAGGGATAGCAAAGTCACGATCGATGATTTTGCACGGGTGTTTTCTCCGGACAAACCATTTTCCGAATTCATCGATTGTCTTCCAGATATTTTAGCGGGCAAGGATTTCAAGAGTTTTCTCGAACGAATGGAAATGGCCAAAACTATGCAGAGGGAAAGAGTTTTTGCTCTGGGAGCCCATGTCATCAAAGTTGGTTTGAATCCAGTGATCATATCTCTTATGGAGGAGGGATGGATAACGTCCATGGCTTTGAATGGAGCCGGAATCATCCATGACTTCGAGATCGCCTTAGCAGGCCACACATCTGAAGAAGTAGCGGATAAGGTCAAGAATGGCAGTTTTGGGATGGCCCAAGAAACCGGCGAACTCCTTAATGAAGCGATAAATTCAGCAGAAAGCAAGGATATGGGTATAGGCGAAGTTATCGGAGAGTCGATAGAAAACTCTGATTTTGTGCATAAAGATCTCAGCATCTTAGCTGCAGCCTACAGGCTCAACATCCCAACCACTGTGCATGTGGCCATTGGAACCGATATCATCCATTTCCATCCTCTGGTTGACGGAAAAGCTCTGGGGCTTGCTACCCTGAGGGACTTTTTTCTGTTTTGTTCTATCTGCGAAAATCTTGAAGGAGGCGGGGTTTTTGTCAATGCCGGTTCTGCTGTTATCCTTCCTGAGGTTTTCCTCAAAGCCATATCGTTTATCAGGAATAAGGGAAAAACTCTCGAGAATTTTTCAACAGCGGTTTTTGATTTTCACCATCACTACCGACCCGATAAAAATGTGGTGAAACGTCCTCTGGGAGAGAAGGGGAGAGGTTTTTATTTTGTCGGCCATCTTGAGATCATGATCCCACTTATGGCAGCGTCCCTCCGCTCCCTGTAAACACTCCGATTATTTTTCTTTTACCTCAGTTGATTTGAGTTCAAAATCTGCCACGAGGTTCCTGTATACCTGCTCGGCCTTCTCTAAAGTCTGTCTAAGAGTACCGGATGTATCGATGGTGTAATCTGCGTGCTTCAATTTTTCATCAGTCGGCATTTGGCTGGCTATTTTCTCGAGAGCGATATTTCTATCGACGGAGTCTCGTTCCATCAGTCGTTTTATTTGAATTTCTTTCTCGCAATGGACAACGATGATTTTGTCAAAGAAATCCCTGAATCCGGCTTCAATGGTCAGAGCGGCCACAGACACAAAGATCTTATAGCGACCCTCTTCTTCCAACTTCCGGACGAGTTCTCGCTTTTTTTCCATCACCAAGGGATGAATAAGATTGTTGAGGAAATCCCGTTCTTTCCTATTGGCAAACACGATCGCTCCTAAAGCCCGACGATTTATGGTTTTGTCCGGATGAAGAATTTTTTCTCCAAAATGTGCAACGATAGCTTTCCAAGCGGGTTGGTTTGGAGTCTGGAGTTGATGAGCGAGAAAGTCTGATTCATGAACATAGCAGCCCAATTGTTCCCAAATTTGGGCAACGATGGATTTTCCGGTAGCTATCCCCCCCGTCAATGCAACAAGAAGCATGTTAAAATGATGGATTAAGTTTTGGCGTCTTTTTTCTCTTCCGTAATAAATTTAAATTTTTTGCTGAACCGCAGGGCAACTCCCTGTTTTTTTCCTTTTTTATCCGGTTTTTCAAGACGGACTGTAAGTCCTCCCAATTGGAGTTTGACTTTTTTGTCCGGGCTTAATTCACTCGGGACTTCGATGACGAGATTCAATTTGGACCCGACAGTCACTCCTGAGTCAAGACAGAAGTAGGCTCCTGTTGAACTGATGTTTTCAAGGGTAGTTTCTTCCTGGAATTTTTTTCCTTCGCCACCTTTCCCCTCAACGATTGCGGGCAGAGGAAGATCGAAACGCCATTCCCGACGGCGGTCGATGGCCACATCGGAAGGAGCTTTTGCCTTTTTTCGGGCGCGTTTTTTTGCCGTAGGTTTTGTCATTGATTTTTTTGTCATGTTAACCTCATGGATTAAAACAGAGCAGAGTTAATGGCATACAGGGCAAGCTGAAGTCTGCTGTGTGTGTCGAGTTTTGCATATATGCTTTTGATATGAGAGCGAACCGTGTTTTTGCTAATGTACATGGCCTCTGCAATTTCGTCGTTGCTCTTTCCCTGACCAATCAATCTGAGAACTTGAAACTCGGTGGGGGTGAGTTGATCGAGAGTTTTTTCTTTAAGGTCTCGCCCCACAACTGAAATGATGCGATCCATGATGCTGCTCATCTTGTCACGAGGCAGCCAAATTTCCCCTTTGTTGATAATCCTTATGGCGTCAGACAGTTGATTCGATGGATCGTTCAAGTCGAAATATCCTCTTACACCCGTATTCATCAAACTCACGATTTCTTCTTGGGAGGGGATGTTGCCCAAAAGCATCAGTTGAGATGAAGGTTGCCCTTTCAAGAGTTCTCGAATCGCTTTGCATATCTCACGAATGTTGGGCAAGGGTTCTGACTTAGCGAAAAGAGTAACGTCCGGTCTCAATGCTTTGATGGATTCAAGAAATGATTCGATCGTGCTCTTTTCGATGTTGATCACTTCGATATCTGAGGAAGACTCCATCGCCTTTAATATCCCAGAAAGGATAAGGTCTGAAGGGCAATAGACGAGAACCTTGATCTTTTTTTCGGCTGCAGCCGAAGTTTTCTTTTTATTCATTGCTGTCCTTCTTTGAATACCCCTTTTCTGTTAAGTTTCTCATTTATTATTGGCGCAACGGTATGTTAATAAAACAGAAAATCAATGTCAAGGAGAGACTTGTGGGGGGGTGATAAAATCTAACCCCTCTTTTTCTAGAGTAATTTAGGAAATCAGTCAGTCTTTCGTATTTTGAATGTTCTATCCAATTGGACGGATACAAGCTGGCTGTTTTTTTTGTTTGTGTTGGCTTGGACCAGTTTTACAGTCCCGGAAACCACCAGATGGAGTCGATTCTCAAGGATGATGGTCTTGGGGATTTGAAGGCATACACATAAAGAGGTCCCGATCATGACTCTGGATTTGAGCCAAAAAAGGGCGTTTTGTGCGCTGATCGATAGGATTTTCGTATCTTCCTCGAATTCATTGCCTTTGACGTCGTTGCCGGACACCAAAGCAGGAAGAGAGAGCTCAAAAGAACGCTCTCTCTTCGAGACTTTGGCAGCGCCTTGGATGGAGGGTTTATTATGTAGTAGCCTTTCTGTTCTCATTTTCGTTTGGATTGTGCCAGATGTTTCATACATGTTCAATCACTTTTCCAGGTGAATTACGGGGTGATTTTTTTTTGTTTTTTATCATCTAACGAGGTTACACAAGTGATTAGCTGCTTATGTTCTTTTAACTGTTTCATGAATACTGCCCCTCGTCGTCTTTGATGATATATTTATTCTCGAATTTTAAAGAAACCCTGTGTCTTGGTTCCTCATTTTTCGGCGCCTCGACGAATACGACTTTTCCTTTTATGATGAGCTTCAGATTTTTTTCGTCCGAAAGCTTTGGCGGGAGATCGATGATGAGTTTCAGCTCGTTGCCTTCGGCAACAGAATTCGCCATCCAAAAGGACGACCCGTTGTGGCTTATGTAGGTTAACACCGTTTTTTCGTTGAAGTCATTTCCATCGATGTTTTTTCCCTGGATCCGAGTATTTAACGGGATGCTGAATCCGTGTTCTCCGTATCCGAGTTGGCGAAAATCAAATGCTCTAGATTTTTTTGCCATGTTTGCTTCCTTCTCCTAGCTTGGCAATGTTAAATTGCCACAATTTATTTAGGCGGTCAATCACCCCTTTGGATGATTTACGGGGTGAGATTTGGCGTTTCCCCATCACCGCCCTGTCCCCCCTGTTGGG
The DNA here is from genome assembly GCA_964538085.1 of uncultured Eubacteriales bacterium. Lineage (GTDB taxonomy): Bacteria > Acidobacteriota > Aminicenantia > Aminicenantales > Aminicenantaceae. The sequence goes on along the minus strand of CAZIDF010000008.1, from coordinate 13,946 downwards.
ATTAGCCTTTTCTATGTTTTTGATTTTCCGATATTTTCCAATATCATCCCGTGCAATCCGACGATTTCGTCAAGGTGTCGGCAGTGCTAATGTTGTTTGTTTCGATCTCTTTTGATAGAATCTTGCTGAATGCTAAAGGGTCTATTAAAACCACCCAAAGGGATTTTTAAGTGTGCGATACTTCTGCACAATCGTTCTTGGTGAGACGCTCCCATCCTTTCAAATTGACAAAAAAATTATGTGCGGATAGAATGGCAAAAGATTTTAAGAGTGGAGTGAAAAGTGAATAAAGAGGAACGATTCGTTACAACGATAACACCAAAAAGCGAAGATTTTTCGCGCTGGTATGTCGAGATAATACGCCGTGCCGAGCTAGCCGACTACGCGCCGATGAAAGGGATGATGGTGATAAGACCTTATGGATATGCCATTTGGGAGAACATACAGCGGCTCCTAGACATTCGGATCAAAGAGACAGGGCACTTGAACGCCTATTTTCCACTTTTTATTCCCGAAACGTTTCTCCAGAAGGAAACAGAACATTTGGAAGGGTTTTCACCCGAGGTCGCCTGGGTTACCCATGGCGGAGAGGAGGAGCTCGAGGAGAGGTTGGCGGTGCGCCCGACTTCTGAAGCCATAATCGGGAATATGTATTCCAAGTGGATAAAATCATGGAGAGATCTGCCTGTATTGATAAATCAATGGGCGAATATTGTCCGCTGGGAAAAGGTCACAAGACCGTTTTTAAGAACCACAGAGTTTCTTTGGCAAGAAGGTCACACAGCTCATGAGACTTCTGAAGAGGCGGAGCAAGAAACGCTGATGATCCTCGATCTGTACAAAAATTTTGTCGAAACAGAGCTGGCCATTCCTGTGGTTTCAGGAAAAAAAACAGCGAGAGAAAGGTTTGCCGGTGCGCTCGAGACCTACGCTATCGAAGCCTTGATGTCGGATGGAAAGGCACTCCAAATGGGAACATCTCACAACCTTGGCCAGCATTTCTCTGAAGTCTTTAATATTCGATTCGAGGACAGGGAGCAAAAGCTCCAATATGTGTGGCAAACATCCTGGGGAGTGTCCACCCGTTTGGTGGGAGCGGTCATCATGGCTCACGGCGATGATTCCGGCTTGAAGTTTCCCCCGAGGATTGCGCCGATCCAGATCGTGATTATCCCGATATCTCTCGGCAATTGGAGACAAGAAGTCCTCCCTGCAGCACAGGAATTGGAACAAAAATTGAAACAGGAAGGGTGGAGAGTGAAACTGGATGACAGGGAAGAATTTACGCCCGGATGGAAGTTTTCCGAATACGAGATGAGAGGGATCCCTTTGAGGATCGAGATTGGGCCGAGGGATATTAAAAATAACCAAGCCGTTGTCGTAAGAAGAGACACTGGGAAGAAGGAATCGGTGAGCCGGGATTCCCTGCAGAAAAAAATTCCGCAGATATTATCCGATGTCCAAGATGCGATGCTGGCAGAGGCCCGGAAATTCCAAGAAGAAAACACCCGTGAGGTTGACAACTATCAGGATTTCAAATCTGTCCTTGAATCCAAGAGAGGATTCCTAAAAACTTTTTGGTGTGGAAATCAAGATTGCGAGGATAAAATAAAGGAAGAAACAATGGCCACGATCCGTGTGGTTCCCCTTGAACAAAATAAGAAAGGCAAATGTGTCTTCTGTCAGGCAGATGCGGGCCAATGGGTATATTTTGCAAGGGCATACTGAGATTTCCTGTATACGAGATCGTTTTGAAGAAAAATTTTGAAAAAAAAAGGGAACATATGGTTAGTTCCCAGCTTGCTGCTCGGGGAATCAAAGATCAAAAAATCCTGGATGCGATGAAAAAAGTTCCCCGTCATATATTCGTTCCGGAAGATTTGCTTTCTCACGCCTACAGCGATGAACCTCTCCCGATAGGGGAGAGCCAGACCATTTCGCAGCCTTACATAGTGGCCTACATGACAGAAGTTCTTGCCTTGCAAGGAAGGGAACGTGTGCTTGAGATCGGGACCGGTTCTGGATATCAAACGGCCATCCTTGCAGAGCTAGCTCGAGAAGTTTATACTGTGGAGTTTATTGATGCTCTTTCGATACGGGCGCAGAGAACTCTTGAAAAATTGAAGTACACGAACATCCTGTACAAGATCGGAGACGGAACGTATGGTTGGGATGAACAAGCTCCGTTCGATGCCATCATGGTGACGGCTGCTCCGGATGAAGTCCCCCGTTCCCTTGAGAAACAACTGAAAATCGGGGGAAAGATGATCATCCCCGTCGGCTCCGCTTTCCAAGAATTGGTTTTCATCACCCGAGGAAAAAAAAGGTATAAAAGGAAAAAACTGCTTCCCGTGCGTTTTGTTCCCCTTGTCACTGTCCACTGATAAAAATCGGGCAGAAATCATTTCGAAGAGGATGGCTTTCAGGGGCAGGTTTTTTTCGAATTGAGAGTCGGGTTGGTTTGGCTATCGGATTTCGAAATCAACGGTATGGATGGCCGTTTTTTCAGTCAACTTATCCTTAAGGGTAGCCTGGAATTTGTATTTTCCCGCAGGAAGCATTCCTTTGAGATTGATGCTGTTTTGGGCAAAGAGATCCATTACGGGCTTCTTCGTTGTATAGTGGAATGTGAGGATATCCTTCCAATGAGAGACGACCTCGCCGCTTTCCTTGAGGAGGGTCATGTCCTGTGTGTACCAGATCTCGTATAGGTCATCTTTTCTATTCGTGAATATATTGATGGGCTCATAGTAGATCAAAAGGGTGCCATTTTTATCCAGGACAGGTTCCTGCAAGGGAACATAGGATGCGAATCCCATAATTTTTGAACAAAGCGTAAAATCTGTAAAACCGAGCTCCCCTTTGTTCTGAAGATCTATGATCTTCTCCTTCAAGTTGAGGATTTCATCTTCCTGGGCAAAGGTCCACCCGAAAAAGATGAACAATGCCATAGCCAAACACAATCCTTTTTTCATGTCTCCTCCTTCAATGATTAAAATTTTCCTGATTTTTTATCAATGTATCCAATTCTCGAGAAGCAAATTCAGAGGCCACATTATTGCCTAATGCAACATTGATTTTTTCGTATTCAGCTCTCATTTCAGATCGGATTTCTTCCGATTCGAGGATTTTTCGCGCTTCTTTCAGAACGTTTCCAACGGTAAACCGCCTTTGGATCAATTCAGGAATTATCTTTTTGCCCGCCAGAATATTCACGATGCTAAAGTGCTCGATTTTCATCAGCTTGATTCCTATGTAATAGGTGAGCTGGGAGATGCGATAAAAGGCTACAACAGGAGTCCCGAGCAGGGCCGCCTCCAAGTTTGCTGTGCCACATGAGGAAAGAGCGATGTCACTGTAAGCCATGGCTTCGTAACCATCTTTTGGGAGTATATGGACAAATGTTGAGAGGTCTTTAAGATAAGATTTGACAAAGGTCTCTGTTAGATTTTCTGCCAGAGGCAGGATAAATTGAGGATGGAATTCTTGCTCGAGTTTCGTGATCGCTCGAGTCAGGACAGGCATGTGAAATTTCACTTCGCTTTTTCTGCTCCCAGGTAAAATAACCACTATTTTTTTCCCAGGATCCAGTCGATATCTCTGGCAAAATTCCTCCCGCGTTAAAGAGATTTTCACTCTTTCTTTTATAGGATGCCCAACATAGACAGCTGGGATCCCGTATTCCGCGTAGATCTTTTCTTCAAACGGAAAGATCAGGAGCATTTTATCCACTACATTTTTTATGGTGTCTAGCCTCTTTTTCCGCCATGCCCATACTGTCGGACTGATATAGTATAAAATCGGTATGGATAACTTCTTGAGATGTTTGGCCAATCGAAGGTTAAAATCCGGGGAATCTATCAAGACTGCCACAACCGGTCGTTTTCTGACAGTCTCTTTTTTTATTCGATGAAAAATCTTTCTTATGCGTGGGATATGAGCGATCACTTCGAATATACCGACGATCGCAAGTTCTTCCACAGATGTGAGAAGAGTCACCCCTTGCTCTTCCATGTGGTTCCCGCCTATGCCATAAAAAGAAAAGGATGGATGGAGACGCTTGAACTGACGGACAAGATTTGCGCCGTGTTTTTCTCCTGAATTTTCCCCCGCTACAATCAGGATCCAGCTCATCGATCCTTTACTTTTTGGCCATAATAGATGATCTCAGGCATTTTTTTTGGATCCTGGCCGTAGAAAAAAAGCCATTTGTCGTAGCTGACTTGGTCATTGTAAAGTTTGATCGATTTCTGGGTAGAGGCGCTGACCACACCGATAATTCGAGGTGAGTCTATCGAAGAAAGAGCGGCTTGCGGCGCGATAAGTACCCTCTGAACTGAAAAAGCGGTTCTTCCTACGCTTCTTTGTGTTGCCGCTTGGCCTCCTGACCCTGAACTTTTAGCTGCCCGCCTTGCCGGCTGTCGTTGCCTAGTTCTGCTGGCTATCGGTGCGTCAGAGGAAAAAATAAGGTTCCATTTTCCATCGGGTGACATCGGATCTTCGAAGAGTTTTCGCAAACATTTCTCTTCCACCAACTCCTCGAAATCTTTTGGGAATGTTCCTGGTTTTTTTTGCTGGAACAGGCGGATCGCTTCTACGTATTGTTTTCCTCTAAAAATCAACTCCTCTTCTTTTTCTCTCTGGATCTGTGTTTGCCACACCGGTACAGCGATCATCAAACCGATGCTCATCACAAAAACCATGAACATCAACAGAAGGATCGTGTACCCGTCCGTTTTATTCATCCTGATCGAACTCCAGTTCCAGGCTCCTACCAGGTGTTGTAGGCTGTTCCCTCAGTGCTGATTTCATCCGAGCCGGATTGGACGTCCATAATTCCCGGCATCGTGCCTGCCGCCATTTCCTCCATGGTCATAACCTGAGGTATCTCGACCCAAGTTTCGGTCGATTTGGTCATTGGATCGACCGGAATGCGGAAGAGATACTCTTCTTCCACGAGTGTGTAGAGGGTTTGCGGGTATTTTCCCTTGTCTACGAGGTATTGGTTGATCAATTTTCTGAGAAGGAACAAATTTTCTTTTAGCGCTGCTTCACGAGATCTTTTCGTGGCATTTTTGTACTGGGGAAGTCCTAAACCAACCAGAATACCGATAATGGTGATAACGATGATCAGTTCGATCAGAGTGAATCCTTTTTCCCTAGTTTTGCTGTTCATCTTATTTACCACTCCTTGTATTTGGTTCCATCGAGACCAATGCCCAGGCTTTTGGTATAGATGTCATAGACGTTTTCTCCTCCCCAATTATCACTATCCGGATCATCCTGATAAGATCTGAGCCCCCAGTCGTAAGAATTTGTCATCGGGTCTTTGGGAATTCTTCTTAAAAATTTTATGATTTTTTTATCCTCAGTTTGGTCTTGTCGAGATCTCCCTCGTTGTTCCTGGCCAACCTGAGCGCCGCCACTCACTTCCACCCCTTTAACCAGAGTTTCAAGGTCAGGAGGATATCCCTCGGATTTGTCTTCGAACTCGATCCTGTTTTCATCGGCGAGTTTTTTGTATGCATCGAGGGCGTCCCTTATCATCCGTAAACTTCTTCTCAGCTCGATCTCTTTTTCTCTTTTGATGGCCGTTTTAGCCAGCGGTATGGCAACGGCAGCGAGGATAGCCAGAATGGTGAAGGTGACGATCATCTCGATTAGGGTGAATCCCTTTTGATTTTTTTTGAGCTTAATCATAGCTCAACCCTTAAAATCGATCTTTATTTTTGCGGTCGTCGTGATCGGAGTATTTCTTTTTATAAGGCTGGTCGTTGTCCGCAGAACTGGCGGGGCGTGGCTCCAGAGCCTTTTTGCTCAACTTCATTTTATTGTCTTCATCCACGGCCAAGACTTTTACCTTGACTGTTTGTCCCAGTTTCATGACATCTCGGGTGTGCCTGATTCTGTGATGAGCGATTTCTGAAATGTGGAGGAGTCCGACGATGTTGGGCAGTATTTCCACGAATGCTCCATATTCCTCTATACGCACGACTTTCCCAGTGTACGTTTTTCCTACTTCGGCTTCGACAGTAATTTCCTGGATCATTTCCCTGGCCAATTCGGCAGCTTTCATATCTGTTGAAGCGATAGTGATCTTGCCTGTATCATCGATATCTATTTTGGCACCGGTCTGTTTCAGGATTTTTTTGATGTTTTTGCCGGCAGGTCCTATGACATCAGAAACCTTTTCCGGATTGATAACCAGATACAGGATGCGCGGTGCGTAGGGGGAAATATCGGGGCGAGGTTCGGCTATGGCTTGTTTCATCTTTTCCAAAACTTTTAGTCGCGCAATGCGCGCTTTTTCCAGACTTTCCTTCAAGATATCCTGATTTATGGAAGGGATCTTGAGATCGAGCTGAATGGCTGTGATCCCTTTTGCCGTTCCGGCTACTTTCAGATCCATGTCTCCGAAGTGATCTTCCAATCCGGCAATATCCGTAAGGATAACATATTGTTCGCCTTCTTTGACAAGGCCGCAGGCTATACCTGCAACGATCATGGATAGAGGCACCCCAGCATCCATCAAGGAAAGGACGCCACCGCAGACAGAAGCCATGGAAGATGATCCATTCGATTCCAAAATATCTGAAACGATACGAACGGTATAGGGAAAGTCTTCTTCACCAGGGACCGAAGGAAGAATAGATTTCTCTGCAAGTGCGCCGTGCCCGATTTCCCTCCGGCCAGGCCCTCTGAGGAAAGAAACCTCACCGACACTGAAGGGAGGGAAATTATAGTGAAGCATAAATCTTTTTTCCCCTTCTTCCCCCAATCCATCGATTCTTTGAACATCTTCGAAAGTACCGAGAGTCACTGTGGCCAAGCATTGTGTTTCGCCTCGAGTGAAAAGGGCTGAGCCATGTGTGCGGGGAAGCATTCCCACTTCGATGGAAATGGGTCGTATATCGTCGAACGATCTTCCATCGACTCTTTTCCCTTCTTCGATGATCAAATTCCGGACCAGCTTTTTCTGGACTTCATGGAATATCTGGGTGGTTTCGTTTATCTCTTCTTCATTTTCCTCAGGGATCTCATTCACAAGATTTTCCAAGATTTGATTGGCCTTCGCATCTCTTTCCTTTTTTAACTTTATCTGGAAGGATTCCATGAGTTTTGTGGCGATGTGGCTTTCGATTTGGTCGAATTTGGTCCGATCTACCTTGTAGGCTTCAAATTTCCTCTTTTCAATCTTCAATTTCTCAAAAAGATCTTTTTGCGCCAGGATGATCTTCTGTATCGGCTCTTTAGCAAGGGAAACAGCTTCCAGGATTTTCTCCTCGCCGATTTCTGTCGCACCTGCTTCCATCATGACGATTCCTTCTTCTGTTCCGGCAACCACCATGTTGAGCGGGCTGTTATCGAGCTGGCTTTTAGTGGGATTTATGACAAACTCGTCGTTGATGATGCCCACTTTTACCGCCCCCATAGGCGTGGTGAAAGGAATATTGGAAAAATACAGGGCAGCCGACGCACCGATGATACCGAGAGTATCCGATTCGTTCTCCAAATCGGCTGAGAGAAGAAGGGCGACGATCTGAGTGTCGAAATAATACCCCTCAGGAAAAAGGGAGCGGACAGGCCTGTCGATCAGGCGACTGATCAGGATTTCTCTCTCGGATGGCCTCCCTTCTCGTTTGAAAAAGCCGCCAGGAATTTTTCCTGCGGCATAGGTGTTTTCGCGATAATCCACAATAAGAGGAAGAAAAGGCTTCTTTTCCTTGGCTTCTTTTTTTGATGTGGCGGAGACAAACATGATGGTGTCTCCGTAACGGATCAGGGCCGATCCATCTGCTTGTTTGCCGATCTTGTGTATTTCTACAGATAGCGTTCGGTCATTGATTTCGATACTGATTTTTTGCTCTGACATTTTACCCCCGGAGCCTCAGCTTACTTTCTGAGTTTGAGTTTTTTTATGACGACTTCGTAGCGTTTGGCATCCTCTTTTTTTAAGTATTCCAGAAGTCTTTTTCTACGTCCAACCATTTTTAAGAGGCCAGTCCGGGAATGATGGTCTTTTTTATGGGTGTTAAAATGTTGGATTAAATAATTGATTCTATTGGTAAGTAGCGCAATTTGCACTTCTGGTGAGCCCGTGTCATTAGGGTTTACTTTAAAAGATTTAATGATTTTGTCTTTTTCTTCTTTATCCAGCACCGATTAGTCTCCTTAGGTATTGATAGTAGAATTCTTCCAAAATGAAAACTTATCCTATCATAAAAGTATACTGATGTAAATCGCAAAAAGTTAACCTGAATTTATGGGAATCGTGCGGATGACACCACTCATTTTCGAGATTTCCATTTATAGAATTCATTTACCTTATCGTGGTTTTTATTTTATCCTAGGGAACAAAGAGCTGGCGATGGCTATGAAATCAAATAAACGAGTCCATGGAATACTTTTATTCTTCAATTTGATCCTTTTAGGGATAACCTGGTTCATGGCTTTTTATGCTTATCCCAGGTTGCCTTCCAGGATGCCTTTGTGGCTAAATTTTTTTGGGCAGGATCCGATATTATCGGATAAATCATCGTTTTTTTTTATTTATGTCTTGGCTCAAACTCTGTTAGTTATCGTTTTGCGATCTATGGTTCATATCAAACATCGAACAGAAAAATCGGAGAAGTCTACCCAGGTCCAGAGCCTGCAAAAGGAATTCATTTTACTGGTATCGATATTTTTTCAGCTAATTTTTATTCACATACAAAGAAGTTTGATCCTGCTGGCTCATGGGGTAGAAAAGGGCATAAGACCCTATTATTTTTATTCGGTGTTTGGCATGATACTGATCCTTATCCCTTATTACCGAATGCGGCTAAAAGCATTACAAAGGGGATAAGAACAAGGGGGATTGAGGTTTATTTTTCGAGGGAGCGTTTCCTTTTTAACAGATCCTGAGCATATTTAGAATCGAATCCGCCCATTTTTTCCTTGACTTCTATCAGTTTTGCCTCGATCTCTTCCAGTGTCATCCGGTTGATTTTCTTTTTTATGGCAGGGGCAACTTCTTTAGTTGCGGGTAGGGCTTCTTCTTTTTTCTCTTCCTTAATTTCCTGGGGTTTTTCTTCTTTTATTTCTTCTTTTTTTTCTTTTTCTTCTGCTACATCTTCGACTATTTCTTCTTTAGGCTCTTCTTCTTTCGGTTCTTCCTCTGTTATTTCTTTTTCTTTCTCTTCTTCGAGATGTTTCTCTTCCTCTTTTTCCTCGGCCTCTTTCTTCATTTCCTTCGGCTCTTCTTCAGGCGTTTCCACCTCTTCTTTTTTTTCTTCCTCAATTTCCTCGGGTTTTTCTTCTGCTACTTCTTCAGTTGTCCGTTTTTCGGGCCTTTCTTCTTTCGGTTCTTCTTTTTTATCTTCTTCCACATCTTCTTCCACTTTTGTCTTTTTAGTTTCTTTTTCCGACTTTTTTACTTTTTCTTTCGAAGCCGTTTCTTTTTTCTTTTCTTTTTTATCTTCAGCCATGTTTTTTTCCTTCCGATCTTACTCCTGAATTATTCATTAAAATGCCCATGTGGCAAGATCGATCCGTGAATATTCCAGTCTCGGTCTAAATTTAATGTTGAATTGAGTAGCATACCAAAAAACCGTTTAAAAATAAACACCAACGGCAAATCTTGCACTAGATATATGAATTTAGTATAGTCTGGGAAACATGCATGGACTATATTCGATCCTTCTTTTTTTTTCCCTAGTCGTATATTTCCCTGTCTATTTTATTAGGTCTCGTTTTTTTAGACGAGAAAGCCTCCATTTTCGCCAAAGGTGTGGGTTTTTGCTCAAAAAGAAAGCTTCCCAAAAAAGATCTATTTGGATTCATGCCGTTTCTGTCGGAGAAGTCCTTTCGCTCCAAAATTTGATCGCTCAGATCAAAATAAAACATCCTGAATGGATCATCCAATTTTCCTGTCTAACAGATACAGGTTTTCGTATGGCCACAGAAAAACTCAAGGGTGTCGACGATATTTTTTTTGTGCCGCTCGACTTCAGGGTCCTCGTCAGAAAATTTTTCCTTTATCTGAAACCGGATATATTCGTTTTGGCTGAATCGGAATTTTGGCCCAATCTTTTGCGTGAGGCAAACAGGTTAACAAAGGGAGTTCTTCTCGTCAACGGCCGCATATCCTCCCGATCGTTCCGTAGGTATAGAAAACTGCGGTTTCTTGTGAACCGGATCCTTTCCTATATAACTCTTTTTTTGGTCCAGACTCAGAAAGATAAAGAAATGCTGGAGAAAATCGGAGTCGATTCCCGTGCCGTTCAAGTTGCCGGTAACTTGAAGGCCGAGATCGAGCTCCCTATGGTTGAACAATCAGAACTGAAGGATTTAAAAGGAAGTATCCATGTTCCGGCTGAAGCAAAGGTCATCGTGGCGGGAAGTGTCCGCAAAGGAGAAGAGGCACAGTTGCTCGATGCTTTTTCTGATGTGCTGGAGTCCCATCGCAATCGGGTGTTGATTCTTGCGCCCCGACATCCGGACAGGGTAAATGAGGTGGAGAAAATCTGCCAGAAGTATCCATTGAAGGTCCAAAAGAGAACCACCATTTCTTCTGGAAAGGATTGGAATGTTCTCATTTTAGACACGTTAGGGGAACTGGCCAAGTTTTACGCGATATCGGACGCAGCGTTTGTCGGAGGGAGTCTTATACGTTGGGGAGGGCATAATCTGCTGGAACCGGCGTACTATGCAAAACCTGTGTTTTTTGGCCCTCACATGGATAATTTTGCTCATCTTGCCGAAATATTCGTCGAAGCCGGCGCTGCACGTATCGTTAAAAACAAAGCTGACTTGGTGAGGATGTTTTCTCTACAGGATGAAGTGGAATACCGAGAGATGGGGCATAAAGCCAAAACAACCTTGCTCTCTTTGCAGGGAGCCACCGAAAAAGCGCTTGATGCTATCGATTCTTTGATGAACAAACAAAAAAAGAATGAGAGGAATGGGGATGATTAGATATCAATCGCTCAGAAGCTATCTCGTTTATACGATCATCCTGGTCATTGTTTTTTCTGTCACTTTCCCTCAAAGACTGATCTGTGAGGAGAAAATCCCCAAGGATTACAGACTGAACGAGGAATTTTTTATCGGTTTTGGTGCCGATGTTCTAGAGGTCGTTAAAGCTCCAGGAAGCTGGAAAGGAAAGGATTGGTTGTGCTTTACGGCAGTGATGGGATCCGGAGCCGTATTGTACGCTTTTGATCAAAAAATCTATGACTGGTCTCAAGATCGCCGCACTCCAGCAACGGAGGATTGGGCCAAGGTTGGATCCTTTCTCGGCAATGGCGTTTTTTTAGGAGGGTTGATCACCACGCTTTATTTAGGTGGGGAAATTTTCGATAAGAGGGGCTTGCGAAAGACCGCACTGCTGAGTTTGGAAAGTTGGCTGACCGCAGGAGCGTTTGTGCTCGGCCTCAAAGCCATCACAGGTCGGGCAAGGCCATACACAGAATTGGGCGCCCATTACTTCAAACCTTTTTCCTTCAGTTCGAACCACCATTCCTTGCCATCAGGACATGCGGCTTCGATCTTTGCGGTGGCCGCGGTCATCGCCGATCAAACAGAAGGCGTATTGGTCGATATTGCAGCTTATTCCTTGTCGACTTTGGCAGCGATTTCCAGGGTGCATGAGAGCAAACACTGGGCTTCTGACGTTTTTCTCGGAGCGGCTATCGGATATTTTGTCGGAAAAAAGATATGCTCCCTTCACCGGGAAGAGGATAATAAAACTGTTCAGCTTGGATTTTGCCTGAGCCCGGATGTAAAGGGGCTAACGATAAATTTTTCTTGGTAAAAGAGGATTGAGCCTCAGCAAATTTTTGTAGGTCGAAATCCCCTCCCATTCCGCCCATATATCCGCAGATATTTTGTGTTGTCCTTGTGAGCCGAGAAGAACGACTTCATCACCTAAAGCGATGGGAGAGTCCACAGGGAGACGGACCTCCAGGTGATTGGCTGTGACGTCTCCGATGAGGGGAAATTTTTGCTCCCGGATCAGGACCCAGCCATTTTTCACGGCTTGAAGGGGATAACCATCGGAATATCCTACTGGGATGACTGCCATTTTTTCTGTCGTTTTTGCCGTATAAGCCCGGTGGTAGGAAACAGAATCTCCTGGGCGGAGGATTTTCACAGCCGCCACACGACTTTTGAGTTGAAGGATGGGCCTGAGAGAAAATGGGTCTTCTTTTTGTGTTTTTTGATTGGGGTAATATCCGTACAGGAGTATTCCCGGCCTGACCATGTCTAAAAAGGAAGGCCCGGCAGTGAATATGCCTGCGCTGCTAAAGGCATGTTTCAGGCCGATCGAAATACCTTTTTGTTCCGATTTTTGGCACACAGAAAGAAAGCGATTCATCTGCACCCTGTCGAATTCCGGGTCTTCTGTCAAGGTGGTGGAAATCCCTTTTATCACGATGTTATCTAATTCTGCGGTTTTTTGAATGTAGGATTCCGCTTCATAGTAGGGAATTCCCATCCTTCCCATGCCTGTGTCGATGTGGATATGGACATCGATCTTATTTTCCTTATTTTTGGCTTTCTGGCTGAGAATTTGGACGTCGTCCGTGAATACGGACTGGGAGATCCTGTGTTCACCTATGAGTTCGCTATCTTCTACAAACAGAGGGCCAAAGTTCAGGATCGGGCATTTCACCCCCGATTCTCGAAGTTGAAGAGCTTCGGAAAGCTTGCAGACCATCAGGGCTTCGATACCTGATTTATCCAGGAATCGTCCCACTTCCAGCAGTCCGTGGCCGTAAGCGTTGGCCTTGATCACAGCCATCACCGGGACCTGCACTCGCTGTTTGATCTTCTCGAGATTCCAGGCCATATTGGGAAGATTTAATTCGATCCAGGTGTCTCGGACAGGCGCTGCCTCCTGTTTTGGTTGAACGGGAACGAGTGGGTTTCGTGACTTTCTTCTTAAAAGGGAGGTTGGAATACTTAGGCCTGAGGCGAGCAAAAATTGTCTTCTCGAAAGCTGCATTGTCCCCTCCAAAATTTAACTTTTCTATTCTAACCGATTTTATAGCGGAAAATAAACAACCTTGTGAATGGATTTAAGGATTGGGTATAATCAGGAGGATGCCAAAAAAAAGCTCGCTCAAGATGATCGTTTTTATCGTTGGGCTCTCATCTCTTTTTGCGATCCAGAACACCGCTGAATCTGGACTTTCGGATAGCGATGTGCGCTTGGATTTCCGGTCCCTTCAACCCGGAGAGATTGTCCGTGTGTCGGTCGATGGGAAAGGAATCGTTAAGCAGGCGGAGGTTCTGTTTTTAGGAAAGTCATATGTCATGGGAAAAGGTCTGGAATCCGATATTTGGTTGGCATTCCTCGGGCTCGATCTTGGGATCAAAAGTGGGCCATATACTGTTGAAGTTTCTGTTTTGTTCCAAGATGGACACCACCAGAATATGCGCAGAGAAATTCTTGTCCAGGACAGAGCATTTCCGACAAAAAAACTTTGGGTCAAACAGGATTATGTGACACCCCCTGCGGACGTGTTGGATAGAATTCAGCGGGAATCCCAGCTTCTCGGTCAGATCTATGACACATTCTCTCTCCAATGGCTCGGGGAAGGCCCTTTTATCGTCCCGTCGGATGGAAAGACTAACGACAATTTCGGAGAAAGACGGATTTTTAACAACGAACCCCGCTCTCCTCACAGCGGCGTTGACATATCATCTCCTTATGGAGCTACGGTCAGGGCTTCCAATTCAGGAATGGTCGTTCTGGCCAAAAATCTGTATTTTGCAGGCAACACGGTCATCATCGATCATGGTTTGGGTGTGTTCACATCCTACCTCCATTTTTCTAAAATCTTGGTCGAAAGAGGAGCTACGGTCAGGAAGGGCGATATCATCGGGGAGATCGGGGCAACGGGTCGCGTGACCGGGCCCCATCTTCACTGGGGTGTCAGAGTATCAGGAAGCCGAATCGA
>CAZIDF010000007.1:151233-166924 GCA_964538085.1 uncultured Eubacteriales bacterium | reverse complement strand
AGGGTAGTTGGGTGCCGCAGTCACCACAGAATTGCTTGGTATCAGGATTATCTGTGTGACACTTAGGACATTTGTTTGTCATTACTGTCCCCTTACATTCCCATTGTTGGTCGGCAAAAGGATATCAAGGAATATGATTAGAGTCAATTGTAAATTGAGACAGTGTCAACGCAACATGAAAATGTCCGGTTTTTAGCAAAGTGAAAATGTCCGGTTTGTTCATTGTCCTATTTTTTGTAAAAACCATGCATAATGGAGTTCTTTATACGGTCTGCGCCAAGGGTGATCAGCTGGTTGTATATATGTGCTCTTTTTTCTGGGCTTTTGCAATTTTTTCTCTTGTGGTTTTTTATTTTGGGTTTTGTCTGTGATATCTTGATACTTCAATCTACGGCCATTGAAAATGATCTCGATCTGACCGTCGAACTGCTCTCGGACCTCAACTTTGCGCCTCCGCATGGCGGAAGTCGGCCGATCGATCAGCAGTTCACGGCCTTTCCACTTGACAGTATAGCCGTTGGTGATTATGCGTTTTTCCTTGAGGCAGAAGACATCCCGGTATCTGAATCCATGGGGAACTTTTCGATGCAGGTTCCTACTCTTAAGCGGTTGGCGGGCAAACTTCTTGTTGTGCCATGGGAGATAGGAGTCCAAGAAGGCGTTGGCCTGCTCCATGGTTGAGATCCCTTCCAGCCGCATCACCTTGATCAACCGATCCTGATGAGTCCCAAAGGACCGCTCGATTCGCCCCTTAGCCTGAGGAGAACCAGCATGGATCACCTCGATCCCAAGCTCCCTACAGGCTCGTCCCACCTGAGTGGCTGCGCTCTGCCCCTTAAGGAGTTCATCCAAAGAGGGCTGTCTAGAGGTCTTGTAGGTCGAGTGTTTGTCAATATAGAGTGAGACAGGACGTCCGTAGCGGCGTATATAGCGTTCCAGAGAGTCCATGGCTGGATAAACCCCTTCGTACTCATAGAAACGCCCAAAAAAATGAGAAGCGGCATCATCAATGTAGCCCATCAACACCATCTTCGGACCCCGACCTTCCAACCAATCGTGCTCGGAACCATCCACCTGCACCATCTGACCACAATGAGCCATCCTATCCCGCCACTCATGGGCCCTCTTCCTCCGTCTAGCTCTCTTCCACAATCCCGCCTCCAACATCAACTGCCGAAGCTTCTCCCGACTCACCTCGATCCCTTCCCGTTCCCTCAACATCTCCGCAGCCAAGGTGGGACCAAATCCCACATACCGATTCTCGATCGCCCTTCGAATCCCCGAAGCCGTCTCCTCCGACATCTTCCGAACCGACCGTCGCCCCCGACTGCGGTGTATGATCCCATCCGCCCCCTCCTCCCGGATCCGCTTCACAAGCCTTCGCACCTGACGCTCACTCTACCCCAATACCTCAGCGGCTCTCCATTGCGTCACCTCCCGCTCGAGTGCTCCCCGAAGTATCATTAACCGATCAACCTCTCTCCGACTCATCTTCAATATGTCTTTCGCCATGCAGGTTCTCCTTCGCTAAGGAAAACCTTACACCAGCAACTAAAAAACCGGACATTTTTATTTTGCAGAAATAGGACATTATCACGTTGCTGCGACATTGTAAATTGAGACAGGAAATCGAGATAGACTTATACTGTGTCTAAAATTTGTGGACAATTTGTGGACAAAATCGCTTAAAATGACTCAGTTTGATTGACTCAGGCTAAAACAAGAAAAGGCGTCTACAGGGGAAAAATGGTGGAGCTGAGGAGACTCGAACTCCCGACCTCTTGACTGCCAGTCAAGCGTTCTCCCAACTGAACTACAGCCCCACCTTTGGGAAATTTCATAGTACAAAATCTATGGACAGGAGTCAAGGCAGCTCAAATGATTGGAGGCATCTCTATTTCTGCGATAAATAGGGCTTTTAGGAATGGTTGAAGCGACCTTGAAGATTTACAGCTCCATTCCTAAAAGCCCTATTCATCAAATTGAGATGCCTTCCGAATGAATAAGATTCGGGAAAACGAACGTATATAACGTATATATTAAAGGATTGAAGTCAGTTTTGTTAACAATTTTTTCAAAACATGTTAAAATGAATTCTCTAAAGGATTGAATCATGCCAGATGTACGAAGAAAACCACCAAAGTCATACCGGAGCATTATTTTTTGGATCACAGCCGGGATCATCATCATCGTCCTGTACAGCCTTCTCCAAACGCCAGGTACAGTCAAAAGGGAGATAAATTTCTCAGATTTTATGGACGAGGTCGAGAAGGGGAATATCAACGAGGTGACGATAACGGGGAGTCAAATCAAGGGAACATTCACCGATGGACAGGCATTCAAAAGTGTCGTGCTTCTTCAATACGATGAATTCGTCAAGATCTTAAGGGAACACAACGTCATCATGACGGTCAAGGATACCAACCGCAATCCTTGGTACGGCTACCTTTTCACCTGGTTCCCGATCCTCATCCTCATCCTGTTCTGGGTATTTTTCATGCGACAGATGCAGTCCGGGGGAAACAAAGCCCTCTCCTTCGGAAAAAGCCGGGCCAAGCTTTTCTCTGGGGTGCAGAAAAAGGTAACGTTCAAGGATGTGGCCGGCGTGGAAGAAGCCAAAGAAGAGCTTCAAGAGATCATCGGATTCCTTAAAGACCCCCAACGGTTTCAAAAACTCGGGGGACGGATACCGAAGGGCGTTCTTCTGGTCGGGGCTCCGGGAACCGGGAAAACGCTTCTCGCTCGAGCCGTGGCCGGTGAAGCAGGTGTGCCTTTTTTCTCGATCAGCGGTTCTGACTTTGTCGAGATGTTCGTCGGAGTCGGCGCATCCCGCGTGAGGGATCTTTTCGAACAAGGGAAAAAACATGCCCCTTGTTTGATCTTCATCGATGAGATCGATGCGGTAGGCCGACAAAGGGGAGCAGGACTGGGCGGAGGCCATGATGAGCGAGAGCAGACTCTCAACCAACTCCTGGTGGAGATGGATGGATTCGATGCCAATGAAGGGGTCATCTTGATCGCGGCTACGAACAGGCCGGATATTCTGGATAGCGCCATCCTCCGGCCCGGCCGTTTCGACCGGAGGATCGTGGTGAACATGCCCGATGTCAAAGGCCGCGAGGACATCCTCAAAGTCCACATAAAAAATATTCCTCTTAATAAGGATGTGGACCTAAAAGTACTGGCCCGTTCCTCACCTGGTTTTTCAGGAGCTGATTTGGCCAACCTCGTCAATGAAGCAGCCCTGTTGGCTGCTCGCCTTAACCGGGAAGATGTCATGATGAAGGACATGGAAAACGCAAAAGACAAGGTGCTGATGGGCGTGGAAAGAAAAAGCATGATCATCAGCGAAGAAGAAAAAAATACAACGGCTTATCATGAGGCCGGTCATGCCCTTGTCGCTGCCCTCATCCCGGAGGCCGATCCCATCCACAAAGTGACGATCATTCCTCGAGGGCTAGCATTGGGGATCACCCAACAGCTTCCTCTCGATGACCGATACACCTATTCCAAAACATTTCTCGACGCACAACTGTCCGTTCTGATGGCCGGACGGGTGGCGGAAATTCTGTTTTTGAACAAAACCACCACCGGAGCGGCCAACGACTTTGAACGGGCGACCGACATTGCCCGGAAAATGGTGTGCCAGTACGGGATGTCCGATCTAGGTCCCTTGACTTTCGGCGAGCGTGATGACCTCATTTTTCTGGGTAAAGAGCTGGCCATGCACAAAAATTTCAGCGAAAAGACGGCCGAGCTCATCGACATGGAAGTGAAAAAAATCATCACGCGGAATTTCGAAAGATCGAAGAACCTGTTGGAGAACAACAAAGCATCGCTCAAATCCATCGCAGAGGCGCTTCTGGATAAAGAAGTCCTTACCTCGGATGAAATCGACGATCTCATCGAAGGGAATAACAAGGGGACCACAAAAAAACCGAGGAAAAAAGCAGAACCTAAAAAAGAAAAACCCAAAGTCGACCCTGCTGAACAGAAAAGCGAGAAATGAGAAAGAATCTTATATTCGAGGTCAACGAAAAACAGCACACCCTTGGCCCGAAAACTTGGTTCATGGGTGTCATCAATGCCACGCCCGACTCCTTTTCAGACCCTGGTTTGAGTATGGACAAAGACCGTGCGGTCCATATAGGGCTGGAATTGGAAAAACAAGGGGCTGACATTCTCGACATCGGAGGGGAAAGCACCCGCCCCGGTTCTGACCCTGTATCCACCGAAGAGGAATTGAGGCGGATCATCCCGGTCATCACCGAACTCAGGAAAAGGACCAAGATCCTTATCTCGGTCGATACGACCAAAGCCAAAGTGGCCGAAGAGGCATTGGCTGCGGGCGCCGATATCATCAACGACATCAGCGCATTCCGTTTCGATGACCGCATGCCTCTCTTGGCCTCGGAAAAAGGAGTCCCGGTCGTTCTGATGCACATGAAGGGTGTGCCCAAAACCATGCAGGTCAATCCCTATTACGAAGACCTCTTTCAAGAGATAGGCTGTTTCCTGAAAGAAAGAATAACGACAGCCATGGCCTATGGCATCAAAATGGAAAAAATTATCGTCGATCCGGGAATAGGATTCGGCAAAAGCCTGGAACACAACCTGGCCATCATAAATAACCTGGATTTTTTGAAAGACCTCGACCGGCCGATCCTGTTGGGGATTTCGCGCAAATCCTTTATCGGAAAGATACTCAACCTTCCCCCTCAGGAAAGAACAGAAGGGACCATCGCCAGTGCCGTTTTGGCCGTTTTGAGGGGAGCTCACATCTTACGGGTGCACGATGTCGAGCAGGTCAAGAGAGCGATCACAGTGGCCGAAGCGATCCTGGATGAGAGAGTATCTGCCCAAAACGATACCGAACCAGATAAGGAGAATACGATCCGGTATGCTTGAGAATATCTTCAACGCGCTGGCCAATTTTACACTGGGAGATTTTCTCGACATCCTGCTTACCACCATCATCCTGTACTCCTTCTTTCGTTTGATCAAAGACACCAAAGCCTACCAGATGGCCTTCGGTATCGCCATCGTCGGGCTTCTTTTTCTGATCACCCAGTGGGGCAATCTTGTGGTCTCTCACTGGCTTATCGAAAAATTCATCATGTACTTGATCATCGCGATCATCGTGCTGTTCCAAGGAGAGATCCGGAAATTCTTGACGACGATCGGCTCCCAATCTTTCCGCAAACCCATGACGCTCAAAGCCCTATCGGAAAAATTGGAAGATGTGTTCATGGCCGTGGATTACCTCGCCTCCAAAAAAATCGGAGCTCTCATCGCCATCGAGAAGGACATCTCCCTGAAAAGTTATTCCGACCGCGGCACCAAAATAGATGCCGCTGTAACAAAGGACCTGCTGGTCTCCATATTTTTTCCGAATTCTCCCCTCCATGATGGAGCCGTGATCATCAAAGGCGACAGGATCGTGGCCGCGGGATGCCTCCTTCCCCTTCCGGCCTCCCATAACTTGGGGGACGAATTCCTGGCCAGAACAAGACATTTGGCCGCCTTGGGACTCAGCCAAGAAACCGATGCTCTGGTCCTCGTCGTGTCGGAAGAAGTCGGCACTATTTCAGTGGCCATCAAGGGACGCTTGGAAAGAGGATTGGAGAAAAAGCAGCTTAAGGAAAAATTGATCAACTATTTGAAATAAAATGATAAGAATATTGAGACAGGTTTTTATCCGTAATTGGGGTCTGAAATTATTCTCTTTTCTCATCGCCCTTGTGCTGTGGTTTATACTCATTCCCGATGATAAAATCTTCGATGAAAAAATCCTGACTATTCGCCTCGATGTCCACAACATCCCTTCCAGCATGGCCCTTGTGGAAAAACCGCCACCGACACTGAATGTCATCATCCGGGCACCCAAAAGGCTGATCGGGCAATTCACGGCAGCCAATGTCAATGCGGTCTTGGATCTGCGTGGAGCCCGGATCGATGTGCAGGACTATTATCTCAGCGAAAACATGATCCGAGCTCCAGAAGGAGCAGAGATCCAGCAGATCATCCCGCAGCAGGTAAAATTGAAATTGGAAAGGATCGTGGAAGAAATGCTCGAAGTGGAACCGGATATCCTGGGAGAGCTTCGGGAAGGATTGGGGGTTGCAAAGATCGAAGTGATCCCTTCCCGTGTCCGAGTGAGAGGGCCGGAAAGCAAAATCAATAAAAGCGACAAGGTCAAAACCACGCCGGTCGACATATCGGCATTGACGGAACCGACAGAAGTGGAGGCCAACCTCATCCTGCCCAATCCGGACCTGCGATTGGCCGTATCCCGAACGACAGTGCTCGTGCGGATTTTGATCCAGAACCTTGCCGGACAAAAAAAGCCCGAGATAAAAAAATAACCGGGTGGGAATTTTCCCTTGAATTGTCATAATATTTCAGTATAATTTTGGTCTTTATACCGACTGGAAACTGCGGAAAAAATGGAAAAACTTTTCGGAACTGACGGGATAAGAGGAATTGCAGGGAAATTCCCGATGGACTATTCTACCGTTTGTACCCTTGGCGAAGCGCTCATGGACCTGCTCCAGCAGGAAGAGCTTCCCCCCAAGGTGATTATCGGGCGCGACACGAGAGAGTCAGGAAAATGGCTGGAACGGGCTCTGTTTCAAGGCCTTGGACTAAGAAATGGAGAAGCTGTATCGGCAGGAGTTATTCCCACTTCTGCGATCTCTTACCTCACCAAACAGTACGCTTTTTCTGCTGGCATCGTCATTTCTGCCTCCCATAATCCTTATAAAGATAACGGCATCAAAATCTTTTCTTCGGCCGGCATGAAAATTCCGGAAGCGTGGGAAAAACGTTTGGAAAATGCTATGGCGTCCCGGCATAGGGAGATCGAACCCAAAACCATAGAGGTATATCCTGAACCGACATTGGGACAAAAATACACAGAATTTCTGTTGGAGCGTTTTCCCGAGAAAAATCCTGATCGCAACATGAAGGTCGTATTGGACTGTTCGCACGGGGCCAGTTCGGCGATTGCACCATTCATTTTTCAATTGCAGGGATTTGACGTTGTGGCGATCAATTCTTCTCCTGACGGGAGGAACATAAACGTGAGCTGTGGATCCCTCCATCCAGAAAAACTCGCTGAAAGTGTCGTCGAGGCCGGTGCCGACATCGGGATCGCGTATGATGGCGATGCGGATCGCGCTATCTGGGTCGATGAAAGCGGCCAGATTCTAAACGGAGATCACACGCTGTTCGTTCAAACCCAATTCATGAAGGAAGTCGGGCGGTTGAAATCCGACCGGATCGTGGCGACTACGATGAGCAACATGGGATTGGAAAAGGCTCTCGAGAAATGGGGACTCACACTGGTGAGAACCGATGTCGGAGATCGATTCGTCTTGGAGGAGATGATCAAGTCCGGAGCCAACCTAGGAGGGGAACAGTCGGGCCACACCATTTTTCTGGATGACTGCCCCACGGGGGATGGAATCCTGACCAGCATCAGGATGGTCGAGGCCCTATCGATAAAAAAAGCATCCCTATCCGAACTTGTGAAGGATTACCGGGTATACCCGCAGATCCTCTTGAATGTGCCCGTATCCAGGAAAGAAGCCTTTTCCCTGTATCCCGAGATAATCAGAACCAAAGAGGAGATCGAAAGTCAACTTGATAATCGAGGTCGTTTCAGTCTCCGTTATTCTGGGACAGAGTTCCTGGCTCGTATCATGGTCGAGGGACCAGACCGGAATGAACTGGAGGACCTGGCCAACCGGATGGCCCAGGTTTTATCCCAGCACCTCGGTTAATGGGTTGGCCCTTCCCCTTTTTCCCGGTATAATGGTACTGGAAAAATTTTAAATGGAGGGGAACATGAAACTTGCGGTCAACGTGGACCATATCGCCACCCTAAGAGAGGCACGCCGGCACAACATCCCTGACCCTGTGCTGGCAGCGTTGTTGGCAGAACAGGCCGGGGCAGAAGGGATCGTTTGTCACATACGCTCGGACAGGCGCCACATCAAAGAGCGGGACCTCCGTATACTCAAACAGACCGTGAAGACAAAACTCAACATAGAGATGGCCGCTACCGATGAAATGAAACGATTGGCCACGGAAATCAAACCGGATGTCGTTTCTCTGGTTCCCGAACGGGATGAAGAAATAACCACAGAAGGGGGCCTGGATGTCCGATCGAACGAAGACCACCTCCAGAGACATATCCAGGATCTCAAACAGGCCGGGATAAGGGTCAGCATCTTTGTGGATCCCGATATCGAACAAATAAAAACCTGCCAAAGAGTGGGAGTCGACCTGATCGAGATCAACACCGGAAAGTACGCTGACTTAAAACCCGGGGAAGAACGTGACCGAGCCTTAAAAGAGATAAGCCAGGCAGCCAGCCATGGCACCGGATTGGGGCTGGAGATTCATGCCGGTCATGGATTGGATTATTTCAATGTCCAGCCCGTTGCAGCCATCCCGGAAATGAAAGAATTCAGCATTGGATTCGCCATCGTGGCGAGAGCAGCCATCGTCGGAATAGACCAAGCCGTGCAGGAGATGATCGCTCTGATCGAATAAAGGATAGATGATGGACATTCGAATAAATCTCGATCGTTTACAAAAAGATATCGAAAAGCTGGGGCAAATCGGGCGGGATCCCAGAGGAGGGATAAGCCGCCCGTCTTTCAGCGAGGCCGATCTCGAAGCACGTGAATGGCTCAAAGACAGGATAAAAAATGCAGGGCTCGAAATCCGTCAGGATGGCGTGGGGAATATTTTCGGCCGGTTGAAGGGAGCGGGAAAAACGATCATGGCAGGCTCCCATATCGATACCGTGATCAACGGGGGGATGTTCGACGGTTCAATCGGCGTTCTCTCAGCCCTGGAGTGCTTGAGGCGGATAAATGAAGAGGGAGTAAAAAGGACAAAGCCATTGGAAGTGGCGTCTTTTACGGACGAAGAAGGAAACCTGGTCGGCGACTTCCTCGGCAGCCGTGCCTTTATATCCCCCCCGAACAGAGACCTTCTGGAAAAGGGGAAAACCCAATTCGGGATTCCGTTTGTGGAGGTATTGGCCAATACCGAATTCAGCATAGAAAGCATCTTGGAAGCCCACAAACTCAGACCCGAGATAGAAACTTTCCTGGAAATACATATCGAACAAGGGCCTGTTCTTGAGTCTGAAGACAAGCCGATAGGCATTGTGAATGTCATCGCCGGTAAGAATTATTGGGAATGCCAATTTCTGGGAGAAGCAAGCCATGCTGGCGCCACACCGTTCGAACTTCGTCACGATGCCTTTTTGGGTCTAGCCGATTTTGCGTTGAAGAGCACACAATATGTGGCCACTCATCATTACGGCAGCATGTTGACCATCGGAAGAGTCAAGGTCAATCCCGGAGCTTTCACCATCGTTCCCGGTGAGGTGGATTTCTCGTTGGATTTTCGCAGCACATCCCGACAAATCCTGACCGAACTGGAGAAGACACTGATGGCGATGGCTTTAGATGTAGCTTCGACCCGGGGATTGCATTTTTCATCCGTAGTGGTGGATAAAACCGATCCTGTCCCCATCCCGGAAAAAATCCAGGGTATGATGAAAAAAGAGAGTGAAAACCTAGGCTATGAACACATAACCCTCCCGAGCGGTGCAGGTCATGATGCCCAGATCTTGGCATCGGTGGCTGATCCCGGGATGATTTTTATTCCCTGCGAGGATGGCATAAGCCATTCACCTAAAGAAATGATCCAATGGGAGGATCTGGAAAAAGGGGCAAACCTCCTGCTCCAGATGTTGGTTAAACTCGCCGAATAAATTTAATTACGACTCGAAATCCTCGGGTTTAGGGCGGAAGCTCCGGTCTTTTTTCTTCTGGGCTTGCTTTTTCTTATCCTCCAGCATTTTCATTTTGGCCCTTTTGGAGCGTTTTCTCTTTTGCCGGCGGATCTTCTCGATCTTTTGGCGTTCCTCACTCTCCTTGCCCAGGATTTTCGCTTCCATTTTCTCTGCCAGGATTTTCCGCGCCAGGTATCTGTTGATAGCTTGGTAGCGCTCTCTCTGGCACTTTACCTCGATATCGGTCGGGACATGTTTCAGATACACACATGTGGAGGTTTTGTTGACCTTTTGCCCTCCTTTTCCGCTCGAGCGGATAAACTTCTCGACGATATCCTTTTCATGTATGCCGAGGCTTTCCATCTTTTCTTTGAGAGCCTCCCATTTTTCTTTGCTGACACACGCAGGATTCATTTTATTAATTATATGGGGACGTCCCCATAGGTACCTAATGGGATGTCCCCTAGGTTTTCTTTTTGGAGATCAGGAATTTGCCGCAGTTTTCGCACACATAAATATCATTGCTCCCCTCGATCGCTGATCCCATTCCAGTTGCAACATTGATGAAACAACCCAAACAGGATCCCCCATCCACTTCTGCCACAGCAAATCCATATCTATCCATCAATCTGTCGAACCTGTCTAACAGTTCGGCATCCAATTCTTGCCGGATCAAATCCGCTTTTTTCTGCAACTCCTTCTTTTCGTCTTTTTTCACCTTTTTTTTCTTGATTTCGATCTCTTGGAGTTTCCACAGAAGACTCGCTCGGCTCATGATCTTATCATCCTTGTCAGGAAGTCTGAGCTCGATCTCCGAGATGACCTCGAATAGCTGTTTTTTGTTTTTAGCATCGAACAATCTCTTCCGGAATCCTGGATTTCGCAAAAATTGGGCCAATCCGGCAAACAGGTGATTAAAAAGACCGGGGATCGAAGGATTCCAAACGATCAGGATGATGATGTGGACGTGCTTGCCATCGATGGAATCGAAATCGATACCTTTAGCGGACTTTCCGACAACTACAGCGATATCGTGTCCCGTATCCATGCGGGCATGGGGCAAAGCCACCCCGTGACCGATCGCCGTGGATTCAAGTCGTTCTCTATCGATGACGCGCGTCAAAATCGGTTTTTTGTTTTTGATGAGTTTCTGCTTGAACAAAACATCGAGGAGCTCTTCGATCGCTTGTATTTTGTCCTTGGCTTTGAGGTCATAGACGACCTGGGCGGGTTTTAGGAAATCGGAAAAAAAAGATCCTTTGAGCTCCATCCTTTCTACAGGCCCATCATTTTAGCACAAAACCGACTCTTCCAAAAGAAAAAAGTGCAAGTTATAAAAAAATTCATATATGTTACCATAGAGAAACATGAGCACACTCAAAAACAAGGCCAAAAAACTCATCAAAACTTTCAAACAGGAAAGCTATGTTCACGGTTTGGATTGTCTCCAGAAAATCGGCCCTCTCTCCCGAGGTTTGGGCAAAAACGTTTTACTCGTCACGAGCCTGCAGGAAAGGGATCCTGTTCGTTATGATGTTCTCGTTCGTACGCTCAAACAGGCCGGTTTACAGACCGTGGGTCACACTCCCACTGCCCATCCCAATTCGCCACAGGAAGATGTGTTCCGCATCGAAAAAGCCATTCTTTCCATAAAGCCTGACCTTGTTCTCGCTGCATCGGGAGGTTCAGGTATCGATGCAACAAAGGCCGCTATCGTTCTCGCTTGCTTGGGCGGCAGCCTGGGCGATTATTTTGGTCTCGGCAAAGTGGCAGAAAAGGCGGCAACCACGGGAAAAGAACTGTTGCCTTTTGTCGCTCTTCAGACTGCATCAGGCTCCGCAGCCCATCTGACCAAATACTCCAACATCACAGACTTCCGGAATTTTCAGAAAAAACTCATCATCGACGATGCCATCGTTCCCTCCCGCTCTCTTTTCGATTACGGGCTCACCCGATCCATGTCCCCTTCCTTTACCTGTGACGGAGCCTTCGATGGCCTATCCCACTGTCTCGAGGTGTATTACGGTGCCCGACCCGAGATCTATCCGAAAATCGAGGATATCGCTCTCACGGGCATCGAATTGATTTTGGCAAACTTGGAAAAGGCTGTCGCTGATCCCGACAATCTGGAGGCCAGGGAGGCCCTGGGACTGGCGACTGATCTGGGAGGATACGCGATCATGGTGGGAGGCACGAACGGAGCTCACCTCACGAGCTTTTCCCTGGTGGATGTCCTCAGCCATGGAAGGGCCTGCGCCATTCTCAATCCATACTACACCGTTTTTTTCTCCCATGCTATTCAGAATCAACTCCGACGGCTGGTCGAACTCATGCACACATACGATCTCACCCAAGATAGCTGCTTAGGCCAGGAAGGGAGAGACCTCGGAATATGTGTGGCCCAAGGATTGATCGCACTGAGCCTGCGCGTGGGGTATCCGACCACACTCGCCGAGATCGATGGCCTGACCACCGACCACATCAAAAAAGCTCTCCAAGCGGCAAAAGACCCCCAGTTGGCTTCGAAACTTCAAAACATGCCCATCCCGATGAGCGCAGAAGACGTGGATGAATACATGCACCCTGTTCTGGAGTCAGCCTGGGCAGGAGATTTCACCTTGGTCAAATCGATCAATAGCCCGGAAAAAAGGGGAGAGAAAAATGGGTGAGGAAAAAGGGAAGGAGGTCTTCTTCGATCTCGGTCACGCACAATTTCCTGTGCAAGTCCCAGACTCTTCCGATGTCCTTCGAATGGGAAAGGCCGGCACCATCTCAGACCCAGAAAAAGCGATCCTCGATGCTTTGAGATCGCCGATCGATTGTCCTCCCTTAGGAGAGATCACACGGAAAAAGCTCCGAGCCAATCCCAATGCCGAAGCCGTGATCGTCATCTCCGACAACACCCGCCCCGTCCCCTATGCGGGAAAGTCGGGTATCTTGTTTCCTATCGTCGATGAGATGGTCAAAGCTGGCTTGCCGCTCCAGCAAATCCGTCTCCTTGTGGCCACCGGAACACACCGGGCTATGGATGAACAGGAGCTGAGAGATATGCTCGATCCTCGGATTTGGAATCTTGGTTTAGAGGTCCTCAACCATGACTCCAGGAATAGGAATGACATGCTAAAGGTCTGTCGCACCCCAGTTGGTGGAGAGATCTTGGTCAACAGATACTTCGTTCAAAGCGATATAAAGATCCTCACCGGCCTTGTGGAAAGTCACTTCATGGCTGGCGCTTCTGGAGGAAGAAAGTCCATCTGCCCCGGGCTGATCTCTGAGGCATCCACACACGCTCTGCACAGCGGTGCCATCCTCCATTCTCCTTATTCGCGGGACTTGGTGCTGGAAAAAAATCCAGTCCATGAAGAAGCTCTCAGGGTCGCCAGAGCAGCTGGTTGCGATATGGTCGTGAACGTCACTCTCGATTCGCAGTTCAGATTGACAGGGGTTTTTGCAGGCACCTTGGAGGATGCCCACAAAGCGGCCTTCGAAAAGCTGTGCACCTATGCGGCCATCCCCTTCCAGAAAAAATATGACCTCGTGATCACCCACGCCGGTTATGTGGGAATCAATCACTATCAAGCGGCAAAGGGGGCGCTCGTGTGTGCGCCTCTAGTCAAAAAAGAGAGCCTATGCATCCTTGGGGCCCATCATACGGATAAGGATCCGATCGGCAGCGCCAACTACAAAAAAATGCTCCGGCTGCTGGAAAAAGCCGGACCGAAAGAATTCATCAGGCTCATACTGGATCCATCCTGGACATTTGTTCCCGATCAATGGGAAGCGCAAATGTGGACCCGGTTGTTGAACATAATTTCTCCCCAGAATCTCCTTTATTGTTGCCTGGAAATTCCGGACCAGGATTTTTCCCTGGTCACCGGGACCGATGCAAGAGGGATCGTCCAGGAAACAAAAAACCTTCAAAAGTTGATGAATCGAACCATCGCTTGGGCCGTGAGCACACAAAAAAAGCGCTTAGGGCGCGAGCCACAAACCGTCGTTCTTCCTGATGGCCCGTACGGAATTCCTCTCCCCAAAGTCAAACCTTGATCTAGATCATTCGACTAAACTCAATGAAGATGACCGGCACGATTAAATCTTAACATCGAGCTATCATCTGTGCTACTATATTTGCAGATCCGGTTTTTTTGGATGGGTATACTCTTCCCCAGGCTTGAGGAGAGTTTAGGAGAATGGGATGAAAGACATCCTTGGAATGATCTCACTGACAACGGCCGCAAGTGTGCTTCTTATCCTCGCTGCTGTTTGGCTGATTATTCTCATAATCAAAAGACAGCATGAATTCGTTTTCAGGGCGATGATGATCATGCTCATCCTGTTGCTGGGTCTGATTTTTCTCCGTCAACATGAAGCCGGAAAATTGACGTGGCCTGAAATCAAGCTCAAGATCTTCCCGGAGAAGCCAATCGTGTACAATTACCAAGAGAACAAAGTGTATGTGGCCGGGAGAGCGGAAACACAATATATCTTCCTCGAACCACAACCCAGGCTATCCTTAAAACTGGACTCGACCGGGACCTACTTCCACATTGCGGACATCAAACCCATAAACGATATGCTCAAACACCTGAACCTTCCCGAAATAGAGGATGCCGTTCAGGAACTCTCTTTCATCACGGGCTCCAAGCGCCACGCCAAAATGTATAGATGGGAGAATTATCCCCTGGGAACGCTGATCATCCACAGAACAATTTGCCAGGATTCCAAATCGCTGGAAGTCTATCAAGGTGTGGCTATGGTTCGTGTCATCATGTAGAGGTTTTTATTCCGAAAGCTAAAAACACTCCTGCCAACAAAAGATAAACAGCGGATATCAACAAGAAAGAATTCTGATTTTCTTCCATGTTTTTGTACATTTCTCCCTGACCTGGCTGGGGAAGAGGAAGCGGATCCCATGGAAGTCCATATTGTTGGACAAGGCCTTTGACATACAGCAGATGGATCACAGGGATATCCAGAGCCGCCATAGCATAAAGAACGCCTCTTTTTTCCTCCGGAGGAATTCGTGGGATCTTTTCGAGACCCGGCTTGAGGTGCAGGATTTCTGAATCGATTCCCAGATTGGACCAACTGCCGCCGATGTTGATAAAAACTTTTATTTTTTTGTTCGATGCCTTCTGAAGATAGAGCTGCGTTTTAAGCTGGACATTCTTCTCCAAATTTCCCTCGGAAATAATCGGAAAACCAGCTTCCGCCATATCCTTGATAAGAAGGGCACGCCCTTCCTCTTTCATATCTCCACCGATATCTCGATCTCCCCCCATGGAGACAGCTATGGGATTGAATGAAATTATTCCCTTTCGCTGCAGACAAGCCTGCATGTGCAGCCAATGAAAATCGGGATGATTCGCCCCCCATTGAGAAGCACCTATGGAGGCCAGGAAAAGGGGCTCTAGATCCATGGTCTTTGCAGCCGATAGGACAGCCAAAATCAAACCTGGAAAAGATCCCGATGCACTCACGGCAATGGTATCCTTGGAATGGACACCCGCTCTTCTCATCAACAATACCAAAAGGCCGGCAAAATTGGGATTTGTCGTCGTTCTTTTGGCCTCGAGGTTTCCTAGCGTGGTGGTGATGAGGGAGAATCTTACGCCGATGAGCCCGGTGTGGTTCACATCGGAGGATGAGTCTATTCCAAGGTTTTTCGCTTCGCGACAACCCTTGAGAATGTCCATGGCCTCCGACATCGTCTGCGAAGCGGCGATCATCTCCTCTCTCAGGGCTTTTGCCTCGTGGGCGGGGAAAATCTTGGCCATCAAGAAAAACACGAGACTGAGGGCAAATAGCCCGTACAGGAGCCGATCCTTTTGGGCAGCAAAAATCTTTTTACGCATTTTTTATACAAAAATTGAC
>CAZIDF010000007.1:0-151133 GCA_964538085.1 uncultured Eubacteriales bacterium | reverse complement strand
ATCAGGATAATTTCCTGATATTGCTGAAAAATTAAGTAACGGCATTTTTTATAAATAATTCAGAATAATCTGGTTAGAAGACGAACCAAAAAATAGGTAGCCACCGCAACCGTAAACAGGGAGGCCAGGGTTGGGATCAATCGCTGTTTCTCGCAATTATTGGCCAGAAGTCCCGGGATGACCCACCCGATCATACGAAGCTCCGTGGTTCCTGAAAACATGTGAGGGGCGAGAATAAACCACAGCTGCCCCCAAAGAGCCCCAAGGAGAAGAATCATCACAAACCGTCTCCTTCCGAAAAGAATAAAAAACCGGGAAAGGAGTCTGTAGGTCAATAGGCTCAAGAAGGCGATCAAAAGGGTTGCCACGACGCGCAAAGGCTGGTCGAGATGCAGGGCTATGTAGGCAGGAACGATTATGCCACCGGGATAAATCTCCATGATTTCAACATAGAGAAGGGCTAGAATGAGCCCGACAAAAAACGTTTCATACGTCATGCCGATCTCCGATCCTTTCCCAATATTCGACCAGCAGGCTCCCCATGCCTCCCATGTTGCCCATCCCAAAAACAACAGATTCCTCCTTCTCCAGGATAGCGATCTGTTCGATCAGGTCCTCAGGTTTTTTCCCCTTGACCACCGTGATCTCCGGTTTTGAGCGTCCTTTGAGTTTGGCCCTTAAAGCCAGAGCATGCTCTCCGACAAAAACCAACCGGTCGAACACATCGCCTCCCTCTCCCTGGAGAGCATCGAACCACTGCATGGTGCGGCTCCCCCTGTCTTTACGGAGGTTGAGAAGCCCGATTATTTTTCTCCCTTCAAATAAGCCTCGTTTTTTCATCTTGGCCAACACATGCTTGGTCGTCTCTGGATCATTGGCAGCAAACGCACTGACAAAATACCATCCGTTCACAAGGGATTCTCCTTTTGCCTTCCAGACTTTCAGACTGCCGGAATCGGGAATGGCTCCTTTTGCTGCATGGTAGGCTTTATCCTTGTCTTTCCCTAAAAATTCGACCACAGCCAGGGAAATCCTGAGATTCAGCAGAAATTCGGAAACTGGGATCTCATCTTCAGTCCCAGCGGTGCCGGCCGGCAACTTTTGCGGCACAAGAATCATCCTCGACTTGGTTTTTTCGGCTTTTTTTTGAAAGACCGGATAAAATTCCTCCTCAGGAATGACGAGGACGCTTTTTTCCGGGATCGCTGACGCAAAACACCGGGCGATCTCTTCTCGCGTTTTCCCCATCTGGTCCACGTGATCCATGCGGACATTGGTGATGACCAGGATATGGGGCTTTATCATTTGGATAGATTCTGAATGGAGTGATTCGGGACGGATGCTCATCATCTCCAATACAACGGCATGGATACCGGCTTGGGAGGCGGTCTTCAGGATTTTTTTCCCCTCCAAGATCGTGGGAATTCCCCGGCGCCTGATCTCGCTCTCGCTTCCATCGGGAAATATCAAACAGGGTTTCGAGCCTGTGGTTTTTGCCATCACCAGCATGCGTGAATCTCTCAGACATGCAGCGATGAGCCGGACAACACTGGATTTTCCCCTGGTGCCTGTCACACAGATCCGCAAGGGGATCTGACTGATCCTGATCTCGAGAAGCGCGCGTTCCACGACCAAATAGATCAGGTAAACAGAAACGCATACGCCAGTGACGAGAAATTCTCTTATAGCCGTCCTCCGAACCGATCCAGAATCGCACCCAAAAAGACTCTTTGCAGTTTATTTCAATCGGACGGACAATTGCAAGGAATGAAATGACGTTTAATATTGGATGGTTTATATTTTCAATTAATTGGCTGTTGACGTATGCCAATTATTATCCTATATTCGAATCGGTCACGAACTGGATTATTCTTTAGAAAGGCTGGTCCGCTTCGCCCGGCATTCAGGTGGCGCGAAGGCCGTGATCGTTGAATAGGAGTGACACATGCTGTTAAGTATCGACCGCAAACATGCAAAACCTCTGTACGAACAGCTCATCGAAGGAATAAAAGATCTGATCGATCGAGGAGCACTCGAAGTCGGCGAATCCATTCCCTCGACGAGGAACTTGGCCAAAAAACTGGGAGTCAATCGCTCGACAGTGGCCCGGGCCTACGAGGAGCTTCAAGCCCTTGGCTACCTCTCCAGCAAACAGGGTTCCTATCATCGTGTGCAAAAGCGAAAAAAGGAGGTGGAATACACGACGGATCGCATCAGCGCGATTTCATGGAAAAAGGCTTCCACAGATGATGCCAAGGCTATCCATCAAATCTTTCTCCGGTATTCTCCCGAACGCTTAAAACATCCTTCTCCCCGCAAGGATGCCATCAACATATCCGAGCTGGACCTAGATCCCCGGTTGTATCCGATGACCGAGTTCCGCAGATGCATCAATCATGTCCTTCACGATTATGGAGCCGTTTCCCTCCAGTATGGCAACCACATGGGCTATCTTCCTCTTCGCCGCCAGATCGCCAAGCGTTTGCGTCTTCACGGCATATCGGTTTCCGAAAAAGAAATTTTGATCACCAGCGGCGCTCAGCAAGCCATCGATATGATCATCCGCATGATGGCCAGGAAGGGAAAACGAGTCGCTATCGAATCGCCTACTTACGCGGCCATCCTCCCGCTTTTGAAATTCAACGGAGTGAACACGATGGAAATCCCGATGAATGCCGAAGGAATGGATCTTGATTTTCTGGAAAGGTCCCTTGCTGAAGAAAACGTGAATTTCGTCTACACCATACCCAACTTTCAGAATCCGACCGGGATCACAACCTCCCATCTCCACCGGGAAAGGCTTCTCAACATCTGTCTCAAACATCGAGTTCCGATCGTGGAAGACGGATTCGAAGAAGACATGAAATATTTCGGTAAAGTCCCGCTGCCGATTAAATCCATCGATGAGAAAAATATCGTCATCTATCTTGGGACATTTTCGAAAGCCCTGTTTCCAGGATTGAGGATCGGTTGGGTAACGGCAGATCAAGAATGCATTTCCAGACTCACCGCGATCAAAAGATTTTCTGACTTGGGTAGCAGCAAGCTCGTTCAGATCGTTTTGAACGAATTTTTAAAGAGGGGATACTATGACCGGCAATTGAAGAGGATGCACCGGGCCTTTCGCAAGCGCATGCAGATAGCCTTACAAACCATGGATGCATGCTTTCCGCCGACCGTCCAATGGACCCGTCCCTCTGGCGGGTACACCCTATGGGTGAAACTCCGGAAGCAATGGGAGGATGAGCGACTCCATCGCCACCTGGCAAAATTCGGCGTCATTGTCTCACCCGGAAGTTATTATTTCCCGGATAGGAAACGCTCTGCCTATTTTCGGTTGTCTATCGCGAAACGAAACGAAGAGGAAATCAAGGAGGGATTTTCCCGGCTGGGCAAGGCCCTCCATGCTTTGGAAAAAGGAGGGCCGCATGTTGCTTGAGCCAAAAGCGGAAATCATATACGGGCCTGTTGATTCCAGGCGGTTGGGCCGGTCTCTCGGCATAAACATCTTGCCGTCGAAAAAAAAAGCCTGCCCCTTCGACTGCGTGTACTGCCAGTACGGAAGGACAGATTGTTATGCCTCGACAGTGCCTGCCACCCTAATCCTTCCCGACAGGGATGCCGTCAAACTGACCTTGGAAGAAGCTCTGATCAGGATGGAAAAGCCCCCGGCCTACATCACATTTTCAGGAAATGGAGAGCCTACCCTGCATCCCGATTTCGACGGGATTGTCGACGAGCTCAATGCGATTCGCGACAGGCTCGCCCCCTCAGCGAAGTCGGCCGTTCTTTCCAACTCTGCATTGGTTTCCGAAGAACTGACCAGACAAAGTCTCGCCAAACTGGACGTGCGCATCATGAAGCTCGACTGCGGTTCCCCTCAGGTATTTCAAAGGTACAATCAACCATGCCCCGGCATCGATCTGGAAAAAATCACACGGGGACTTTCCGAGCTGGAGGATGTCATCATCCAGGCGCTCTTTTCATCAGGAGAGACGGGAAACCTGGATATAAAAAACATCGATGAGTGGATAGAAAGGCTGAAAAGAATAAACCCGCAGGCCGTTCAACTGTATACGCTAAACCGGGACTACCCGGACAAAAAGCTCAAGCCTGCGACAAAGAAAGATCTCTCCCAGATTAAAGAGCGGGTCAAAAAAGCGGGATTTCTGGCCGAAATATTCTAGCCCCTGCGACTGGCCAGGTGTTGAATCCCCTCCAGAAGCATGTCCACATGTTTATAGGTGACATAGATGGGTGTGGAAACGCGGATTCCGTATGTGCCCTTTTCTTTGCTCCCGACAGTCC
This sequence comes from uncultured Eubacteriales bacterium, assembly GCA_964538085.1. Lineage (GTDB taxonomy): Bacteria > Acidobacteriota > Aminicenantia > Aminicenantales > Aminicenantaceae. The sequence continues at coordinate 146,825 of CAZIDF010000007.1, read as the reverse complement.
GGATGACGATGTTGTATTTATCCCGGACAAACTCAACGATTCTCAGCAGTTCTACACCTTCGATTGAAAAGGCGGTCAATCCCCCGGAGATATAAGGATCTTCAGAGGTGTGCAATCGAACTCCCGGGATAGTTTTTAGCTTACTTTTTAGGTAGCCCGCAAGCGCTTTGATCCTCTTTTCCACCTTTTGTTTACCGATGATATTCTGGAAATCGACGGCCTCTCCCAAAGCGATCGTGAGGGCATCCGCTCTCTGGCTGAGGGTTTCGAATTTCATCGCATTTTTGTACGTGTCCCATCCGGAAGAGGCGATCGTGGGCCAGAGCTTGTCTTGCACATCCTTCCGCACATAAAGCACGCCCACGCCGGTCGGTGCTCCCATCCATTTGTAAGGACTGGTGGCAAAAAAATCGATCCCCAGTTCTTCCATGTTCAGATCCAGCATTCCGATCCCATGCGCGCTGTCTGCAAGCACAAGCACCCCTTTCTGGCGGGCCATTTTGGAGAGCTCTTTGAGAGGTGAAATCAGGCCTGAAATATACACCGTGTGGCTGACGCTGATGATCTTGGTGTTGGCTGTGATCTTCTCCTCGAACGCCCGGACAAATTCATCCACACTTTTGGGAGGCAGGCCGATGGGCACCTCTTTTATCGTGATCCCGTATCTTTTTGCCTTCATAAGCCAGGGATGTGTTCCACCTGGATGCTCCATGGTGGAAAGGATGACTTCATCTCCAGGGCCCAGATCCAATCCGCTGGCCACAAAATTCATCCCCTCAGTGGTGTTTCTGGTGATCACGACTTCATCGACCGATGCGCCGATAAACGCCGCCAGCTTGCCTCTCACTTCTTCTATTTTCCTCGGGATGAAATTATAGGTATCGAAGGGATTGGTGCACTGGACCTTGAAACTTCGGATCAGGGTGTTGAACACGGGTTTGGGCATCGGACCGACCGTCCCGTTGTTCATCATGATCACCCCTTCTTCAAAAAGGAAGTGTTTTCTCAGTTCGTCCCAATAAACCCCGTCGGGGGATTCATCCTGGATAAACTTCTGATTCAAAGAAGTGATGCTCTGGTAGACCGATGCATTCAGTTCGCTGAGGGCCGCAAGAGAGAGGGCCGAGCCTGCAACAAAATATTTGACAAACTCTCTTCTCGTTACCTGATCGGATTTTTGTGACATATTTTCCATATGATTCTCCTAACCTCCAATGGGGATCATTTTATTCCCGACCGATCGGGCTGTCAAACTAAAACAAATCTTTAATCGTACTGACGTATCATTTTTCTCGCTCTGTCGAAAACTTGGTCCGCCTCAACCTGATCCGCAGCCCCCAACACCATCATCAAATATTTGCCCTGAGTGGCCATGAACAAACTCCGTCCCCTTTGGTCTTTTTGGCCTTCCATCGACTGGGAGACCTTCTGGGATTCCTTTTCTCCCTCGAATCGAAAAAGAAAAAAACTGAACCCTCCAGAATAATCGCCCTTGATCCCTTCCTTATACCCCAGAATACCCAGGCTAAAAAAGGGATGGCTGTTGCGCAATCCGAGATATCCCTTGAAATACTTGACGCTCTGGTCCTTCAGGTCTTCTCCCGGCAAAAAGGAAACGATGTGGGGTTTTTCTCCCCCGGACGGAATCTTGGAAACAACGCTCTTGGCGATGAGAAGCAATCCTTCCTGCGTTTCTTCGGTTTCATCAAATCCGGTGAGGGTGACAAGAAAGGCCCCTTTCCAAAAATTCATGTAATAATCGGCGAGCTGGGCATCCGTTCCGACCGAAATCCATTTTCCTTTGGAGTTTGTCTTGAACGTGTACATTCCATAAGCGCTGGCTGGCGATGCCATCTCGAAGACCTCGACAGAAACTGATTTCCCCTTTTCGTTGACATAATCCTGGACTGCCGCCTGGACAAACCCGTATTCGTGGTAGATCTCTGCCCCGCCATCGATGTACTCATACAGGGCGTCCCCCGCATAGTGCTGCATCGGTCTGTGTTTTATCCAGCCCTCAGCGTCACCGGCTTCGGGCAAAACTTTCGCCAACGTTCCTTGAGATGGTGGTGCAACCTGAGGCAAAAGGAGAAAAACTGATAAAAGGATCTTGATGATCATACCGTGATTTCTTTGATATTCACCTTGTTGAGATCGATCTCTCCCAATCCCTGTTCGAACCCGAGCTTGATCGCGAAGATATCTTCACCCGTCAAACCCCACAGTGTCGTGCAGTAGGCATCGATGGCCACCCTATCCACTCCGGCGATAACTTTTTGAGGTTTGATGATTTCGCCCGGACCGAAAGGACCGTTGGTCGTGATAAATTCCGTGGCATCCACAACGCAGAGGGTTGGCGTGATCGCCTGGTTCAGGTCCACGATACACTGGTCGAGGAACTGGATCGATTCGGGATTGGTAGTCCAATCCTCCTTGTGAAAAAGCCTGTTGTTCGGACGATAATTAAGGCCCATCAGGTTTTTCATGGTACCGGTGAACTTGTTTCCGGCATGATCTTTGGTGATCGGCGTGTCGATAAAAACATCGTTGTTGTAGAATTCCTTCATGATCATCAATTCTTGATGCACCTTCCAACCCTGGACAGGAACCACTTTGAAGTTCGCTTCCTCGGCTGCGATAAACTTTAAATTCGCACCGGCCTCTTTGACCGCCACATCCAAACCACTGGCCTCCCAGTTATCCGGCGTTAGCCAGGTCAGACAATTGACTTCAGCCGCCCCCGCTTTTTGGCACATTTCCACAACGGCTTGAATGACCCCAGGTTTTGTGAAAGCGCCAGGGTGCCGGCTCTGGGAGTTGGGAAGTATGGCTACGCGCACATCTTTGGACACGAACTTGCTCATCCCACCGATGCCTTCCACCGCCTTCACCGTGCTGGTAAAAAAATCACTGCCCATGGCAGCGGCAATATCCACTCTCGTCTCTTCGGGCGATGAAATATTTTCTCCGCCAGAACAGGAAATAAATCCGTATCCGACGGCTGCGGAAAGCCCGATTTTTGCGCTTTTTTTAAAAAATTCCCTTCTTCCGATTTTTTTATCCATAAGGTCCCTCCTCTATTGGAATCGGATTTTCCCTTTCTGGAAAATCATATTTATTGGACTTCATCAGTATCAAGCTCCCCTCTTTCACGCCGATGTCTCTGGCAATGACAGCACACTTCGCCTTGAGAAGAAAAAACACGGGGCAGTGTTCTTCGGAAAGCCCCTCATAGTTTCCCTGTCCTTTGCTGATGATGAGGTCAGCTGCCCGATAGATCTCTAAAAAATGTTCTGAACACAGGTTCAAGATCGTACCCGGAGCGTCAGTGCCGGAAGAGACGATCTTTGCCACTTTGGCTAGTCCAGCTTCCTCTGCATCTTGATAGGTGGCATCGTTGATGATGGGTTTTTCCCGAACAGCATATATCACCGGTTTTCCCAACTCTTCGATTAAAAGACGGTCGAACACGGTTTCTCCCGCATTGTCGGCTAGATAAAGAATTTTTTGGGCCTTATGCAAAGCTTTGGAAAAGGCGGGATAGTGGTCGACAGCCAATGGCTGGGAAAGAAGAACATCCAGATCTTTATCGAGGTCGAAATCGGCGTTGGCACCAAAATCGATCACGTTTCCCGCAATGGCCATCCGGATGGCCATCTTTAGGCGATCTGGAGAAGCAGCGACTCTTTCCTTGAATCGAGGATACAGGGATAGGGCCTTTTGGGTGTTTTCTTTCTTGAGCTGGGCGTAGGGATCCAGGATCCCGGTTTTTTCGGATATATGACGATAGGCTTCCCGCCCGATCTCAGGAGGAATGGCCTCTTCATGAATGTGCGGGAGATGTTGACCAAAAGCTAAAAGGATTTCTCGGATCGATCGCTCATCTAAGCTCATCATCCGCGAAGTGTTGATGATCTGACGAAAAAAGCAAGGGAAACAATCCAGATACGTTCTCAATTTAAAATATCCCTGATCCCTTTTACGATCATATCCCTGAATTGGTTCAAAGATGCAGGTGTCCCTTGCGTTTCTGGCCTTGAAGGGGCCCCTCCAACCAAACGACCTTGAGCATGGTGATGGCTTCGATCTTGTGCGATTCCCCCATGGGGGTGAAAACCATGTCCCCTGGCCCGGCTTGGATCTCTCCATCCGAACTGAAGACTCGAGCGATGCCGTCGGCAATGATCCACCATTCATCGCAATCATGGAAATGAAGATCGGATGAAGCCCCGGGCGCCAAGGCATCTACCCCATAATCGTGGATCCAGGAAGATTCCGGGATCTTATCGATCGGGGCGAGTTTCACTGTTAGGAAAGGCGGGGGATTCTCGTGTTGCTTGGCTTGGATATGAACCATCTTGCCTCCTTTTGGGATGGGACTCTGGCAGAAATCGCATTTTGCATTTATGATATGAAAAACGACTCAGCCATGCAACACAATTTTGTCGGTTCTCTTCCATTTTGTGTAGGCAAGCTCTTTAAGAAAGAGACATCGGGTATGTCTGAGCGCCATTGAGGATCTAGCCTTCCCAAATCGTTCTTTGAGGGCATCCGACAAAGTTGGACGGCAAGGATACCATGTACAGGGGTAAGCTTAATGGCGGAAATCGATGATCTCGAGTTTGAGTTTCCCGATTATCTCGGCAATGGCAGTGACCATCTCTTCGAAGATATTTTCATCTAAATTGCTCCGTCCCATTTTAATATGGGTAGCATCCGTATAGAGTTCTCCGGTCCTTTCATCTGTGGCCAGCCATTTGGCATCCAGATCGACCCATCTTCCCACATATACCTCGGGCCACATATGATAGGCAAATATACCTCCTCCGTACATGATACCAACGGCCGCCCTGGCCGGGATGCCCACAGCCCGGCACAAAGCCACTGTGATCACGGTGTGTTCGGAACAATCTCCTTCCCTGTTTTTCAGAATTTCCTTGGCCGTGGCAAATCCGACATCGTAGTTTGCTTCCATTTCCCGGCTGACCCACAGGGCAATCCGCTTGGCGGCTTTCCAGGCATTTTTCTCTTCTCCTATTATTTCTTCCGCCGTTTCAATGATGTCTGGATCATCCGACTGGCAAAAGCTGGTAGGTTTCAAACTCAAGCGAAATGCCTCCCCTGTAACAGGGATTGAAATGGCCTCCTCTTCCAGGAATACAGGGGAAACACTCTGCACGATCGAATAGTCTTCCTCGCTCTCCAGGAGATATTGGCTTCCGTCGTCATAAGGGAAATTTTTGATGGCATCCTGAGAAATGCCTTCCAATTTGAATGTGATGTTTTTGACCTTTTGAGGATCTTCTAAAATCACGTTTGAAGGAATGATCGTGGAAAAGGCAATATCCAAATTTTCTTCTGAAATCTCCAAGGCCTTGTTCTCGGGCATCCGAATGGAGGTCGTCGTCATGAAACTGGCTTTGGTGACCGATTTCCAAACGTTCCCCTCGCCATCCATCCATTCCTCCATTAGGACCGGGATGATAGATGTCATCTCTGTCTGCACATGCCACAAGCGCATTTTTTTTCCCAAGATGAGAACGTCTTCTTCACCGAAAACCTTGAAGGTCGTATCTTGAATGGCATAGGAAAGGGGATCCAATACCGGGAATGTGATCACGTTATCGGGCTTTAAATCACCCTGCTCGATGATCTTTTTTATAGGTATCCCAAAATAAAATAACGAGGAATAAGGAATCTCTTTGATCGATTTTTCGCCGGAACTGAACACGATCTTGTCCTCATGAACATGGGCTTTGATGACCATCTCACTTTCTGACATTTGTGTTCGCACGATGGCTTCGACAGGAATCCCATCATCTCGGTAAAGAGAATCTTGCCATGTTTTTATCTCCACCGGGGACCCCCCTAAACGGGACATCCTCGTCCATGATTCACTATGGAATTTGGTGAATTCTTCATCTTGGCTGGAAAAGGAAGTTTCCAGGGTGTGGCTGTACCCCACCTTTACTCCTTCCATGTAGATCCCCATCCAGTATTCCGAGAGGGTTTTTTCCTCTGGATGTCCTTCACAGAGACCAAGAGAAACTCCGAGGGAAAGACCTATAAAAAGCAAGGAGGCCAGTTTGACGATTTTTGTCAGCATTCCGTCCTCTCCTTTTAATTCACTTTTTTTTGTATCGAGCGGCATATCCTCGGATTATACTACGGAATAACGAATAAACGGGATCGTTGCGCGGAAATAAACGAAAATCAGGGCTGGATCTCTTTTCTCTGCACGTTTTCAGAAGAAAGGAGGCGGGCGATGGACTGGTTTAAAGCGCCTAAATCAAGGGGCTTCACAAAAGAGTGGCCGATTCCAAGATCGGACAGGATTCCAGGATCAGTTAGGTCTGGATAGGCGGAGATCAGAATGACCTCACCTCTATAGCCCGATTTCCGGAATTTTGCGATCATTTCCAGCCCGCTCTGATGGGGCAACTTCATATCCGCGATGATAAGATCTATATCCGTTCCTTCAAAACGCCGCAATGCTTCTTCCGCATTTTTGGCAAGATAAACGAGATAATTTTTATTCAGGATCAAAAAAAAGGTTTTTCTGATCGACTCATCATCATCAACGACAACAACTTTTTTTTTCATCTTCTTCATCTCCAGTCACTTGGGACAACAGCCCATACGAGAACTTTTCAGAATATGCAGTTTTTATGCCATTTCTGAAAAGGAGAAGTTCCTGAGGGAAAACCGAAGATTACTCCGTCGTGATGAATGCCGAGACAAAGAATGTTTACACGGGGTAAAGGTCATTTACAGCTTACACTTCAAGGCCAAACTCCTTGATCTTTTTGTCAAGTGTCGGGCGGCTTATCTGCAAGATCTTGCTGGCCTGTGTTTTATTTCCACCTGTTGTGAGCAGAACATGCTGCATATAATCCTTTTCAACTTCTCTCATCGACACGAGCTCTCTGGGAACGATTTTTTCCTTCCCGCGCTCTATCGGTAGATTGTGCTCCTGAATCACGTCCCCTTTGGCCAGTATGACAGCCCGTGTCAGCGCATTCTCCAGTTCCCTCACGTTTCCTGGCCAAGAAAGACTTGTCAGCAACTTCATCACAGGAGGAGGGACTTTGCCTACATTTCTACGGAGTTGACGGTTGATCTTTTCCAGTAAATAGACCACAAGCTCGGGGATATCCTCGCTCCTTTCCCGGAGCGCTGGCAAATATATCTCGACAACTTTCAGCCGGTAGTAAAGATCTTCGCGGAATTTTCCCTTTTCCACCTGAAGTTCCAGGTCTTTGTTCGTGGCTGCTATGATCCTGGCTTCCGTTTTTAAAACCCTTTCTCCTCCCACCTTCATAAAATCTCTGGTTTCGATGACCCGTAGGAGTTTGGATTGCAGGTTCACGGATATCTCCCCGATCTCGTCGAGAAAAAGCGTGCCCTTCCCGGATATCTCGAATTTTCCTTTTGTCTCGCAAACGGCATCCGTGAAGGCACCCTTGACATGCCCGAAGAGCTCGCTTTCGAGCAAGGTGTCGGAAATCGCGGAGCAATTGATGACGATGAATGGCTCGTGGCTGTAAGGGCTGTTATAGTGGATGGCTTTGGCCACGAGCTCTTTTCCGGTTCCGCTTTCCCCGCGGATCAGGATATTCGTTCGCGTGTCGGCTACTGACCCGATCAGCTTGAAAACCTCTCTCATCGGGGGAGAACGTCCGATGATGTTATCGATGGTGTATTCTTTCTGCTTTTCCTCGACCAAATAAGTCAGCTTATCCTCCAGACTTTGCATCTGGAAGGCCTTCTCGATAGTCAAGTCCAGCTCGACAAAATCCAAAGGTTTGACAAGGTACTCGTACGCCCCGGATTTGATGGCCTCGACCGTTGTTTTCATGTCATCGTAAGCGGTCATGATCACCACACAAGCGTTTTTGTTCCTGTCCCTGATCTTGCGCAAGGCTTCCAATCCATCGATATCCGGAAGGCGTATATCCAGAATGACCAAATCCGGCATACACTCTTTGTATTTGACAAGCCCTTGCTCTCCTTCCTCGGCTAAGTGTACATCGAAATTTCGGCTGGAAAGGTGGGAAGAAAGCGTCTTTCTGATCAATGGATCATCATCGATGATGAGTATTGTTTTCATTTTTCCTCTTCGCAGGGAACGAGGATCTCAAAACAAGCGCCTGGCTTTTCGGTATTCACAACCCGGATAGTTCCTTTGTGTTGTTCGATGATCTTCCTCGCATTGGCCAGACCCAATCCTATTCCCGTGGATTTTGTCGTGTAAAACGGTTCAAAAATATTATCTCTGTCCTTTTCTAGAATTCCAGGGCCATTATCCGATATCTGGATCCTCAGCTTTTTTCCCCTTCGTCCTTTCAAAAGGGAAAGGGCTATGATTATTTTGCCACCTCTATCTATGGCTTCACACGCGTTGTGGAAAATGTTGAGAAGCACCTGCCGAATTTTATCGCCGTCAACGAAAACCTGTGGCAATTCTTCCTGAATCTCGATGACAAGTGCGACATCTTTCAGCTTAAGGGTATTTCTTATCATTTTAACGGATTCATCGACGATCTGTTTGGCAGAAAAATAATTCAGCTGAAGTTCGGAAACACGCGTAAAATTCAACAACTCCTTTATGAAGGTTTCGATGTGCCCGATCCCCTCTTGGGAGATGTCCAGGTGCTCTTTGTCCATTCCATCCAGGTTTTCACTTTCCATCACCTTTTGTATATTGAGCTTGACAGATGTGAGAGGATTTCTTATCTCGTGAGCGATGCTTGCAGAGATCCGACCGATAGAGGCCAGTTTCTCAGCTTGGATGAGCTTTTTGTTGGCTGCTGCCACTCTTTTCCTTGTCAATTGAAGTTGTTGGCTCATCTCGTTGAAACTCTGCGCCAGGTCTCCGATCTCATCTTGGGAATCGATATCGATCGCCTGGGTAAAATCGCCCCTGGAAATTTTGATCGTCCCTTCCACAAGCTTGTCTAGGGGGTGGGTGATCCTCCGCGCTAAAAGAGCGGCCCCACCCACACCGATGAGCAACCCGGAAAACCCTATGAGAATCAGCATCAGCCGCGTTTTGCGTTCCTCGGCCCGCATTTCCTCTAGAGATAAGCCGATCTTGATCGATCCCCATTTTGTCGAGGAACCTTCCACATAGATCGGCACCTCGATCTCCATGATTCTCAGATAGCGCCCTGATCTCTCTGCGGTCAAAATATTTTTTAGCTCCAAGAAATATTCACCTTTTTTCACTCCTGGATCCAGATTGCTATCGGCATAAATGTCGTAATACCTTTTAATGAAATCATTCGCCGCAAAGGGTTTGCTTTCTCTATCGTAAAAGATGACATAAATCAGGTTCTCATCAATTCTCTTGTTGATATCCTCTTCAACAGGCTCATTATCAAAAAAAATCACCCTATCATAGTTCAATTGGGCAATATAATTGGCGGTTAGAATGCCCCGGTCCTTCTGCTCCTCGAAAAGCGCCCTGACTTCCCTCTCTTCGACCACAAAAAGAACCAGCACGACAAGCCCCACGAGCAAGGCCGTGACATAGATCATAAACCTTGTTCTCAGCGGCATATGCATGGTCTTTCCTTCTTTATCCTTTGCGATCGATGGGTCAGGAGGTCACCTTTCAAGCCAAAGCTTTTTCGCATCTAAATAATACATGCCTAAATGAGGAACCGCAACCCCCCTTACCCAGGATTGCATGGCTACACTGTTTTGTTGCGAATACAGAGGAACAGCCGGGACATCGGTAAGGAGGACTTCCTCTACCTGCTTGAAAATTTTTATTCTTTTGGACCAGCTTTTTTCTGTCTCCCCGGCTCGGAGGAGGTCTTCGATCGCAGGACTTGCATAGCCCAGGATGTCGGATCCGGATTTGGAAGAAAAAAGAGGCCGTATGATATCCTCGGGATCGGGCATTCCCATCAATTTATCCCTCAAGATCAGATAAGGAGCTTCAGACTCTCTGACCTGTTCCATAGATCGGACATAGCTCACGTCCACTTCTATTCCCAACAAATCCAGCTGATCTTTGATCTCTCTCGAAAACTTGAGCTTAAAATCGGTACGTGGAGACTCCAAATACAGAGCCAACCGGGGGAATTTCTTCTCTGCTGAAAATCCGGATTTTTGGAGCAATCGGCTGGCCTCCTCTCTGTCGAAGAGGGATGATTCATCGACCATAAAAAAACCCGGGACCCGGGATGGGATAAACCGGTTAGTAACCTGTCTCAAGTACCTCGTCTCATGGATGGCATCCACAACGGCCTGTTTATCGATTCCGGCTTGGATCGCTCTTCGCACCACCGGATTATCTAGGGGTGGGATACGGCAACTCATCCCAAGATACACCGTTCGAAGAGAACCGTCATGAAAGATCTGGTAGTTGGGTGGGTTCAACCTATCGGAAAGCACTGGGATGCAATCGATCTCCCCGTTGACAAAGTGGTCCAGCGTATACAGGGGACAAAACTCCAGGGCATCGAGGTAGGGTTTGCTTTGAAAATAGTCTTCGTTCCGCCTCAACCGGACACCCACCTCATGCAGCCTGTTATCCCGAATCCAATAATCGAATGCGAACGCTCCGGTTCCGCTGGGTTTTAGGAAAAAATTTTTTCCTTGCTTCAAGATCCTATCCCGGGGAAGAATTTTACAAAAATGCATGCTCAGAAGATAAAGGGCAGGCACATAGGGTCTGGTCCAGTGAATCTCCAGAGCATATCTGTCGAGGATTCGAATGCCACTCACCTCTGAAGTCCTCCCCTCTCGAAATTCGGCTGCCCCCTCGATCCGCGGAAGAAAAAAATGGTAGAAGGGAGAGCCCGATTCGGTATCCAACAGCCTTTCAATGGAAAATTTGACGTCTTCAGCCGTGAGTTCGTCGCCATGGTGAAAACGTACACCCTTTTTGAGAAAAAAGGTGTACTTTTGCCCATCCGATGAGATTTTCCAATATTCTGCCAAGGATGGAACGATTCTCAGGTTGTTGTCCATCCTGACCAAACCATCATAAAGCTGCTCGGAAAGAAAAATGTAAGAATCCGGCTGAACAGGATCCAGCTGCCTGCGGAAGGAATCGTCGAGAGATTTTATTCGAAAAATTCCCCCATATACGGGTTGTTTCCCGTTGACTTCCTTGACTAGACCGTAAAGAGCGGAAAGGGATAGAAAAAAAAGAAGAGGGCTAGCGATCAAGATCGGACGAAATTTCCCGATCGTTTTTTTTGGAATTAGATATGCAGCCATCCATTGCCATCAGAAGCAAATTGCATACCAATTCCTTTCTTTTGCAATTTATTTATTATAAGCGGATTAGAAAATTTCTGTTCTGGTCAAGAGCAGCCTAACTGTAAAGTTATTTTACAACTGGAATATATTCGTGTCAGTGATTTGCGGTTTTTGAGACCTCGCGAAAAACACGCATCAGGTTTCCACCCCAGATTTTCTGGATATCTTCCTCGGAGTAGCCGCGCCGGAGGAGCTCTTCGGTGATGTTGGGCATATCGCTGACATCATCGCAGCCGTCAACACCTCCTCCGCCGTCAAAATCCGTCCCGATCCCGACGTAATCCACACCGATCAAATCCACGACATAATCGATGTGGTCGACGATGTCCTTTATCGTGGCTCTTTTTTCCGGGAACTTCTCCCTGATCTCCATGTACTCCGCGCGCCATTTTTTCCGTGTTTCGTCGTCATTGATGTCGCTCCTCGAGCCATATGTCTCCTCCAGTCTGGCCATCGCTTCATCCCTCTCGGGATTGGGATCAGGAGTTTTGACAAAACTGGAAACAAAGCAGATCTGGATCACCCCTCCGTTTGCCGCCAAGGCTTTGAGCATCTCATCCGTGAGGTTCCGTGGATGGTCACAGATGGCCCTGACACTGGAATGGGAAGCGATTACCGGAGCTTTTGTGACTTGAAGCACACCGAAAAAGGACTTGTCCGAGACATGGGAAATATCCACCATGATGCCCAAACGGTTGCACTCAGCCACCACCTGTTTGCCGAATTCTGTCAAACCGTTGTCTTCAGGATTGCGTCTTTCAAAGGAGGAGTCGCAGATGTCATTGTCACCACTGTGACACAAGGTGATATACCGGATCCCTCTATCATAAAAATATTCGACCAGCGCAAGATCTTTGCCTATCGGGTAGCCATTCTCCATGCCCATAAAAGCGGCCCTCTTCCCCTCATTCTCCAACTCGTATGCATCATCTGGTGTCCTGGCGATTTCCACCAGGTCGGGATAGTCCTTTTCCATTCGATAAAGGGCTTCGAGCAAAAGGTCCGCTCTCTCTTTCGCGCGAGCATACCCTTCCGGGCTTAGTTCTCCCTGCCCGACATAAACGGCAAAAAATTCTGCATCCAACCCCCCTTCCTTCATCCGGGGAAGGTCGATGCACCCGCTGGATCTTTCATCCGGATCATGCCGCTCGCCGATAGACCATTCTTCTCCAAGCAGACGGGAAGGGGTGTCGGCATGGGTGTCCACCGTCAACACTCGCTCATGAATTTCTTTTGCCCGCATGAGGAGATCTTCCTCATTCCCAGAGGGATTACACGAGATCAGCAAAATACCGATGGTCAAAACGAGCAATCCCTTGATGAAACATCTTTGCCTCATGTGCTTATCTCCTTAAAGATGGAATACTCATTATCTGCTTACTGTATTAGAAAACAATAAATATTTCAAATCTTCTCTCTTTAAAGTAAGCATTTCCAAATCCGTGATAAAGAAACAGTCAGGCAAGCTGAAACGTCAGCCCGCTGAATTTCCCCAGCGAGGAAATTCCGCTTAGTTCCTCGGCTCGCTCTCCTCTACGAGGAACCATGCCCGCTCGCCTCCGGATGACTTCCTCTTCAGCTTCCCTGACCATATTAAAATTATCACGGATTTGGAAATGCTTCCCTCTTTAAAAAACCCTCATTTTTTTAAGAGAGTTTTTGAGGAGATTTTAGCGATATTGAAAATTATGCCAATCTGATTCGTTCTTCGAGGGAATCCAGCAGAGATGTCGAGTGAGCAACTCAGGATTCGTTGATTTATGCACAGAGAAATTGCGCGAGTTACGCAGGAGCCGAGAAGAACGATGAGAGAATGGCATGAAAAATTTTCACGGGAGCGCAAAGATCCTCTTCAACTATTGAGAAAGCCGGTGAGTGACAAAATCCCCTCGCGGACCGAGCGGGCATGGTTTCTCTCTAGAGGAGAGAAGAGCGAGGGCCGCGCGGGAGCTGATTTTTCTCGCTGGGGAAAATCAGCGTGTTTTGTCACTTACTGGCTGATCAATCGTGCCGCAGGGCCACCACAGGATCCACCCGGGCCGCACGGACAGCCGGGTAGATCCCGGCCATCAGGCTGACCAGCATGGCAAACAAAACAGCACCCAAACAAAGCCACCAAGGGAAACTGAAAAATTGGATAAAGGGAACTCCTTCTCCGGTCAAAAAGGCGTTGACCACCTGGTTTATTATCAAGCTCACGATCCACCCCAGGGCCAGTCCGAACAATCCGCCGAGGAATCCGATCATGCTGGTTTCGAAAAAAAATATCTTTTTTATGTCTTTATCGCTGGCCCCAACGGCTTTCATGATCCCGATCTCGGAATATCTCTCCAAAATGGACATCACCATGGTATTGACGATCCCCAATGCCGCGACGACGATGGCGATCATTCCGATCACAGCCAGAACGCCATCCATGATCAAAAAACCCCTTTTTAGCTCCTCGAACTGGTCCATCAATGCAAACGTCTGGAATCCCATGTCTTTAATCTCTTCTGTCACTGGATCCACAAACCGCGGAGAGACAAGCTTGACATTGACCAAACTGTATCCCTGTCGCCCTGCGGGTGATCGAAAGAGGTCCCACAGGTTGGAAAAGGGCAGTTTTTTCAGATCCTTTGCCGCTTCGGGAGGAACAAAAACATCGCTTCGGAGAAGAGCAGGTCCGCCAAATCCCATCCTTTCTGCGATACCAGCAATCTTGAATGAGTAGGTTTCCTTTGAAAAGGGCAATCTTTCTCCCTGGAACAAGGAGGGGAGGTCCAAGGGGTTGATCTGGGTAAAATCGAATGACAGGGTGGAAACGACGATTTCCTTTCCGAGGACAGAATCGAAATCTTTAACCTTGAGCCGGTGGAGCAGAGAATCGCTGATGATGAGAGAATTTTCCCGATCCGAAACATAGGATTTGCCTGCGCGGAGCTTGATCAAGCGGGAAGAGGCCAATTCGGAAGACAGAACCTGGATGAGCACGAATTCCTCGTTTTCGTCATATCGAACCGAAGCCGGAAAACGGACATCGGGAAACACCACCTCCACGCCCCTCATTCTTTTGATCTTCTCCAGAACCTCTTCATCCAGAATGGCCTCTGATCTCCTTTCGGTCTCTATTTCTTCGTGACTATTCCCCAGGCCAAATCGGGAAAGCGCCGAATCCGTGAAGACAGAGATATAATTGAAAAGTTCCATCTGGGTGAAACTTTCAGAGATGTTTTTCTGGATTCCCTTCCCGTATGCGATCATGCAGACCAAGGCGCCGATTCCGATGATCACACCGAATGTTGTCAGAAAAGTACGCAGCTTTCTCCGCCAAAGGTTGGAAAAAGACTGTTCAAAATAATCGGCAAGCTTCATCGTATCTTATCCTGACGAACAAGTTTGCCATCCTTGAGATGAATGACCGTGTCAGAATATTTATTTATCAGCCCCTCTTCGTGAGAGACCAGGATCACCGTGATAGACCGGTTTTTGTTCAGGTCAGCCAACATTTGCACGATTTCCTCTGAGGTCTTGCTATCCAGGTTCCCGGTGGGTTCATCCGTCAACAGGATATCGGGCTGGTTGACAAGAGCCCGGGCGATGGCCACCCTCTGCTGTTCCCCGCCGGAAAGTTCCAAGGGCCGATGGCCTCCTCTCAGACCCAATCCGACCTTGTTCAGCACTTCCGCAGCTATCCGTTTTCTTTCCATTTTCGAAACTCCCGCAAAAAGGAGGGGAAGCGCCACATTTTCCACCGCGGTCAAGGAAGAGATCAGGTTGAAGGATTGGAAGATCATCCCCACATCGACTCTTCTGTAACAGGCCAGCTCTTCGTTGCTCATCCGAGAGATGACTTTGCCCTGGGTCTGTATGGTTCCTGAAGTCGGGGTGTCCAGTCCTCCGATAAGATTCAAGAAGGTGGATTTCCCTGAACCTGATGGGCCGGTGATTCCCACAAAGGTTCCTTTGGGTATGGACAGGGATATATCCTGCAAAGCCACGACCTGGACTTTGCCCATGGTATAGATCTTGGTGAGTTTTTCGGTCTCGATAATGGTAGAGGAATTATTTACCACTTCCCGTCCATCTGGAATTCGGCGCTTCCCAGCCAAAATCCAGATCCAGTGACTGAGTCGTACTGGGCTTGGAGGAGGTCAAAATGAAATTTTTCTTCTTCGCTGATCTCGAGGAAAATCTTCTTGGCTACGGGGTCATCTGTGGCAGCAGCCGCTTCTTGGAAAAATGTGATGGCGTCACGCTCCAGCTCCATCCCGATCCTGAGGGCCTCCACATCGCCCTTTCCTTCCTCGTTTTTTATGCTTTCCTTCAACTTTTCCACCAGCGGAGCCTTCCCAGAAACATCATCGGGAATGAGATCTTTTTTCCAATCCGATCCCCCGAGGATTTCGTTGAACATCTTGCTGAAAATCTCCAGATGTTTGACTTCTTCCTCTGCCAGATGTTGGAACATTTTTTTTCCTTTGGGATGGTGGGTTATTTCGGCAGCGTGATTGAAGAATTTCCTACCGTTGATTTCAAGTATGATGGCATCTTTGATAGCATTTTCCGTGTCCTTGCTAGTTTTTGACATGTGTATTCTCCTTTATTTTTTTTTCTGGCTGTACTTGCTTCCAGGATTCTATAAACTTGACAGCGTTCATGACATTCTATTCTAATCCTTTGAACGCGCCATTTCAATTTTTGAGGATATAAAAATCCCTCTTCCTGTCTTTATCCTGGTATATGCGGAAATCGATCACCCTGTATTTGCGCTCAAAAAGTTTTTGGAAAACCTCACGTGTCACCAGCCGCCAATCCACCGGGATGTTCCGGATAGTCTCATTGGGGACATCCGTCTCTTTAAGCATCCTGTAGAAATCGAAAGGAATCTCGACCAGGGCATATTCTCTGTCCCATCCCGTCCGGATATCTGCGACGATCTCGAATCGGGCAAGGCCGTTCTGACCTTGGATTTCGGAAATTTCCGACCGGATCACAAAGTGATCCGACTGGACGAGATCATCGAAGTCATAAGGTTGCCTTCGGACCTCTTCGGCTAAATCCCACGAGACATAAAATCTGTCGCCGGGAACATCGATCCTGTTCAGCTCACCGCCGAGATCTCGATAAAAGGTCTCCCTATACTCGAGCACCTTCATCCCAAAGCGATGGATGTTGCGGTACGCATTCACTCCGACCAGCGGATCAAAGGTGCACGTGATGGCGTTCACACCAAAAATATCGAGGACAACCGTTCTCTGGAATTCCTTTATCAACACGCCCAAACCCAGGTTTTGATAGCCTTTTTTTACCCCCAGGTATTGGGAATAAAATTGAAGATTCGACACCGACCGGAAACCCAATTCTTTATCCCGAACTCCCACAAATCCGTAGGAAAATCCGACGAGGTGATCATTGTCCTTTTGGAATCCTCCTTTTTTATCCTCCAGAAAAACACCGGTAAACAGGCTGCTTCCTCTATCGAAATAGTTCTCGCAGAGCATGTTTCGAATTCCGGCCATCTGATCGGTAGGATCCTCCCAGATATTTTGCCTCAAATCCTCATACTTTTGGTAATCGTCCTTATCGTGGGACAGCTCCGCGGCAAACAAGTATCTTTTCCCTCCGAGAATGTGGATGGTGTCCAATTTTTTCATGATCGTGATCTCAATTTTCCGCTCTATCAAGGTCATTCTAACGAATCGATCCATCCAATTGCAAGAAACCTCTCCATTGAATAAAAGGGATTTTTGGTATATGGTAATTGTCACGATGATAGGTCAAAAATCCCCCAGAAAATGACAATGACAAGGAGACACAAAATGAAAAAATTTATCCTCTGGTGTCTTTTTTTTCTTTTGATCATCGGGTCTTCTCTTTTCGCACAAGATATCGTGATGAAAACCATCGCTGATAAAAACGAACTCCCCGAAAGTTTCTGTTCTGCCTTCGTGAAAGGCGATTATCTTGTCTCGGACGGAAAATGCCTTATCTTGATCGGCGGCACATCCCGGGATCTTCAATCCATCCTCAATTACCCGGCAGGCGATGCGATGGGCAGCATCATCGGCTTTGTGCCTGCTGGAAAAAACCTGACGGGAAATTTGATCGCTGGCGCACCTATCGTCTGGATCGGAGAAGAAAGACAGGAAGTTAAGTACAGCTCTATCAAACCTGTTTCCCCAGAGGGAGAAGAAGGAACCCTGGTCATCGAGGCCATCGCGCCATTCGAGGGGGAGAACGGAGAAAGAGCGCAGATTTCCACTCGGTACCGGTTTGTTTCCCAGTCAGGGATGATAGAACTTGAATCGAACATCAAAAACACCGGAATATCTCCGATCGAGGACCTTCATTTTTCCCTCTATCTCAATGGCATGCACAGTTATTCCTTCAGTCCTTTTCACAGGGAAAAGCATCCAGACCTGAATGTGCGGATTTATCAAAAAAAGGGACATTTTTTGGGTTTTTTGAATCGAAATCCCCTCAATCTCGACGATGGCCCGAATCCGGGAACTCTGGAACCCGGAGAATCCTATGCTGTCCGGTATTCGCTTTTGACCGGAACGGACGGCGGGAAATTGCTGGAAAACATCTACCAACAGCTGGATATTCCCGTCGAAAAAACCACCATCTATTTCGAAACCCAGGATAGGAACACGACAGAAATCATCGTCAGCGATATTCTCTCCCGGTCAGTATTCTATCGGGCCTTTTTGGAAAATCCCTTTACTCTAGAAATTCCTCTCCCTCCCGGGCTCTACATCATGACAGCCAACTTTTTTCCTGCGGTCGTGGAGGAATCATTCCAGGTCGAAACCGGCCGGGAAAACCGTTTTGTCCTGAATGATCCTCCACACGGAACACTCACGGTCAAAATCCAAAACAGCAGTGGCGAATACATCCCGGGAAAAGCAACCTTTATCGGACTGGATCCGACAAAGTCACCCTATTTTGAACCTGAAAATCCTGTAAACTCAGGAAGAGGCTGGGAAACCTTCAAAAACTCCTGTTTCCCAGAAGAGGGAGGAATGGATGTCCGGCTTCCGGTCGGGTATTACCTCGTTTATGCATCCCGGGGCCCAGAATACACGATGGAAACAAAAATCGTCGAAATCTTCCAGGATGGATCAGAGGAACTGATCTTCCAGATAGATAAGGTGGTCAACACGGAAAATCTCATTTCTGTGGATCCCCACATGCACACCATCTATTCGGATGGCCGTATGGACATCGCAGAACGGATCAAATCCGTCGTGAGCGAAGGCGTGGATGTCGCGGTTGCCACCGATCACAATTATGTCAACGATTACCGACCTGCCCTGCTCAAGCTCGGTTTGAATAAATACCTTGCCACCATCGTGGGAAATGAGGTGACCACCGGAGGGGTGATCCATTACAACACCTACCCCCTTCTTTACAGGGGAAATGAGCCGAATAATGGCGCGATAGATCCCCACAGAAAAACCGCCACACCGATGTTCCAAGACAGCCGGAAAAGCGATCCCGATACCCTGCTTCAGGTGAACCATCCCCGGTCGGGAAATATCGGGTACTTCAACAATTTTGCCCTCGATCCAGAGTCAGCATCCTTTGCCGATAAGAATCTCGATCTTAATTTCGACGTATTGGAAGCCCTTAACGGGCCTTTTCTTTATTCTAACAACGAACAATCTATAAAAGATTGGTTCAATCTTATGAACCGGGGTTACTTTTTTCCGATCGTGGCTTCATCGGACAGCCACACCATCGACAGGGGACAACCTGGCTATTCCCGGACCTATCTCTATTACAATGGAAAAAAAGGAGACGACCTGGATGTAGCAGCCCTTATCCAGGCGATGAAAAAAGGCCATTCCTTCGCCACGAATGGGCCCCTCGTGGACCTCAAAATAAACGGCACTCACATCCCGGGCGATTCTTTCACGGCCGAGGATGGCAAGGTGGACATCCGGATAAATGTGGAGAGTGCACCATGGGTTTCGGTCAGCGAGGTCAGGCTGATCCTTAACGGGAAAAGAAAAATCGTATTCCCCGTCGATGACCAGAAAGATCCTGTCATGAAGTTTTCCGGACGTCTCTCCCTGCCTCTCGATAAGGATTGCACCATCGCAGCCGAGATCATAGGCAATAAAAGTCTGTTCCCCGTGCACCAGGCAAGGGCCAGGGACGGGCTCCGGGAAAATGCAACCCTTCCCTACGCTGTGACTAATCCGATATTTATCGACGTGGACGGGAACGGCAAGTTCGATCCTCCTTTGCCAAAAACAATCCATTTTTTGGAGGCTTCAGAGACAGAGACGCGGGATGGGACCGGAAAGTAACCAGGAATCAAAATATCCTTCTTGGATAAAAACCTTTCTTTTTGCCCTCCAACTCTCCTTTGTTTTAGGCTTGCTGATCGTGTGGGTCACTTCGAAGAGCCTGCAAGAAAGCAAAAGCCTGTGGATTCTCTTTTTCTACAGCTTTCCATCCGAGTTCCTTATTGCGACTGTCCCTCATGAGCCTGTCCTGCTGTATTTCGGAAAATTCTACCACCCCCTCACTGTCGCTCTCGTGGCCATTCCCAGCACCGCGCTTACCGAGATGCTGAATTACTCTGCCTTCAAATACATTACGGACCTGAAAATTCTCACCCAGCTGTGGAAAAAAAGAGCCGTGCAAAAAACGGTCCAATTTTTTAACAAAGCCCCTTTTTTGACCCTTTGGGTTGTGGGATTCACCCCCATTCCCTTCTATCCCATGCGGTTTTTGGTCGTGCTCGCAAAATATCCCATGACTAGGTACATTGCAGCTATTTTTCTCTCCCGTTTTCCGAGATTCGTCATCTTTGCGTATGTGGGATACAAAATACAAATTTCCGACTTTCTACTCATCGCTCTATTTTTTATCCTGATAGTCATCGCCAATATATCCATCATGAAGGCTTTACGTACCAAAAAAGGGAAAGGAACAAACCATGACAACTAAAGCTCTAATAACCGGAGCCACAGGATTTATCGGGAGTCACTTGCTGGAAATCCTGGTCGAAAAAAAATGGGATATCACCTGTTTGGTAAGACCTCAGAGTCGAACAGGCGCCATCGAAAAAATGCCCGTGCGTATCCATCGAGGCCAACTGGACGACGAAGAGGTGCTGGAGAGAGCGGTGGAGGACCAGGACTACATATTCCACCTGGCAGCCCGTATCCGTCCCGCTCCTCCGGAAGTCTATGACAAGTCCAATCACCGTCTGACCAGAGACCTGGCCAACGCCTGTCTCCGCAAGAATCCTGAAGTTAGACGTATTGTCTACATCTCTTCGATTTCTGTCGGAGGCCCGACTCCTCCTGGAAAACTTGTGGATGAAACCCAGCCGCCCAATCCCACCTCAGAATACGGCCGGACAAAGCTCAAGGGAGAACAGGCTCTGAAAGAAATATGGGATAAACTCCCTGCAACCATTATTCGGCCTCCCAACGTATACGGTGCCGGGCAGCAAGAGACCGACATTTTAATCAAACTCATCCGCAAGCGTATCGTGCCTCTCTTGAAAGAAGAGGGGAAATCCACAAGCTTGATCTACATCAAAGATTTAGTCCGAGGTATTCTTCTGGCCGCCGAATCCCCCGAAGCTCAAAGCCAAATCTACTACCTGACGGATGGCGAAGGACATTCATGGAGAGAAATTATCCTCGCGCTGAAGAAAATTGTGCTGGGAAATTCCTTTTATCTCCCGATCCCTGAAAAGCTCATCTATTCTGTGGCCTGGTTTGCGGACATCCTCCGCGCTGCTGGATTCCGAAAGATCTATTTCGGACGGAGGGTCTGGGATGCCATGGCAAAAACCAAGTGGCTTTTTTCCTCATCCAAAGCAGAAAAAGAATTGGGTTTCCGGCCACACTTTGAATTGATAGCCGGGCTCAAAGATATGCTCGGGATAAACGAATGAATTCTATATTTTTGTTTACGGCTCTTCCAAATTCTGTCAAAATATAATCTTCTGTTTTTTAGAATAGAATAAATGAGAATGCACGACAATGGTTCCCCGCCGAAAGAAAAAAAGAGAATTGCCTGTATTATCAATCCCAGTGCGGCCAACAAAAAGTGGAAGAGACGGAAATTTTTGAGAAGATACATCCAGGAAAATTTACCTGGACAGATCATCGACTCCCATGAAGACAAATCCACCACGATCCAAGCCGCCAAAAGCCTGTGCGAAGATCACGATATCATCGTGGCCGCCGGAGGGGATGGCACGATCGCGGACGTTATCCAAGGGATCATCGAAAGCCAAAACAGAAACGATGTGGTATTGGGAATCATACCTCTGGGAAGCGGGAATGCTCTCTGCCATTCTCTGGGAATTCCCAGAAACGTGAAGAAAGCGATCCAGCACATCAAAAAAGAAAACACAAAAGAAATCGACCTCTTCGAAATAGAAGGGACTTGGGCCGCATTCGGCAGCATCGGCGCCAGCGCGCAGGTCACCCATGAAAAGCTCAAAAAGGATATCCCCGGATTATGGGGCCACATATTTGCGGCAAAGATCATGCACAAAATGGAGGGAAAGAAACAAGAGGTGGAATTGATCGACGGAGTGGATGATTCAGGCCAGCATTTCGAAAACATGAAAATAAGTTTGAAAGCCCTTGATTGTGTGGTGGCCAAATCCAAACATTTCGGGTATGGATGGAGAGCCGCTCCAAAAGCAAAATTGGACGATGGTTACGTGGACATTTCTTTTTTAGAGGTGAGCGGTCTTAAATACATGCTTCTTTTTCCCCTCATCTATTTCGGCCTTTTCCAGAGAACACAGAAACACTTCAAGGCAAAAAAGATCATTTTTAAAGGAAAAAATCTTGCCATGCAGTATCACGGGGAATTGTGGGGGATAAAGGATCAAATCGAAGTGAAGGTTCTCCCCAAGGCGCTAAGGGTCATCGTGCCTCAATAAAGCCCCCTGTGTTTTTATCTCTTTCTGTACTTCTTGCCCGCGAAATACCCCAAATATCCTGGGCTCCGCCTGGATATATTTCAACCACGGGGAAACCTTTATTTTCGATCGAGCTTTTCAGTGCGACTCCTCTCTCTGTCAAGATTCTCATCGGTCCCAGCGTGATCGGAAAGAAACGGATTTTTCTTCGTCTTAGCTCCAGATCACAAGGACGGAAATGCTGTCCGTTCTTTTGATGGATGGATTTTCTCCCCGGCGGCAGCGAGAGGGGAGCATCTATTGTCACTAGGTTCGGTTTTTCCCTGTCGATGATTCCTAAAATAGATTCATCGGAGTAAGCGAGCATGGTTTGTGCACTCATATTTTTCAACAAACATATGCCGGTGGGACGATGGGGAACGCCAGCCAGATCGACCCCCACTACTCGATATTCAGTCATTAAAGATATTCCAGGTAGGGTAAATCCCAGCCTTTGTTATTCACATGTATCCAGAAGAGCGACCGCTTCGTGCAGGGCGTAGAGGGCCACGTGGGGAAATGCACGTCCTCCCAGCTTTTCGATCCCCGTTTTTGATCTGTATTCCTCCCCTTCCTGAAGAGGGGGAGCATTGAATGTCAGTCTGTCATGGATGTCGGCAAGGGCGATCAGGATACTACCCATCGGGATCTTGTCTAAGTCCTTGTCCAACAGGTGAGCTTCTTCGACATAGTGATGGTAATAATTAAAAAGAATGGGCTCTACTTCCCTCAATACCGAGGCTGCGGAATTCAACATCACATTTTCTCTATCGTCCAATTGGCTATCCGATGGCTCCATTTCCAACGCCATGAAATCGACCACTTCACTGAAAAAGGGGAGGCTGGATCGAAGGTCTCCCGCTTCATACAGCAAGGCAGCAGATTTGATGTTTTCGACCTCCCTCTTTTCCAGTCCTGCCGCTTCTGCCATTTTCCCCGCTAGGCGGGCCACCCGCATGGAACGGGGCTTCACATCATCGGCAACCTCCATGTATTTGAGCAGGATCTCCAGGCTCCCGATATATGAACGTCTCAAGTTGCGTATTCTTTTTTCCCTTTGTTCAGAAACGACTCCGATGATCGCACCGGTCAGGATAAGGAAGCTTCCCCATGTGATAAGATTGATGCCAGAATCAAGAGAAAGCCCGGGTCCTGTGCCGAACAAAAGATTAAAAAACAAAAGGTACAGAACCATGAGCAGAATGCAAAAAATCGCCGTCAACACGGCTCTATTTTTGCCCAGGAAATACCCAGAAAGGATCACAGGAAGAAAGAAAAAATTAAGAAAGGAAAATTTATAATGCACAAGAAAAGCGATGGCAAAGATCCCGACCAGTATCAAGATGATCAAGGAGACTTCGAAATGCTTGAGGACAAATTCCTTGATTTTGTTCATCCTCACTCCCTTATTGTGAGTTTTATCTCCTCTGCTCTTCCCCGGCTTCAGCGATAAAATAAATCTAAGCAAATAACTGAAAACATTTATACCATCAGGGGAAATGTAAGTCAACTCGAATATGCTATAATCAAAAGTGAGAACACATTTCCTTTTTTGGAGGATAAATGAGAAAAGTCGGAACAGGAATCGGGATAACGATCTTGGCGTTTGTTCTTACCGCATGTTCCCCCCATTTTCATCTCGATCTTATGGGGGCAAGTCAAATAGAAGAAGTGGAACTGGTCAAAAGCCATGCGAAAGAAAAAATCCTTCTATTGGATATATCGGGTTTGATCAGCACATCGATGAACCAGGGTATTTTCGACAGAGAAGGAGATGTTCTGTCTCAAGTCTACTTCAGGTTAAAAAAAGCGGCTGAAGACAAAATGGTCAAGGGAGTCATCTTGAGACTGGACACGCCAGGAGGTGAAGTCACAGCCAGCGATATCATCTATCATGAAATCCAGAATTTCAAACATAGAACAGGCATCCCCGTTCTTGCGCTGATGATGGGGCTGACCGCTTCGGGCGGATATTATATCGCTTCGGCCTGCGACTATCTCATGGCTCATCCTTCTACCCTTACAGGAAGCATCGGTGTCATCTCTCTTTTTCCGAATCTGGAAGGACTTTTCGACAAAGTCGGGATCCAGGTTCAGGTCATCAAATCCGGAAAACACAAGGATTCAGGGAGTGTCTTCCGCCAAATGACACCCGAAGAACAGGACATTTTCCAGAAGATTATAGATGAATATCAAGAAAATTTTCAGGACGTCGTGTATGAAAGCAGAAAAGAGTACCTGTCGCGCGAAGACCTGGAGAAAATAACAGACGGGCGAGTGCTGACAGCCTCGCAAGCTTTGGAAGCTAAGCTGATCGACGAAATCGGATATTTCGACAATGCTCTCAAAACGATCCTCGACTTCGCTTCTTTACCGGAGGCGAAGGTTGTTTCTTACACCTATTTTCCCAAGAAAAAGACCAATATCTACGCAACGAATCTAAAGAGCGAAAATCCTTTGGAAAGCGTTGGCTTCAGAGAAGTCGTTCAATCCTTGAAGAGCGGTTTTTATTATCTGTGGCATCCCCAGCTGAACGAGTGAAAGGAATATTTTGATTACTGTGGCTCTTCAATTTTGACCACATAATCAAATTCTGGGGTATCGACCATATGGGCCTTGACTGCACACTTGTCCACAGACTTTATGATCGCTTTTGTGTATTTTTCAGGAAATTCTGAGGGGAGCTGGATTTCGAAGCTGATCTTGTCGATCATTTTTCTTTCTTTGTTTTTTTGCATCTTCATCGTGACATAAATCTGATCCGTTCGATATCCCCTGTTTTGGCAGAAAGCCAGAACATAAAAGCCGACACAAGTGGCGATCGATCCCAAAAAAAGGTCAAAGGGAGCCGGTGCCGTACCTTCCCCGCCAGCATAAACGGCTTGGTCCGTTTTTATCAGGAAACCTTTGTATTCCGCTTCCACACGTTTCCCGCCCGGAAATGTGACTTTGATCTCTTCCATTTTTTTCTCCTTTCATTCACAGACCGATTCCTTTGGAAAAGAGCGCGAGGAGAAGTTTCCTATCCCTCTCCGTCATGCAAACTCTTCCAACCAAATCGAAGATCATCTCTGATGTGTGTTTTTTGTTCGTTTTATGGATGAAGCCCTTCTCCTCGAGCTTGGCAAGGATGATCGAAATACAAGCCCTTTGTTCATCCTGCGTCAAGGGCTTCTCCAGCTCGGATCCATCCCGAGAGATTCGGGCACGGGTGTAAATGTGAAAAAGCGAGATAAGAACGGCTGCAGCAAGATTGTAGGAAGGCTGTTTTGTGGCCTGGGGAATGACAAACCGAAAGTTGGAATGGCTCAATTCTTGCGAAGTCAAGCCTGTGCGCTCGTTCCCAAAAAGAAGCCCCACCTTTGTGGAATCGGGAAATTGAACGATTTTTGCCATCGCATCCTCAAAAGAGATCTGGGAATAGCTTTTTCGCTTTTTCGATGTGGCTGCAAAGATGACCTCAAGATCCGCGGTGGCTTCTGCCAACCGGTCATACAAGCGGGCAGAATCGAGGATCTCCCGCGCATGTACAGCCGTCCTGTAGGATTCATCTTCAACGCCAGAAATCCCCACCAATCTCAAACGACCAAATCCTGTGTTTTTCATGTGGCGGGCGACAAACCCGATATTGGCCGGATGTTCAGGCCTTACCAAAACAACCGTGAATCTGGAATTCATGCTATTCATTATAAATAACGCTCGAACAAAAATCGACAGGACGAATCAACATAATTATTTTTCAGATCAGTTGCAAAGCATAAGGCTGAGGCCAACAGCAAACATGGGAGCAATCAAAATTTGCCGGTAGAACCGAATCCCCCCTCTCCTCTCGTCGTTTCATCCAGGTCATCCACTTCCTTGACCTCGACTATTTTGATAGGTTGAACAAGCATTTGGGCGATCTTCATTCCCCTCTCGATGACGAATGGTTCGCGGCTTAAATTGATCATGACAACTTTGACTTCCCCTCTGTACCCAGAATCGATCACCCCGGCCAGCCGGTGAACACCCTTCAATGACACACCGCTTTTATCCCAAATCAAACCCACATATCCTTCCGGTACGGCGATCTTTATTCCTGTGGGTATCGCCTCGACCTGTCCCACGGCCAAAACAAAATCCATGGATGAGAATAGATCCAGTCCTGCATCCCCCCAGTGCCCGTACAAAGGAAGTTTGGCATCCCTGTGTATTTTTTTTACTTTCAGTTCCATATCTTACGCCTCTTCGTATCTGATTTCAGAAAAAACCTTCTCCACACTTTGACCAAGAGCTCGCATCTCCTCTCGCTTAAAAGGTTTCAATCGTTCGAAGGCAGGATCCAAGGTATTCGCAGGCACGAACTGTTGGATTTGAAAAACCTTGGCCCCTTCCAGCATCCGGCCGATTTCTCTCATCCCTTCCTCATCGATCAATCCGGGAACAGCGGTAAGCCTAAAGATATATTCCAGTCCAGAACTCATGATAATATCGATGCTTTTTAGGATTTTTTCCCTGTCGACCTTCGTTCTTGTGACTTCGTCATA
Organism: uncultured Eubacteriales bacterium; assembly: GCA_964538085.1. GTDB lineage: Bacteria > Acidobacteriota > Aminicenantia > Aminicenantales > Aminicenantaceae. The sequence goes on along the minus strand of CAZIDF010000007.1, from coordinate 120,092 downwards.
CCTCTCCAGTGGAGCCTTCACATCCATGGCGATGGAATCAACAAGATTTTTTGCGATCAGGTTCTCCAGCCGGGATGGAAAAGAACCATTGGTGTCCAGCTTCACCAGCAGATCCCGCTCTTTCAACAGGCGCAGGAAATCCCCCAAATCGGGATGGAGCAGCGGCTCTCCTCCTGTTATGCAAATTCCCTCCAGCCATCCTTTCCTGGAATCCAAAAAATTTGCAATATAGCCCATGGGAAATGTCGGAAGATCGCCCGGGTTCAGTACCAGGTCAGCGTTGTGGCAATAGGGACATCGGAAATTGCACGATCCAAGAAATAGGGTGGCTGAAATGATTCCTGGGTAGTCCCTCGGGGAAAATTTTTCTAGGCCTTTAATTTCAACCAATCCCTCAGTTCCTCCTTAGTGTTTAAAACGGCGTTAACTTCTCCGGCCTCTTGGAGGACCAAGGTTGGAAGGATAATCCCCCCTTTTTCGTCTCTATTCAGGATCTGCAAGAACTCTCGAATTTTGAGTTTACTCTCTTTTTGGGATAAATTGTGTTCAGCTCCTACTAGATCTGTTTCCGCAAGGACTTTTTTGATCGCTTCGCATTTTTCGCAGTTGGGATAGGTGAACAGGAAATATTCCATCTCGATTCTTTCTATTCCCTGACTTCGAAAGGAGTCCTTTCTCTAAATTCTTGCTGTTTCCCGTCATTCCATGTGGCAACCGGGCGCAAATAGCCGACTATCCTTGAATAAACCTCCGTGGGTTTGTTGCACTCGGGACACTTCGTGACTTTTCCCTTGATGAATTGGTGATCCGCACACACACTGAATGTCGGCGTGATGCTGAAATAGGGGAGTCCTGTTGCGGAAATTTTCTGGACCAATTTCTTGCATGTTTCTCCGTCGATGGATTCGGGAAGGAAAGCATGGAAGATAGTTCCCCCCGTGTACAGTGGCTGGATGTCTTTCTGATGTTGGATGGCCTCGAAAACGTCCTGTGTGGCATCGACATTGAGCTGTGTGGAATTGGTGAGGAAGGGATATTTTTCCGTCCCTGAAGTGATGATGCTGTTGTATTTCTGCCTATCCAACCGGCCAAACCTGTAGGATGTGGACTCGGCCGGTGTGGCCTCGAGGTTGTAAAGATTCCCGGTTTCTTCCTGGAAAGCCTGTATGGTATCTCTCATGAATTTCAGCGCGTCTATAGCGAACTGTTTTCCCTCCACGGTGTCGATTCCTTTGCCCAGGAAGTTCAAACAACTTTCATTCATCCCGCAAACGCCTATGGTCGAGAAGTGGTTGTCGAAGTGACCAAGATAGACCAAGGTGTACGGCATCAAACCCTTTTTCAGCATGTTGTTCACCAATTCCCGCTTGGTCTCGAGTGACTCTTTAGCCAGTATCATAAGACTCTTCAGTTTGTTGAAATAGTCCTCCCTTGAATCGGATTCGTAGCCCACTCTGTTGAGGTTGATGGTTGCCACTCCGATCGAACCGGTGGAATCGCCAGGCCCCCAAATGTTGCCAGGCCTGTTGAGGAGCTCTCTCTGGTCCAGGTTCAATCGACAACACATCGCCCGAATGTCGCCTGGGTCGAGATTCGTGCCGATGTAGTTTTGGAAATAGGGAATTCCGTACTTGGCCGTCACATCGAACAGCAGTTTTGCATTCGGGGAATCCCAATCGAAATCCTTCGTCAAATTATAGGTGGGGATCGGGAAAGTGAAAACCCGGCCGTGCATGTCCCCTCCCACCATCAGCTCGAGAAATGCCTGGTTGAACATGTCCATTTCCTTCTGGCAATCCCCATAAGTGTATTCTTGCTCCTCCCCTCCGATTATGGCGGGTTTATCCTTTAGGTCATCGGGGACCGTCCAATCGAAGGTCAGGTTGGAAAAGGGTGTCTGCCACCCCCACCTGGAAGGAACGTTCAATCCAAAAATGAGTTTCTGAATGTCCTGCTTGACACGTTCGTAATCCAGGGCATCTGACTTGATGAACGGAGCCAAATAGGTGTCGACACTGGAAAAGGCCTGGGCTCCAGCGAATTCCCCCTGCATGGTCCCGATGAAATTGACCATGTGGAGGGTGGCTGTCTCGAGATGTTTGGCAGGGAAGGAATGGACCTGGTTGGGGACATGCCCAAAACCTTTCTTCAAGAGATTCTCGAGAGACCAACCCGCGCAGTAGCCGACCAGCGGATAAGAAAGGTCATGGATATGCACCTCCCCTTCTAGGTGGGCCTTTTTTACCGTGTACGAGTAGAGATGATTGAGAGCAAAATTTGCCAGAACTTCCCCAGAGACTCTGGCATTCAATCCCGAAAAACTCATCACGCCTTCGTTGCTGTTTTCCCTGATCTTCCAATCCACATCGGCAATGTAATCTTTGATCAATCTTTCCAGATTAATCCCCGTCATTTTGGCTTCCCGGATATCCTTGTGCCTGTCCCGGTATAAAATATAGGATTTGGCAATTTCATGGTATCCTTGCTTCATCAATACCATCTCGACGATATCTTGAATCTGTTCCACAGCCGGGATGGTATAACCACCGAACTTGTCCTCCATCATAAAGGTGACGATATCGGAAACACTTTTGGCCGCCTTCTCATCGACTATGCCGTGCGATTCCATTGCCTTGTAGACAGCCTTTGTGATTTTTTCCTGAACAAAATCCACCACCGTGCCATCTCTTTTTTTAATCCTTGAAACAACTTGCCTCATTCAAATTCTCCTTTTCTAATTCTGAACTCTTGATTTGATCGTCTTTTCCTCAGAAATGAGGGGTTGAGATGTCCTTTGATTTTTCGCAACTGCCGTGAAGAAGGATTTTTGCTCATTCTTGGAAAAACACCCATATATTGTGTCACCCACTAACGATTAACACTAAATATTGTATAAACGATAAGAAATTTATATGGCAACGGCAAGTCCTTGTCAAGTCTTTTTTTTGATTTTTTTCATTTTTTACCGAAATGGACGATTGCGTCATCTGCGATTGTGTTAAAATAACTTTTTTCGACCAACTTTTTTGAGAGGCAAAATGAAAACACTCACCGTTCAAACACATAAAAAAGAGGAGCTTATCGATATAACGGATCGTATTAAAGAGGCGGTTAGCTCGTCGGGAAAAGAAACAGGGATGTGCAGCGTGTATATCCCGCACACCACCGCCGGAGTGACCATCAATGAAAACGCCGATCCGTCTGTTAAGGAAGATATCTTGATGGCGATGAGAAATATTGTGCCCGAGTCCCTTCCCTACACCCACGCCGAGGGAAACTCCTCGGCCCATGTCAAATCAACGCTGGTCGGCTCTTCTGTTTCGATCCTCATCGAAAACGGGAGTCTTGTGCTGGGCACATGGCAAGGCATATTCTTCTGTGAGTTCGACGGGCCGAGAATGCGGAAGTTTTTTATCCACATACAACCCTGATTCAGAGAGTCGCATTCAACTGTTTCAACCAAAATTCAAGGTCGGTTTGAGGGCCATATAAAATGGCATTCATGCCCATTCTTTCCGCTCCTTCGATATTCTCTGGCAAATCGTCAACGAATACACATTCTTTCGCGGAGACTCGCGCTTTCTTGAGCGCTTCTGCATAAATCTTCGGATGAGGCTTCATGTATCCCACTTCGAAAGAAAGGATGTAATCATCGAACAGGAGAATCTGAGGAAACTTCTTCTTGATGAATCCGAAGCGTTCCACATCTGTATTCGAAAGAAGGATCAGTTTGTTGTTCAATTTGAGTCTTTTTAAAAGATCCAACACAGGACGATTGAGGGAAAAAACATCGTTATAAATACGAAAGAAATCTTCTTGCCCGATTTCTGCATCCAGATTTCGGACCGCTTCCTTGTAAAAATCTGCGGGTTCGATCTTGCCCGTATCAAAGGACCTGATCATGTCCCAGTGCCGATGAATGCGTTCGGCAATATCTAGGGCAGAAAAAGAACAATATTCCGTCAGCTTTCGAAAAAAAATAAAATTGTCGAAGAATAAAATGACCTTTCCAAGGTCAGAGATCACACAATTTATCATCGGACAAAATCTCCTTCCCGACCTGAACTATTTATAAAAAATGCCGATGCCTATTCATTTTTCCACTAACAAAAATTTCATGCTATATTATAAAACAGATCGTCATTTTTTATCCTGCGGACAGGCCAATCTTACCGCATCGACTTCATTGCAGCCCATTCGCGGTATACATATACAGCTTCATAGGCTGCTTTTTCGTCGCTGCAGCAATCTTGGCCCGTAAATAATCCAGGATACCTGAACTATTTATAAAAAATGCCGTTTGTCTGAATTATTCGTAAAAACTGGCTATACAATCTTTCATTCACAAAAATAGCATCCTTTCGAACCTTTGTACATCCTTATTAGCAGGAGTAGGGTGGGTTGGCGAAGGCTTTTTGACATCGATATTTTCCTATGGTATAAGCGATGAGGCAAAATTGGCATCCGGCTATCTCAGGAGGAAAACACCATGTCGATCCAAAAGATAAAAAAAAGGGGAATGGCCAAAATAGGGATATCGATCTTCATCTTTTCGGTCGCTCTTCTGATCTTTGGCGGAGCTTTCGCCCTGTACTACTTCAAGGGGGCTGAAAAGGTGACAACCAAGGACATCGAATCGGCAGAAAAGATGGCGGGCCTTCGGTTCACTGGGAAAGAAAGGAGAATGATGCTCAGGGGCTTGAGAAGAAATCTCGGCAGCTATGAAGAAATGCGGGGAGTCAGGCTGGAAAATCATGTTCCGCCAGCCATCCAATTCAATCCTGTCTTGCCTGGGATGTCCCTGAGCAAAGAAGCTCCTTTCTTTTCTATATCCACGGATCTAGAGATCCAAGTCCCGGAAAAATTCGAAGATCTTGCCTTTTATCCTGTCACCGCGTTGGCACAACTGATCCGGTCCCGCAAGATAACATCGGTCGAACTCACAAAATTATATCTCGACCGGCTCAAAAAATTCGGTCCTCGTCTGGAATGCGTCATTACTTTGACAGAAGAATCGGCTCTCGAACAAGCCGCAAAAGCCGATGAAGAAATAGCGAACGGTCATTATAGAGGCCCTCTTCATGGGATACCCTGGGGAGCAAAAGACCTCTTGGCGACAAAAGGAGTCCGAACCACTTGGGGGGCCATGCCCTACAAAGATCAGATCATCGACGAGGATGCCACAGTGGTGAAGCGGCTGGAGGAAGCAGGGGCTGTGTTGGTCGCTAAACTCACGATGGGAGCCCTCGCGATGGGGGATGTTTGGTACGGGGGAAAGACAAAAAATCCCTGGAATCTCGAACAAGGATCGAGCGGATCCTCTGCAGGATCGGCGGCAGCCACATCTGCCGGCCTTGTGGCCTTTGGCATAGGGACAGAGACCTTGGGTTCGATCGTGTCTCCTTGTACTCGATGTGGTGTGACAGGATTGAGGCCATCGTATGGTCGCGTAAGCCGATATGGAGCCATGGCCTTGAGCTGGAGCATGGACAAGATTGGGCCCATCTGCCGCACCGTTGAGGATTGTGCCTTGGTTTTTCATGCCATCCATGGACCCGATGGAAAGGACTTGACCATTGTCGATGTCCCATTCGGCTGGGATCCTTCATCCGACCTCCAGGATATACGTGTGGGATACTTAAAAAATGTGTTTGAACAAAAATCGAGAACCAAAGAAAACGATCAAGCCGCGCTGGAAGCTCTCCGGTCCCTGGACATCGAGCTCATTCCGATGGACCTGCCCGAATTCCCGGTCAGAGCGATATCCTTTGTCCTGAATGCAGAGGCCGCCGCTGCTTTTGATGAACTCACCCGGAGTGGAAGAGACGATCTCCTTGTCAGACAGGAACAAGGGGCCTGGCCTAACTCCTTTCGACAAGCTAGATTTATCCCGGCGGTCGAATATATTCAAGCCAATCGACTACGCACACTTTTGATGCAAAAAATGGCAGAAAAGATGAGAGGGATCGACGTGTTCATCACTCCCACCTATGGCGGCAACAACCTTCTCATCACGAACCTAACAGGCCATCCTGCAGTCGTGGTGCCCAACGGTTTCGACGACAAGGAAAATCCGACGAGCATTACGTTTATCGGCGGTCTTTTCGAAGAAGGAAAGGCTCTTCGTGTGGCCAAAGCTTATCAAGATGCGACAGGCTTCCATCTGAAGCATCCTGAATTAAAGGACTAGCCAACCCACCCAACGCCACCCTACATTTAAGGTTGGGAAGGACTCGTTAAATGAATCGGAATTAAAGGTGGAGGCAGTTTCGTTAATAATTCAGATTTTTTTTATTGCGGTCGCTGCCGCAGATAAACCTAAAGATTCGACAGATAGCGTTCCTTCGAATTTCCCTTCGGTCAATTCAAGGGCAGCTTTCACCAAATTTTTGTATCCATCGGGAGGCGTAGGTATATTCATTTCAAAGCTCAAATTCCTGCCGTCGAATTGGATATTTTCGAGAGGAACATTAGAAAAAAATCCAGAAGATTCACTGATCGCACCTTTTATTCCTTCCTCGGATTTTTCGATGGAAAAAGAAAGATAAAAATACTCTCCTCCCGCATCCACTTCCATATCCCAGCCGCCGAGGATCTTGGCATAATCGACCGAATCCTGGCCGCTCACATAGAAAGATGCACAAAATCCGATCCAGATCGAACCTATCACCAGTGATGTTAAAACAAATCTTTTCTTCATACCCCGGTCTCCTTTCTGCTAAAAGGTGTTTCCGATTTTATGACTTCGGCCTGATAAAAAAAGAGCCAAGACAATCAAAAGACTCTCCTGGCTCAGGGAAAATATATTAATATGCCTTGATTAAGGCGCCTCTCCGATTAGCTTAGAATAGACCGGCAAAAACCACATCGGCATGGAACATCTCTCGTGTCCTGCGTCTCTGGCTCCAATCCACTGTCTCTTTTACATTCAAATAAAACCAAAATTTATCGAAACGCCCCAATTTTTCCAGGTAAAACTGGCAAAAGTCTGTGTAACTATCGACCAAAACTTTGCCGATCTCTTTTCCCTCTTCATCGAATACAGCTATTTTATCTCCATTTTCGTTTTTTTCCAATGTTCCGTAGACTCTGGCCTTCACGTTCTCTTCCCAAATATCTTTTTTGTCATAGGAAAGATCGGCCAGTATGACAAACTCTTCCCGGTCACTCAGATCCAAGAAATCATCCAGTACCAGATCTTCTGTTCGCGTAAAGATGCTGGTCCAATCGCCGGAATCTCCCTTTATCTCAAGAGTATTGGCAACGAGGACCGAGGGCACATCTGAAGAGATCTCTCCCTCTCCCCGCACTTCTTTGTTGACCAGGTCCCCGATATCGCCTGATTCCAAGTTTCCCTGAATCACGATATCAAAACCACTCGCTTCCGGGATAAACACATATTTGCCCACGACAAGTTTCACGGTTCCTTCAAAAGGCATGATTCCTTCTTGCATACCCGCTTCTTCTCCTGATTCCGCTTGCTCTGCCCTTTGACAGGCAACAGATCCGAAAGCGACCAAAAGGATTGCGATCAGCATCGATCCGATAAACCAGGACATATTGCCCTTTGCGTTCGTTTGAATTGCCATTGCTCATACCTCCAATGCTTTGCCTTTAACTTAGCCGACAGTTCCTAACAGGAGATCTGTTTTTTGTATTCGCCAGAAAGCCTTGGCGTTCTTGGAACAAAAATATTTTATACCATTGCCAAAAATAAAAGTAAAGAGGAAATTGGAGCAGAATCTCAGCAAATCGAGGTTGCGATCCGGCAGGGCCCTACTTTTTCTTCACTCTTTTTGTGGAACTCGGTCTAGAGGAGGAGCGAGAACTTGTGGATCGGGAAGGAGAGGATCGAGTGACTCGAGAGCTCGATGGGCTCTTGAATGAACGAGAGGAGGAAAAACTCCTGGGCGTGGATACACGACCTGGGGAATACGACCTTGAGCTGGAAGAAGATCTGATCTTGGTAGACGATGTGCTCGATGAATATCTCTGGGAAGGGGCCGTGCTGACACTGGAACGGGATTGCGGGGAGTACCGGCTGAGCGAGGAGGAATAGGATGAACGGGACACGCTGGATGAGCGGGATTTGGTAGAGGAAGAATAGCTGGAAGAATACTGTTTTATAGTCGATTTATAACTCCTGGAAGAAGTGGGCGTGCTCGTCCTGGTTCTGGTTGCCGGTGAAGTCCTGTTGCTCCGGACAGAAGTGGACTGACTGGGATAAGACCTTATTCCTGTTTTGGATGAAGAACTTTGGCTTGTGGTGCGGGATATCCGCGAACTGAGACCCGATATCGATCTTTGGCTGTCTCCGGCAGCATTTCCGTACGTTTTCACGCTGGAACTGTTTCTGGATGGATAGGTTTTTATCGTAGAGCGGGAGCTCCGGCTTTGTACAAGTTGGGATTGGGAATTCGGAGAAGTTCTTATGGATGTGGTGGTTCTCACTTTTTTCTCAATCGAGCTAGGGCTGCTCCTGGTGGCCATTCCTGCACGGGTGGAAATCCTGGATGCCTCTGAACGGATGGAAGAGGGCTGGAGAGATTTTCCCGTTGAATAGTTCTTCGAAACAGGACGGATATTCGACCGGGATAGAGCTTTCGATGCGGCAGAATTTTGGATATTGTTTCCACTTGAGACTGGTCGGACATTCGGCTGTTGGGACGACAAAGAGATTTTACCGAGCTGCGACAATCCAGACTGACCCAACGCCGCTCTGGATACATGTCGGGCACTAAGTTGATCTCGGCGGAGATATGTGAAAGCGCGTGAATGGGTCGGATAGTATGGGTCATAATGCTGCCCATAGAACCGATTGTTGACGATGACCACAGGGCGATTGTAATAACTCAACGGACTCCAACCGATGTAATTGGCTCCGGAATACCAGTGCACCCAAGCAGGCCCCCAATTCCTGGTCGGGATCCAATACCAGCCCAGTCCGCCTCTCCAGTGCCATCGGCCGTAATGGGAAACACACCATCCCCATGGTTCATATGAACACCACGTCCATCCACAGACAGGATACCAGACCCATCTCCCATGGTAATAGGGTTTCCATGAGTTGTGATACACATCGGGAATCCACACATACCCATAGGGCCTTTCATACACCCAGTTGCCGTAGTAGGCCAATTCGCCTTCGTATTCATACAGATCAACAGGCAAATACCGCGTCCTCACATATCTGTTGTGGAAGATGTCGCGGCTTCTGTTCCATTCTGAAAAAGTATCCTCGTTGGCTGCATACACATAATCAGGGCTGGAGGAGAAAAATCCATCGGTCAAGACCAATCTTTCTCCGGCCCGGACTATTTCGTAACCCTCTTCACCTGTCGCTTCAAGAGTTCCCTCTACAACAAAAATTGCCGTTTCCTGGTCATCTCTGACTTCGAAACGGTAGAGTCCCTCTTCTAGGATATAAAAGGATCCATCCGGACTGTGGAGTTCGAATTCTTTTTCTGTGTTCAAGGAGCTAACGCGCAGATATATATTCCCGGAGAACAAGTGCAAACTGACAAGATCGTCCCCTTTTTGAGGCAACTTGACAAAGTCGATCTGGGTGTATTGATCGACTCGCAGGTAATTTTTTCTGCCGAAATGAATTTCGGCCCTGCCATCTCGAGTTCCCAGCTTGTCACCTTCGACGATAGGCAGATTGACCGTGCCTTCTTCGTAGCCCAAATCCCCGGCTCTTTGGAGAAAAACATCTCCTTTCACATAATTCAAACGCAAAAAGGCATGGCTGTAATATTCTTCTTCCTGGGGATTGGAGAAACCCAAGGAAACACACAGGGCCAAGCAAAGGATGATGATCGAAATTCCGTGTTTTTTCATCTTTCCTCCTTTCCATCCATCATAAAAGCAAAATCCATGCCATTTTCTCTCCCCCTAGACAGGATAAGAACTTATGTCCTCTAATAAGGACAAGTGCAGCCTCTCGTGTCAAGTAGACTGGCGGTGGCGAATCTGGTCCAAAGCCACAGCGACCACGATTATCGTTCCGATAATAATCTCCTGAATGTAATTGGGCCAGCCCATCATGGTGCATCCATTCCGAAGAAACGCCATGATGAAAACGCCGATCATAGAGCCGAGGATACTCCCAGCCCCGCCGCTTAGACTCCCTCCCCCGATCACCACAGCGGCTATGATATCCAGCTCCAACCCAACGGCTACCGTAGGATCTCCCACTGTCAGGCGAGAAAACTCCATCACACCGCTCAGGCCACAGAATAGACCAGCGATCGTATAAACAAGGATCTTGGTTCGACCGATCCGGATCCCGCACAACCGGGCCGTCGCTTCGTTCGAACCGATGGCAAAAATGTGTCTTCCAAAGACAGCGTAACGCAGTATAACAGCGGTGGCAACGGCAAAAATGATCATGATCCAAACACCTGGAGCAAGGAGCAGCCAAGAGGGTCTTGGACTCTTCGCCATGAGTTCATTGATCCATGTGATCGGAGCATCGATCTTCTGGTTACCCGCCATCCATTTGGCCAGTCCCCTGGCTATCCCCAGCATACCGAGTGTCACGATAAAGGGAACCAGCCTCAGGGAAGTGATGAGCGCGCCATTGACCAATCCCACTATCCCTCCGGTCAACACGCCCAAAAGCAGAGCCAGCACGGGAGAAAAGCCCAGGTTGATGGCAAAAGCGGTAACAACGCTGGCCAAAGCTATATTGGAGGCTGCAGAAAGGTCGATACCTCCGCTGATGATGACAAATGTCATTCCCAAGGCTCCGAGAGCCACGATTACGGACTGGGTGGCAACGCTTTTCAGATTCGATATCCTCAAAAATCGTTCTTGAACTTCAGGGATGGAAGAAAAAATGACCAGCACCAAAATGAGGCCCAAGAATGGCCCGACCCAGTTCAACAGGGCTTGGATGCGTTTTTTTTCTTTCATTTTTTCTTCATGCCTGTTTTTCATGGGTCCCCCGACCCAGTGTCGCCACGGTCATGATGCTTTGTGTATCCCAGTCGGCAACCGGCCGGAAATCGACGAGTTTTCCTCTGTGGAAAACCGCGATCTTATCGCAAATGCCCAGCAGTTCAGGCAGATAGGAGCTGACAAAAATGATGGCTTTGCCTCCCTGAACGAGTTTTCCCATCCATTCATAGATTTGGGATTTACTCATCACGTCTATCCCGCGTGTAGGTTCATCCAGAAGAAGGATATCCGCCTCCTGATGAAGCAACCGAGCCAGCGCAACTTTTTGCTGATTTCCTCCTGACAAGCCATTTACCGGCTGGTCCGGATCAGACGCTTTGATCTTGACCTGTTTTAAGCAATTTTCGACGGCTTTTCGTCGCTTTTTCAACCTGAGTAGCCCCCCTTTCTTGTATGGGGCAAAATGACTGAGAGTGAGATTGTCGGCGACGGAGAGAGAGAGGGCCAAGCCCTCCCCCTGTCGATCCTCGCTCAACAAGCCCATTCCCTGGCTTATTCTGATCCAGGGCTTGCCCTTATCTGTCCTTGCATCTCCCACAACAAGATATCCTTTCTCGATTTTATCTAAACCAAAAATCGTGCGTAGCGTTTCCGTTCGACCTGCACCGATCAAACCGGCCACACCGAGTATTTCTCCTTTCCGAAGAGCAAGATCTACTCTTTCGGTCATTCTCTTGCCCTTCATCCCGTTCAACTGAAGCATAACCTCTCCGGTTTCATGTTCGACACGGGGGAACATTTCCACAAATTTTTGTCCCACCATCATCTGAATCAAGTCATCCAGGTTTGTTTTTCCCATCTGGCCCGAGTGAATTTTTTTCCCGTCCCGAAGCACGGTGAATCGGTCCGCAACCTCCTGCACCTCTTCTAAAAAATGGCTGATGTAGATGATGCTGACACCCTGATTTTTCAGATTGTCGATTATCTGAAAAAGTCGATGGGTGTCCTCTTGAGTCAAGCTGCTGGTGGGCTCATCCATGATCAAGACCTTTGCCTCCCCAACTAAAGCCCGGGCGATTTCCACGATCTGTTTCGCCCCAACGCTTAACTTTTTGACTGGGACGTTGGGTTCAATCTCTGGATGATGGACAAACTCCAGAATCCTTTCCACCGCCCTTTGCATTGTCTTTTTCTTGACAAAACCGAATTGATGGATCTCCCTCCCCAGCATAATATTCTCTTCGACACTGAGATCGGGGGCAAGGTTGAGTTCCTGGTAAATCATGGCGATCCCATGCCTTCGGCAATCAAGGGGATGGGAAGGGACAAAGGAACGCTCTTCCAACATCATCGAACCGCTGTCCGGCAAAACAGCACCGCTGAGAATTTTGACCAGCGTGCTTTTTCCCGCTCCGTTCTCACCGATAAGGGCATGCACTTCTCCCTTAAGGAGATCGAAATCAACATCGTCCAGCGCACAGGTAGCGCCGAACCTCTTGTTGATATGTTCCATACGAAGGAGGGGTTCAGCCTGATGGGTTGAATTCATCATGGAGGTCAGTTTTTTGACAGATCCGGTTTCAAAAGGGATTGCATCCGGGGATCCTCCATGTTTTCATTCGTGACCATATAAACACCTGTATCGATCCTGGTTTCGATCTGTTGACCCTTGAGATGCAGGACCATTTGACGGACACCCAGGTAGCCCATTTTGACAGGGTCCTGAAGCACCAGTCCCTGTATATGGCCCTCTTTTAATCCTTGCACTAGCTTGGGGCTGCTGTCAAATCCGATAAAAACGATCATTCCTGCCTTTCCAGCTTCCTGAAGCGCTCGGAGCATCCCGAACGTGCTGGACTCGTTGGGACAGAAGATCCCAGCGACATCGGGGAATCTATTGAGCAGGTTTTCTCCCAGTTGATAAGCCGTTTCCGTTGTGCTTCCGGCATATTGATCCTGTACTAAAAAATTCACCCCAGGAAATTCTTTATTCATCGTATCCAGAAATCCCGCTTCCCTTTTGGTCGTGCTGGCTGAACCTGCCTGATACCTGATCATGAAGATGTTTCCTTTATCTTGGAGAAGCTCACCCATTCTTCTCCCGGCCAGGACGCCTCCCTGATAGTTATCCGTGGCAACAAAGCTGATAAAATCCTCTCCTTGAAGAGCAGAATCGATGATCACGACCGGGATCTTTTCTCGGGCCGCATCCCGCACAGGGCGCATCAAGGCTCGATCGTCAAGAGGGGCGAGCACGATCCCATCCACTCCCCGGCTTATGAAATCTTCGACAACCGTTATCTGTTGCGCTCTGTCATCTTCTTTTTGGGGTCCTTTCCACAAAATATCGACTCCATACTCGATGGCGGCTTGTTGCGCTCCGGCATGAATGGACTTCCAGAATTCATGTGTCGTCCCTTTGGGGATCACAGCGATTTTTATCTTGGGCTCGGCCCCAGCGTCAAAATTATCTTGGTTCCTGGAACCGCAGCTATTGGTGAAGATAAATACAAAAATCAAAAAGGTGAAGATCTTTATTATTTTCATAAAAAGAGTATAACCATAAGCCCACATCAGGTCAAAATTATATTTATGTATGAAATCCCCACCGGATGGAGGGGTCTGGAGAGACAAAGAGGGAGCAGCCGTAAAAGGCTGGCTCCCTCCTGTTACGTCAAAACAAAATACGAGTGATTTTTAAATGTTTGAATGGAAAGAGAACGTCAAGCTTTTTTCAGAATGGGCATACCCGTTCTTTCAGTTTCCATGACTTTGTAGCCAGCAGGCACAGCATCCAGAGAACCTGGTCTGACATCACGGGCAAAAAAGTAGATCCTCTGCACACGTCCTCCCTTAAGGTTGACATCCTTGAAATGGAGGTAATACTTAACCCCCTTTGAGTTTTTGAATTCATAAGCCATTGACTTTACCTCCGTTTTAAATTTTGGTCTGAGCAAACATTTTTAATCCAGGTTGATTTCCCAAGTTTAACTCAAATAGTCCTGCCAATTTATTATAAAATTCCAGGGGTAATGTCAAGATAAATTTAAAAATAAAAAAAATCAGGGATTTTATTTACAAAACCATTTTTTTTGCTATAATGGAATTGGTTCTTTTTTGCGGGCTGGAAAGAGCCCCCACCTTTTTGGTTCCCATCATCAACCCCCCTTTTGCTGACAACAGCCCGCACCCCCTCCTCCACCACGGAGAAAGGAAATGCAGGATAAAGGAAAACTCGCAGGTCGATACAAGCGGATCTACCACCAACTGGAGTCTCTTTGCCAGCATACGAGCAATCCCATTTCTCGAATGGCCACGGTGGCCGCCCTTCTTCATCACAAAATGCCCCACTTTTTCTGGACAGGATTTTACATCCTCGATTTTGGCGAACTGATTGTCGGTCCATACCAAGGCCCACTGGCTTGCCAGGTTCTCGAAAAAAACTTAGGGGTTTGTTGGGCCGGAATAATCCGCCGTTCTACGATCTTGGTGCCTAATGTCCATGATTTTCCAGGCCACATCGCCTGCGACAGCCGTTCCAACTCAGAGATCGTGGTCCCGCTCTTGGATGAAGATGGCCAGTCTTGGGCCGTTCTCGACGTGGACAGCAAAAAGCCCGATGCCTTTACGGAAATCGATAAAACATGGCTGGAGAAAATCGTGAGGCTGATTCAACCCACAGAAAGGACTCATTCCAAACAATAGATCAACAGAATGATCTGCTTCATCGCAAGAAACAGGCCGTCAATATCCGCTTCTTCCCTCAAGCTATGCTTATACCGTCCATAGGTTCGGCCCAAATTGAGGCTCAAAATTCCATTTTCGATTCCCACGTTGGCCTCGGTCGAGCCAAGGGGATCCACTTCGATATCTTTTATCTCGAGATATTCCAAAATATCCACAACCGTTTTGACCAGGGCCGAATCCCTGGCTCCAGGAATTTGGGAGGCCTTGGATTGATCATCAGGCTGGAACTCCCACTCCACTCCCGTTTCGGAGGAAACGCCGGCGCATATTTTTCTGATCTCCTTTTGCGCTTTTTCCAGCTCCTGCTGATCTCCTGATCGAAGATCGATCGTGAAAGATGATTCTTGCGAAACGGCATTTCTCACTTTTCCACCTGAGATCATTCCCACATTGAGTACGGTCCATTTTTCTATGGGGGTGATGGGAAGGTCGATCTTGCAAATGCGCTCGATCGACTGGGCAACGGCCAAATTAGGATTGGGCACTCCCCGGCTCTGCATGGTATGAGCTCCTGGACCACGAAAAGTGACCGTGCCTCCGCCGAATCCCAAAGCCCCGTATTGAACCTTCCCCAGATCTCCATCCAGTGCGATGACGTATTCAAAATTCTCTTCAGAAGAATCCATAAAGGCACGCATTCCATCGAAGCCAGTTTCTTCTTCGACAGTGGCCAGGAAATAATAGGTGTTTTGGGGTTTGAATCCGAGCTGTTTCAAAGCACGCACAGACCACAGGAGGTTTATCAAACTTGCTGTATCATCCCCGATTCCCGGAGCTTTCAGCACATTGCCGTCCCTTCTTACCTGAATATCCCAAACACCCTGAAACACAGTATCCATGTGCGCCGATAGAACAATTTTTTTCCCTCCATCCGTTCCTTTCCACATGCCGATCACGTTGCCCGCTTCATCGATATATGTTTTATCCAATCCCATGGACTGGAACTGGGCCTTCATATACTGAGCCCTTTTTTCTTCGTGACCGGAAGGAGCAGGGATCTCTGTCAACAGGCACCACTCCGCGATGATGGCTTCCTCATTTCGTTCGACATAGGTGAAAAGATCCTGAACGATCTCGGAGTTTGCGATTTTTGGTGTGAACAAGGACTGATCACCCCAAACCGTAGGTTGGCCTATTCCCAGCAAATGCCCGATAAGGAATAAAACGGAAACGGAATATTTTTTGATCATGACTTCACTCCTAAAGCTGAACTGTCCGGTCGACTGCCGGGAAATTTTTTCATTCAGAATAATACTCGATGACACGAATGACAGCCATTTCACATACTTTGCAGAAGGGCTTATCTCCTTTGGTAAACATCAAACAGTCCAGCATCGGACGATAGAGACCTTGGGAGGAATAGCCTGCCCCCTCGAAGGCACCGATTTTTGCGAAATAGGCGCTTTTGGCCAAGTAGGCGTCTACTTTTTCCGCGTGATTTTTGGACAGCTGTTCTGATTCCAGTTCTTTCTCTGCGATCTCTTCCGGAGAAGCATTGGCCCGTTTCAGCTCTGCGATCTTATCGTTGATCTCTGTCCGGATTTTTTGATAGGCCAGGTCCATCTCATCGAAGGCGTCTTTTTCCCACGGCGTCGGGATATTTATCCCTGGCGAAACAAGCTCTTTCCATTTCAAATTATCCGGATCGAGAAGAGCCGTGATATTCGGCTCGGTGGGCTCGATCCCTCTCGGATAAAAATCATTGTAAGCCACAGATGATGTGTAATATTCATCGCCGAGACCAGCGAAAGAATGGCCGAATTCGTGAAGAAACAGATATTTATACCACTGATTATCCGCCGTGAAAGTGCAATAGAGGTTGTAAATCCCCCCACCTCCGTATCTTTTGTGGTTGACCATGATGTACAAGGCATCGTAGGGAACATGGGCAGCCACATCCCTCAAGGACCGGTTATCTTCGGTCAATAAATACCTTTCGGACCCCAAAGAGTTGAATGTCGCTCTTATGGCCGTGTTTTTGAACACTCCCATGCGTGGTTCATCACAACCGCTTTCTTCTGAAGGTTTAAAAACTCCGTATATATTGAATCGGCTTGCGTACGATTTATAGGGTTCGTGGCTGAAAAACACTTCTGTAAACCGCTGGAAATCCTTCTGGAGTTTTTCCTCCTCCTGGAGGGAATAACCTTCCACGATAATGGCCACATCCACTTTGTTATGGGGATTCCCATTTTTTCGCAACTCATAGACTTTCACAGCTTTCGCCAGAGGATCTTTTTTTACATCGACGCTAGCAGGATCGACCTCCTGGCTGAAAAAGGGATGGAGCTCGTTTTTTTTGTTCCGAACCTCGAGGACGAACTTGATCTTGTTTTTGGGATAAGGGACAAGAGCGGTTTCATGATAGGTTCTTTTTTCCCCATTCAGAGCCTTGCTTGTCGTTTTATACTCCCCGAAATAACTGTCGAATCCTTTGGAAAAAATTAACTCTCCGGAATCGAGATCATATATTTTGGCGTAATACCGCCCATTATCGAAAGGATCGATAAGATTTTGGAGGCTGCCCGCCCAGATTCCTTGCTCGTAAACTTGGTCGAGAGTCGCCATCTCTTCTTCGGCATTCCCGATGTGGAAAAAATCGATACGCATGGTTTTATCGATGAAATAACGATCGAATTTCCCCTGCGCATGAGAACAAGCAGGAAACAACATCGCACAGATCAAAAAAAAAGACACACCCAATTTATTCATGACTCCTCCTTAGGTTTCACCTTTCGCGATGATACGATCTTGCCGATGACCTCCATGATAATTTTCACGGCAGCCGCAGCCGTGATGCCCACAGGATCCCGGTCCGGGTTGACCTCCACGACATCCAAACCGACAATATTTCCTTTCAACGTGTGGAGAATGTCGATAGCCTGCCTCGTGGTGAGCCCGCCTGCCTCGTGGTGGGATACGCCTGGAGCAAAAGCAGGGTCAAGAGCATCCAAGTCAAAGGAGATGTAGAGGGGATTGGCAAAATTCAACGCCATGGCTTGATCGATATTTTTCATCTCGATCATCCGCACTCCATGTTCCCGGGCCAGAGTTCTGTGTTGACCAGTCGCGGCACGGATGCCTACCTGGACAAGGTTTGCCACATAACCCTCCTCGATGATCCGTGCAAAGGGGCAGGCATGGGAGTACCGATCTCCATACAGCTCATCATACAGGTCAGGGTGTGCGTCAAAATGGAGTATATCCAACGAACCGTGCTTCTGTGAAAAAGCCTTGACGATCGGGTAGGTGAGAGAATGATCTCCTCCCAGAACAACTGGCACCGCACCTTTTTCCAGTATCTCTATCACCCGTTCCTCTGCCTTGGTGAACACATCCCAAAAGGAACCGGTCACGTCGAGATCTCCCAGATCTACGATACTGGCTTCCTCTTCGAGGTTCACCCCGGATTCTGTCCAGGCATTGATAGCCTCCCCTGTCGATGCAGCCCGGATAGCCTGAGGCCCTTTCGAAGCTCCCTTCATGTAGCAAGATTTTTCATCGAAGGGAATCCCAAAAATGGCAAAGTCGAACTCATCTGTCCGTTTGATAGAACCGCCAAAATCAGTCATGTGTTCTTCCTTCAGGATAAAAATAAAAAGAATTGGAATTATATCGCAAATATCAAAAAAAATAAAAAGGGGAAGCCCGGATTAATCAAGAGTAAAAGCCAGGGCAGCATAACTCACGGCTGACCGGGTGGCTTCCTCCATCCAAAAATCGTATCCCAGCACATAGCCTGTTCTATCGGGGAGCAAATCGAGCAACAGCGCCAACGTCGAAAAACCACACACATTGAATCTGTTGTTTTGTTTCTGGATCAAGGACCAGAAACTTCTCCCATCGCCCCGGCTGATGGCTTCAAGCAACGATCGGTCGTGTTGCTTCGCCTCTAAAAGCAATGATATCGCTGGTTCGCGATGACCGAATTTTGGCCCGATATGAGAAAAATCGACGCCTGCCACGATGAGAGCAGGGCCATCATCGTCTTTCAAAAAATGTCGAAGGCCGGAGATAAAACCGGACATGCCTGGGATTTCTGCTGCCCTTGAAAAATGGGACAGAGCCTGGTGGAAGGATCCGCAAAGGACAGGGAGCAATTTGAAATCGTTCCCCAGCATGTATTGCAGGAAAAGAATTTGAAATTCCAAGGAATGTTCGTTTTTGTGGTCGATATCATAGGGAGAAATAAAGCCAGGAGGACACCCTTCTTTCAATCTCGTGATCCAATCCCTATCCGTACAAACGCGGCCCAAAGGGGTGACAAAATCCTTGGTCGTCAGAGAAAAATGGGATTCAGAAAGATTGTGTCCCGTTCCAAGAAGCAAGACCTTCTTTGGAGAAGAGCCCTCCAAAATCCGGTAAGCATTGGCATAGATCTTTTTCCCCACTTCCAGATCGATATGAGGGGCAACGAGGGCAAGAACCTGTTTTCCTTCAAGTCCTTCCGGGCGTTCATCGCCTCTTTCGAGTATGGACTGGATGTAGGGGTTAAGCTGAGCCGGTTTTTCAGGATATGCTTTTCCGGCAAGAGCAGCCTCACGGATTTGGCAATACGTGTATTCCTCCATGATCTTCTGTTTTCGCTGCCTGTAATTCAGGCTGTCCAGCAGAAAAACCCTGTCCAGCTGGGAAATCAAGTCTTCCACATCTTCCGTTCTTACGATGATCCCCCCATGAAGACGCATGAGCTCGAATTGAATATCCCGGATTCTCCGGGTTCCATCCATCAACCCGATGACCCGCAGCGCCTCTCCTCGCAGCAAGATGGGTTGAGGGATGAGACCCAATAGATCCTTGACGAGGAAGGCTTTTTCTCCTTGGTAGGAGGTGGGGATGATGTCGATGTCCTGTCTCAAACGCGGAACTTTTTCTTCCATGGCTCTATCTATCCTCTCTGTTTTCCTCAGACTATTAAACCTGGATCGTTCCAAAAAAGCAACTGGCCTCTGTTTTTGGCATCCAAGTAGCACAGGCACCTTTTTTTTGTTATGATTTTAAGAATTTCGATAAGAGGCCCAGTATGTTGCGCCAGAGAATGAGCAGAAAGTTCAACGGGATCTACAGAAATGCCAAAAAACCGGAAAACAAAATCCCGTTCGACTGCAAAACCGATCGATTCGTAATCTTTTCGGATCATCACAAAGGCGATGCCAGCCCTGCCGATGACTTCAAGAAAAACGCAGACCTGTATGCTGCGGCTCTCGCCTTCTACAAAAGACGGGGATACGCTTTGATCGTTTTGGGCGACAATGAAGAACTTTGGGAAAACCAGTACGAGAAAATTCTGCACCACTACCGGAAGATAATTCAACAAGAAATAGAAATGGCTCTGGAAGCTCCGGATAAAAAGAGAATAAGGATATGGGGGAATCATGATAAAGAGGTGACCCTCCGCAGATTCAAAAAACGGAGCAAAACCTGGGAAAAAAACATGCTGGAGAAAGTGGATCATAGAGAAGGGCTTTGTCTGGGCGAAGATATTTTCCTCATTCATGGACAACCAGGGGCGCTTTTTCGAAGATCAGGCATGGAAGCTGAGTCGATTCGCTGTCCATTTCGTCTGGAAAACAGTCCAAAAGTTGTTGAATATCGGTTTTGACGGTCCTGCCGAAAACTACAGGATTCGTGATGACCTCGAATTGAATTATTATCTGTGGGCACACGCACAGTGCTATCTTCGGATCAATGACCCACTTCGACCGCCTTCAGGCTGTCATTCATCGTTTGGAACAGGCTTATGTTCATGCCTCTCAAGAAGATAAAAAAACCATCGATCGAGAAATCTATAAAATGAAGGCAGAGATTGGAAAAATCCTTCGCCTTCGTTCGGGAAAAGAGCCGAAGTCCTTCGAACCAGGTGGGAAAAGGCCCATTCCCTGTTATTTCAACGCCGGGTGTTGCGGATACACGAACGGCACAACCTGTATCGAAATCGATAGTAATGTCATGCGGTTGATCAAATGGCAAAGACAGGATAAAAAAAGACGCATTCTTGAGGAAAAGGACATCCACACCCTCCTTCAATACATAAAAGAGGCCCGCCCGATCGACAACATTTTCCAACCTGGCCTTAGTGGGGAAAACCAGAGCCCATGATGGTGTTTTGTATCGAGAAATGAATACTTGAGAGGGGAGAAGAAGGGAGAGGAATCCTCTCCCTCTTCCTTTTCAAAACCTCGACGCAGCCTTGGATGAGGAATTAAAAGCGTCGTTACGGTTTCATATTATCGTGATGGTGACACAGGACAGGATTCTCGTCAATCACCCCCAGAGATGATATTCAGGGTGATATTTTTGCATCCTTTATTTTTCTCTAAAAAAAAATTATAATTTTCTCTTAAAATTAGGAGGAAGATTTATGGAAAGCATCAAAAACATCGAATCTCAAGAAGATGCGATAAAGCTCTTGAACATCGCGCTGGAGCATGAATGGGCCGTGAGTTTCGAGTATCTTTTTCACGCTTATTCGTTCCCGAAAGGAAAATTCTTTTATCAGGATCCCGTGTTGAAACGCCGCCAAGATGTGCGGGCCCAGACTATCCAGATCGGGATAGATGAAATGTACCATTCACTCCAGCTCGGGATCATCATCACGCAAATGGGAGGAACTCCTTCTTTCAAAACAGATGAGGTTATCCGTTATCCGCGTGTTATCGACAATTTAGTTCGAGATAAAAAAACAGAAGACCTGGTGACCGCCCTCTACCAAAACGCAGAATTCGAGCCAGGAGCCTTCCCAAAAATTCAAAACATGGTGCTCAATATTTCCTACGATGAAGTGCGCCATGCTGATCAATTTGTGGCCATGATGGAGGCCATGAGGGCAGAAGGTGCCGAAGATGCTTTGTGTTACCAATCCGGTCCTGAAAGCGCCCAAAAACAGGAAGTCCAACTTCTGCATGCGATCATGCGGGATGAAAACACGCTGATGCACCGCTACCTAAAATATGTCATCCTTTTTTCCGAGCATCAGGACCTCTGCCAGCGCCTTTTTAAAAATTCGATCGACCACATGAGGAATTGGGACAAAAACAGCGGGATATTGATCAAGATGGGGGATGTCATCCAGATCGAAAACGCTGAAAAAAAATCTGACGGAGTGGAAAGGAGTGTTTCTCCTATGCCCTCGGCCTATTCTGGTGAGGAGCGGCTATCCGCCCTGGAATCATTGATCCCAGCAGAAAAGGAACTGATATCCAAATACGAAAAACTCCTTCCTCTTGTTCCGGATGGTGAGATTAAAGATCAGCTCGAAATACACGCGGGATTGGTTCGAGAACATCTGTTCACGCAAGAATGGCTTCTCAAAAACGCCCAGAAAATCGAAGGATTGAAATAGGTGCCCTCAAAAAAGATAAAAACTCGGTTCGCTAAATTTCAATATTTTTATCCGTATACGGTCAGCCTCATCGGGGCAACGGTGCAGGGAAAGACCAACTTCATGTCTTGTGCTTGGCATACCGCGCTTTCCTTCGATCCCCCACTGTTCGGTGTGCTCATTTCAAAAAAACGGTTTACCCATCATGTGATCGCAGACGCGAAAGAATTCACCGTCAATTTCATCCGGGCCGAACAAGGTTTGCTCTCTGCCCATCCACAACGATCCGATCTCCCGTGATCGATGACGCTTATGTTTGTTTTGAATGCCGGTTGACAGAAATCCGGACCTACGGGGATCATGATCTTTTTGTCGGAGAAGTCCAGGCGATCCATGAGGAGGAGGGGAGCTTCGATGAACAGGGAGTTCTCGATCCTCGAAGGATCCAACCCCTGTTGTACCTGGGGAGCGATTTTTACCTCACTGTCGATCCCGATTCACTCGTGCGCATAGTCCCGGATTGAAGCGTTTTTCTCAATCAGAGCGATACCATTGGACGCATTTTTATTCCCAAGATATGTGTTGCTTTTGGAAATGGATGAAGCGATCATTGAAGATTCCGGCATTCCTGCCGGCCTTCGAGGGTATCTGACACAGTCAGACGGCGATGCTGTATTGAGCACGGAAGGATTAAAGAGTGGAAGACCTGGGCAAGCACTGGAACAGGGAATGTAGGAACAGAGATGGGTTTTAAGGTGCGGAGTTCAGCGCCGCCGAGAAGGACGGTAAAGGAAAGGCGGCAAAAATCTTCACGGGAGCAAAGCCATTCCCAAAAGCGGCTTATGTATCATGGAAATAGGGATGCTTCCGATGACATCTTGAAATTTGTCACTTTTGTATTATAATAAAAAAGATTTCATGGACACTGTACTGCAAATCGAAGACCTTCACAAATCATTCAAGACAGGATTTATCCCCAAAGAAAAAAAGATCCTCGACGGCATCTCTTTGGAAGTCAAAGCGGGAGAGATATTTGGCTACCTCGGCCCAAACGGAGCGGGAAAGACCACCACCCTCAAATGCGTGCTCGGCCTCATTTTCCCGGACAAAGGAAATATCGAGATTTTCGGGCAATCCAACCTTTCCATGCAGGCAAAGGAAAAAATCGGTTTTCTCCCTGAAAACCCCTATTTTTACGACTATCTTTCGGCAACAGAATTCCTGAGCTTCTATTGCGACCTCACGGCGGCAAAAAAAGAGCGGAAAAAAACTCAGATCACAACCTTGCTCAGGATGGTGGGTCTTGAACACGCAGCTAACCTCCAGCTCAGAAAATTCTCGCGGGGGATGCTCCAAAGGATCGGCCTGGCCCAAGCCTTGATCAACGAGCCCTCCCTCGTTTTTTTGGATGAACCGTTGGGTGGGCTGGATCCATTAGGGCGCAAAGATATCCGGGATGTTATCGTACGGCTCAAAGAAGAAGGAAAAACCGTTTTCCTCTCCTCCCATATCCTCCAAGATATCGAGATGATCTGCGATAGAGTGGCTATTTTGGTGGAGGGACATGTCGTCAATCAAGGCCCCCTGCAAGATCTGGTATCAGAGAAGGTCCAGGTCACGGAGATCACGATCTCTGGGATTGGGTCCGAAGATCTCGGAGACCTTGGAGAGCGCTACTCTGCGCAAGGAGACAGGGTCTTGCTCAAAGTATTCGAGGAGGAAAAAATTGCATCTGTCCTCCAATTGATCCTGGAAAAAAAGGGAAGGGTTCATTCGCTCATTCCGAGAACGGAGACACTGGAAGATCTCTTTGTCGGAGCGGTAAGGCAAAAATGAAAATATTGGCGATCGCTCTCAATACATTTAAAGAAGCCATTCGAGACCGCATCCTTTACTTGCTCCTCTTCTTCGCCTCTGTCTGTATCATATTCTCCCGGTTGTTGGCACTCCTGACGGTGGGAGATCGAGCCAAGATCATCACGGATGTGGGGCTGGCTTCTCTCTCCCTCTTCGGCGCGTTGATGGCGATTATGATCGGAACCGGTCTTGTGTACAAAGAGATCGACAAGAGGACCCTATACACTCTTCTATCCAAACCCATCCAGCGTTATCAATTTCTGTTGGGAAAATACCTGGGACTCTTGTTGACCCTTTTTATTATGCTCGCCTTGATGACCGTGATCTTCCTCATTCTCATCCTTCTGCACAACTATCCGGTCGAAGGATCTTTTTTTATCGCCATCCTGTTTATCTTCATGGAGCTCTGTCTCATCACGGCTGTAGCCATGTTGTTTTCCTGTTTCTCCACCCCGATCCTGAGCACGCTTTTTTCTCTGGCATTTTACCTGATAGGGCATCTTTCTTGGGGACTGGAAACACTCGTGAACAAAATGCCTCAGGGTGGGGTCAAGACAGTAGCCCGATTTTTTTACCTTGTAATTCCCGACCTGGAAAATTTCAACTTTAAGACAGAAGTCGTCCATCATCTTCCGATCCCCCCGAAGGTTTTTATCTATTCTTCTTTGTACGGCCTCTTCTACACGGTGTTCATCCTGGCTCTAGCCATGATCGTTTTCCGCCGAAGAGATTTTATCTGAAGATCATGAGAAAAGGTCTCCTCATCCTCCTCCTGGTGCTAAGCTGTGGACTTTTTATGGGAGTCAAATCGATCGCGGACAAAATCCCCCGATCGAACATCCCGGGGGCTTCCCTCATTTACATCCCATCGGGAAAATATTTGAAACATGCCACTTTCGGGTATTCCTCACTCATGGCCGATTTGGTCTATATCTGGGCCATCCAGTATTACGGCGATCACAACATCGCTGAAAGATACGATCATCTGGATCACATTTTTTCCATCATCGCCGAGCTCGATCCACGCTATCTCGATCCCTACGAAGTGGGCGCCATCATCGCCGTTTACGAAGCGAGAGATCCCTACTTGGCATTCAAAGTGCTCGACCGGGGTTTGGAAAAAAATCCCGACCAGTGGATCTTCCCCTACCAAGCCGGGCACTACGCAGCCATAAACCTGAAAGATTATGATTTGGCCCGGCAATATTACAAAAAGACCATGGCCATCGAAGGGGCACCGGCTATCGCTCAAAGGCTGTACGCCGATGCCGCCTACAAAGGAACGGATTTCCGGACAGCTTGGGAAAACTGGCTGGAAGTCTATCAGACAAGCGACGACGAGCGGATAAAAAAAATCGCATTCAATCATATGTACCAAGTGAGGACGGCCATGGATCTTGCAGAGCTGAAGGATGCCATCGAAAAATACAAAAAAATAAAAGGAAGTCTTCCGGACAATTTGGATCAACTTAAAAGCGCAGGGATCTTAGATTCTATCCCCAAAGATCTGGATGAGAGGGATTACATCTACGATCCAGAAACCGGGATAGTCGATTCTCCTTTGAAATGGTGGAAAAGATAATCATCATCGTGCTTTTCGGCCTCGCATGGGGAAGTTTTCTCAATGTTGTCATTTTCCGGCTGCCGCTGGGGATGAGCCTGTTGAGACCTCCCTCCTTCTGTCCCGGGTGTAACAAAAAGATAAAATTCTTTGACAATATCCCTGTTTTTTCCTATGTGATTCTCCGGGGAAAATGCAGAGCATGCGGTGTTAGAATACCCTTTTCTACTTTGCTTGTCGAAATTCTCACGCCACTGAGTTTTTTGCTCATTTTCCAGAAATACTCTCTGAGCTTTTTTTTCTTTGCAACCTGTCTTTTTGCCAGCGCGATGATCGTTTTGGGATTTATCGATTTTTATCACCAGATCCTGCCGGATGAGATCACCCTACCGGGCTTGGTCCTCGCTTTAGTTTATGCTCCCTTCCGTTTGGATCTGGACCTGAGGCAAGCTTTGATCGGAGCCATTGCAGGGGCCGGCTTCCTGCTTTTTATCTACGGAACTTATTATCTGCTGCGAAAAAAAGAAGGGCTCGGCATGGGAGATGTGACGATGATGCTTTTGATCGGGGCTTATTTGGGATTGAGGTTGACCTTTTTCACCCTCATCCTGGCCTCCTTCGTGGGGGCTATCGTCGGTGTATTTATTATCTTCTTCCGAAAAAAAGACCTTCAGTATTCCTTGCCTTTTGGCACTTTTTTGGCCCCGGCCGCTTATTTCGCGCTGATTTGGGGAGACCCGATCATTCAGGCCTATCTAGGCCTATTTCGTGGGCCATAGCCGCGAGCCTAACGGATGACCTTATAAATCTCTCTCCAAGATTTGATTATGAGGACTGAACCCACCGGCTGCTCGAGTTTCTGGATCGTGGAATCGTACTCCTGAATATAGACTTCTCTCTTGTCTTGTCCAGGCACAGCTGTTCTATCACCCAGGGTCACGGCAGATCTTGTCTTGGACGCAAGATCGAGACTCTGAAGTGTTCCCGATGCATCGCGAAAAGCCGATCCCCCGACTGCGCTTCCGGCCAGCGACTGGATGAAACGTCCGTACAGCTTGCCGGCACCCTCGAGATTCACGCAAGGATCTACGGCTTCGATGCTCAAGGTCAGGGTACTAAAATAAGCGATGTAGTTGGCCACAACTGGATCGGACCATACTTTTGCCCCGACATCCAGATCGCCCATATCCAGAGCCGCATCGAGGTTGAGAAGGGCAGCATCTCCCATGAACCATTCCACCTCTGGATTGCTCATATCATCCAGAAGGGCTATGAATGAATAGGTGGTATCGCTCGGGGCAGCATCGTCTCCTCCTGTCCCGAAAAAGACACGCGGAGTAGAGGCCGCCAGGGTAGGGTTTGCCCAAGCTTCCGGTTTGGTTATGATCGGATAATTATTGGCATCTTCATAGATGGATTCGACGATATTATCCCATGTCGTTTGATTGCTATTCTGCCTATGGTACTCGGTGCTCGCATCCAAACGGTACACCCGTCCATCCAGGTCGGCGAAGTATACCCGGTCAAGAAAGCCATCTTGATTCACATCGATCGAAGAGGGAGAACCGGGGATGGTGTTCTGGATATTGGGATAACTTCCCGAGGTATCCACTTCCGATGTCTCATAATTCCAGAAATTCGTCCCTGTTTCGATGTCCACTGCGTAGAAATAATTTCCGACTGTGCTGCCGGTGTCATTGTCGTAACCCGAACCGACAAAAGCCGTGAAGGAATCATCCCCTTCATTCACTATTTTTCCAACCGTGGGGATGGACCAGGTCTCTCCCATGGTCGGATCGGTAAATTCCCAAAGAGGCTGAGGATCATACGGGTCGGTGACATCCAGGGCAAAATAATAGTTCAACCCACCGGCGATGGAACTGCCCGAGCCAGGCCCCTGGCCACAGATCAGAACCGTCCGCCATTCTCTTCCCCCGCCATCGGGATCGATATAGACATCCTCGACGACCGGGCTGCCATCCACATAGACATCCCTAGAGAAATAGCGATCGCCGGTCGCTGCATCCACGGCCCACATGTTCTTCAACTTAGGAAGAAGGTTGTAGGGAACAAAACCCCAGATCTCTTCCCCGGTGAGGGCGCTAAAACAGTGAATCATCCCGTCATTGGCGCCTACACAGATGACTTTCAGTCTGTTTTGATTCGCCGTGAGAAAGGCATCATACCCGGCTCCTTTGAGCCCGGCGGATCCGTCCGGAGGACCGACAACGACCAATTGGGAATGATCGATGTCTCCCAGTTTCCAGAAGCGTCCCTCGCCTCTGACAAAATTGATCAGGCCTGTGTTATCATTGTTCACGTCTTGGAGGATCGGCCCGAGTGTGGCCACATTGGATGCGGTGAAATCCGCCCTTCCAAGACCGGAAACCCCGGGTAGGGCCGTATAGATCGTCCGCGTTCCTGCGGCACGGGTATCCAACAACTCTCCGGCATCCCATTCGATCGTCACACCCGCTATATCGACGTTGACATCCCTTCCCGACGCGTCGGACAAATCCGAGGTCGTGACTGTACGGAGAATGGAATCCGAGGTGGAAGCGGAAGATGTGTTTGTCACATTGTATGCCCGCAAGTGTCCCTGCCAGCCGGGGAAATAAAAGGAGCCGCCGATGACCAGTTTCATCGGAGTCCCGCTATTATCGACAGTCGTTACAGCCACTGTCGTCCGGGAATATTCTCTTCTGTCCACGTACACGAATTCCCAACTCACTTCGTAGACCTCCGGCGTTTCGAACGAAGCGTCTTCGTATTCGGCCATCATGTCTTCTTCCGCAAACAGGAGAGCCTTCCAGTACAAGCGGGCTCCGTAATGATTGAAGGTATGCCAGGGCAGGTCTGTCTGATTCCGAATATCGCTTTCCAAAAAAGTGGTGTACAGCTCCCAATCTTGGCCGTTGTTGGAAACATAAAACTCGACAGAAAGGCCTTGGCTTGAACCGCCCTCGACCCTTTGCTCGATGTCAGTCATCCGAACGCGTGTGACAGCATACTGCTGCTGATCGAGGCCTCCTGACACATCGAGAGACCGGGCCTCCCCATTCAGGGCATACACACCGGCCAGATCGTTCCGGATCAGGTAATAATCACCCGAATGGTTGGCATCGGCCAACACCACATCGACATCGCCATCCATGTCGTAGTCCACCATGGCGCTCATGTCCACGTCATGGGGATCGGGCAGAATAGGCTGGCAATTGTTCAAACACCGGAATTGAAAATCCGGCTCAAAAACTCCAGGAGAGGTTTCCACCAATCCCAGATTTTTCCAAAAGTACATGTGGGCCTCGTTGCCCGCGTTCCAGCGGTCGTTGGCCGCGAATATATCCATCCACCCGTCATTGTTGAAATCCGCAACGACCGTGGCGACCGTCCCGGTACACTCCGGAACCGGGATGGGGATTTCACTGTAGGTGAAATTGCCGGTTCCGTCATTTTCGTAATAGACGATGTGGTCGACATCCATCACCGTGGCGCCGATCACATCGATATCGCCATCTTTATCGAAATCCCCGGCATCGACCGATGATCCCCCCCGAGTTGGGTCTGTAAAACCTGTGTTCTGATCATAGGCCAGCTCGGTTATGGTGAAGTTGCTCAGGTCAAAATCACTCGGGCCCGGGTTCCTGACAAGAAATATCTTGTCCTCGCTAATGACGAGAAGATCCACATCCATGTCCCCGTCGATATCGACCGAGGCCAAGTGATCGGCGGCCCAGTTGGCGTAAATCCCAGCGCTCATGAAGGCACTGGTGAAATCCAGGCTCGGCGCCATATCAAAGGTGGCAAAATCCGGGTCTGTCGCTGTGCCGATGTTGATGTACATGGTCGCTAAAAACTGCGTATAATGGAATTCGTCGTTCAGATTTTTGTAAAAGAAAAAATCCAGAAGGCCATCCCCGTTGTAATCGCCGGTCGTGATGGATGCCGGGCCGCAATCGAGGTGGGTACCCTGCTCATACACTTCTGTCTCGTCGATCAAAAACACGATCCCATCGTCGTCGACTCCATCTCCGTCAAGGTCCGTATAGTGATTCCTTATCAGGATCAACCGGTTGTCCGGGTCGGTGGTGATATCCAACCCGATCAAATCCGGCCTTCCATCCCCGTCGAAGTCGCCGGAATCGCACACATAAATCCTCGCCCCCATACCTGAAGGCTCGACGACATCGAAGTTCGCTCCCAGATAGTTCAGCGTGATCGGCGCGGGGGTCCAATTCCGGACCGAAGACCACGCATGATCTTTGTACGTGAGCGTGCTGAAATCCTCTGTATAGGTTCCTGTGTATTCATTGCACTGTTGCTGAGCCCTAAGATGTATGGCAATGAAAGCGATGATCACGGCTAATGGGAGGATCCATAATTTAATTTTTGTTTTTTTTGTCATTTTCCCCTCTTCCTTTTCTCTATTTTAATCTTCCTTTTCTAAACCTGTGAAAATTCATCAATTGAGTTCTACGGCCAATAGGACTTCGATCCGGGATGTCGTCATCGTTGATCCGGTCCCGGCCGTTCCTATACAAACGAGAAGAGCGTCGCCGGGATCGGAAACACCGCTGCCCTGTTCATCGTCGATCAAAAATGACGTGTAGGTATAGCGGGGATCGGTCCCGCCTCCCTGGGCAGGGATAAATTCTTGCTTAAAATAGATAATATTGCTGTAGTCGGGCGTCCCATCGTCGTTGGAATCCAGCAAGCTCAGCAATTCCTGGTCTGTCAACTTCCGGAAATAATTGACATCTATCGGCATATCGATACCGGTCGGATCCACCAGATAATGGCTGTCGAAGCTCGTCCAGGCCTCGGCGATGAATGAATCCCCGATGGCGATCCACGAGGCATCGAACCCGGCTTCGGCTGCATTAAAAGCATGATGCTGAGACCGGATATTCCCTGCAACCCGAGAACCGACGCTTGTCACGGTGATCACAGCGATCCCGACTGTCACAAGAAATGCCATCACGAGGATGACGACTATCAATCCCGATCCTTTGTTCATAATTTTCACTTTCCTTTTTTATCGATTCCCTGTGTTGTATATATTCAAAGATAAATTTCTGATATTGGCGGTAGATTCGAGCAAAAACCTTTTGTGCTTGTCGTCAGTGGCTTCACCCGGGCTGTTGGCGATGGTGGGCCTTCTGTACAGATGGAGATTGGCCGGAGGGTTCGCGCCGACGCTCACGAAGGGATTCTCTGTCCGGCCCAACACCCACATCTTGATCTGACGGACTCGGCTGATCATCGTGATATCGTTTGTCCATGTCGATTGCCACGGGATGAAACCATCCAGGAGACCATCGTCATCGAAATCCCCGTTGTACTCGAATTGCAGGTTCTCCACATTGTCGGCCAGGGGATAATGAACCCCGTTCATCGTCAGGTAAAGGACATTTCCTTCCCCGTTCCCTATATACCCGTTTGTGCCGGCCGTCAATCCCGGGTAATTCCCGGTGACATCCAGCCAGTATTCATTCACATTGATGAAGGTCACCATACCCCCATCATAGTCATTGGAACTGGAGCAGGTCCCGGATAATCCACCCGGGAGATTGACTCCAGGAGACAAACCAGGCGAAAAATTCAGCTTTTCGTTAGTCCCCGATGCATCATGGGTGACATGGGTGATGTTCCTCACTTCCCCTAACAGGCAGCCTGAGCTGGGATTGGGAAGTATGAGGACCGTTTTATTTTCATAAAATTCATCAGGATATTGGTATTCCTCAAAACTGAAATCCATAACCGCCAGGTTGGCAGCGGATCCTTGATAATTATCAATTCCCAGATTCAAGGGTTCATCGAAATTCCCCATCACGGTCAGCCGGTCCGGCTCGACAATGCCTCCCTGTGTCTCGTTATCCACACCCCCCAAAGCAAACCCAAAAAACTCGACGGGCAATCCCACGCCAGCCATCCGCGAATCCCTCGAGATAAGATACATGCCCGACCGTACGCCGTGCTGCAATTCTGCGTACTGCTGCTGGTCCACCGCAATCTGGTTGCTCGTCCGGTACA
Source organism: uncultured Eubacteriales bacterium (assembly GCA_964538085.1). Classification (GTDB taxonomy): domain Bacteria; phylum Acidobacteriota; class Aminicenantia; order Aminicenantales; family Aminicenantaceae. Next base: position 88,671 of record CAZIDF010000007.1, on the reverse strand, counting down.
AGGACAAGGTGGCCAGGACAACGATCAATAAAATCGTGCTCCCCACCAGCAATTCCAGAAGAGTGAAGCCCGAGCAACGGGATCTAGGCAAACTCATGACGTTTTGTTTCGATATTTTTTCTTTCATTTCTCTCTCGATTTGATGATTTTTCGAATCAACGGCTGATGATGGTGCTCACGTCCGCTTTGACACCATATTGCTGAGGATCTCCGATAAGGTCGGCCACGGTTGTGCTAAGCTCTTCGGAGGAAAAAACGAGCACCCGGATCTCCCAGAAAACCCCGGACATCTGGATCGTGGTCAACCGGCGGTAATCGATCGTGCCGTCGAGATTGACATCGATCTGCTCGTCGTTTGTTCCGGCGGTCAAGACATTCAGCTCGTCGGAAGTCAAGTTTCTGTGATAATCGATCTGTTGCTGAGCTAGAAAAGTCGCACTCGACATTCTCTCGGCCCGGGAATTGGTCATCACGCTGTAGGTGAAAAGCTGCGCCAGTCCGAGCAGCGCGATCGCCACGATAGCGATACTAACCAGCACTTCGATTAAAGAGAATCCTTCATTTTTCCTTTTTTTGATAAAATTCATGTTTAACTTCCTGTTTTAATCAAATGGACCGATCCTCCGGCAAAAACCGCCACAACTCTCAAATCCGGTTGTCCCATCCTCCTCAATTTATCGCTCTGTAAACTGATGTTGTTCAGGTTTGTGTCGAAGTTGGTTATAAACCCTAACGGAGAAAAAACGATCCCTTTGGACGGGACACCCGTAATATCCGGGAAATTGAGGGCCACGATCAATTTTTCCGGGATCTCTTTTCTCACGAATCCAGGTATGGTGCTCCATGTTCCCGGAGTATCTTCTCTCTCGATAAAATAATACCAAATTCCTCCATCATCCAAAAAACCCACTCGATGATTGATCTTTGTTCTCACGGCCTGAAATTTGGCTCTCTGCATGGTGGTCAGGATGTTTCTTGCCGAGTTCTCGATCCCTCGTGTTTCCAACGTGTTCATGACACTGGGATAAAGAGCCGCGAGAATCATGCCCAAAATACCCACCACGACGATAACTTCGATAAACGTGTACCCTCTTTGTCGGAATTTTCCCATTTTATTTCCCTCTAAACTTTTTTCTTCCGCGTGTGTTCCGATTCTAAGCTTTTGGCGTATCAATTGCAAGATTTCCTTCATCACGACATACTCATTCTTTTATTTTATAATATATAGTAGCAAATTTCATACCATAAACTTACACTTACAACTTACTGAAAATAAAAGACATAAAATATTTCTCAAATTTTCTCTCACCTTATATGGCATTTTTTGTCATAAATACGACAAATATTGCCTTTTTTGTCTACTAAATGATTAATACTAAATATAGATATGGCCTTTCCATCTCGTCCTGTCAATAACCGCTAAAGATGATAGGTGGGATGATATTTTTCATTCGTTTTTCATTTTTTTGTTGGCATTCGATCACCGCTCGAGACTAGCCGCCAACTCTAGATTTAAGGAAGCATCTCCATTTCCGTGATAGATTGAGCTTTTGGGGATGGTTGAAGCGACCATTGAAGATTTCGCCATTCCTCCCGTTCTTCGAGGGATCCTGACGGAGTCAGGCGGCGAGGATGTATTGAGCACGACTTTTCTAAAGGGTTAGAGAACCGAGCAATCATTGGAACAGAGCTGAACGGGAGAAGATGTGAGTTAGCGTGCGCAGTTCCACAGCCGCCGAGAAGAGCGGTGAAGGGATGGCGTTTAAAATCTTCACGGAAGCAAAACCATTCCTAAAAACCAATTTAAAGCCTTTGGGAATCATGGAAATGAAGATGCTTCCTAGGTTTATTGAATTTTTACCCTTTCTATGATATTGGTTTAACATATGTTATTCCAAAAAAATGCAGCTCTGACCGCGATATTTCTTATATTCGCTTTTTTTCTGGGCTTTTCTCTTTTTGTCAATCTTCCTTCCATCCATCAGGGATTTCTTTTTGCCGATCAAGCCATATACTACTCCATGATCCAAAGCCTTGCCCAAGACGGAGACCTGGAATACACCAAGAAAGATCTGATCCGATATTATGAAGTGTTCCCATCCGGCCCGCTGGGTATTTTTTTAAAAAAATCGCGGGAAGGAAAACTTTTTTATGCCAAATCATACGCCTACCCGCTTTTTGCGGCTCCTTTCGTCAGATTATTCGGCGTGAATGGCGCTCTTGTCTTCCACTCCCTGCTTCTTTTGCTGTTGCTGCTGATGGGCCATGCCTACTTTTCCTTATCCAATCCCTCCTCGCTCTCTCTCTTCACGGTTATCACCTTTCTGTTCGCGTCTGTCGCCGGTGTGTATTACCTGTGGATCCAACCAGATTTTTTCAATCTTTTTTTGGTTTTCACCATACTGTTCCTCTGGCTGTACAAGCACAAAATCCCTGCGTCAAAAGACGGCGAAAATCGACCGAGCAAGATGCACACCTTTCTTCGTTCGGACTGGACAGACTACTTGGCCGGCCTCATCATCGGGCTCGCTGTTTTTTCCAAACCCGCCAATATCGTGCTGCTCGGACCGATTTTCCTTTACACCCTCTTGAAAAAAAAGTTTTTGAAAGCTTTTCTTATCATCCTCTGTTTCCTGATCACATCGGGCATATTCTGGGGCACGAACTACCTGGTCACCGGAGAGTGGAACTACCAAGGTGGAGAGAGAAAAACCTTCTACTATACCTATCCTCTGGAAAAGGCAGACGTAACCTTCGACTCCATCAACACCATGGAAATGACATCGGACGGATACGCGGAGAAGCATCTTCTCCCCGCTAAGTTCGTTCCGTATAATCTTTTTTACTACTTTTTCGGCCGGTTTTCCGGAATAGCTTGGTACTTTTTTCCTGCTCTTCTATTTCTCATCCTGTTTTTCACCCAAAAAAAAGAATTGTATCAATGGTTGATCCTTTTGGCCGCTTTTGGCGAGATCCTGATTTTTATCGTCATTATGCCGGATAACTATGCCGGAGGGGGAGGAGCTCTGGGCAACAGATATTTCCTGCCGATCTACCCGTTCCTTCTTTTTCTCATCCCCACGAAACAAAAGCTAAAAAATCTCGCCCTGTGTTGGATGATGGCTGCCATTTTTATCTCCCCTATCTTGATCAGTCCGTTCACCCATTCTCACTACCCCTCCACCCATGTGAAAAAATGGCCTTTCAATGCCCTGCCTGTGGAAATGACGCTCGTCAACAACTTCCCTACCAACACCAACCCCTATGCCTTTCGACAGGAAGTGGGAACTCATCCCCATATAGGCTGGCTTCACTTCTTGGATGACAATTTTTACCCCAGATTGAAAGAATCCGAGGTGGAAAAAAGAGGATTCTGGACCCGCGGTCCTTTCACCGCAGAAATGATTCTCAAAACCTATTACCCGGTCAAGCAAATGGATTTCAATCTCCTCAACAATCCGAGGATGCAGAATGAAATCTCTGTCAGAGTCGGAAGACAGAAAAAAAAGATCACCCTCGGCACAAAGCAAAGGGGAACACTGAGCTTTTCGCCTGTGAAGGCCTTTAATATCAAATCACTTTATCTCTACCGGATCAAGATCAGCGCCTCTAAAGGCGCTATTCCCTACTACGAATCGGAAACAAGCAAGGAGAGAAGATTTTTGGGCGTCTTTTTCGAAATCGATATCGTTCCTGAGGAATAATGTGTGGCATTTGCGGCATCGCTAGAACGGAGAACAGCCCCCCGATTTCCTCATCTCTCCTCGCCGCAATGTGTGAGACCTTGGCACATCGGGGACCGGATGACCAGGGGGTCCATACCGAAAAAAAAGTCGGGCTCGGCTCCCGCCGCCTGAGCATCATCGACCTCGAAAAAGGCCACCAGCCTCTTTCCAACGAAGATGGAACAGTCTGGATTTCCCATAATGGTGAGGTCTACAATTTTCCCGACCTGAGAAAGGAACTTCTTTCTCGCGGTCACAAGTTCCGGACAAAAACGGACACAGAGACCATCGTTCACGGATATGAAGAGTGGGGCGAGGATTTTGTGCACAAGCTTCGCGGCATGTTCGCCTTTTCTTTGTGGGATGGACGAGAGGAAAAACTTATCCTGGCCCGCGATCGGATCGGGATCAAACCGCTTTACTACACCCTGCTCGAAGACAAGACCTTGGTGTACGGGTCAGAGCTCAAGGCTATACTCAAGCACCCACGAGTCTATCGTTCTCTAAACCCCGAAGCATTGGATTTATATCTGACACTGGAATACATTCCTGCTCCTTATTCGATATTCCGAAACATATCCAAACTTCCGGCTGGCCACCTTTTGATTTACAAGGAAGGAGAGATTCATCTAAAAAAATACTGGAAACTGGAACACCAGGATAAATTCCCATCAAAAATCTCCAAGTCCAGGATAAATTCTCTCATGGACGAGCTTTATGCCTTGATCAAAGAGGCGGTCCAGCTGAGGCTGATCAGTGATGTTCCTCTTGGCGCCTTCTTGAGCGGAGGGATCGATTCCTCCAGTTTGGTGGGCATGATGCATGAATCGGGAACTTCCCCGATAAAAACATTCTCCATCGGTTTCGAAGACACAACTTACGATGAACTCCACCATGCTCGGAGAGTGGCCAAGGCCTTTGAAACAGAACATGAAGAATTCTTATTGAAACCGAAAGCGCTGGAATTGACAGACAAACTTATCCGCCACTTGGATGAACCGCTCGGCGATTTTTCGATTTTCCCTACTTATTTGGTTTCCCAGATGGCCAGGGCCCACGTCAAGGTGATCCTATCCGGGGACGGAGGGGACGAAGTTTTTGGTGGTTATGAACACTACCAGGCCCAGAAACTATCCCGCTTTCCGATCCCGTTTCTATTTCGCCACATCCTCAACCCTCTTATCCGGACGATCCCGCCGTCGCATAAAAAGAAGGGGACATGGAACAAGATACGACGGTTTGGGCAGGGATTGGAAAATGCAACAGGAGACCGACACCTGCGCTGGATGAAGTTTCTTACGGAAAATGACAAAAAATCTCTCTATTCTCCAGAACTTCAGGCAGAGCTGGGGGAAGCGAAACCTCTTAACGCCACGTTCCCGTTCGACGAGCTATACCGGTCGTCCACACGTTTCGACGCACTGAACCGAGAGTTCTTTTTAGATCTGAAGACCTATCTCGTGGACGATATTCTTGTCAAAGTGGACAGGATGAGCATGGCAACCTCCCTTGAGACTAGGGTGCCTCTTTTGGACCACAAAATCGTGGAATTTGTGTATTCTCTTCCCGGCGATCTCAAACTTCACGGTTTTACGACGAAGTGGATCTTCAAGAAAACCATGGAAAGGCTCCTGCCTCCTCAAAATATCTACAGGAAAAAAGAAGGTTTCAGCATCCCGATCAAACATTGGCTGAGAACTGAGCTCAAGGATCTTTTGCTCGATCACCTGAACGCACGAAGGATCCGAGAAGAAGGATTATTCCGATTCGAATCCATCGAAAAAATGATCACCCAACACCTCGGAAAAAAGGAGAATTTCTCCCATCAACTGTGGGCCCTTCTCGTTTTCGAAATCTGGCGAGAAAATTATCTCTGATCTCGTGGCTTGACCATCAGCATCAAGACTTTTTTTGTCGTTTCCCGGATCCTGAACTTTTCTGCAACCGGGAGGCCGAGGACCCAGATGATATCATCCGCGGATATGAACACGGGTTTTTTTTCTCTCTCTTCCAGAGGGATGGATTTTGCGCGCATGATCTCCTTGAGTTTTTTGTGCCCAGGAGATCCCAAGGGTCGGTATCTGTCTCCTTCCCGGCGATTCCGGACCTGCAAGGGAAATCGAATTTTCTCCCCATCGAGATAAGCCCGGGCATCATCATCGAACACAAAGGAACGAAGGAGTTTCGTTTTTTCAGCCTCGATCACGAGGCCCAACTCTTCAAGGACCAGCGGAGAAGAACCCTCCCATGCGTAGGCATACAGGATCTTGTCAGAAAGATCAGGCCGTTGGAATACCTGGCCATCTTCTCTTTTGAGCAAAATCTGTTCGGTCATCTGGAGACTTTCCCCCTCTTCCAAATTGAAAACGGACTCGACATCGTCAAAAGAAATCTCCCTCAAATCCCCCTTGAGTTTGTGGATAAATTCACGAATGACTCTTCTGGCCAAACCTCGGGGAAGTGTTTTCACGGCTTCTAGATCGAGACGAAATTTATCGTCGTCAATGCATATGGTCTTTTTTGCTTCATGTCTCGATAGTTTTTCCAAAAGATCTTCCTCTTCCTGAATGATGGTCACGGTTTTACCGATCCGTTGGACGATTTTTGGCTCGAAATTTTCCTGAATAAAGGGGATCAGATCGAGACGAACTTTGTTTCTGGCAAAACTCCGGTCGAGGTTGCTTTCATCATCCCGATAGGTCATGCCCTTCTTTTGGACATACTCCGCAATCTCCTTCCTTTCCACAGCCAAAAGAGGGCGGATGATCTGTCCCTCTACAACTGGATAAATGCTGCCCAAACCTGTCAGTCCACTTCCTCTCATCAACCGCAAAAAAAACGTCTCGGCCTGATCATTCAAGGTATGACCTGTGGCGATTTTGGCTCCGCCTATTTTTCGAGCCGTCTTGGACAAGAAATCATACCGCAGCATGCGACCTGCTTCTTCCAAATTCATGCGATTTTGTTTGGCGAATAATCGGACATCCTCTGAAGCGACAAATAAGGGAAGGGAATGATTCTGTGCCACATTCCGGACGAACTGTTCATCCTGATTGGCATTTTGGCGAAGCCGATGATTAAAATGACCAAGAAAAAGATCGAGAAGCCATTCTTTGCGCAGTTCCAAGAAAACAGCCAACAAACCTGTCGAATCCAGGCCACCGGAAATGGCAATGAGGACGTTGTCCTTTTTTTTCAGGAGGTCATACCGGAGGATCGTTTCTCTTACAGTGTTTACAATCATAGGTTTTGATTCGGCGCAAATCCCCTCTGGGCCTGGTTCGGAACAGATCTTCTTTTAAAAAAAATTGGTGGCGGTGGAGGGACTTGAACCCCCGACACTACGGATATGAGCCGTATGCTCTAACCACCTGAGCTACACCGCCGGTGGAAAAGATTTTAGCCCAAATAGGGGGGAGAAGTCAATTTGCTTGTGTGTTACCGGACTCTTACCCGGCCCTCCTCTGTTTCCAGTTGAATGGCTTTGCCTGAGGGGCTGTTGGCGGTAACACTGGTGAATAACAGCGGACTATCTCCTTGGGCGATCGATTGAAAAACCAAGCTTGCCACTCGACCCGAGCCCCTGAAGCCCTTGGCAATATCGGTGCTGGAAAACCCGAGGGTGCACGTGCCTGAAGAATTGTCGATATTTTGCAGAAAGGGAATATTCTCCCCCAACCGACTGGCGATGCTGCCCTGAACGACCTGTTTGAGCTCTAAGACTTGGGGATTAAAAGACAGATTCAATGTCATGCTGCCTATTTCTTCAGCCGATTGAACGACAACGCTCACCCGAAATTCCCGCCCTTCGGTGATCTCAAAGTTGCCCGGAGACAGAGAAACTCGGTTTTGGCCTTGATTTTGGCCAGATAGACCATCGCTCCTCCGTTCCGTTCTCAGCATATCCAGGGTAGCTTCATCCGCTCCTTCATTGACCTGGCCACCTTTGGAGACATCGAAGGAGGATCCGAGGTTGATCCAGAGCGGTTTGAGATCATCTTCGGTCACGGGAATAGACCGGATGATATAAGGGGTTATGGTCATCAGAACATCCCACTGTTGGACATTTTTTTCCGTGCTCGAGAATAGGCCTCCCAGGATGGGAATCCTCTTGATACCGACGATACCTCGGCCCGACAACCTTTCTTCATCCTTCAACAATCCGGCCAAAAGATTGGTCTCTCCATCCCTCAGCCTGATGATATTCTTGATTTCTCGCGTGCTGATGATGGGGATATCCGCAACGCCTGTGCCGCCGACAGATTTGATGTTCATCTCCAATTCCAGGGTGACCTCTCCCTCATAATGTATCCTCGGTGTGATCTTGATATCGATGCCCACATCCTCATACTCGAACGATGTAAGGGGTTGCTGAGGAACACCCCCCGCAGCAAAGGGCGTGAAAGAGGTCCGCGGAATGGGTATTTTATCCCCGACCAAGTAACTCATCTCTTCGCCTTCGATTCCCCTGAGTCTCGGTTGGGAGAGGATCTTGGTATCCTGATCGGATTCCAAAAAATTCAAAAATGCTGTGGGCATGGTGATCTGGAAATTGGATTTTTTCGTAAAATCTATTTTGGATACATCAAACCAGCCGGATTCTGAGGGAGGATTTTCACCTCCGCCGTATCCGAGCCCTATGGCATATTGATCCAGCTCCAATCCGAACTTTTTGAGCTTTTGCCGGGACACCTCCATGATTTCCAGATCGATCAGCACCTCCCCCCTCGGCTTATCCCAAAGTTTGATCAATTTGCCGGCCAGTTCCAAAACTTCGGGCGTATCCCTGAGCGTGATGGAATTGAGGTTTTTATCGATCATAAATTGAGGCGCTTTGAATTGAGAACGCAAGATCGGTAAAAGGGAAGATTGAAGGTCCTCGGCCTTTATGTTGGACAGGTAAAAGGTCTTGACCGCATTCAATTCATACTGGATCCTTTTTGCCGGCAAGTCAGGCACGATGATGAGAGATCTCTCATCGATGATCCTGTGGAAATTCTTGGTGGCCATACACAAAGAATTGAGAGCCTGTTCGAAAGTTCTGTCGCTCAGATCGACCGAATACGGAATATCTTTGAAGCTTTCATCGAACAGGATGTTGATTTGGGCGTGCTTTCCGAGCGCTTGGAAAATGTCTTTCAGTTTGACCCTGTCGTGCATGAAGTTCAGGCTTAGTTTCTGGTCACTCACCTGCAGTTTGACCGGAGGCTCTATCCTTGTATCTATGGGTTCTGGCGTTTCTTGCTGTTGTGCTGATAACAACTGGGCTTCCACCGCGATCGCCCGGTCATTGGGAGAGTAGGACATGGCTTTCTGGTATTCGACCATTGCCTCGTCCTTTTTTCCCTCCGCGGCAAGACTCCTGGCTTTAACCAAATGGGTATAACTGGCATAAATTTTTGTCCGTGTGAGAGCCAACCTGTAAGCAGAGTTGTTCGGATCTTCTTGGATCGCTTTTTCATAATATTCGATCGCTTTATCCCAATTTTTGTTAGAGGCTGCTTCTGTACCCAATGTATAGCTCTGGTTGAATGTAGAACAACTTGATAAACCCAAAATAATAAAAACTATGGATAAAAACGCCACTTTTTTCATGGCTTTTCTCCTTCAAGAATGATCTTTTTTGGCTCCGACCCTCTTTCGAAAATTTCCATAAATTCGGGAGTGATTTCACCGATGGTCAGGCCTGTCTCGAGCACGTCGCCGGATTCAACAGCATAGGTATTCCCCCCCAAGATTATCAACGCGACCACTTTTTCTCCTGACTGAACATACCCGATGTACTTCACAGCGATCTGAACTTCTTCAACAGCAGATTTTTGCTGGAGAGGGGTTTCTTTCCGCTCGGGAGCTTGAAAATCTTCCTGTGAAGAAAACTCACCCCCGGCAGCCTTCATTCTTTGTCTTGTGAAGATATTCCTCTTGATGGGGGGCAGAGGTTTTTTTGACGGAGAGAGCAATTCTTTTCTGATGAGGCTTGACTGTTCCGTTTTTTTCTGATCCCTTTCCTTTTTACCCTGGAAAAAAATCCCAGGAAAAAGCACACTCGATGTAAAAAGGGTGATCGAGAGAAGCAGGCAAAACTTAGTTTTCATAGTACCCTGCCAATACGATATTCAATTCAATCCGACCGCTTTGTGTGTCGATATCCCGAAAATCTATCCGTTCGACCATCAGGAATTTTGGATGTACCTCAACCTGGTGGATAAATCTCTTCAATGCTACATAAGTCCCTGCCATGGCAAAATTCACTCGAACCCTTATTATGTTCTCTTCTTCCCAATCCGCATAATCGAAATTCAAATCAGACACAATCCGAATTCCCGAGGCCTCGAATATTTTCCCGATATCGATCCTCAATTGGCTTAAGCTCCTGTCCCCCCTGTAAAAATATTTTTTCTCGATCTCCACAACATCCCGCCTAGCTTCATCCCACTGCAGCCATTCCAACTTAATATTCTTGTTGGATTCCTTGATCTGCGTATATTCTTGTTGCTGTGTCGGGAGAGTTTGGGCAGCAGAACTGTAGGCTCTTTTCTGGTTCAAGGCAAACACCTGCAAAAATAAAAGCCCAACGAGAAATATAATACCGAGCCAGAGCAATATCTTGCGTTCTCCTTTTTCCAAAAGATCAAACAGTTCTTTCATAGACTAATGTTATCTCCGCTATCAAAAGGCCCGTCTCGTTCACGGCTTCGCTGATGATCCTGATCCCGTTAAAGTTTTTTTCATACAGGTTTTTGTTGAGTTTCAAGAGCTCGTCCAGGTTTGGAGAAGCTATTTTAAGTCTGACCTCCATCTGGTTGTTTTCCTGCAATGTCGGAGCCAAGGATTCGATATAACAGGACGCGGGAAGAGCCTCTTCGAGGGCAGATAGAAATTCTTCCCAAGAAAAACTTTTTTTGAGTATAAGGGTATTGAGCATATCGATTTTTGCCTGATAAATTTGAGAGACATCCTTGATCTGTGCAGAAAGCCTCAATTCTTCCCTTTTGGCATTGGTAATGATCTGCTCGATTTGAGCCTTATTGTCAGAAATATTTTTATTTTTTTTGCTGTATGTCCAAAACGTATAGATACCCAATACAGCGGTCGTTAAAAAAAGGACGCCAAGAATTCCAGCGAGGAGAAAAAAGAATCGTCGATTCTTCAACGGATGCGTGGCAAAATTCAAATGAGTTCTTTTTTGTTTCATCATAGCAATTGCCCGATCAGAGGAGCCAGTATCTTTTTCTCCTGTTGGGAAAGTTTGAGGCCCACCGTTGATTCGATTTTTTTGATGGGCACGTTCAACCTTGAACCCAGATTCGACAGTATTTCTTCTTCCGATTCCAAAATCCCGAACCGGATCCATAGAGAAGAGATTTCTTTTTTTTCTTTATCTCGAATAAATTGCGCTGTATTTTCTATTTCTTGGATGATATTCTGGACTCTTTCCACCAAATAATTTTCGCTTTTCCTTATCATAAGCGGTTTTTGCCGGTAAAGAGAAGGCTCTGAATCTGTGACGGCCAGAAGCCCGAAGGAATCCTTTTCGATATTGACAAGGAAAAAATCCTTCTCCTCATTCCAGTTGATCAAATGGGATAAGCTCATAAGAGGAAGACCCACCGCCCTGATCTTCAAGTTCATCTGGCCGAAAAAATTCTCGTAATCGCTCACTATAGTGGACCGAGCCACAGAAGAAATGATTTTTTTCCCTTTTTTTGATCGGAGCACATCATAAGTGATCCTGACATCATCGGATAACAACGGCATCTGTTTCTTCACCCGAAACCTGATGAGCTGTTCTCTCTCCTTGGATGTTCCAGGGATAGCTTCAAAAGAAAACACGAATGTTCTCTGGGACAATTCAGGAAGCAGCAGCGCGACTCCATGATCGTAAATATTGAATTTTTCCACACCCCCATCGATAATCTTTTGCAAAAGAGCGGGATTCTTGATATTGGTTTTCTCGAAAGAAGGTTGAATAATGCCGCCCTCGATCGGCAGAATAAAATGACTCTTGAGACTCCTGTCCTTTGAGGAAAGATGAATGCCGCTTATGTAGGAGGACGTCACTTGCATGGCAGAGTGGGGAAGTGGATGTTCGGAAAAATAGCTTTTGATCTTATTGAAGATTGTCGTCATGCTGGCTACCCTCTATCAATCCACAAACGTCACCTTATTCAACTCTTTCAGGCTGGTCACTCCTTTCAAGACTTTTTCCATCCCGACTTCCCTTAGGAAGACCATCCCTTCCATTTTTGCTCTTTTCCGGACCTCAGAAAGAGGCCTTTTCTCCAGGATCATCTCCCGGATCTCGTCGGAAAGCTCCAGGAGTTCAGCGATAGCCGTTCTCCCTCTGTAGCCTTTGAATCCACACTCATAACATCCCGGGCTTTCATAAAAGGCCATGTCTTTGTAGATTTTGGGATCCAGCCCAGAATCGAGCAAGGTTTCCTTGTCGTAAGTCGCGGATTTTCTGCAGGCTGTACAAAGAACCCGGACCAACCGCTGGGCTAGAATACAATTCAGCGCAGAAATAAAACTGTAGGGATCGACCTGCATGTGCAAGAAGCGCCCGATCACATCAAACACATTGTTCGCGTGAACGGTTGTAAAAACCAGATGGCCTGTAAGCGCGGATTGGATGGCAATCTGGGCGGTTTCTGGATCCCTGATTTCACCGACCATGATCTTATCCGGGTCGTGTCTCAAGATGGACCTCAAGCCTCTAGCAAAAGTCAGGCCCTTTTTTTCGTTTATCGGGATCTGCGTGATCCCTTCCACTTGATACTCGACGGGATCCTCGATCGTGATGATCTTGTCCTCCGGGCTTTTTATCTCTGTCAAAGCGGCATATAACGTTGTCGTCTTGCCACTTCCAGTCGGCCCGGTCACAAGAACCATCCCATAGGGCTGAACGATGTACTTATTGAACTTGCCGAGAACATCATCTGAAAAACCCAGCAAATCCAACCTCAACTCGGACAATGCCTCTGTGATCATTTCTTTATCGAGAATACGGATGACCGCATCTTCTCCGAATATGCTCGGCATGATGGATATCCGAAAATCGATGAGTTTGTCCTTGATCTTCAGACGGAATCGCCCATCTTGCGGAATTCTCCGTTCGGATATATCCAGGTCGGACATGACCTTGATCCGCGATATTATCGGGAGCTGGAACTTCTTATCGATGGCCTCCATCGCTTCTCCCAACACACCATCGATACGGTATTTAATGATCACTCCCCCTTCTCTCGATTCGATGTGCACATCGCTGGCTCTCTTTTGGACAGCGGTGAATATGATGGAGTTGACCAGCTTGATGATGGAGCCATCCTGATCGGCCAGCTTTTCAACCGAAATCACTTCCTCTTCCTCTCCTCCCTCTTTTTCGACCACCTGCATAACGAACTCTTCTGTGGCATCCTTGAGAACCTGAAGAGCGGTCTCGCTCTTGCGCAGCGCTTCATGGATAGCCCATTTGGAAGCTGCGTATACCTCCACATTTTTCCCTAAAAAAGATTCGACCGAGTCGATCGTTGAAATGTCGGAGGGATCGGCAATGGCGATCTTGACCGTGTTCTCATTCTCCTCCAATGGAATAAAGTTAGCTCTGTAAAGAAAATCCACGGGGAAAACCTGAACCAGTTCCCGGTTGACAGGATAGGAGGACACCTCGATATAGGGAACATGATATCGTTCAGCGATCCGCTTGGTTTCCTGTTCTTCTGAACGAAGGGCACTTTCCGATTTTTCTTTTTTTGATTTTTCCATCATCTTGTCACTTGTATAACGTTAAAAATAGGGAGATAAACCGATAAAAGCATGGCGGCAACGATCAATCCCATGAATATGATAACGACAGGCTCGATCAGCGAGACAAAAGTATCGATCCTCCCCCGGATCCGCTCATCATACACATCTGCCACGTCTCCCAACATCCCTTCCAGATTGGCCGAGCTCTCTCCGATACGGATCATATCTATTGCTAAAGGAGTAAAAAATCGAGATTTTACAAGAGAATCTGACAGGCTTTCCCCGTTTTTTATGAAATCCTGGAGGTCTTTCATCAGATACTGAAGGTATTTATTCGGAATGGCTTTGCCTGCAATACCGACCGCGGTCAACAATGAAATTCCTCCTTCGAGCAAAAGACTCAATGTTCTGCAGAAGAGAGAAATGGCAGACTCCAACCAGATAATCCGGCCGTAGGGAATCTTGAGCTTGATCTTATGCAGCCAAATCCGGGTATTTTCCTTGCGTTTCATGATGAAATACACCATAAAAAGCATAATTGCAAAAAGGAGCAGATACAGAATGTGACTTCTGACAAAAAATGAAAAGGTCATCAAATAACGGGTAATACTGGGAAGCTCTGAGTCGAAATCGGCATAAAATTGGGAGAAACGAGGAATAACGAAATTGAGCAATATCAGGAGCAACAACAAAGAAAAAAATAGCAGCAGCGTAGGATAGGTAAGAGCTGCTCGAATCTTGGATTTTGCCTGGGAGATAATTTTGGCGTAATCGATATACCGCTTGATGGTTCCGTCCAAGTTGGCACTCCGTTCACCAGCCATCAGGGAGGCGATATAAACCGTCGAGAATTGTTCTTCGTACGGAGCAAAGGCTTCAGATAAAGATTTACCGGCACGTATATCGTTCTGAATACCCATCAACAATTCTTTAAAGTGGTGATTCTTGATCCGACTAAGTATAACGTCGATGCTTTTGACGATGGGATATCCCGCTTTGATAAGGGCTACAAGCTCCTGGTTGAAAAGGATGAAATCCTTATCTTTGATCTTCTTCTCGAAAGGAAGGAGAGGAATTTCGATCTTCTTCCAATCCCTCTTGACAGAGAGAACGCAGAATCCTTGTTCCTCAAAGAGTTTCCTGCATTCCGTGTAAGAAGGGGCCAAAAAAGACTTCGAGATCACGCTTCCTTCCTCTGTTGCAAAACGGCAGATATAGTAAGGCATCGTAATTGTATATACCCTTATAGCGCTCTAACTGTTGCGAAATTATTAATATTAGGGAATAGTCCACAAATTGTCAACTTGTCCATTTTGTCCATTTCTGTCATTTTACCCAAGAGATATTCTGTATCTCGTTGAAAAGTATGTAAATAGCCTTTTAAGATGAATCCTGTGATGATATTCCCCCCCTTTAGGGGTCAATCCCATTGACAAACACTTCTGAAAGCCTTATCTTAAAAAAGGATGAAAAAGATCCTTTTATCTATTCTTTTCTTGTTGTTTCTGCTCCCATTTGCCCTGTCTACGTATGAACCTCCCCCCCAAAGCTCAGACAAGCAAAAATTTGATTACATGAGCAGTATCCTATCACGAAATACAAAGCCCCTGGGATTGAAGGAAAATATCTCTTTACGAAAACTCCTGAACCAACCCAGCATCAAGTGGGCCATGAGATCCGGAGGCAGGCATCTGTTGAACTGAGGTCTTTTACATATATTTTTTATCATGATGATTCAATTTTTTGGATTAGCAAACAGGATGAAGAACAAAATAGATCTGATCACCGATGAATAAAAAAGCTTGGTTGATCGTCTTCACGGCTGCGGTCTTTTTAGCACTCGGGGGTTTGAACGTCGCCAAAAAAGTGGGCTGGAAAGAGCCCACAGATGGCGTTGTCTGGGATAATAAGCTAGAAGGTTTAACCGCGGCCAAAGTGATCGAGGGAAGCCCTGCCGACCTGAATGGGATAAGAAAGGGAGATATCCTTGTCAAGATCAACGATATCCCCGTACAAACCAAAATCGACGTGGCCAAAAACCTGTGGATAGCATGGAATACCGATCAGAATCTCAGCTATCAGATTCTGCGCGAAGGAGAAGCCCCGCTTACGCCCACCTTTTTCCCGAGTGAAAAGGGGATCGATCTCATTTATTTTTACCTCGTGTTGATCGGATTGACTACCCTGGTCATCGGCATCATCATTTTTTTCAATTCCAAAAAACCGCTTTCCCTCCCCTACATCTTATTCTATTTATCGACGTTATCTTTTTATGGCATCTATGTCTTTTCTCCCACCGGACAGTTAGATTATTTAGACAGCCTCTTCTTCTGGTTGGATAAGATAGCATTTTTGGCTTTCCCCCCCCTGCTCTTGCACTTTTTTCTCATCTTCCCCATCAGAAAAAAAGTCCTGAAAAAGAAGCCATTTTTCAATTATTACCTGTACATACCCAGCGGCATCCTTCTGCTTTCCTATGTATTTTTCCACCTTCCCTTGATTCAAACTCATAATGATGCTTTCATGCTCCGCATCCATAATCTCCTAGAGAGGATGAGCGTATCTCTTTTTTCTCTATTCACACTCAGCGTACTCGTCATCGTTTTCCTGGACAGGATCAGAGCTCCGAACCTCATCATAAAGAGGCAACTGAAATGGATCCTGTTTGGCTTGAGTATCGGGATCATTCCCTTCACTTTTTTTTACCTGATTCCTTATCTAGTCGGCCTAACGCCTCCAAGGGCTGCAGAGGTTTCCATCGTTTTTCAAGCCTTGATTCCGTTGACTTTTGCCTACTCTCTATCCCGGTATAAATTGATGAATCTCGAGGTTATCCTCAAAAGGACCGTGACCCTTATTTTTTCTTATGTACTTATCGCTATTATGTATTCTATCGTCACTTCGCGAACACAGGCTTTTTCCGAGAATAAGTTCAATGCCGTTACTCTCGGCATCCTGGCGCTGATTCTTGGGGCAACACTTTTCACCCCACTGACAAAACTCATACAGTCTTTGCTGGATCGGGCGATCTATAAAAGAAGCTATAAATACAGAAAAACGCTGCTCTCGATAAGCCAAGAGATCAGCCGAGAGAGGAACCTGCACAAGCTATCCCAATCCATACTGGAACAGATCAGCAACGCCCTCTTGATCGAAGACATCGCCCTCCTCCTTCCAGAAGAAAAAATTCCCCACACTTTTTCGGTCCTCGAATCCAAAGGAGATCTCCCCCAATCCAAAGCGCTGGTGACTTTCGACAGCCGCCTTTTCCTCGAGATCAAGAACAAGGAGTCCTTGTCTTCCTTTTCATTTGCAGAAAAAAAGGACCTTCAAAAAAAATTCAAACCGCTCGCTTCTCAGGGTTTTCATCACTTCCTTCCCCTTAAGGTCGAAAATAAACTGATCGGTTGTTTGGGAATGGGGAGAAAAAAAGATAACACATATCTGAGCAGCGAGGACTGGGAATTATTAAGGACCATATCTTCACCTGTTGCTCTCGCTCTAGAAAATGCCTACCTGTACGATCAGGTCAATCTCAGAGCTCACGAACTGGAAAGACTGAAAGATTACAGCGAAAACATAATCGAAAGCCTCACGGTCGGAGTGGCTGTCCTCGATCAAAACGGAAAAGTGATCGGGTGGAATCGAGTTCTCGAAAAGTCCTTCGGCAAAAAAGAAGAGCAGGTCAGGGGAAAAACGCTGATGGACGTTCTTGGTGAAAATAATTTCGCCGCCCTATTCCCCCCCGATACTCAACAGGGCTTCCGGCTGCTAAGCGAAATAACGATGGAAATGCCGGATGGCGGAAAAAAGATTTTCGACATCACTAAAACGCCTCTCTTAGACAACAAGATGGACCCCTACGGAACCGTGATCGTTTTTGAGGACATCACAGAAAAAATCACGATGCAGCAGCAGTTGCTAACATCCGAAAAGCTGGCTTCTATTGGGCTGCTCTCTGCCGGTGTGGCCCACGAAATAAACACACCTCTAACCGGCATTTCCAGCTATGTACAGATCCTACAGAAAAAATTGTCCACGTCCTCTCATTTCCAGGTATTGGAAAAAATCGAAGCCCAGACCGACAGGGTCGCAAAAATCGTGAAGAATCTATTGAATTTTGCCCGGAATCCCTCTGAATCAGCTTTCCAAAAGATCGATCTCAGTGAAAATTTGAAGGAGATCATTTCCCTTATCGATTATAAACTGAAAAATATGAACATCGATCTGGAGTTGGATCTTCACCCGATGAAACCTATATGGGCACAAGGAGAAAGAATCCAACAGGTCTTTATCAATATCATTCTCAATGCGATGGATGCTATGCCCCAGGGAGGGAAGCTCAAGATAGAGCTCAGTCAAACGGACAATCAAGCCATCGTGGCCATCGAGGATACAGGGACCGGGATCAAAAGCCAACATCTCCCCCATATTTTCGATCCTTTTTTCACGACAAAAGGCATCGGCAAGGGGACAGGCCTCGGCCTCTCCATCAGCTATGCCATAGTCAAGGAACACGAGGGACGGGTTTCTGTGGAAAGCGAATCCGGGAAAGGAACCCGATTCGTCATTTTTATCCCGACAGACCTTGACAAAAGGAAGTTGAACAAAACACGCCCATCATAAAAGAGAGAACATGGCTCAACAAGGATTGATTCACATTATCGACGATGAACCCATCATTCATGAGGTTTTGGGGGATCTGCTGACCACCGAAGGTTACGATGTGGATAGCTCCTATAACGGAGAGGAAGCATTGGAAAAACATTCCCCGGATACATATGATCTCACCCTTCTCGATCTTTTGATGCCGGGGATGAACGGAATCGAGGTTCTGAATAAAATAAAAAAAATCGACCCCCATGCAGTTATCATTATTATCACGGCCTATGCTTCGGTCGAATCTGCCATATCCGCCATGAAAAAAGGGGCTTTCGACTACATCCAGAAGCCATTCAAACATAGTGAACTGTTGCTCACCATCGATCGAGCCAGGGAACACAAAAAACTCCAAGACGAAAACATCCGACTGAAAGACGAGCTCAAGAGCAAATTCAGTTTCGAAAATATCATTGGCAAGAGCCAAGTGATGAACAATGTTTTCGACACCATCAGAGCAGCGGCCCCCACACGCAGCACAATATTGCTCCAAGGAGAGAGCGGAACTGGAAAAGAACTAGCCGCAAAAGCTATTCACCAAAACAGCGATCGAGCGAATGCCCCCTTTATGATCGTCAATAGCGGATCCCTTCCTCCAGACCTGCTGGAGAGCAATCTTTTCGGCCACTTGAGAGGAGCTTTCACCGGAGCCTTCAGCGACAAAAAAGGCCTTTTCGAAGCCGCCGATAAAGGTTCTATTTTTTTTGATGAGATTTCTTCCCTCAACATGGAAACGCAGGCCAAGTTGCTCCGCGTCATGCAGGATCGCGAGTTCATGCGGCTCGGGGGAACAAAGATGATCAAAGTCGACGTTCGCCTCATCGCCGCCACCAACACAGACCTGGAAGATCAGATCCAACAGAATAGGTTCAGACAGGACCTGTTTTTCCGTCTCAATGTCATAAAGATCGAACTCCCAGCTCTGCGCGAGCGGAAAGAAGACATCCCGCTTCTGGTGAAACATTTTCTGGATATATACAGCAAAGAAAACAGAAAAGAGATCACAGGCATCAGCGAAGATGTCATGGAAGTCTTCGCAAACTACGAGTGGCCAGGAAATATCCGGGAGTTGGAAAACCTGATAGAGCGGGCGGTTGTCCTCACCAAAACAAACATCATCACACGAAATAGCCTGCCTCCCTTTTTGTATGAACCGGAGGGAAAAGAGGTCGCGGCTGATTTAACATCGGTTAAGTCTGGAACTCTAAAAGACCAAACAAGGCTGTTCCAGAAAAATTGGATATTGCAGGCGTTGAGAAAAACAAACGGTGTTCAGAATAAGGCGGCCCAACTCTTGGGGGTCAAACCCACAACGCTCAACGAGATGATCAAGAGGCTCGACATCGATATCAATAACCTGGAAGTCTGAATCCACCATGATCAAAAATCTCCGGAACGATATCAATGAATATGGCCGGGGACGGCTCCATCTGGATTTATTCTGATCTTTTTGGGTTTAACGTTGAGCATGAACTCGACGGTCTGTTCCTTTTTGTCGATAACGATCATCTTCCGGATTTTACTCCCATCCTGTATCCATTCCACCCACAAAGGAAAAATAAAGATTTCCTTCAGCTGGACGATACGGAATTTTAGGCTGAATTCTTTTTGCGACCTTTCAATAGAATAAGAGACCTTAACTTCAGGGAGCGTATAAGAGCTGAACCAGGCTCTAAAAAAAGGCTCTAAATCCTGCTGGGAAATTTTCGACAGGGTTGAAACAAAATCATGGGTTCTGGCCGCCTTGTATCGGTTTCGGTCGAAGAATTCTCTAACACCTCGGAAAAAGACCTCATCACCCAGCAAATCTTTCAGCATATTCAGCACTAAAGAGCTTTTGTTGTAGACAATGGACTGGAAAGCATAGAAGTCGAAATGGCTGATTCTCGAGCCAAAGATTATCGGCCCCCACCTCGCTTTTTTTACCGTCCATGCTGACATTTTTTTTAAAATGGCGGAAAAGGCCGATTCTCCGTGTTTTTCTCTCAAATACAGAATCGTGGAAAATTGTGCCAATCCTTCGCTAATCCAATGGTCATGATGCCTATCCCATGTAACGCCCTGGCCCCACCACTGATGGGCGATCTCATGGGCAAGATAATATTCATTCCATCGGGTCAGGTTCACAGGACTGTCGGCCCTTTCGAGACGGACGCCTTCGACTCGCGGAAGTTGATTCAAAACGATAAAGGATGCCGGGCTATGGCCACCGCTCTCTTGCCAAATTCTATGGAGTATGCTCAGGCTCTCATAAGGGTAAGGGCCAAATTTTTTCTCGTAGAACTGCAAAATACTTTTGGCCTCTTCAAAGAAATCCAATCGCGGCAAAATGACATCCGATGTCCTGTAATAATTGAGGTTCAACGGTTCTGTTTCTCTTCTTTTAACCTGCCACTTTCCCACGATAAAAGACATGTATTTGATTGGCTTTTGGGACTCGAAAACAGAGACCTTCTTCCCGACTTTTTCAAGTTCTTCCACCCGATCCCATTCTTTTAGGTTGGACTCCTCGACAAGAACCCCGTTGGAAATGACCGAAAAATCAGGGGGAATGATGATCTTGATGCGCGCCGTGAAGTAATCCCCTTCCGGTGGTAAAGGATACCATTGAGCAGCCAAGCTGTACAAAAAGGTTTCTGACCGAGGAGGGATATACAGATACAGATCATCGACCTGTCCAGCAGAAATGGCATCCTCCACGATAGGAGAAGGCAATATCATCCCGCGGTAAAAAATGGTGATTTTTGTGGTTTGATTCCCCAGGATAGGATCGAGAAAATAAACGTACAGGTTCGTCCGAAGTCTGTCCTTGGTGAAGAATAATTCATTGTTGTTATCATCGGTGATGCGAAGAATCTCGAGACTCGGATTCAATTTGAGTTTCACTTTGTCCAAACGACCTGTTTTCGATTCGATGTCGATTTCTGCCTTTCCGGAAATGTATTTATCATCCGGATTAAAATCGATATCCATCGTGTATTTTAGGACATCGAATTTCTCTCCAAAGGAAATAAAAAATCTCTTTTTCCCATCCGCAACCTGAGGGGAATACATGTTCATATACCTATGTTTCTCCCACTGATAAAGCGTGATTTCTTCCTCAGTGAACGGAGAGAAAATATAGGTGAATTTGCCGATTTTGCCCCCCTCGAATTCTATGACGGCCTCTTCATCTTGAGGGATAATAGATAACATCTTGCCATCGAGAGAGTTTTCGACGGTAAAAGATCGTGAATAATGTTGGGTAAAAAGAGAATAGGCTCTATTTTTTTCCGCTTGGTCTATCGGCGTGCTATTTCCTTGGCTTTTTTCGATCCGTATGTTGCTCTCAAAAAAGGCATTCGAGCAGCGCACAAAGACATAATTGAGACGGTCATGCAGGAAGTCTTTTTTGTACACCAATTCGAGCTGATGTCTTTCTCTTGCAAGAGAAGGAGTGAAAAGCAGCTCTCCTTCTCCGATGACCAATAGAGCTGTTTCAACATCCGGGATGTTGTCATAAAAAACAATCGGGTCACGAAAGGAGATTTTGATATCTGCATGCTCGATTTCTACCCGGCTTACCCTATCTTCTCGGCCAGAGGGGATCTGAATTTTGTATAAATTCCGGACATCCCTCGTGATTCTCTTCTCTCCGATCCGCCACTGGTCGGATGAATTTTCAAGATCCAAGCTCCAAATCTCGATAATGACCGAATAGGCATTTTCGAATACCACATCGAGGTAAGTCCTGATGCCGTTTTCGATATCGATTCTTTTTCTTGTTTTATAAACAGTCACCTTTTCCAGATCGAACCCTTCCAACTTTTCTTGGAGCCCTGCTTCCTCTTTTTCCTTCAATTCGGGAGCGAATAAATCCAAATATGCGGAGAAATCCTTCTGTTCCAACGAACTCACTATACTGTCCAACAGGGATTCAACACCCTGGTTCCCAAAGGAGTATGAATAAAAGAAAGAAATGATACAGAAAATGAGAGAGAGTCGAAAAGCTTTGTTTTTGATCACTTTTTTATTATTGCAGAATCTTTTTATTATCGATTCTGATGGGATTAAAGAGCAAAATTCGTGCCACGACTGAACTCAGACATAGAGGATCGAAAACCGACAGAAAATGTAAAGAATCTTTACTCTTTTTCCTCCCCCCCGATATCTTCTTCCCAAGTAACGAAGCTATGAAAGTATGCTTTGTCGCCATCATCGAGGCCCCGAGTTATTTCCGTGATATGGAAGGTCGATGCACCGAATGCTTCCACCGCATAATTCAGGCCTTTTTCGGGATCGACGTTATCCCCGCATGAGTAAAAATCCATCGCCCCATAGCCGAATTCAGGCCAGGTGTGTGCGGAAATGTGCGATTCGGATATCACGATCACTCCACTCACGCCCATCGGGGGGAATTTACTGAACGAGACAGACCAAACCTGAGCCCCTGCTATTTCTGCGGCTTTTACCAAAATCTGCTGGACCTTTTCGACTTTGGATATGATCTTGGGATCACATCCCGAGGCTTCTACAATATAATGATGGCCGATAGGTTTATATTTTTCATCCGGCATTTGAAGCTCCATATTGGGAAGACTGGATTAATTCATTATGGCAAAATAGAAGAGCCTGTCAAGAAAAAGCTTTTAGCCATAGCCTTATTAGACAAGAATTCGTCTTTCCTCTTTCACCACATTCAGCACGATATGCGTGACAGTTCTATCCACATTTTCGAGAGAGAGCAAGCTTTTGATAAAGTCGTTTAAATCTTGCCTACCTTTGAAATACCCGACGATCATAGAATCCCATTCTCCTGTGATGTCATAAATCGACACCACCCGCGTGTCTTGTGCGATCTTTTCCTGTGTTTCCAAAAGTTTCCCCTTGGAGATGCGCAAAGCGATGATGGCGATGAGGTTCAGGCCAAAATATTCCGGCTCGACCAAAGGGATGTATCCCTGGATATATCCCGACTCCTCCAATTTTTTGACCCGGTTGATCACAGCGGTCACTGAAGTCTCCACTTCTTTTGCCACATCCCGGAAGCTCTTGCGTGCGTTTTGATTTAGCGCTCGAACAATCTTTCGATCCAGATCATCTATCATGGCAGCCTCCACATATTTGTCACGGAATTGTCCCAATATCGATAAAATTATAGCATATTATTATTATCTCGTTGACAAATGTTTTTTAATTCACATAAAATTAGTACCATCAAAAAACATGACAAAAGAATATCACGGCCATTTGAAAAAATATGGTTTTGAAAATCAAGAAGAAGTATTGGATTCGGTAAACGATCCTTCGAATAAAATTGAATTCGTGCGGATCATGTTTGCGGATATTCTGGGGAGACCGATGGATTTTTCCATCCCCAGCAGTGAACTGAAGGAAGCCTTTCATAAGGGGAAAGGATTCGATGGATCTTCGGTGGAAGGCTTTGTGCGAAAGGAAGAAAGCGATCTGGTCATAAAACCGGATCCCAAAACCTTCCGTATCTTGCCCTGGGAATACACAGATTTCGACAAAAACAGCTTTTGGCGAGAAGGAATCTCGTTCGGGGCCATATACACCCCAGACGGAAAACCCTATGAAGGCGATTCTCGTTATGTGCTCAAGCAAGTGTTGGAAAAGGGAGAAAAGGATTTGGGAATCGATGAGATCCAAGTCAGCCCTGAGTTGGAATTTTTCCTGTTTCCCAGCAGCCAGTTGGCCCGTCCCCTAGATGAAGGAGGGTATTTTTTTTCCGGATGCCATGGAGAAATCCGGAAGGAAATCCAGTCATCTCTCAAAAAAATCGGAGTCGAATCGGCAAGAGACCATCACGAAGTGGCTCATGGCCAACATGAAATCGATCTCCAGCCACTCAATGCTCTGGAAATGGCCGACGCCTGCATGCTTTTCCGGTACATGACTAAAAAAGTAGCCAGAATGCATGGTCTGTATGCGACTTTCATGCCCAAACCACTGAATGGCCAGAATGGAAGCGGCATGCATGTGCATCAATCCCTATGGAAAAACGGGAAAAACCTGTTTTTCGAAAAATCCGATGCGTACCATCTTTCTAAAACGGCGCGTCACTATATCTCGGGAATCATGACACATTCCCGGGAGATATCTGCCGTCCTCTGCCAGTGGACCAATTCCTATAAAAGACTGATAGAAGGGTATGAAGCACCGGTTTACGTAGCCTGGGGGCAGAAGAATAGATCCGCCTATATCCGAGTTCCCCAGTCTCACCCGGGCGAGGAAAATTCCATGCGCATCGAGCTCCGTTCTCCAGATCCTGCATGCAACATTTACTTGGCTTTTGCCTGCATGTTCATGACAGGCATAACAGGCATCCAAAAAGAGTACGAACTTCCGGACCCGGTGGAGGAAAATATCTACACAATGAGCCCAGCCGAACAAAAGCATTTCCAAATCAAGACCTTGCCACGGAACCTCGAGGAGGCCATCAATATCATGAGCCGAAGCGATTTGGCAAAAATGATCCTCGGCGAACAGGTTTTCCACACATTCCTGGCTAACAAACAGCGGGAAATCGAAGAATACCGGACCAATGTATCCAAAGAATATGGCAAACAGGTCAGCGAATTCGAAGTCAAAAAATACCTCCCTTTTTTGTGAGCTTTCCCTTCCTTAAATGAAGAACATAGCCAGGTTAAAAGATTCATGCTTTACGCAACGGGGTTGATATGCTATAAATGACCTCTGGAGAATCATGACTATCATTGAAGGAATTATCAGTTTATTCGTCGTGCTTTTTGCCATCACCGTGCATGAGGCATCGCATGGCTGGGCCGCACTCAAAATGGGAGATCCCACAGCCTATCAATTGGGACGGATTACCCTGAACCCCATCCGGCACATCGATCCCATCGGGACCATCCTTCTTCCGCTGATGTTGATCATCATGGGCGCTCCCCCTTTCGGATGGGCCAAGCCCGTTCCCGTCAATCCGCTCAACCTAAAAGATCCACGAAAGGATAATCTCATCATTTCGATCGCGGGCCCTGCATCCAACATGGCGGTCGCTGTGATCGCTTTTATCATCCTAAAGGTTCTGATGAGTCTTAATCCCAACTCGATTTATGCCCAGGGGGGAGGCATATCGAGCCTGTTGTCTCCTTTCATCACTATCGTGTACTACACCATCGTGATAAACGTGATATTGGCTTTTTTTAACCTTATCCCGATTCCTCCTTTGGATGGAAGCGGAGTTGTGATGGGGCTGATTTCCGAAGAGGCAGCCGAAAAGTACGAACAAATCCGCCCGTATGGCTTTTTTATCCTGATTTTGTTGATCATGACAGGTTTTATAGGCAGAATACTGGGATTCGTGATAAGGATTGTGAACTCTTTCATCTATTGAGGAAAAGTTATGAGCGAGAAAAAGAAAAAAGTCGTGCTGAGCGGGATGAGACCGACCGGGCCGCTTCACCTCGGTCATCTGGCAGGGGCCCTCAAGAATTGGATCAGGCTTCAGGATGAATACGAATGCTACTACACCATCGTTACTTGGCATGCCTTCAGTTCGGAATACCAAAACTCTGGGATCATCCGCGACTTCACGTTCGAATACGCAGCTGGCTGGCTGAGTGTCGGCCTCGATCCGGAAAAAAGTGTGATCTTTGTCCAGTCCGAAGTCAAAGAACACGCTGAATTGCATCTGCTGCTTTCGATGATCATTCCTTTGCCCTGGCTGCAAAGAGTCCCGACATTCAAGGATATGCAACGGGAGATCACGGACAAAGACCTCAACACCTACGGGTTTCTGGGATACCCCGTTCTTCAAACAGCAGATATCATCCTGTATAAGGGCAATGCCGTCCCTGTGGGCGAAGACCAAGCGTATCATCTGGAATTGGCGCGCGAAATCACCCGGAGATTCAATCGGCTTTATGGGGAAATTTTTCCCGAACCCCAGATATTGCTCACGGAAGTCCCACGGCTTGCGGGTACGGATGGACGCAAGATGAGCAATTCGCTCCACAACGCCATTTTTCTCACAGATCCTCCGGATGTCATCCGTGAAAAAGTAACACCCATGTTAACCGACACCCGTCGCAAGCGAAAGTCCGATCCTGGGATTCCGGAAGACTGCCCGGTGTTCACGTTGCATAAAGCGTTCGTGGAAGAGAAAATAAGAAAGCAATTGGCCGAAGGCTGCCGCACAGCCGGGATCGGTTGTTTGGAGTGCAAAAATGTGGTCATCGAAAAGCTGGCCGAGACCTTAGCCCCTCTCCAAAAAAAAATTAATGAGTACGAAAGAAATCCTCAATTGGTATGGGATATCATCGAAGATGGAAACAAAAAAGCGAGAAAAACAGCCCAAAAAACGATGGAAGAAGTCAGGAAAGCCATTGGTCTGTGATGATGGGTCCACGTATATAGATGGAAGAGGCGAGAGATTATCAGGTTAACCTGGAGGTTTTTCAAGGGCCTCTCGACCTGCTTTTATTTTTAATCAGAAAAAAAAAGATCGATATTCACGACATCCCGATAGCCACGATCACGAGGGAATATCTGTCATACCTCCACCAGAAAAAAAAGATCAATCTCGAACGGGAAGGGGAATTCCTGTTGATAGCGGCCCTTCTGATCTACATCAAGTCCCAGATGCTCCTCCCCAGGGAAAGCGAACTGGATGACGGCGAAGATCCGCGCCAAATACTGGTCGACCGCCTGCTGGATTTCCAGAAAATCAAGGCGGCCAGTACGCTTCTTCGGGAGAAAGAGGATCAGCAAGCTAAAATTTGGAAAAGATCCACTCCTCCTCCTCTGCACACTACAGAAGAAACGGAGGTTGTCGAGGTGTCTCTGTTCGAGTTAGCGGAGGCCTTTCTCTCCTTGATGAAGAAAAAAGAACAGGAAAATGTACGCTTGATCCACGGAAAAGAGCATTCGCTGGAAGACAAAATGAAGGAACTGATCGATCATTTGAAGGAACATGGTTTTCTCGATTTTCTCGAATATTTCAATGCCCAAGAAAGCATCGGAGAAGCGCTGATATCGTTTTTTTGTTTACTGGAACTGATCAAAGCCCGGTTTGTCATCGCTATTCAAGAGAGTCTGTTTCATCCGATCAAGGTCTGGCCCGCACAAGGGGCTCAATCATGACGACCCGGCTCAAAGACGTCATCGAATCTTTGATCTTCGTGTCCTTGGAACCGCTGAACCTTGAAAAGATCAAGAGCATATGCATGGAATTCTCTAACAACGAAATCGAAAATGCCATCCAAGAACTGGTGGAGAGTTACGCTTCCAATGAAAGAGGGATCCAGATCATCCAGTCTGCTGGAGGTTACTTGTTTTCGACAAAATCCGAATATGATGAGTGGATCCGGCGCCTTCTCAGCCTGGATCAAAAGAGCAAACTCTCGACTGCGGCTTTGGAAACGCTGGCGACCGTCGCTTACCACCAACCCATTACTCTTGCCGAGATATCGGGTTTGCGCGGTGTAGACGCCACATATTCTTTGAAAACGCTTCTCCAAAAAAAACTTGTCAGGATAACAGGGAGGAAAAAAAGCCCAGGGAGACCTTTGATTTACAGGACCACGGATAAATTTTTGACCTATTTTGGGCTGAACAATATCAAAGACCTCCCATCGGAAGAGGAAATTCTCAGAATACTGGACGAGGAAAATACCGTAGATGCAGATTAAGAGGAAATTTTTCATTTTCCCTCTCTTGTTTTTGCTAATCTCCTGTCAACCCCCTCCTTTGACAGTCCAGACGCCGCCTGCAGATCGTCATCGGCCACATGATTACATCGGAAAAAAGGGCATGGTCGTGGCTGCCCATCCGCATGCTGTCGCAGCAGGTTTGAACATGCTTAAAAAAGGAGGAAACGCTGTGGACGCGGCTGTTGCCACTGCCTTCGCTTTGAACGTAGCGGAACCTTTCGCTTCGGGAATCGGAGGCGGGGGATTCATGGTTATCTATCTGGCCAAAGAAAAAAAGACCACGGTGATCAATTTTCGGGAGAAAGCACCGGGCGAAGCGACCGCCTCCATGTACTGGGATAAAGGAAAAATTCAGGAAAATTGGAGAAAATCACATGGGCTCGCAGTCGGTGTGCCTGGATCTTTAGCAGGATGTGTCTATGCTCTGGATAAGTACGGCACGATGAAATTGGAAAATGTTTTGGAATCCGCTATCCGTTTGGCAGAACAAGGAATCCCGGTGAGCGAGACTTTCAGTCAGATCAATAAAGACGAGTATGAAAAAATCCTACAAAACGCCGGGGAATCGAGCGACTATCTGCATGATGGATTTCCCTACGAACCGGGTGATATCTACCGAAACCCGCACTTGGCCAAAACTTTCAAACGTCTCATCTCTCAAGGGTGGCGGGATTTTTATGAGGGCGAGATCGCCGGGGAGATCATCAAAGCCGTGCAGCGCAACGGCGGGATCATGAGGCATGAAGACCTAGCCCAGTATTCTCCTGTCGAACAACCTCCCTTAAAAGGGACTTACAAAGATTACACCTTGTATACCATCCAGCCCCCAGGCTCCGGCGGACTTCACATCATCCAACTCCTCAATATCATCTCGCATTGGCCTGTCAGAGAATGGGGTTTCAATTCGATAGAATACGTTCATCATTTGAGTGAAGCTTTCCGATTCGTCTTCGCAGACAAGGTCCGCTATCTCGGCGATCCAGACTTCACTTCTGTTCCAGTCGAACACCTTCTCTCCAAAGATTATGCCCGACAGATCGCTGCCAAGATCGCTCCCGATTCCCTCCAAAACTCCTACCCGTTCGGCGTCTTCGATCAGCATACGATAGAAAAGGAAAACACCACTCACCTGGGTGTCATGGACAACCAGGGAAATATCGTGAGCCTGACACAGTCGATAAACGACTTTTTCGGTTCAGGGATCGTTCCCGAGGATGATGGCTTTCTATTGAACAATGAGATGGCCGATTTTTCCCCGCAACCCGACTCGGTCAATTCCCCCGGCTCAAAAAAAAGGCCGGTCAGTTCGATGGGCCCTCTCATCCTTTTCAAGGGTGAAAAGCCTTATCTGGTTCTCGGTTCCCCTGGAGGAACAAGGATATTCACTTCCCTCACTCAAATCATACTCAACATCGTCGAATTCGGGATGTCGCTGGATGAGGCCATCGAAGCGCCTCGTTTTTTTTCCTATTCCTCAAGGGGAAGGGCACAAAACCTTTATGTCGAATCCCGAGTCCCTTTACACATACGCCGTTCTTTGGAAAAGATAGGGCACAGCCTCGAAGTCCGAGGGGCCTATGACAAATATTTCGGTGGCGCCCAGGGCATCCTTATCGATCAGGATAGAAATCTTGTGATCGGAGGAGCAGACTCCCGAAGGGATGGGTCCGGAGCTGGATATTGATATTCCAGCAGTTCAAACTTAAGGGAGAAAAATGAAAAAAAAATTAATGTTTTTCATGATCCTCATCTCAGCTCTCTCGCTCTTGTTCCTCTCGAACGGCCTCGGGGAATCCCTTCCTCGATTCGAGCAACCCATTCTCATCACGTCTGCCGGTCAAAGTGCCGATGTCCAAATCGGGGGAGTGCTTGTCAAACGGGCTGGACTTATGGCCACCCTTTCTAAGCATGCAACATATCAAGAGCTCGGGGATAAAAAAACGCTGGTTCTTGTGATCGGCGTGAGCATGAAAGGATTGGGAGCCGCCGGTCTCGACTTAGACCAAGAAAAAGCCAGGGTGAAGGGACTGATCGAAGAAGCTCAAAAAAAAGGTATCCCCATTCTCTGTCTTCACCTGGGAGGAGAGGCAAGGAGAGGAGAGCTTTCCGACTTGATGATCAGGGCCTTTCTCCCGTATGCTGACATGGTTATCGTCGTAAAATCCGGGAACATGGACGGTCTATTCACCAAAATTTGCGCAGAGAACAATATCCCGGTCCTAGAGGCAGAAAAAACCATTGAGGTTCAAAAACCGCTGAAAGACATCTTTGCTCAAGATTAAGAAGGTCGGAATTTAAGGACAGACTTGTCGGAAGCCATTATTTTCCTCTTGATGGTGGGTATATTTGCCCTCCTGGCCATGGTCTTGAAACTCCCCATCGGTATCTCGCTGGCATTGGCGGCATTAGCCGGAGCGATCCTAGGCGGTGAAGGCCTCGCCTTGCGCCATCTCGTTGAGGGATCTTTCGGCTATTTTGAAACCATCCTGATCATCCTGTCAGCCATGCTGTTTATGAAAGTTCTCCAAGCATCGGGTATTCTAGACTCCATTACCGCATTTTTGCTCAAGACTTTCTACCGGAGAAAAATCCCACTTCTGCTCACAGTTATGGTTTTGATCATGTTTCCTGGGATGATCACGGGATCTTCGACCGCCGCTGTCCTCACCACAGGTGTGCTGGTTTCCCCTGTTTTGATGCGATTGGGTTTATCCAAAGTCAAGACCGCCGCTTTGGTCGCAATGGGAGCCATCCTCGGTATGATCGCCCCTCCTGTGAATATTTTGGTCATGATCATGGGCGCGGGAGTGGACATGCCCTATGTGGGCCTGACCCTTCCTCTTTTGGTCATTGTCGTGCCGTTGGCCTTAGTCATTTCCCTCTGGCTGGGATACAAGGACATCAGGATTATCGAATATGACGAGATGAAATCCATCCTGCCAGAATCTGTCTTTTCCCGGTATGGCCTTCGTCTTTACGCCCCTCTTGCCGTTGTTCTGGTTATGCTGTTGGGACAAAGCTTCGTGGTGGAGGTTGTGCCTGACATAGGAATTCCTGGCATCTTCCTTTTAGGGAGTCTTGTTGGGTTGTTCTGTGGCCGTCCCTTTCATTTCATCAAAATCACCCAGGAAGCGGTCAAGGACGCCATGCCCATCCTCGCTATCCTGGTGGGCGTGGGCATGTTTATCCAAATCATGACCCTGACAGGGGGAAGAGGCTGGGCCGTCCTATCATTCCTATCCCTGCCCCCTGTGCTCTTGTATCTCGGGATAGGGATCAGTATGCCTCTGTTTGGCGCCGTATCAGCCTTTGGCTCCGCTTCCATCCTGGGTGTCCCTTTTATCCTCGCTTTGATCAACAAAAATGCCGTTATCACGGCTTCGGCCCTTTCTGCTATCGCCGGACTCGGGGATCTCATGCCGCCCACCGCGTTGGCGGGCATATTCGCAGCCCAGGTTGTCGGAGAAAAAAACTATTTCAAAGTCCTCCGCTATTGTATCGTGCCGGCCTTTTTCCTTCTGGCTGTGGGCATAGGCGTTTTGCTTTTAGCCTCTTTCCTGGATAAATTTATGTAGAACAAAAAAATGATACAGATTATTTATCATATCTTCGTTTTTTATTTAACCCTGCATCTCATTGGGTTCATCATGCGCGAAAAAAAAATCAGTGATCAATTGAGTGGCATGCTCGTGCTGATCATGTTTCTGTTGCGACTTTTTCTCATCAAATGAAAAAACATCACTTTAAAGCGCTTTTTATCCTCACTCTCACAGCCTTGATCTGTTATTTTTCAGCTCGCGATTTTCTGAGCATGCACCAAGAAGAAGCCATATACCCCAGTTCGCAATTAACAGCAAAAAAAAGACTGAGCGATTACTTTCCAGGTCTGAAAAATTCTCCGGGAGATTCGACCGTATACATATTCGAAGGTCAAAAGAAGGGCGGAACCCTTCTCGTTCTCGGAGGAACACATCCGAATGAGCCGGCCGGATTCATCACGGCCGTTTTGCTTGTGGAAAACTTAGAAGTCGAACAAGGCCGGATCATCATCCTCCCGAGAGCCAACAACAGCGGATTCATGCACACTGATCCCCAGGAGGGAAATCCCCAGAAATATTCCTTCGAGACAGCGGGGGGATCGAGGTGGTTCCGTTATGGATCGCGGTTGACAAATCCCATCCACCAGTGGCCTGATCCTGTTTTGTATGTCAACCCGGCAGGACAAAAACTATCTGGCATAGAAAGCCGCAATCTCAACCGGAGTTACCCAGGAAGGAAACATGGTTATCTGACAGAAAGAATCGCGTATGGGATCATGCGACTCATCCATATTGAAAAGATAGATATGGCCGTGGATCTCCATGAGGCAGCTCCGGAATATCCAGTAATCAACGCTATCGTTTTCCATGAAAAGAGCGCTGAACTGGCAGCCATTGCCCTGATGACACTCCAAATGGAAGGAGTCGATATCCGGCTGGAAGCCTCACCGCCCAACCTGCGGGGACTGAGCCACCGTGAATGGGGAGATTTTGCCGAAACGCACGCGATCCTTCTGGAAACAGCCAGCACATCCCATGGGAGGCTGAAAGGAAAACCATCGGCATCCTTGATCATCGAAGGCAAGGATAAGAATTATCAGAAGGCAGCAAAACTCGGCCGGTTATATATTCCCTTCAGCGAGGAGGGGATTCCGCTCAAACGAAGGGTTTCCCGGCATTTAGCTTCTCTTAACGCTCTCGTCTCCGCTCTGCATGAACTTTATCCAGATCTTGCCATCCTTTTCCACAACATTCCTTCCTCCACCGAAATCGAACAAGCCGGAATTGGCGCCTTTCTCAGATCCCCCAAATAAGCTTAAGTGCAGATTTTGCCTATATTTAGATTGACAGAGAGACCATAAATATTATAGTATAAGCATTTCTTTCTTGGAGAAAAATGACCTTGCCTGGGGAGCATACACTCCTCCAGAAGCTATCCAAGAAGCTGTGGCTAAAATTAAATCTAGCCATAAGCTCCAATATCTTTCGGAAAAGAGGGTCCAATGTCAGAGTTAATCAAAAATCCAAAAAAAGATGAGGATATCACCAAAGAGGATTATGCCGATCTCCTAGAAAAATACCAATTCAACACGAAAGAACTAACCCCCGGCAAAGTTCTCACGGGAAAAGTCATAAAAGTTACCTCCACCCATGTCATCGTGGATGTGGGATTCAAATCTGAGGGCATCATCCCGATCGAAGACTTTATCGACCATCAAGATCCTAGCTCCCTCCAGTCCGGAGATGACGTTGAAGCCGTGCTCGAAAAAGGGAATCTTCGAGAGGGATATCTCATTCTCTCAAAAAAGAAAGCGATCGCGATAAAAGCGCTGAATAATCTGGAGAAAGCCTATCAACACAATTCCTGGATCGTCGGAAAGATCACGTCAAAAATAAAGAATGGATTCAATGTCAATGTGGGGATCGCGGCATTCCTTCCTGATTCTCATGCTGATGTGAATGTGGGGAAAGATACGGAAAAGCTCATCGGGAATCTGTACAAATTCAAAGTCATAAAGTTCGACAGGAAGACAGAAAACACCGTCCTTTCCCGAAAACTTTATCTCCAAGATGAACGGGAGAAAAAGAAGAGACGTATCTTCAACCAGTTGAGTGCCGGGAAAAAAGTAAAAGGTCGAGTCAAATCTCTCGCGAATTTTGGCGCCTTTGTCGATCTTGGAGGGATCGAGGGCCTTCTGCATATCTCGGACATGGCTTGGGGAAAGATTAACCATCCAACGGAGCTTTTCGAAGTAGGGCAGGATATCGAGGCTATCGTGCTCGGGTTTGATGAAAAAGAGGAAAAAATTTCCTTGGGATTCAAGCAACTAAGCACCGATCCCTGGGAAGACATCGAAGGTAAATATATGGTGGGACAAAAGGTTGTCGGGAAAGTTGTTAGCCTGACCGATTTTGGCGCGTTTGTCGAACTGGAACCTGGTGTGGAGGGCTTGGTTCATGTCTCTGATCTGTCCTGGTCGCGCAAGCCGGTCCACCCGAAAAAAGTCCTCTCTCCAGGAGAAGAGGTTACAGTCACTATCCTGGCACTAAATCCTTCCACGAAAAGAATCTCCTTGGGCCTCAAACAGATCACTCCTCATCCCCTCGAATCATTCAGACAGACTTACAGCCCGGGATCCCGGGTAAAAGGGAAAATTACCAGTATTACAGATTTCGGAGCATTCATGGAAGTGGAAAAAGGGATCGAGGGCCTCATACATATTTCGGACATGAGTTGGAAAAAGATCAAACATCCTTCTGATCTTTTAAAAGTGGGAGAGGAGGCTGAAGCCATTATCCTCAATATTGACGTGGACAAGCAAAAACTCTCCCTTGGCATCAAACAGCTGGAAGGAGACATATGGGAAGATTTTTTTGCGCGTCAAAAAGTGGGTGACCTAGTCAAGGTGAGGATCGTTCGTCTGGCGAATTTTGGCGTATTCGTTGAAATCACCCCTGGAATAGAGGGCGTTGTTTTTCTATCCGAACTGGATGATCATAAGATCGAAAATCCAGCCGATGTTTTTAAGGTCGGGGATGAAAAACTAGCCAAAATTTTAAAATTGAATCAAGAAGAGAAAAAGATCTCTCTAAGTTTTAGACAAGCACAGATGGATGTGCAAAAAATGGAATACCAAAAGTACGTCCAAAAACAGGATGACCGTCATACTCTTGGTGATTTGATGAAAGATAAGCTTATAAACTTAGAAGCTCCGAAAAAGAAAGCCAAAAAAACGACGAAAAAAAAGGAGGGAAAGGATGATAAAAGCTGATTTGATCAACAAGATCTCGAAAGAAATGAATATTTCAAAGCAAGAAGCAGAAATGGGAGTCAATCTTTTTTTTCAAACGATGAAGGATGCTCTGCATCGAGGAGAAGAAATCGAACTCAGAGGATTCGGGAGTTTTCGGTTTCGTACTCGAGGAGCTCGCTCGGGAAGAAATCCTCGCACAGGAAAACCTGTCCAGGTACCGCCTAAAAAAGTCTTGTATTTCAAACCGAGCAAAATAATCAAAAACATGATCAACAGGTAATGGAATACATCACTGCGCCGTGGAGAGAAGAATATGTTAAAAAAGTGTTTAAAATGAAGGGATGTATCTTCTGCAAGGCTTTAGAGAAACAAAACGATAAGCCTTTCTACGTGTTATTCAGGGGAGATCATAATTTCATCCTTTTGAACAAATATCCATACACCCCGGGTCACTTGATGATAGCCCCCTACAAACACCTGGATTCCATCGAGCTGTCCGAAAAAAAATCCACAGAAGAAATGATGGAACTCCTTAAGAAATGCCTAAAAATTTTAAGAAAAGAGTACAATCCTCAAGGTTTTAACACCGGAATGAACATCGGGCACAGTGCAGGAGCCGGTGTGGCGGACCATTATCATCTCCATGTCATTCCCCGCTGGATAGGAGATTCCAATTTCATGCCGCTCGTCGGAAAAACCAAGGTTGTGTTGAAGGATCTTCACACAACCTATGATCAACTTCTCCCCTATTTTCAGGAAGAGGATAAAAAGTGAATTTCGAACTCACGGAAGACCAGATCCTGATCAAACGAATGATCCAGGATTTTGCCCAGAACGAGATCAAACCTCATGCAAAAGCATTGGAAACATCCCATCAATTCCCGAAAGATCTGCTAATAAAGCTTGCAGACCTAGGAATCCTGGGCATGTCCATTCCTCCCGAATACGGCGGGATAAAAACAGACGCCCTCTCCCTTATGATAACTCTGGAGGAAATCAGCCGAGCTCTCCCTTCCCTTTCCGTGATAGTCAGTGTCCACAGCTGCCTATTCTCTCAGGCCATTCTTCAGTTCGGCACCGATAAGCAAAAAGAAAAATTCTTGCCCAAGGCCGCTAAAGGAGAATTGCTCGGGGCCTTTGCCCTCACCGAGCCAGGGGCCGGATCGGATATTCATGGATTGAACACCAAGGCCGAAAAAAAAGGGGACATGTATGTCTTGAACGGAACGAAAGCTTGGGTGACTACAGGGAGCGATGCATTAGCGTACATCCTTTTCGCCGTTACAGAGAACCAAAAGGACAAAAAAAGATTGAGCGCTTTTATCGTAGAAAAGGACTCGCCGAATTTGCAGATTTCCCGCATAGAAGAAAAAATGGGCATACACGCCTCCATTACCGCTGAGATCATCCTTGAGGATTGTCTTATCCCTGCGGAAAATCTCCTCGGGGAGGAGGGCAAGGGCGCTTCGATCGCACTGCATTGTCTCGACGGTTCACGCGTAGGAATCGCCGCTCAAGCGGTCGGGCTTTCTCAACGGGCACTGGATGAGGCCGTCACATATGCCAAACAAAGAGAGGCATTCGGTAAAACCATCGATAATTTCCAGGCTGTCCAATTCATGATCGCGGATATGGCAACTCAGATTGAATCTGCCCGCATGCTCACCTACAGGGCAGCGAACTTGCTGGATAGAGGCATTCCGGTATCCAAGGAGGCATCCATGGCCAAACTGTATGCTTCCGAGGCCGCTAACAAGATTGCGTACCTGGCGCTGCAGATCCATGGAGGATATGGATATTCCAAAGAATTCACAGTCGAACAACTGTATAGAGATGCTCGGGTCCTCACACTGTATGAGGGGACTTCTGAAATACAACGGCTCGTGATCTCTCGGCATCTACTGCGAGAATAAAGGATCTTGGGATTCAAGCTCACCCATAGATTGAAGATTCGTGGTATCATGGAAGAATGAGAGATCGGGAGTGAAAACAAGATAGAGGTGAAACCATGCTAAAATCGATGAGAAAAAACCTGAAATCCCTCGCTCCTACCCTTTGGTTCGTGATCATAGCCTTTATCATCTCCATCTTTGCGGTTTGGGGCGGCGCTGGCTCTCTCGGAGAGGGGAGGGGGACAAACACCTTGGCGACTGTGGGAAAGGAGAAAATTTCCTTGACTCTGTATCAACAAACCTTACAGCAAAGGATAGAGGACATTCGCAGGGAGTACCGGGAGCTCGACAGCCAATTTATCCAACAACTCAACATCCCCCAGCAAGTATTGAATCAGCTCATCCAGCAATCTCTCTTGATGCAATTGTCCAAAGAGATGGGCATAAAAGCCACAGATGATGAAATCCGGAAAAAAATTATGAGTTATCCTGCATTCCAAAAAGATGGGCAGTTTATCGGTTTCGCGCAGTACCAGAAAATTCTGGATTGGAATCGCATTCCTCTTTCTAAATTCGAAAAGAGCTTGCGACAAGAAACCATCATGGGAAAAGTTATCAATGTCCTCACTGCCGGCGTCACTGTAACCGATGAGGAGTTGTGGGAAAACTATCAGAAAGCCAACGACACCGCCCGGATGGAATACGTTATCTTGGAACTGGACAAGGTGGCTTGGGATAATCAGCCCGACCCTGATGAACTCGTAGAATATTTCGAAAAAAACAAAGCCATATACAACATTCCGGAAAGAAGAGAAGCTGATTATTACTTTGTGAAAACCGAGGACTTAAAAACGAAAGTTGAATTGACCGATTCGGAAATCGAGAAATATTATGAAGACAACAAGGCTCGTTTCAAGGAACCCGAACAGATCAAAGCCAGCCGTATCTATCTTCCCTTCGAGGATCAGGAAAAAGAATCCGTGAGGAGCGAAGCGAATGATTTGCTCGGCCAAATAGAGAAGGGTCGAGACTTTGGAGAGTTGGCCAGACTGTTTTCCAAGGATGAAAAATCTGCAGAATCCGGGGATTGGGGTTTGTACGAATGGAAGAGCTTGTCCCAACAAGAGCAGAACGAGATCAACAGGTTATTGCAAGATGAGGTTTCCGGCCCCCTTGAGATCGAAGAGGGGATGGTTATTCTCAAGGTGACGGAAAAAGTGCCGGAATCCACTCAACCGCTCGAGATCGTGAAAGAAAGAATCACCAACATCCTCACCGATGAAAAAGCGCGGCAGATGGCCGAACAGGAAATATCGCGTTTGGAAAAAGCCGCAAAAAAAGAAAAAAGCCTGGATGTTGCAGCCCAAACCTTGGGATTAGGGATCCGTAATTCTGGCCTTCTCAAACAAAACGATCCGTTGGAGGATATCGATCCTTCTGGTTCCATAAGCATGACCCTGTTCAATATCGCAGAAAAGGAGATCTCTTCTCCGATATACACCTACCAAGGAGTCGGCTTAGCTCAACTGATGAAGATCGAATCTCCTCGTCCGGCCAACTTCGATGAGGTTGAACAAAAGGTCACAGAGGACTTTACGGACCTGAAAAAAAAGGAGATCGCCATCGAACGGCTCAAACAGGTAAAACAGGAGCTGAACGGAAAGAAATTGGAAAATCTCGCAGAGGATCATGGACTCGAATATAAAACAATCGAGGAACACAAAAGAGGGCAATACATCGGTGTAATCGGAGAAAACAGAGAGATCGACGAGCTTGCGTTTTCACTCCCCTTGAATGAAGCTAGCGATCCTGTGGAATTTGAATCAGGATATACACTCGTGAGGATCCTCGACAGGAAAGAGGTCACAAGGGAAGAGTTTGAAACGGTAAAAGAAACCGAAAGAGAAAATTTTTTAGAGATGAAGCAAAACAAATTCTTTTCCTCCTATCTTGCCAAGTTGCAGGAGGATAAAGAAGTCAAAATAAGATACGATCTTTTCTTGAAGACAAACCAAGACATTCTATCCCGTTTCGGAGGAGAGCAGGAAAAGTAAAGGGGATGCTTAGGTTTTGATGAGTTCCATGAAGAGATCCTTCACTCTACGCTCCATTGCCTCTCGGAATCTCTCCACGCTGGATGCAAAATCATCAGCCATATAATCGGCAATATACATGGGCTCCCCGATGTTCACTTTGATCTTGCCGGGGATGAACACTGGGATTTGGGTACCGAAAAAGGCCAGAGGCGTTACAGCCACGGGGATATTTTCTTCTTTATAGAGGTTGTAAGAAAGGATCGAAGGCCCCTTCCGAAAAGGACTGACATAAGGATTGGGATCGTTTTTCCTGATTTTTCCATTTCCTTGCAGGGCAATAATGGCTCTTCCTTTTTTCAAATACTCCTGGCATTTTTCTATGGCCAGTTTTTTCTGTCTCGTTAAGTCCACGGGAATGGTCCCGGCTCTTGGCAGAGCGCTAGAGACAAAATTGATCAACCTAGATGTTATGGGATGGAGAACCAGATTCAAAAAATATCCAAGGCTTTTCATGTGAAATTGAAAATGCTCTCTGACAAGAACGGTTAGCTCTTCTCTATTAAAAATCATTCTATTGGCTGTGAAAAAGATCGGCCGAGGCACGATCTTCCAGATAATCGCCCCATCCTTGAACGTTCCACAATGGTTACCCACGATGATATTAGGCCCCTCGTGGACAATATTCTTCTGGCCTTTCACCTCCACTTTTTTCCCGAGCAGCAAAAAATCACAGAGTTTTTCAATCTGAGGCCTTACTTTTTTTAATTCCGCTTCTATGCTAGGCATTTTGTACTATTATAACACATTGGATGCTGGCATAAACAACTGGAAGAAAAAATCGCCCCTCCTTTTTTTGCTCCTTTTTTTGGATCCGGTCCTATTGCGCTGGAGGCCTCTTTATTTCCGTGATAATTTTGGTTTTAGGGATGGTTGAAGCGGCCATTGAAGACCCTGTCCCAACCTAATCCAGCCTTCCCGAGCAGCTTTTCGTGGGAATCTGACAAAGTCAGACGGCGAGGATGTATTGAGCACAACTTTGATAAAGGATTAGAGATCCGGACTACCAGGGGAACAGAGCATTAACCCTTCTGATATCACAGAAATAAAGAGGCTTACTATTGCGCTTGAAAATCAGAAAAAACCATGATAACGTAGCGACGGAATAAATGTCACCTGAAATTTCCGCAGGCAGATCCGCTAGCATGGCCACCTTGATTAGGGGAGGGCATGTTTTCGACCCCTCTCCCTTGGACAAAAAAGATATCTTGATCCTGGGCTCGAAGATCGGGGCAGTATCCGATCCCGGTAAAATCAAGATCTCGGGCTTTCCTGTTGTGGAAGAAGACGCTTCGAATAAATGGGTGATTCCTGGATTCATCGATAGCCATGTCCATATCCTCGGGGGAGGAGGCGAAGGAGGGCCAGCAACCCGAGCCCCGGAAATTACCGTACAGGAAATCATCGGTTCGGGGGTGACAACGGTAATAGGTTGCCTGGGTACGGATGGGACAACCCGCCACATGGAGTCCCTCCTTGCCAAAGCCAAAGGACTGGAGATCGAAGGCGTGACAACTTATGTTTTTACGGGATCTTATCAGATTCCCGTTCTCACCCTTACAGGGAGTGTGCGTTCGGATATAGCATTGATCGATAAAATCATCGGTGCTGGAGAAATCGCCATTTCTGATCACCGCTCATCACAACCGACATTCGCTGAATTCGCCCGATTGGCTGCCGAATGCCGTGTGGGAGGAATGCTGGGGCAGAAAGCGGGGGTGCTGCACTGCCACCTCGGAGATGGATCAAGGAAGCTGGAATATCTGTTCCGTTTGATCAGGGAAACAGAGATCCCGATAACCCAAGTCATCCCCACTCATGTTAACCGAAATCCAGAACTTCTTGATGAGGCCATCCGATTCATTCTTCAAGGAGGATTTATCGATATCACGCCTGAAGAGGATCCTTCTTCCGATGAGGGGCTTATCAGCCTAGCCTCATCCCTTAAACTCTGCCAGGAAAAAAATGCCCCCTTGGACCATATCACTGTCAGTTCCGACAGCAACGGCAGCATGCCGGTGTTTGATGACAGCGGCAGATTGGTCGGTTTGGCTATCGCTACCCAAAAAAACCTTTGGTCAAATTTCCGTTATCTTCTCGAAAAGGAAGTCTTGGATATGGAGCATTGCATTCGCCTCTTTTGCACGACACCCTCTGTTTTCTACAAACTGCAACAAAAAGGAAAAATCAAGCCGGGCAAGGATGCCGATCTTCTCCTGTTGGACAAAGATTTTAACCTGACAGATTCCTTCGCAATGGGCCGGAAAATGATGGCCGACGGCAAACCTCTTGTCAAGGGCACTTTTTCCTGAATGAACGAGAGTGAATCGACCAAAACAGAAACTTCACCAATAGGATAGGACGGTCAAAATGAACATTACGCCGAATGAAAAAACCCCTGCCCGAAAAAAGCCAACCCTTGCAGTCGCTCTGATCCCAATGATCGCCATGGGTCTCCTTTTAGGGATAGGCTATGGCATGTACAAAATTCGCCCGCAAGTGCTTCTCGTAGCTGCGGCCTTTTTGACTGGCTGTCTAGGCTTTCTGTTGCGTTTCAGCTGGCAAGAGATGGAAAGAGGTATCGTGGACAGCATCCATAAGGCTATGCCCGCTATCCTGATCATGCTTTGCGTGGGCATTCTGATCGGATCCTGGATCGCTAGCGGCACCATCCCGATGGTCATTTACTACGGCTTGAAATTGATCTCCCCAAAATTTTTTCTTGTGACTGCCTGCTTTGTTTGTTCCCTTACCTCAATCGCCACCGGAACTTCATGGGGGACGATCGGAACTCTCGGTGTCGCCTTCATCGGAATTGCCAAGGGCCTGGGCATACCACTTGGGCCTGCGGCCGGAGCCATCGTTGCCGGGGCTTATTTCGGTGACAAAATGTCGCCCTTTTCGGATGTCACCAACCTGGCTCCTGTTGCAGCGGGATCGAATTTATTCGATCACATCAAACATATGCTCTGGTCAGCTACCCCAGCTTGGCTTCTGGGTTTATTCGTCTATTTTGTTGTGGGCCTGAAGTATGGAGCGGACTCCGTCGAGTCCAAAACCATGGTTCTCATCACTCAAACCTTGAAGGAGCATTTTCATTTCCACATCCTTCTCCTTCTCCCGATGGCCATCGTTTTTTACTTTGCGGCAACCAAAAAACCGACCATACCAGGAATGCTCCTCTCATCCTTCGTTGCTGGAATTATCGCCCTTTTGATCCAGAAAGCTTCCATCACTGAAATCGCCACGGCACTTAACACCGGTTATCAAGCCAACACAGGAGTGCAACAGGTAGACGACCTGATAAGCCGAGGGGGAATGATGAGCATGATGGAGACTCAATTGGTCGCCTTCACGGCTTTCAGCTTCGGCGGCATCATGCAACGCACAGGGTTTTTGTCGGTGATCTTGGACAATGTGATGAAATTTGCCAACAAGGTCTGGAGCATCGTCCTCACGACGATCGCAACCTCCATCGTGACGGCCTTGGTCACAGGGAGCAGCTATTTGTCCATGATCATTCCGGGAGAGCTTTTGGCGCCGGTTTACAAAAAAAAGCAACTTGCGGCTAAAAACCTATCCCGTATCATCGAGGAGAGTGGAGCTATCATCGTCCCTCTGATTCCTTGGAGCATGGCAGGCGTATACATAACAGCCACACTCGGCGTTTCCACCTTTTCCTACCTTCCCTGGGCTATCATGAATTATGCGGCTGTGCTGATCCTGGCCTTATTCGGGTTCACTCAATTCACGATGGCGCCAAAAATAAGAGAGGATGAAACACAGATCGGGAGCTGATCCAATCCACCCAGACTTTATTAAGTGTCCTCTTTGTCGATATTGGTCAGCGCTTTTTCAAAAATCTCTCGAGCCTTCTCCTTCCTCTCCCTCTGCATCTCGGAAGTGGCCTCGAACTTTCTCTCGAATCCCTCTCTTTTTTTCTTTTCGCGCACCAAAAGCTCGTCCAACGAGCCTTTTTTGCGTTTCCCCATTTCTGATTTGATAACCTGCTGGGTTACAGGATCGATCCAAAGGACCTTCTGGCACCCAGGACAATGGATACAAAAGACTTTTTTCTTTTCCTCTTCCATCTTCATCGGATAAATAATTTATCAGAAAATATTATCTCAGACAAGCTAACGAATTTTTACTTCTGTCTCCACTATAAAAAATTTGTAGTTATCGTATAGGATGTCGACCTTGTATTTTGTGTATTTTGTTCCAGAGGGAGAAAGGTAGGTCTCTTCGATGTATTGCCGGCTGGGAAACCGGATGCCATTTTTTTCGACGCCATAAAGCGCTCCCCAAACCACCATTCTTTTCAGCTCTCCAGCCCGAGATTCCACCGTGTGCTTGATATCCTTGATAGAACGCTGGTCCCACTCTATCTTGAGAATGCTGTGATCCACTTTGTCGGCCCAGACAGTGCCGAAGCTATAATTTTCCTCACGGTGTGAATTAGGAAGGATTTCAATGACGATGGCATTCCGGCCTTCGACTGTCTCTTCCCCGACTATTTTGTAATCGAAATAATCCTGCCAATATTCGCTGAGGAACCCCACTGGTCCGTAGATCAAATATTTGGCTGCAAAACGCTGAAGTTTAAGTTGGGCATTTTCTTGATGCTTTTTCTTCTTGTCCTCTCGGAGCAAAATCCTTTTTTCGAATCCCTCATTCCCTTTTTTGACCATCTGGTAATCATAATGATAGGTCTTGGTCTTGGCTCTTTTGAATTTCAGGTCTTTTATCAAAAGGCGTTCCCCAATGCCATCCACATTCACCTTGGGCCTTTTCGCCTCATAAAAGTAGGTCTTTTCCGTGATGTTTTCATGACAGACAAAATCAAACACAACCTTTTTCAACCGCCCACAATATTTTCCGGTTTTCTCCAGAATCTCATTCAGTGTTTTCGTTTCTTCCTGAGTGTCCTGTTGTTGGGCGTGCAATAAGATCCCAGGGGCTATGAAACAGAAAAAAAACAAGAAAAGACGCTTCGCTTTGATCATTTCGCCCTATAAGAATATCAAATTTCGGTTTCATTTCATATCCGTTCATTTTTAGGGACAGACAGAATGCCATGTTTTTTCAT
This sequence comes from uncultured Eubacteriales bacterium, assembly GCA_964538085.1. Taxonomy (GTDB): domain Bacteria; phylum Acidobacteriota; class Aminicenantia; order Aminicenantales; family Aminicenantaceae. The sequence continues at coordinate 44,999 of CAZIDF010000007.1, read as the reverse complement.
TAACTTGAACAGCCCTTGTCTACTCAGCCCGATCTCTTCAGCCGTTCGCGTTCGATTATAGTCGCTCCTCGCCAAGGCTTCGTTCAGGAATTTCTTCTCGAATGCGGCTTTGGCATGGAAATAATCGGACAAATGTATTCCGGGATCCTGATTATTATGGTGGATTTTATCGGACAGGTATTCCTCTTTGATCAAACTACTCCCATCACAAAGAATCAAACACCTTTGGATCTCATTCTGAAGTTCTCTCACATTCCCGGGCCAAGAATATCCCAGCAAAAGCTGGATGGCTGCAGGAGTAAAATAGACTCTATTTCGTTTTAGCTCTCGGCAATATTTTTCGGAAAGGTGATTCACTAGGCTCAAGATATCCTCTCTCCTTTTCCTCAAAGGGGAAAGATTGACAGATACAATATTGAGACGATAATACAAATCTTCCCGGAAACGGCCTTCGCTGACCTCTTCCTCGATGTTTTTGTTCGTTGCAGAAATGAAACGGACATCGATCTGGCGCATTCGATTCTCGCCTATCCGGCGGATCTCTTTTTCTTGGATGACTCGTAAAAGCTTAGCCTGGAGTGGAGGGGAGAGGTCCCCGATTTCATCCAAAAAAAAAGTGCCTTTGTTCGCCTCTTCGATAAGACCTGGTTTCTCCTTCACGGCACCTGTAAAGGCTCCTCTGGCGTAACCGAATAGCTCGCTCTCCAGGAGATGATCAGGAATAGCTCCGCAGTTGATAGCTACGAACGCATGGGATCTTCTGGACCCCGATTCATGGATTGTCCTGGCGACGACCTCTTTCCCTGTACCGCTTTCACCAGAAATAAAGACAGGGATATCATTATTTTTCACACAGTCGATGAAATGCAAAACACGAAAGAAGTCTTTGCTCTTTCCGATCAAACGGGACGGGCAAAGCCCGACGACCCGAGAGGAGTTTTCCATTTTTGCGCTTCTTTTCAAGATAACGCTGACAGGTTTGGCAAAGGCCGCCAAAACATCCATATCGCGGTCGGAATAAACTTGTTCCTCTTCCCTCCTCGCCAAATAGACACAACCGAAGGATTTCTCCCAATCGGCAAGAGGAAGGCAAAGGACATGATCGGGAATTCCCATGTGAGGGCCGGACAAAATCATCGGATGCCCATTTTCGATGGCATCTCTGGCTATATCTTTACGAACTCTTTTTCCTTCATCCCCAGGCCCCTGCCGCATTACCTGATCGATTATCTGGCCGTTTATATCGATGAGGAGGATCGCACCTAGTTGGGAAGGGATCTCCTGGATGATCACATCCAACATTTTTTCTAAAGGCAATAAACACTTTTCTTCCATCGGTCGAACTATACTGATAACGATTAATGGATTTATCTTTTCTCACATAATCCTTCGCACGACCAGGTCCGCCAATTTTGCAGACCGGAATTGAGGGAAGGGATGGATCGGTATTATTAGAATATCACTTCGAGGCTTGTTCTTCTATGCTTTTTATCCTGGTTGTCACATCTCCGTATTCTGGATTCCATTCCAGAACTTCTCCAAACAACCGCAACGCTTTATCCGATTCTTTTTTCGCTTCATAGAGGGAAGCGATTTCATATTTCAGAGCATAGGCTTGGATGGAATCTCCCCCGACGAGTTCCATGGCTTTCTCATACCACTTTATGGCTTCGTTAAAATCGTTCTGCCGTTTGTAGCATTCTCCCAGGTTAGTAAAACTGTCCATCTCCCATTTTTCGTCCTGGGAAGCCAGCATAAACTCTATGATAGCTTCATCGATGAGATCTTGTTCAAGATAGGCGATCCCCAGATTATACCGCGCCTCCATATCAGCTGTTCCGATTTTTTCATCCACTTTGATTTTGAAATCCGATACGATCGCCGACAATTCCTTTTCGACAACGGTGGTATCTCCTCTCGTTTGCTGGTAGAAGATATGCCGGATCGCTTCCAGTTCTTCTTCCAGCTGACGGGAAAGATCGAAATACCTCTTCTCGCCTGTTTCCTGAGAAACAAGAGGAACGATATCTGTATCGGCAAAGATCTCGGCGGATGTGAGCTTCTCGCCTCCCTGGAACAACTCCGTATCTTTGGAAGAAGACTTCTCGACTTGCTCGACGATCCCATCTCCCTTGACCTGGGATGTGAGGGATCCCAGCTCTTTGATTTTTTCATCAATGCCTTCATCTCCCGGGAATCTCGCCTTGAGGTCTTCCAGAATTCTTCTGGCATTTCTTATCAGTCCTTGTTGGATGAGACGGTCTGCTTTTTCCAAATTCATCGCAATCATCTCATCATCCGTCTCTTCCTCTGCATCGGGAAGGGAGGGCTCGATCTCGACTATTTCAAGTTCGGTCTCTTCATGTTCAGCCGTCACAGGCTCAGGGGTTTCAGACTGGGGGACTTCAGATTCAGGGACATTTGGCTCAGGAGATTTAGTTGATGCCCCCAAAGAAATTGGCTCGACTTTTTTCTCTTCGGGCGCGATCTCCTCGATCTCCTCTTCGAGAGAGGCGATTTTCTCGGTCAACTTTTTCTTTTCATATTCCTTCTTAAGCCTTCGAATAACGATCTCGTAACTTTTATTCTGCTTTTTTTCCTTGTATATGCTGGCCAGTTTTTCCAAGGACTGGAGATGATCGTTTTGTGCTGTCAGGATCAGGCCGAGGAGCCCGATAGCTTTGTCCTCCCTGTGTTTTTTAGCCAGGGTGTCTACAAGAGGTTGGTAAAGATCGAAAGCCTTATCGCATTCATTCTTCTGAATATGGATGCGGCCCAGCCGAACCCTGGCCTCGATTTCTTTAGGCTGGATAGAAAGGATCTTTACAAAGATCTCTTCTGCTTTATTCAGCTCTTCATCTTCAAAACACAAATCCCCCAATAAATAAAGGGCTTTTAAATTCTCCTTGTCTTTTCTCAGGATTTCATGGACAAGTTTCAGGGCTTCCTTTCTTTTTTTCTCCAGTTTGAACAGATCGATCATGTTTTCCAAGGTCCTGGGATGATCTTTGTCCAAAGACCTCGCTTTTTTGAGAATCCCATCCGCTTCTTTAAAAGAATTCATCCGCATCTTGAGCTCGGCTGCTTCATTGAGCTCTTCCACGGCTTTATCCACTTGTTTTTCCTGTATTAACAACTCGGCCAGATTCAGCCGAGATTCTGCATCGTCACTGTCCAATTTCAACAATTTTTTGTAAGTGGCTATAGCCTCTTCCGTTTCGTTTTTTTTCGTGAGTTTTTTGGCAAGGTTCGAATATTCCGCTTTTGCTTCGGAGACGAATCCACGATCGCAATAAAGATCTGCCAATTTTTTGAGCGTTTGGATGTCGTCAGGAGTTAGCCGAGAGATCCTCTTGTATATCGCGATGGATTTAGTGAAAATTCCTCTCTCTTCGAAGTGAGCGGCGATCTTTTTAAACTCTCCGACCGCTTTCTCATTTTTATTCGCCTTGATAAACAAATCCCCGATGATATTCCAGACTTGAACATCTTGCTCATCTCCAGATAGTAGCTTTTGATATTCTGTGATAGCTTCTTCGTATTTTTCCTTTTTGATGTACTTTTCAGCGAGCGCTTCAATTTTGGCTCTGTCTTTGTTTTGAATCATCTTTTTTCCTGATTCAGAGGGCGGAAAGAAACTCTGTGGAAAATGGTGGGGCCTTTTTCTTCAAGGGCCCGCAGATGAGCACTCGTCCCATATCCTTTGTGTCTTGCAAGAGCATAGCCCTCATAAACCGTGTCCAGCGTATTCACCATTTGATCTCGTAAAACTTTCGCCACGATGGAGGCAGCAGCGATGGAAATGCTCTTCCGATCTCCTTGCCGCAATCCCCATTGATGGCATTCAACGCTGGGGAGCTGAAAACCATCCACTAGAAGAAAATCCGGACACACGGACATTTTTTTTATGGCTCTCCTCATGGCTTCGAAAGAAGCCCAGCGAATATTTTTTTCATCTATTTCTCTGTTCGTTGCCATGCCGATGCCCACAGCTTTGGCTGAAGCTAAAATGGCTTTGGTAAATCTTTCTCTTTTCCTGGGAGTGAGAAGCTTGGAATCATCGACTTCAAATACCCAGGCTTCTTTATTGTTCTGGATAAAATCTTTCGAGAAAATCACCGCCGCAGCGACAACAGGGCCAAAAAGTGCTCCCCTCCCAACTTCATCGATACCGGCGATGTTTGCATAGCCTTTTTTCAGTAAATTTTTCTCGAAATAAAAATCTGCCACCTTCGGATTACCCTTTCTATTAAAGCACACTCCATTTATTTAGTCGAATTTCTGTATGATAAATGGGGACCCTGATTTTTTTGAGCTTATCTCGCTTCTTTAAGTCTGGCGGCTTTGCCCTTCAAGCTCCGGAGATAATACAGCTTGGCACGCCGGACATTTCCCCGTCTTACAACCTCGATCTTTTTGATCATTTTGGAATGCAGCGGGAAAACTCTCTCCACTCCCACTCCAAAAGAAATTTTCCGGACGGTAAACGTAGCCCCGACACCCGTTCTTCTCTTGGCTATAACATCCCCACGAAAGATTTGTATCCTCTCCTTATTCCCCTCTCGGATGATCACATGTACCTTAAGGGTATCTCCCACTTTGAACGGATCGAGGTTTTTATTCAGTTGCTCATTTTCAACCATATTCATAAGACTCATTTTTCTTTCCTTCCTTTGCGTATTTCTTCCAATATTTTTTCATCTTCTGGCGTCATTTTTTTTTGGTCGATCAAGTCGGGTCTAAGACGCCATGTTTTTTCCAGGGCCTTTCTTCTTCGCCAATCCTGGATCTTTTTATGATCTCCAGAGAACAAAACTTCCGGAACGGTCATACCGGCAAAATCCCGGGGGCGAGTATAGTGTGGAAAATCATAAAGTCCTTCGATAAAAGACTCCTGTCTGACCGACTCGATTTTTCCGACGACTCGAGGAACGAAACGAGACACAGCATCCACGATAACCCATGCTGCTGGCTCACCACCTGTGAGCACAAAATCACCGATGGATATTTCCTCGGTAGCCAGATATTTCATCACTCTCTCATCCACTCCTTCATACCGACCGCATATCAGGATCAACCTCGCCATTTCCGCCAGGTTTTCCGCCATGCGATGGTCAAATTTCTTTCCCTGGGGAGAAAGCAAGTAAACCGGGATATCCTGTCCGCCTCGAATTTTTTCAACAGCAGAAAAGATGGGCTCTGGCTTGAGAACCATTCCCTGTCCTCCGCCAAACGGACGGTCATCCACCTGTTTGTGCTTTGACTCCGAATAATCTCTCAGGTCGTGGACTTCGACTTCGATCAAACCCTTCTCCAGGGCTTTTTTTACCACACCTCCCGAGAACAAACTCCCGAACATGTCGGGAAAGATTGTTATTATATCAAATCTCATTCAAGTCCAAAAGCCCATCCGGAGGATCAATGACGATCTCTTTTTTCTCAAGGTCCACTCCGATACAGATGGACTCTGTGAAGGGGACGAATATTTCCTTCCCCCCCTTATCGACAACAATCAGATCGTTCTCATGTATGAACAGGATATCTTTAACCAGTCCGACCGGATCACCCTCTTTTGTGACCACGGAACAGCCGCTGAGTTGGAACAGGTAATACTTTCCTTTCCCCAGTTGATGAAGAGCTTTCTCAGGGAGCCAAATCTCCTGCCCCTTGAGGGTTTCTGCCAGGTCAAGGGTATCGATCCCCCTCAATTTGATGATACAGAATTCCCGGAATGGCCTAAAAGATTCGACCTCAAATTCTTGCAGATCCCCTGAGATCCTAAAAAAGAGCCGTGAAAAAAAAAGGCTCGAGGAAACGTTCGGAATGAAGTCTCACTCTGAGCTCTCCTTTCCTCCCCTGTGTTCTGATAATCCTTCCTATGCTGACCAACTTATCCTTTTTCAATTATCTCGAGATTAAATCTTCTTTTCAACTTCATCCCTGCTGCACCGAGGATAATTCTGATGGCTCTGGCTGTTCGGCCTTGTTTTCCGATGACCTTTCCCAAATCTTCCGGAGCAACCTTGAGTTCCAAAATCGTTGTCTGTTCCCCTTCTAATTGGGAAACATGTACTTTGTCCGGATTGTCAACTAAGGCTTTTGCGATCAATTCTACGAGTTCTTGCACTGTAACCTCCTTTAAGTTTTGTTATTGGGTTGTTTCGCTGACTTGGAAACTTTATTCAATAGAGATTGGACTGTGTTTGAAGCTTGTGCTCCTCTTTCCAACCAGTATTTGGCTCGTTCTAAATCCACTTTTATGTCCGGAGGTTCCTTCATGGGATCATAATATCCAAGAATTTCTTTCGCTTTGCTTTCGCGCGGCATTCTCGAATCTGTCACAATTATCCTGTAGAAGGGTTTCTTTTTCGCGCCCAAGCGCATGAGTCGTATTGCTACCATTTTTTGACACTTCCCGATTTTAGTAGAAAACTAGATATTACCAAAAATTTCAATCACAAGTCAACTGTTTTCAAGAAGCTAAATGCCGCATATTTCTGTTATCGCCAGGGAAATGACCCATTATTCAACAAAAAAACAGGTTCATCGCTTGACTGTTGCATTTCAAGTCACTATGATGCCAGTCTTGCTCCATTTTATTTTTCGAAACAAGCATTCTAAGGAGATAAAATTTGAAGAAAAAGAAAGCGACATTCCAAGCTATTATGCTGCTGATAATCACCCTATTATTCACGTCAATTGCCAATGGTCAATCGGATGTTGAACAAAAAACGAAAAAAAGAAGAGGGTCGGACAACATGACCCTGGGTTTGGCCAAAAGCAGTGATAAAGAGACAGGAAATTTTGGCCTATTAAAAAGCGTTGGCTGGAACCTTCTCTCTGGCTGGGTGTCCGGGGGTATCAATTTCGGGATCATCAAGAATGAGATCCTGGCAATGGGAAACATTAGCTTTAACATTCCGCTCAAACGTGTAGAACCCTTCGTAACCGCGGGATATGGGATCGTTATCGAAAGGTTTAGCCTCGTAAATAATTATGGTGCAGGGATAAGAGTTTTGCTGGGCAAACACGTCGGGATCGTTACAGAATACAGAAAATTAAACTTCAAATACAAAGATAAACAAAAAAACACAACATCTACGGTCACCGTAGACTATATTGGAGCGGGCATCTTTTATTACTTCTGACAGGAGCGGTTTTCAGCGGGATGGGGGAAGGTTGGAAAGAAGTTTTTGGAATTGGGACTTTTTCATCATTTTTTTCATTTCGAAAAATTGCTTCAACAGTTGATTGACCTCTGAAACAGGCCTTCCGCTTCCCCTCGCGACACGCGCACGGCGGCTGCCGCCAATGATTTTTGGATTTTCCCTCTCGTCCCCTGTCATGGAATTGATGATGGCCTCGAAGTACACGATTTTCTTGTCATCGATGCTCAAGTTGGACACGTTCTTGAACATCCCGCCTGAAGGCAACATATGCATAAACTGGGAGAGGGATCCCATCTTTTTCAATTGGACCAGTTGTTTTTTGAAATCTTCAAGGGAGAATTCTTGTCTCCGGAGCTTTCTGGCCATCTCCTCGGCCTCTTTCACGTCCGCCTGTTTCTCCGCTTTCTCGATCAGTGTGAGCATATCTCCCATGCCGAGTATGCGAGAGGCCATCCGGTCAGGATGGAACACATCGAGCTTATCCAATTTTTCCCCGACACCCACGAACTTTATGGGTTTGCCTGTAACAGAAGTCATCGACAGGGCTGCCCCGCCGCGGGCATCCCCATCGAGTTTTGTCAAAATGATGGAGGTTAAACCTATTTTTCCCTCAAATAATTGGGCACTCTTCACGGCATCCTGACCCGTCATGGAATCCCCGACAAACAGGACCTCGATAGGTTCGAGGATTTCCTTGACCATACGCAGCTCTTTCATCAGTTCCTCATCCACGTGAAGCCGGCCGGCCGTATCCACGATCAAAGGATCATGGTTCCTCTCTTTGGTATATAGGAGAACATCCTTCAGGGATTTTTGCGGAGAAGCCATCTGGCCTTTGGACAACTCAAAAAAAGGAAGGTCGAGCTGGGAGGTTATCATCTTCAGCTGCTCCTGGGCAGCCGGTCGTTTGAGGTCGAATGAGAACAGCAGCGGATTTTTCTTGAGGTTGCGCACCCAGTTCGCCAATTTTCCGCATGTTGTGGTTTTCCCCGAACCCTGAAGACCCACGAGCATGAACACAGAAGGAGGAGGGCTTGCAAATTCCAGTTTTTTCGCCTCATGGCCCAGAATGGAAGTGAGTTCATCGCGCACGATTTTTATGATATGCTGGGCAGGAGTGAGGCTATCGAGCACCTTCTGATCTAGAGATTTGGCCTTGATATTTGCCTCGAAATCTTTGACGACCCTGTAATTTACATCTGCTTCAAGCAGGGCCATCCGCAACATCTTCAAAGCCTCAGACATGTTCCTCTCGGTGATCTTTCCCTCACCGCGCAGGAATTTCATGGCTCTCTGAAGACGGCTGGACAATTGATCAAGCATGATAATTTCTCTTGAAAACGCTTCTTTATGCTAAGCGAAACTCGCCTCACAGTCAACAAAAGGGGACGGATCTAAAAATAAATAGAACCGTCCCCAATGGGCTTAATGAGACATTCGTCCCCGGAATAAGCCATTAAAAGCGCTTCATATCCGAGCCTCATTCTGGTATGATTTGGGAGGATGCACGCGAAGGAAAATTTGGGGGAGATCAGAATGATAACGCTTATTCCAAAAAAAATTTGGCCTGTAGTTCTCGGCGCTTTTTTCCTGCTAACACTACATTCTTTTCTTCTCCTCCCCAACCAAGAACAAAAAACTTCTCAGGAAGAGGTCACTGTTGTCGCCGTCGAGGTTCCTGTCCGTGTTCTCCAGAAGGGACAATTTGTGAGGAACTTGACCAAAGAAGATTTTGAACTGTATGAGAACGGAGTCCTCCAACCCATCACGGGATTTGAAGTCCGGTCTCGAAGGATAACCGTTCCGGTAGATACACCTGCAGAAGAAATGACGATCCGACCAGAAAAACGGCTTTTTCTCCTCATCTTCAACATTTTCGACTACCAAGACTATGTGGGAGATGCCGTGGATTATTTTTTTACCAACATTTTCCGCAAAGGCGACAGGATTATCATCGTCACTGAAGGGAATCTTTTCCCTATCGATACAGGCAAAGGCCCAGCCAAAGTCGCTCAGGATGTCAAAGACACGCTCAAAAAATTCAAAGTCATCTCGACCATGCAGATTCACAGCTCCTACCAAAACCTGAGAAGTGAGGCCGACCGGCTCATCCTTGCTTTACAAGGACCCAACCCGATGCCTTGGGATCAAGCCGTCACAGGGTTCTACAGGAACTACGAGAGAATCTGGCTGGAATACAAAAGGCAATTCATCACGCCAGATCTCGAGCTTTACCGGAGCATGATCAAAAGGATCAAAGCCGAGGAAGGGGAGAAATGGGCGTTGTGTTTCCAGCAACGGGAGATGTTCCCGAAACTCAAAAATGAGGGACGCATTGAAAGACTTATCAGAGACAAGGTGGACACACCGAGCGACGACCCCATAATAACGACGCAACAGCGCAATGTCAGGAGCATGCAGATGCAACTGCAAAGACTCTTCGATGTTTCAGGAGACATGCCCACCGAAGCGCTGAAAAACCTCTTCATGGAAGCCAATATCACCTTCCATTTGCTTCTCTTGAAATCTCACAGGCCTTTGGTGGAAAGGGATTTTGAATTCAGGGAGGTTGGGGCGGATTACGAGGATTGCTTCCGGCAGATCAGCTTTTCCACCGGAGGTCACGCAACATTTTCAAACAATGTCACAGAGGCCATGATCGAAGCTTCTCAAAACGAAGACTATTACTACCTTTTGGTTTACTCTCCAAAAGAAGATCCCAAAGAAAAGCCATTGGCCATTGATGTCAAGGTGAAACAAAAAGGTGTTGACGTCATCCACCTCAAAGAGTTTCCCCAGGAAAAGACGCTCCCCATCTCCATCGCCCAATTCGAATCCGGCCGGAAAACCATCAAATTCTCCCTCATCAACTACCAAAGGGTCAAAATGGAAGATAAGCTGTCCGGATTGGCTCAGGTAAAAATCACCATTTTCGACAAGGATTCAAACAAGGTATTCGAGGATACCAAGGTCCTCCAGCTCATCAAAGACCAAACGCATATCTCCATCCCGTTCAACCAGCTCCAGTCCGGATCCTACTTCATCATCATCCAGGTCGTCGACAGGATCACCAACAGGATGGATGTCCTCTCCAAACAGATAAAGCTTTAGGTTTTGCCCAACCCGCTTACTCTCTTCTTGGGAAGCCTTTCTATTTCCTCGATAAATGGAGCTCTTAGGGATGGTTGAAGTGACCATTGAAGATTAGCCTTCACGACCCGTTCTTCGAGGGTAACAATATGGGCATCCCATATTGTCGGCAATGTTGTATTGAGCACGACTTTGCTAAGAGGTTAGAGACTTGGGGTAAGCGTGGGAACAGAGGATAGAGTGTTAGAGATTGGGAGTAAAGGTGCGCAGTTCAGTGCCGCCGAGAAGGGCGGTGAGGGTTGGCGTAAAAAATCTTCACGGGAACAAAACCATTCCTAGAAGCCGACATAAATCTTCCTGGTATCAAGGAAATAGAAAGGCTTCCCTCCTCTTGACATTTATCCCCTTTGTGATTAAGGTATACATACTTTTCCACAGCCTTTTGAGGTGAAAACGATGAAATCCAAGATCGATTATAAAGAAATACTCAAGCTTATCGATTTATTGGAAGAACGCAATCTTTCGGCGTTCGAACTTGAGATCGAAGGATTCAAAATAAAGATAAGCCGAGGTCAAATGCCGAGCATCGTCCCCGAATCTCCGGCCGGTCCCGCGCATCCAACAGAATTCGATCCCAATCCAGACAAAGATGAGCCAAAATCGAATGAGGGCAAAAACAATCTTCACATCATCTCCTCTCCGATGGTTGGGACTTTCTACAGAGCCCCAGACCCCTCTTCCCCTCCCTTTATCAAAATCGGCGAGCCTGTCCAAAAAAATCAAACCCTCTGTATCATCGAAGCCATGAAATTGATGAATGAGATCGAATCCGATGTCGACGGCATTTTGGAGGAGATCTTCGTGCAGAGCGGAAAACCTGTGGAGTACGGTAAAAAACTGTTTGCGATCAGGCCGGAAAAATAACTTCCCATGTTTTCGAAAATACTCGTCGCCAACAGAGGAGAAATAGCGCTCCGGATCATTCGTTCGGCTAAAGAGCTCGGCATAAAAACAGTCGCCGTTTATTCTGAACCGGATAAAAGTTCTCTCCACACCATTCTCGCTGATGAAAAGATTTGTATCGGGCCAGGAAAAGCTTCCGAAAGTTATCTCAGCATCCCGAATATCATAAGTGCGGCTGAGATAACGAAGGCCGATGCCATCCACCCAGGATACGGATTCCTGGCGGAAAATCCTCGTTTTCCCGAAATCTGCGAATCATCTGGAATCACCTTCATCGGGCCCCCTGCCTTTATCATGCGATTGATGGGAGATAAAAACAAAGCCCGTCAAGCCATGAAAAGGGCCAAACTTCCCGTCATTCCTGGAAGCGATCAAATCACGGATGATCTGAATGAAGTCAACAGGATAGCAGAAAAGATCGGATACCCGGTTATCCTCAAGGCAGCATCCGGAGGAGGAGGCAAAGGAATGCGGATCGTGCGCTCTTCTGCAAAACTGGAAGAGCAGTTTGCGATCGCACAAGGTGAAGCCAGGGCTGCATTCGGAGATCCTTCCCTTTATCTCGAAAGATACTTCGAAGCAGCGCATCACATCGAAATCCAGGTTATCGGCGACAAGATGGGAAAAGTGATGGCCTTTGCCGAAAGGGAATGTTCCATCCAGCGCAAACATCAAAAACTGGTGGAAGAAACGCCCTCCCCATTTGTGGACGAAAGATTTCGTAAAAAAATAATCCGGGCTGTTGAAGAAGCCGCTCACTTTATCGGATATCAAAGCTTGGGAACGTTCGAATTTTTGGTAGACGAGAAGAAAAGATTCTACTTTATGGAAGCCAACACACGCGTCCAGGTCGAACACCCTGTCACAGAGATGGTGTACGGCATTGATCTTATCCGTGAGCAGATCAACATTGCGGCAGGAAAGAGCCTCTCCTTCTCCCACGACCTGGGTATGAACGGGCACAGTCTCGAATGTCGCATAAACGCAGAAGACGCAAAGACTTTCCTTCCCTCACCGGGAAAAATCGACTTCCTGGTCCTCCCGGGCGGAACTGGAGTTCGTGTCGACACAGCCGCGTACTGTGGTTGGAACATCCCTCCCGATTATGACTCGCTTATCGCCAAAATCGTGGTCACCGCTCCCAACCGGAAGGAGGCCCTTGCCAAAATGAGAACGGCCCTCGAGATGACAACGATCGTGGGTATCAAAACAAACATCCCTCTTCACTTAGAACTGCTTTCCAACTCGGAATTTATCAACGGGGATTATAACATTCAGTTTATGGAAAGATACCTCAAAAAGGACAAAGGTTAGGACGTCAGAATCGTCCAGTGCTATTGGGGCACATAGGTGTATACGAGGACATTAAAAACCCCGTCATTGTCGGCAACCAGATCCTCATTGATCCCCAGATAAAGACGTCCATCCATCGGCATGTTGATCCTGTTAGAGGAACCGATGTAGAAAATTTCTTCTTTCTCATTTCGGATTTCTTCCCCCGTCTCCTCATCGACCTCCAGGGAGATCAGAAAATACACCTTTCCGATCAATGCCCCGATATTTTGGTCCTGAAGAGGCTGTTGGAGGGACTGGTAGTTATACCCATCCGGGCCACAGAAAGTGACCGGATTCCCCTTTTGGAGAGAGATCTGGCCCACAGCACGAAAAATAATTTCTTGTCCTTCGACAACGTCCAAGCCGGTGTCCGTCCAAGCCACGTTGCTCATGACAGATATTTCCAGTCCGGTTTGCTTCCCATGAGATAAAACAGGAAAACTGTTCATTTCGATAAAAAAACAAAGGAAAACACCGAGAAGAACAAAACGCAGGGATTTTACAAACAATCTATTCATCCTTTTTCTCGCTCCTCCCTCGCTTCGGCCTTGTGCAGAATATCCAGCATCTGTCGATGGAGCAGACCGTTGGATCCCAAGGTTTCTTGGCTGTATATGCTGAATGTCCGGTTTTTGAAGTCCGAAAGATGACCGCCGGCCTCTTGGACAATAAGGGAGGCGGCCGCTACATCCCAGGGTTTCAGTTTCAGTTCCCAGAATCCATCAAACCTTCCACAAGCCACATAACAAAGGTCCAAGGCAGCCGATCCGCACCGTCGTATAGCCTGGGCTCTTGTCACAAAATGGTTGAAGTGGACGATATTGTTCTCTTCGCTCTCGCGCACATCATACGGGAATCCTGTCGCAAGAAGGCTTTTATCCAAATCATCGATGGTGGAGACCACGATCTTTTCTCCGTTCAAAAAGGCTCCCTTACTCTTTATCCCGGAAAAGGTCTCTTCCCGCATCGGATCGTAAACCACCCCGCAGATTATCTGTCCGTTGAACTCTAAGGCTATGGAAACACTGAAAAAAGGAAATCTATGCGCATAATTGGTCGTTCCATCCAGCGGATCGAATATCCAACGGTAGGCGCTCCCCTTTTCTCGTTCCAGGCCTTCTTCGGCGACATAATCATGATCCGGGAAATTTTTAACCAGGCGCTCGAAAATCATTTTCTGGGAGCGATCGTCAAAATTGGTGACAAGATCGACTTCCCCCTTGTACACGATTTCTCGGGAAGCACCAAGGTTTTCTCTGAGCATCTGGCCAGCCTCTTGGGCCGCCTGTACAGCCATTTCGATATAAACATCCGTTTCCATGACCCTTCCATAGTAACAACTCTCCTGTGTTTGAGCAAGGCAAAACCTTTTGCCTTTTCCCCCGTACTATAATATGATATTCAAAGCTTAAAGGAACATTTTATGGCAGAAAAAAAAGGATTCTTCCGCAGAAGAAAAAAGCTCATCCTGTTTTTTCTTGTTATTGCAGTTATCGCTCTGATCATTAGCTTCAACCTTCAATCCCAACGGGAAAAAGGCATAAAAGTATCTGTGGAAAAAGTAAAAAGGCATGATCTGACATCTGTCATCTCGGCCTCTGGAGAAGTCAGGCCCAAGAAAAATGTCAACATAAGCTCTCAAATCGCGGGAAGAGTCATCAAACTGGGCGTGGAAGAGGGGCAACAGGTCAAATCCGGGGATTTTCTCCTCAAGCTGGAATCCACTCAATATGAAGCCAACGCCGACAGGGACAGAGCCCAGATCCAGTCCTTGAGAGCGGACTTGATCCGGGCAGAAGCCGCAAAAAACAGAGACGATGGTTTTTACAAGCGGCAGATCAAACTCTTCGATGCAGAGCTGATATCGACAGAAACCTTGGAATCAGCCAAAGCGAACTACGAAATTTCCAAAGCGTACTACGACGCTATAATTTTCCAGATAAGACAGGCCCAGGCTTCATTGGAGAGCACCTTGGATGTTCTAAAAAAGACAGAATATTATGCCCCTATCGACGGGATGATCACCAGCCTTCGGGTAGAAGAGGGAGAAACCGCCCTTGTGGGTACGATGAATAACCCGGGAACCATCCTGATGACAATCGCAGACCTTTCGGTGATGGAAGTCGAAGTTGAAGTGGACGAGACAGACGTGGTTGGTGTTCGTATCGGGCAAACGTCGGAGGTTAAGATCGACGCATACCCGGATAAAACCATAATGGGTACTGTCACTGAAATCGGAAGTTCCGCGCTTCAAACAACAACCCCTGTGGATGAATCCAAAGATTTTAAAGTGGTGGTCACTCTGGAAGATCCTCCCGCGGATCTGAAGCCGGGTTTATCCGCTTCGGCAGATATCATCACCGCTAAAAGAGAGGGGGTTCTCGCGGTCCCGATCTCTGCGCTCGTTCTGAAAGATAAAGAAACGGAAAATGAAAATGCAGAAACAGAACAGGAAGAAGGCGTGTATATCGTCGAAGAAAGCCGTGTAAAGTTCGTCCCGACACAAAAAGGGATCATGGGCGAATTGTTGATCGAAGTCACGTCCGGTCTCGAGGAAGGGCAGGAGGTAGTTGTGGGCCCATACAGCGCTCTCCGCTTGTTAAAAGATAACTCTCTCATAAAGGCCGAAGAAAAAAAAGACGAATGACCATCTCCCCTGACGATATAATCATCGCCGCTGAAGATCTCTGGAAAATCTATCAGATGGGAAAACAAGAGGTCAGGGCCCTTTGTGGCGTATCCTTTTTCGTAAAGAGAAACGATCTAATGGCCATCATGGGACCATCCGGATCCGGGAAATCCACATTGATGAATCTGATCGGATGCTTGGACACACCGACCAAAGGAAAATACCATCTCAGCGGAAAATTGGTCAGCGAGATGAGTGAGAATGAATTGGCGTTTATCCGTAACCAAGAAATCGGATTTGTGTTTCAAGTGTTTAACCTCCTCCCCCGAGCCACCACCTTCCACAATGTGGAACTTCCTCTTATCTACAAAGGCGCCAACAAAAAAGAACGAACCGAAAAAACATTCAGGGCTCTGAAAATGGTGGAAATGGAGCACAGGAAAGACCACCGACCTTCAGAACTCTCAGGAGGGGAAAGACAGCGTGTGGCCATCGCTCGCGCGCTCGTGAACGAACCGTCTCTTCTCCTGGCTGATGAGCCCACAGGAAATTTGGACTCCAAGACCGGGAACGAAATACTGAATCTTTTTCACAAGATTCATTCACAAGGGAACACGATCATCATGGTCACCCATGATCTGGACATCGCCCGACAGGCACAGAGAATCATCCACATTCGGGATGGAAAAATCGAGAGAGATGAAAGACGGGGAGAGCCAAATGGCGTTAATTAGCCGATTTTTGGGTGTATTTTTCAACCCTAAAGAAACGTTCAAGGCTTTATCCGAACGGCCCATCTGGGTGGATATGCTCATCGTTCTCCTCATCTTGGCGTCTGTGTACGCAGTTTTGATCGCTCCATATATACCCCAAGACCAGATCAAACGTTTGGAGAGTGACGCAAAGGGAAGAGCGGAGATGGGGGAAGAAGCCTATAATCAGCGGTTAGAATTCTGGAAAGATCCCCCACCCTTTGTGGCTATCATGGGAATCGTCATGCAACCCGTCACTTTGCTCATCGGATTCCTGATCCAAAGCTTGATTATTTTAGGGATGGGACGCTTGACCTCCACCGAGGGGAACTTCATCCAAATCTTTTCCTCCTTCGTTCATGCCAATGCTATCAATCTTGTCTTGGGCAATGCCCTGCGTGCCTTTCTCATAATCAGCCGTGAATCCGTTTTTCAAACCACGACGAGCCTGGCCCTGTTTTTTCCAAGGCTAGAGATCATGTCTCCAGCCTATGTTGTGCTCACACAGGTGGATTTTTTCCAGCTCTGGGTATTCGGCATCCTCGGCTTCGCCCTTGCAGAGATCTTCAAGATCGAAGTGAAAAAAGCGCTCCTCCTGTCCTTCAGTTTCTGGTTTATCCGAAGTCTCTTTTACATCATCACTGGATTGGTGAGCATGAAACTCGCCGGTTGATAGCCCCTCCTGACGACATCCTCACACATTCTGCTACACGCTTCAAAATAGGGAGGCAAGCCGAAGAGAAAGCCATCCGTATGCGAACGGACTGACATTTCAGTTTGCCTGACTGCCCCATTGACATCCAGCGCCGGGATTTATAAAGTATGCATATGGAGTCCTTCCCCCAAATTCTGTTCTCCCTTTGGGAGTCTAAAACTACCGGAATTCTGGGCATTAAAAATGACAAAATTGAGAGGACTCTGGCTTTTTTTCAGGGTGACCTGGCTGTCGATAAGGACAATTTCGATGAGACGGCATTTCTCAAGCACCTTGTGAAAAAGAAAATCCTGGATAGTCCTTCTGTAAAAAAATGCGAGGCTCGGTCGTTAAAAAAGAAAACATCTCTACTGGCCGCTCTCCTCGACCTCGGAGTCTTAACGCCACAACATCTGTGGAAGAATATGGAAGTCTTCGCAAAAAAAGATTTATATCCGCTCTTCGACCTGATTTCGCTAGCTCCTTCCCTGCTTTCAGAAAAGGCTCCGCCCAAAAGTACCATTCTATTCACGATTCCCACCCTCGATTTTATCCGGGAAGGTGTCTACCGCATGAAGAACTTCGAACTGATCGACACCCTTATTCCAAAAGAAAACGACAATTTTCAAAAACTCATGCCCGACCATTTAGATCAAATAGAGCTGCAGCCGTATGAGGAACATCTCATCCATGCTATCGGTGAAGGAATGGACCTTCAAAGTATTTCGAGCACGAGTATTTTAGGAGAAAAATACGCAAAAAAAGCTCTCTTCGCCCTTTTCTGTTTGGGAATACTGGGGCCCTCCCCTATGGCGACCCCCAACAAACCTCTTCATGATTTTTCCGCAGTAGAGTTACAAAAAATCCTGGATACCTTCAACGCCAAATGTTCCTACATCTACAAATCCATTTCCAAAGAACTGGGCCCTGTCGCTCTGAATTTAATGGAAAAATCCATCGACGACATCAAACCGGACCTTTCCCAACATTTCCAAAAAATCCGGCTGGGGATCGATGGGAAGATCGATCTGCAATCAGTTCTTAAACCCAACATCATCCTTTCGGATAGAGGAACCATACAATTGATCATCAAATCCCTGAATGAGATTCTAGCTGCCGAAATTTTGGCAGCAAAAAAAACGTTGGGAAGTGATTTCGAATCGTTTCTGATAAAAAATTTGGAGAACATCGGTGGCTGAATTGAAGAGGAAACAGGTGTTGTCCCTTCTTATTTTTGTGACGCTGATAATCTTTTTTTTCTTGGTCAAAATTGGAACCTGAAACCAAAATCCTCGTCATCGTCTTAGGTCCCACTGCAGCAGGAAAAAGTGCCATGGCCATCCGTCTCGCCCAAGAATTCAGAGGGGAAATAATCAACTGTGATTCCATGCAGGTATACAAAGGATTCGATATCGGAACAGATAAAATCAACCGAGACCAAAAAAAAGATATACCCCATCACCTGCTCGACATCGCCGATCCATCCAGCCAATTCACTGCGGCCGAATTTGTCAGGCATGCCTTGAAAGCTATCGAATCGATCAGGAAAAAACAAAAACTCCCAATAATCGCTGGAGGAACTGGACTTTACCTGAAGGCTCTCCTCCAAGGTCTTTTCCCGGAAGGGAAAAAAGATCCAGCCATCCGCGAGCGGCTTGAACAGCAAGCAAGAGAAAAAGGATTGGAATTTTTGAGAAAATCTCTTTTACGCGTGGATCCGGTCTATGCCAAAAAAATCGGAGAAAGGGATAAAATACGGATCATAAGAGCACTGGAGGTCTTTCACGCTACGAAGATCCCTATTTCAGAGCATTTCGCCAATACCCGTTCTCTCGTCGCTGATTATTTTATCCTCAAAATTGGATTAACATTGGAAAGATCTGCACTGTACAAAAAAATTGAAGATCGCGTGGATCGGATGTTTGCTATGGGCATAGTGGAAGAAGTAAAAGGTCTATTGGAAAAAGGCGTGAATCCGGATTCTCCTCCATTTCGTGCTCTGGGTTACAGGCAAGTCTTGAAAATTTTAAGAGGTGATATCTCCTATGAGGAGGCGATCGATGGGACAAAAAAAGAAACCCGGCACTACGCCAAAAGACAGATGACTTGGTTTCGGAAGATGCCGGGTATCCAGTGGTTTTCTCCGGATGATTTCCCCTCCATCGCAACGTATGTAAAGAGCTACTTATGATGAAAGTAGAAAAAGCGATCCTTGTGCACATGTCGACGAATAAAAAGGAGCGAGCTGAAGCCGAAGAATCCATAAAAGAACTTCGAGGATTGGCCCAGACAGCTGGAGCATATGTCCTCCAAGAGATATATCAATTTCGGTCTGACATTTCGCCCAAATTTTACATTGGTGAAGGCAAAGTCGAAGAAATCATCCGTTTGAAAGAGGAAACCCAGGCAGACCTCGTCATTTTTGACCACCGCCTGTCCCCGATTCAACTCAAAAACCTGGAAGACATAATCCATGGTAAAATTATCGATAGGACACAACTCATCCTGGATATATTCGCCCAACGCGCGCACAGCAAGGAAGGCAAGCTTCAGGTCGAGCTGGCTCAGCTGAATTATCTGCTCCCTCGCCTTTTGGGATGGGGTAAGGCCCTGTCGCGATTGGGAGGAGGAATAGGTACGCGCGGCCCAGGAGAAAAAAAACTGGAAGTGGACAGAAGACGCATTCAACAACGCATATCGCGGATAAAAAAAGAAATTCGCCATGTCCAGGAACGGCGCGAGCGCCAAAGAAAACGCCGCCGACAGGGCCCGATCCCAATTGTATCTCTAGTGGGTTACACCAATGCCGGAAAGTCCACTCTTTTCAACATGCTTTCTCGAGAGAAAATGTTCACATCATACCAGCTCTTCGCCACCCTCGATCCTGTTCTTCGCCGTGCCCCTCTTCCCGATGGGCTCTATTTTTACCTTTCCGATACTGTGGGTTTCATCAAAAAACTTCCTGTCGAACTGATCGAAGCATTTAAAGCGACCCTTGAGGAGATAATAGAGTCCGATTGCATCCTTCATGTCATCGACACAAATTCCTCCCTTAGCAACGTCCAAATCGAGGCGGTAGAAAACATCCTATCCGGTCTTGGCGTGATAGACATCCCGATCTTAAAGGTTTTTAACAAAATCGATCTTTTTCCTAACAAGGAGGAATTTTTGAAAAAAAATAGGGGATCGCCCTATCCATCCGTCTATATCTCTGCAAAAACAGGCGATGGGGTCTCTGATCTTCGTAAAATGCTCCGCAAATTTCTCTTTCAAAACATGAATTTATACTACCTTCGTATCCCAAAATCAAAAAAAAATGTTATTTCCTCTTTTTCAAAATGGTCGATTGTGCTAAAAAAGAGAGAAAATCGCGAAAATATTGAATTAAAAATAATGGCAGACCCAAAATTGGTTCTTGATTTCACACCTTATATCGAGAGAGGAGGAGAGAAGTGGTGAGAAAAGCATACACCTTGTGTTTTATAATAGTTATGTTGCTGGGAGCTTGCGTAACATACCAAGTCCCACCTCCCAACCTTTTCATCGATAACCTCCCCCAATCCATCGTGACCGAACTATCTCTTGATGAAAGGATCGTCATTGAAGAAGCCTGGAAGGACCTCCGGCAAGGGAAAGGAAGCAAGGCAAGGAAAACTCTGATGAGACTCGATGAACAAAGTCCTTTTTATTATGTCGGCATGGGATATGCCTACTTCATGATGAATGATGTTCCTCTGGCAGAAGATTTTTTTAAAGCCGCTCAGCGATATTCTCCGGACATGGCTATCGTTCATTTAGGATTGGGGCAAATTTATCACAGAACAGGTCGCGACGACCTGGCGTTCGCTGAATTCCGGGAAATAATCAAAACAAACCCTGACCACATTTGGGCCAGGGCACAATACCAAAACATAAAAAATCAAAAAACACAGGAATCTTTAGATACGGGAAATGCGGCTCTCGATGCAGGAAACACAGAGAGCGGTAAAGAAGCATTCCTTCGAGCTCTTTATTACTCTCCCGAATCCTTCCCGGCCCACCTTGCATTGGCCGATATATTTCTGCGGGAAGATAACCTGGAAAATGCCATCGTCCATCTGGAGTCAGCCAGCAAAAACGATCCTGAGAATATCGCTATTCTTCAGAAATTTGGGGATGTCCTTTTTTCAGCCAACGAGAACGAACGGAGTCTCGATATTTACGAAAAATTGATAGAGAAGGATTCCGAAAATCCAGAGTACCAGCAGAGAATCGAAATTTTAAAAAATCGCCTTGGAATTTTTGAGCTACCCAGCCAGTATAACGCCATAATATCCTCTGAAGCGATTTCGAAGGAGGAAGTGGCCGCGCTTTTAGCGATCAAGTTCAAGGACGTCTTTGAGGAAGCCATCAAAAAGCCGCCTATCATTATCGACATCGCAACTTCTTGGGCAGACGATTACATCCTGAAAATGACCTCCCTCGGCTTGCTGGATATATACCCCAATCATACATTCCGCCCAAAAAAAATCATCAACAGGGCAGAGATGGCCGAGATCCTTCTGCGACTCGTCAACCACCTCAGCGAGAGAGGTTTTAGATTCTTGCAGCAGATCCCCCCAGAAAGCATACAGATTTCCGACGTGTCGGTTGACAACTATTATTATCAACCGATCATCCAGATCCTTTCCTACGATATCATGAGCCTGTCGGTAGATAAGACATTCGAACCGGATCTTCCTGTATCCGGTTCGGATTCTATCAGACTCCTCGATATTATCTTGGGGCAGATCAGATAGATCATTTTTTGGGCGCTAAAAATGGCGACGCATATGAAGAAAGGTTGGACCACCAGATGAAAGAACAAACAGAAGAACGCTTTTGGACCATCCCGAATATTTTCAGTACGATCCGGATATGTTTGATTCCTTTATTTCTGTATCTGATGGTCAAAAACCACATCCTAGAAGCGATGATCGTATTTCTGATTGCAAGCACAACAGACATCCTGGATGGAATGACGGCGCGGATCTGGAATCAAAAGACCAAAATCGGAGGATTGCTCGATCCCGCCGCGGATAAGCTTCTGATGACAGCGGCCATCATCATCCTGAGTTTTCCCTCTTTTTGCCACCCCAACACGATCCCCCTTTGGCTCACAGTAGCCATCATCGGACGTGACATCGCCATCGTGTCTGCAGCATTCGTGTTATACAAGCTTAGAGGGGAGACAAAATTCCCGCCCAGTTTACTGGGAAAAGCCAGCACCGTCTGCCAGATGGGAGTTATCTTTTGTGTGCTCCTGTTGAACGTTTTGGGTGCGGTGTATGTATTTCTTTCCTGGCTTTACATCCTCACATTTGCTTTGACCATCCTCTCTGGTATGGCGTATGGATTGAGGGGATTTCGGTCGCTCTCAAGATCAAAGTCCTGATCGGACTTCACAGACTTTTATCGATGAATCCTTTACGCAAAGTTTTCCAGAGTATCTTGAGATCGAGGCTCAAAGACCAGTTTTGGATATAATAAAAATCATAATCGAGTCTTTTATCGATCGGCGTATCCTGCCTGAGACCATGCACCTGGGCCCATCCTGTCACCCCAGACTTCACCTTATGCCGAAGCATATATTTGGGGATCTTTTCCCGAAATTCTTTCACGAAAACAGGCCGTTCCGGGCGGGGTCCCACAAGGCTCATCTCTCCTTTGAGCACATTGACAAGCTGGGGGATTTCATCCAGACTGAATTTGCGTAAAATTTTTCCTATCCTAGTCATACGAGGATCATCAGGAGTGCACATCACTGGGCCCGTCGCTGACTCAGCATTACTGACCATAGTTCGGAATTTATGCATGATAAATTTTTTCCCGTCGAGACCCATCCTTTCCTGGTGATACAACACAGGCCCCTTGTTTGTGAGCTTGATCAAAAGGGCGATAAGAAGCAAAAACGGTGAGCACAACAGCAAAAATGACGCTGACACCACGATGTCCAACAATCTCTTCGCCAGCAGCAGCATGCCTCTGAGCGGAGGCTCATCGACACTGATGACCGGAAAACCATCGAGGTCTTCTATCCGAGCTTTGAGCGTAAGAAGCTGAAAGAGATCAGGGATCAGCCGCACATTCACGACATATTTATTGACCACCTTGAGAGTCTCCAGGATTTTGCCATAGTTATTCAAATCCAGCGCCACATAGACATCCGAAACCTCGCCTCTCTCCAGGATCGTTTCCAGCTCGCTCAAAGGACCAAGAATGGGGATCCCTCCATCGACATCCACAATATCGCCCTCCTTTCGGTCATCGTCCAAAAACCCTTTCATGACAAATCCGAGGTCTTTGTATTGGGAAAGCTTTTCCGCGACCGACTTGCCCATATCGCCAGCACCGACGACCAACACGCTTTTCAAATTCATTCCTTTGGCGTATCGTTTTTTCATGAAATAGAAGATCTGATTTCGGAGGAAGGAGATCATCAACACAACCACGACAAAATAAACGGCAAGGAATCCATGAGACAGCTTGAACGTCACTCGAAATAGGGGAGCGGCGCCCCCGCTGTACGCGTTCAAATACGCCAAAATGGCCTGGATGACCAGGATGGTCAGAACCGAGTTCAGGGTGACAAGGAAAAAATCATCGATTTTGGTCCGTTTGAGCCTAGTTCTGTAAAAGCCCTGTAGAAAAAAAACGACAAGATGAATAGCCAGAAAAAGCGGAAAAACAAGGGCATAGGATTTGAGAGGTGGGATCCCTTTTTCCGGATTGACAGGAATGATATACATATAAAACCGGAATCCGTAAGAGTAAAAATAGGACGCCAAAATCCCCAGAAAATCACTCAACAGGAACCAGCCGATCAAACCGCTACGCTGTCGTCTTATCATGTCTTTCTCTGAAATTCGTTCCATTTTTCACGAAACAGGTCTGAGGTCTTCTTCTTGAATTTCTCCCGAGAGAAGGCCAGGGCATTCCCTCTAATGGTCGATTTATTAAAATCGATACCTTGAAATTTGTCAAGAGCATCCTGCAGGCTTTGGGCAGCCAAATCCTGAAAAAACAGACCGGTTTCCTGAGGGATTATAGTCTCGGTGGCACCCCCTCTGCCGTAGGCGATCACGGGAATACCACAGGCCTGGGCCTCGAGAGAATTGATGCCGAAATCTTCTTCTCCGGGCATCAAAAGCGCAATTGCTCCTCGGTAGGCCTGAAGAAGATCCGGGGAGGACAAAAAACCGAGGAATTCGATGTTCTTATTCGCCGTCTTTTTGAGTTTCCTGCGTTCCGGACCATTGCCCGCGATCTTCAACTTCAATCCATTGCGGTTGAAAGCCTCGATCGCCAGGTCTATTCTTTTGTACGGAACCAATGCCGAAACGAGCAAAAAATAATCGCCCTTCTGGTCGCCCGGGCAGAAAAATTCCGTATCAACAGGAGGATGGAGGACGTCCGCCTTTCTCCGGTAATACCTATGTATGCGCTGGGCCACAGCCTTGGAATTCGCCAGGAAATGATCGACCCTCGCTGTGCTGGTCACATCCCACTGTCGCAGGCGGTGGATCACTGGCGGAATGAGCAGACGAGAAAAAAAACTCAATTTTCTAGGAGAAAAATAAGCGAAGTACTGATTCCAGGCATACCTGACGGGAGAATGGATGTAGCTGATGTGCAGGGCATCCGGCCGAGGAATAGCCCCCTTAGCCACACAGTGAGAACTGGATATGATAAAATCAAATTCCTGGAGATCGAACAATTCCACGGCCAAAGGGTAAAAGTGCAAATACCAGCGGTAACGTTTTCTCACGAATGGCATCTTCTGAAGAAAACTGGTGTGAATGGTTCTTCGTTCGATATCCTCAACCTGACTTCCAGGGAAATGAAAAAGAGTATAAATCGGGGCATCGGGAAAGATCTCTGCAAAAACCTCCAGCACCTTTTCTCCACCACGCTGGCCCGTAAGCCAATCGTGCACAAGGGCAACCTTAGCATTCTCCATCGGGGTGATTATAAAAAAGCTGATGTTTATTTGTCAATCAGTACCGATATATACTCTTGGAGTGTTTTATCCCAACTGAATTTCGAACTGTGCACAAAACCCTTTGTTTCGTATTCTTTTTTGATCCTATCGTTTTCGATAAGCAGCGTGAGTTTCTCGGCCAAATCCTCAGCGGAGGCCGGGGAAAAATACAGGGCATTGTCACCCAAAATTTCCTTCAGGCTCCCCCCCGGACTGCTGATAACGGCCTTTTTGCGTGCCATTGCCTCCAGAGGAGGAAACCCGAATCCCTCATACAGGGAGGGAAAAACGAAAAATTCTGCCCCATCAATGAACCGGATCAATTCCTGCTGAGCCAGATACCCCCTCGCCACGACTCTGTCCTCGATTCCCATACGGAGCAACGCTCGCATGAACGCACGGTCGGGCAGGACTCCTGCAAGGACCAGACGAAAATCCGGGAACCGGTCTTTTATCAAAGAAAAAGCCTCGATGAGAACAGGCAGATTCTTGTGAGGTTTCAAGTTCCCCATGTACAACAAATAGGGAAAATCAAATAAGGAAGATTGCGGTTCTTGCTGATAAAATATTTTGGCAATCCCATAATAGATCACCTTGACTCGAGATTCTTCGAATCCGAATAATTCCCGCAAGTCGTTTTTTGTGGATTGGGAACCGGTGAATACGATGTCTGCTTTTTTCCGGACTTGTCGTATGAAATATTTTCCGACCTCGACTCGTATGGCCGGCTTAAAAAGGTGGGGAAACTTGAAGTGGATCAGGTCATGGACCGTTACATAAAGCCTCTGGGAAATAAAAAGAGGGTAGACATAGTGAGGAGAAAAATAGCAATAATCCTTGTACCTCCTGGTCTTCCATGGGATCTCCACATGCTCCCGGAAATCATAGTTTTTAGCCGCCACTTCGATCATGGAAGACCGCGGGATATCGAGATAATCCGTGCCTTTCAGGTGAATGGCTCGGCTCTCACAATCTCGATGTTGTGCAATACCTTGGAAGAGGTTCCGGATATATACGCCGATCCCAAAATCTTGAATCTTTCGTGTATCAAACAGGATCTTCACAACGAAACTCCTTGATCGCGGTCAAGATCAGGTCGTACATTTTTTGGCTTCGACAATCTCCCTTCAGACGACTCAAGCCACGTTTCCACCAGAACCGGAGACAGAGATAAAGCCTCAAAACGGCCAAGGCTCCTCGGCTGTTGTGTTTGCAATAATAATAAAGCTGGCTCCTTTTAGCCTCCAAAAGCGCCCTTCCTGGCATTCTGGCAACGGATTGTCCCAAGTGATGGATGATCCGGGCTTCAGAAGTCAGATGAATCTTATAGCCCAGTTGGCGGACTCGCTTTCCCAAATCGGCATCCTCGCTGTAAAGGAAGAATCTTTCATCGAATCCTCCGACCTGCAGGTACAGGGAGCGTTCGATCAAAAAACAAGCTCCGCTCACCCAGTTAACGTTTCGCTTAATCCGGCCTTTTTTTCGTCGGTATTGCCAACGGGACCATTTTTCGGCGAAAAACTTGAGGAAAACCTCGGTGTGGAGATGGAGATCCCATCCCCAAGAATGCTGGAGCGACCCATCAGGGTTAAAGATAAGGGGGGCAATAACGCCGAAGTGAGGATGATTTTCTTTTATGTTCAGGATTTTCTCGATCGTATCTGGAGGAACCTCTGTGTCATTATTCAGAAACAGAAAAAAGCGACCGGATGCCCTATCCACGCCTCGATTGTTTGCCTTGGCATATCCTGCATTTTCCGGAAGGATTATCACTTTTACCGCAGGGAAATCGCGCCGCACAGCCTCAGCAGAATCGTCATCCGAGGCGTTGTCAACGACTATTATCTCATATTTCGACACACTCGAATCCTGGAAAAGACTCTTCAAGGTTTTGAGTAGGTAATTCCGGTTGTTATAATTCACGATGATGATCGAAACATCAGGGTGTTCATGTTCCAACACTAATTCTCCTCATCCACTCTCAGCTTTCGAACCAAGGCATTCCCGGATAATTACTTCTGTCTTGTTTTTCTGATTTTCAACAGTGTACTTTTCCCGGACTCGTTGATACCCCTTCTCGATCACTTTTCGGTTTAGTTCGGGATTATCTTGGATAAAAAGGATGGCTTCTGCCAACACTTCTGGATCGGAAGAATCGACTAAGAATCCATCTTCACCGGCAGTGATGACCTCCGCTGTTGCACTATTTCGAACAGCCAGAACCGGTGTTTTAACGGACATGGCTTCCACCGCTACCCGACCGAAAGACTCCACACTGGAAGCAATGACCAGTAAATCCAAAAGAGCCAGAACGTCGAAGATTTCCGATTGATAATCTGCGAAAATCACCCTCTCTGTCAATTTTCGATCACCGATGAAACGCTGGATCTTCTTGAAATATCCGTTATCACCTACACCGCCCACCACCAAAAGTTTCACCTGTGGAAGGTTTTTTTTGACCAAGTCGATGGACTCCACGACATTTTTTTGGCCCTTTTCAGGATAGATTTTTCCGACTATTCCAACGACATAATCTGTCGATGTAAGCCCGAATTTCTGGCGATAAATTTCTCTCAAACCTCGTTCTTGAAGGCTCCATCTAAAACCGATGAAGACAGTACGGACTTTGTGGTTTCCTCCAAAAGGTTGGCCCGTTGCGTCGGAATTCACGATGATCTTTGTGGATACGGCCGATATGAGTGAAACCAGAGCTCTCCCGCCAAAAAGGAAGCGCACAGATGCATTCTTGGTCCCGAGAATCTCATGAATGCTCCATATATGAGGAACTCCCTTCCATCGAGCGGCCAAAGCTCCGCAGAAGTTGACCGCTGAGTTGGAGTAAACAAGGTCGATGTTTTTCTGCTTAATCAGACGTGCGATCCGAACGATGCTTTTCAGGTTCCACAACCAGGAAAAGGGTTGTTTCCATACCTTATTTTTCTCCGTGAGCCACCACTTGGATGAGACCACAACGGTCTCCACACCGAGCTTCTCTGCCTTTTGACGCAAAGGCCCGGGATGTGGCAAAACGAGGATAGCTTGATATTCCTTTTTGTTTAGGCCTGTGATCGTCTGCAGCAGTACTTTTTCCGCCCCGTAAAGTTCCGAAGAGTGGGAAAAAAAAAGGATTTTTATTCTCATCCTTGCATCACAGACTGATAAAATTGCATAGCCTCTGTCGCAGCCTGTTCCCAAGTGAAGAACGCAACTCTCCTTTCCGCAGCTGATATGAGTTTTTCCTTCAAGGCTGGGTTCTCCAACAACTGGATGATTTTAGTCGCAATATCTTCAGGATCTTCGGGATCGATGTATACCGCCGCATCCTGAGCAATCTCGGACAGAGCAGAGGACCGGGACGTCACAATCGGCAAACCGCAAGCCATAGCTTCCAACAGAGGAATCCCGAATCCCTCCATGAGAGAAGGAAACACAAACGCTGAGGCTAACCGATAGATATGTTTGAGCTCTATTTCATCCACATATCCCACCATCTTCACCCATGAGCCCAATGCGAGTTTCCGGATGTTTTTCTGCACATTTTCCGAATCCAGCCCCTTCCGCCCGACGAGGACAAGGGGTATTTTCTGATACCGGTCATGGACCAATCTCAATGCCATGAGCAAACGGGTAAGGTTTTTCCTGGGTTCCTGAGCTCCGACAAAAAGCAAAAAATCAGACGGGAGAGCAAAAGAATCCCTTATTCGCTCGAGGCTCTCGGGTTCACGCACACCCCATTCCTTCAGGTTTATCCCAGGGTGGATCACTCTTATTTTATCCCTATCAAGGACAAACTTTTCCACAAGTTGTTGTTCCGTGAAATGAGATATCGTAACGATGCCGTCAGCTTTTTGGAGAGACTTTTCGATCTTCCGGGAATAAACCTTCCTGCTCTCCTTATCCGTCAAATCAGGAAAATCCAAGAAAAAAAGATCATAGACCGTCACAATCTTTTTCCCGTTGGTAGGCAACGGAAGAGGCGTAGGAGAGTGTGTCAAATCCAGCTTGGTATTAAAGAAGACATCCAAGGATGGCCATCCCAGTCTGTACCATAAAAAGTTTATGACCTTGACAGGATAGCGCCAGTCCACAAAGTCTTTTTTTTCAAACAAAGGGATCTTTCTAGGATCAAACCGGTCCTTCAACGAAGAACTGAACAAAAAATATTCATTGGCCTGGTCTACCTTCGCCAGCGTGAACAAGAGATTCTTGAAATATACCCCAACACCCGTTT
Organism: uncultured Eubacteriales bacterium; assembly: GCA_964538085.1. GTDB lineage: Bacteria > Acidobacteriota > Aminicenantia > Aminicenantales > Aminicenantaceae. The sequence goes on along the minus strand of CAZIDF010000007.1, from coordinate 16,137 downwards.
CTTCTCTGAGAAAGGGCCGCAGATCAAACCCGATTCGCATTTTGAGGTAATGTATGCCCAACGACCAGAAAAGTCAAGGCAGGCGAGGCTTCTGCAAAAGATACATGTCTTGATTGGCATCCTTCGCACCCAAAGGCAAAAAGTCGATCATGGAGAATCCCTCGGTCATGGTATTTCGAACGTAGGATTCCGGATGGAACACACCACAGATATTGGTTCCTGAATATTTTTCCCTGATCACGGCCAACCTTCCGGCTTTGAACTTTTTCTGCTCTTCATTTGGCAAGCTATTGAGGTAATTTTCCCCATGGACAGTGAAAAGAACAAAACCCCCTGGCCGGCAGATCCTCCTGAGTTCCTTCATCCAGGGTATCTGCAATCCTTCGGCCAGGTGAGTGAAAACAGATATCGCGTAGATTAACCCGAATGCCGCATCCGGGTAATCCAGCGGAGGAAACAGCTTGTTGGTCCTGAACTCCCCAAAGGGCAGATGATTTCGGCACCAGCGCACAAGCGTTCGATTGTAGTCTGAACCATGGATCTTCGGGCCCTGTAGCTTATTCCAAAATCTGAGGATGCGCCCACAACCGCAGCCAAAATCGAGGATGGAAAAAAGCCGGCTCATTTCAATCCCATTTTTTTTTAGGATATCGTGAATACAATCCGCTCCCAACCGGCCGTTTTGGTAAAACGCAGCCATATCGAAGTGTCCCGCCACAAGATTAACAAGATGGGGAGGCGGTACCGGTAGTCCATCAGGAACACCTTGTTTGATCCACTCCCGATTATTTTTTTTTAAATGGAGATCAAAACCGTAACGAATCTTCTGGTAAAAAGCATGGGTGATCCGGTAAACACCCAAACCATTCAATATGGCAATAAATAATTTTTTCATAGAGATCAAATTCTATGTTCGCATACCCGCTGGAACACTCTCCTCTTTTACCTAATCAGAATATCCAAAGTCAAGATTCCCTCCCAACTTGTTCTTGCTTCTAGATAAAGGCGATGATATCATCTCCGATACAAAGGAGACCACGATGGATCGGATGAATAAAATCGCTGGAAGAATCGATTCCTTCAGAGACGAAATGATTGATATGCAGATTCGACTGTGTTCTTTTCCTGCCATTTCCCCGGCCAGCGGAGGAGAAGGAGAGCTCAAGAAAGCCGAATGTTTGCTCGAATTTCTAAACGCCAACGGCTTCAGCGACATTTCTGTCATCAAAGCTCCGGATTTGGATGCTCCGTCCGGATACAGGCCGAATATCTTAGCCCTCTACAAAGGAAAAAGTTCGGCTAAAACCATCTGGGTCATGACTCACATGGATGTCGTCCCCCCGGGAGAGCTGGAACTCTGGAATGGGAATCCGTTCAAGGCATGGGTTGAAGAAGGAAAAATTTTCGGACGCGGAGTGGAAGATAATCAACAGGATATGGTGGCCTCTTTGTATGCTCTCAAAGCTTTTTTCGCCGAAGGGATTATCCCTGCGTATGATATCGGGATCGCACTAGTTGCGGACGAAGAGACCGGGAGTGGAAAAGGAATCGACTATGTTCTGCAGAAGTCCAATCCTTTCCGCAAACAAGATTTAATCATCGTCCCAGACGCAGGCAATCAGGACGGGACCATGATAGAGGTGGCTGAAAAGAGCCTTCTCTGGCTCAAATTCAAAACCATCGGCATTCAAGCCCATGGGTCCACACCGGAGAAAGGAGTGAACAGCTTCAGGGCGGCCTCCTTTCTTGTGACAGAGCTCAACAGACTTTATGAGCTCTATCCCGATCGAAATCCCCTATTCGACCCACCCATATCCACCTTCGAACCCACAAAAAAAGAGTCCAATGTCCCCAACATCAACACCATCCCTGGAGAAGATGTATTTTACATGGATAACCGAATCCTTCCCTCGGTTAAACTGGATGAGGTCAGAAAAAAAATCCAAGAAATTGCAGCCAGCGTAGAAGAGAAATACCATGTGTCCATCACAGTAGAAGCTGTACAAGAGGCGCCCGCCGCTCCACCCACCTCTTCTGAAGCCCCTGTGGTTCGCGCCTTGCAGAAAGCCATTATGGCGATTTACGGCAAGGAGGGAAAACCCATCGGAATCGGGGGCGGGACAGTGGCAGCTCTTTTTCGTAGAGCGAAATTTGACGCAGCCTGTTGGTCCAAGGTCGAGGAAACCGCTCACCAACCCAACGAATATTGTGTGATCGATAATATGCTGGGAGACGCAAAGGTTTTCGCCCACATTTTCCTGCAAAAATAAAGCTATCTGGATGATTCATAAATTATCCATGTGAATCCAAAGGAGGCGGAATATCCCCAGAGAGAGGTTCAAAAATGACACAATTTCTTTTGGTTATTACAACGGTTCCCGACGCTGACGTCGGTCAGATCATCGCCGAAAAAATAATCGAGGAACGATTGGCGGCCTGCGTCACACTCCAAGCAACCGGCCAGTCGCTCTATTGGTGGGAAGGGAAGATCACTCAAGATCAGGAACACACTCTGTTTATCAAAACAAAAAACGAAGTCTACACCAAGCTAGAGAAAAAGATCCTGGAAATTCATCCCTACGACATCCCGGAAATCATCGCGCTTCCTATCCTCACCGGGAGTGAAAGTTATCTTGGCTGGATCGATAGCGAAACTCAATCATAAGAGATTCAGAGATATTTTCTTCCGAGCTTTTGAGCGATTTTGATCGTATTGAGATGGATATCTACCGTGTCCATGACATCATAAGCATAGCCCCCTGCAAACAGGATGACGACAGGGATTTTCAAACGCAGGGCTTCTTGGATGATTAGGCTGTCTCTCTCTTTGAGCCCGTCCATGCTGATTTTCAATCCACCTAACTGATCCTTTTCATAAGGATCGGCTCCAGCCAAGTAAAACACCACTTCCGGTTCGAAGGTGTTATAAAGGCGGGGAAAATGGGAGTGGAGGGATTCTAAGTATTTCCCATCGGTGTCTTTCGTCCAAAGTCCCACATCCAGCATGCTTTTTTCCTTTTGGGCTGGGTAGATGTCCATCTGGTGTATCGAAAAGGTGAAGACGGTCTTATCCTGGGCAAAAATCTCTGCGGTTCCGTTGCCTTGGTGAACATCACAATCCACGATCATTCCCTTGTGGATCGTTCCGTTCCGCTGTAGCTTCCGCAGCGCAACGGCCACATCATTCAGGATGCAAAAGCCTTCGCCGTGATCGTGGAAAGCATGATGGAACCCCCCCCCGATGTGAACGGCCAATCCATCCTCCTGAGCCAATTGGGCGGCTAAGATAGTTCCTCCGACCATGAGCTGGGAAAAATCCAAAATCTCAGCGGAATAGGGCAATTCCATCGTCATCACTTCTGCGGGAGAAAGACGCCCTGTTTTCAATTTCTTGAGATATTTTGCGGAATGAACCAGCAAAAGATCTTTATCCAAAGCGGGCTCTGGGGATACGAAATTCTCCTTTTTAGCTCCCTTATGCAAAATTTTTTCATAAATCAACCGATATTTTTCGACTGGAAACACATGCTTCCCCAATTCCACCATCCAATAGGCATCGCTGTAAACGAACCGGAAGGGGAATTTTTTCGTCCTTAGCCGGGGTAAAAATCCACGCAATGCCATTGATAGTTATACATACCAAAAAAACCCGCCAGAAACAACAACAAGAAAATTTCAAACAATCCTTGAAGTTTTTGTAAAAATATTTTAGTTTGTATTTTCATCATACTATCTAAAATCATGCTCGCCGAAAGGAATGTGAGATGGGATTAAAAAAATTCGTCATCAACTTAGCCCCAACACCCCTTGTCAAACTGTTTGCCAACCCTTATGTAGCGGGAGACAGCATCGCATTGGCTGTTGGCACCGCCAAGAATTTTTGGGAGCAAAGACGCGTGTGCTCCACTATTGACCTTCTCGGAGAGGAATTGGAAGACGATGGGGAAGTCCGGTATTCTGTGGGCGTCTATGAAAGGCTGATCGAAGCCCTAGGGGAGCAACCCTATGCCACCATCTCGCTAAAACCGACACAACTGGGAAGCCATCGCAGCACAGAGCACTGTCGGGATATCATCGAAGGTATCGTTGCCAATGCCGAAAAGTTTAACATCAAGGTCACTTTGGATATGGAGGACCACAATTTTACCGACATGACTCTGGATATCTTTCGGGCTATACACAAAGACCACCCGACATTCGGAACTGTTCTTCAATCCCGCCTTTACCGCAACGATGAGGACATAAGATCCCTGAAAGGAATGAACGCTCGCGTCCGTTTATGCATAGGGATCTACAACGAACCAAAAGAGGTCGCGATCCAAAGCAAACCCGAAATGAAGAAAAAAATGCTCGGACAGCTGGAAGTCCTGTTCAAGGAAGGCCATTACGCCGAAATCGCCACACACGATCTAGCCCTGATCGATAAGTCCATCGACCTGGCTGAAAAACTGAATATGAAAAAGGACCAATACGAAATTCAGATGCTGATGGGAGTTCCGCTGAATGACTACCAAGACCAGCTCATCCGCAATGGCATTCTGGTCCGCTTGTATGTTCCTTTTGCCGAAAAATGGAAGTACGCGACCGCTTATTGCAAAAGACGGCTTGCGGCCAATCCTGCGATGGCGATCTACATAATGAAAAATATCATGCAAAAAATGATAGGCAAACGCTAGGTCCTCAGTTTTTCTTCTTTTCTTCCAAAACGATCTGGGCTGCAGCCAAACGTGCGATCGGAATCTGGTAGGCCGAGCAACTCACATAATTCAACCCGATCTTGTGGCAAAAAACGATGGACCGTGGATCGCCCCCATGGACACCGCAGATCCCCACTTTGAGGTCGGGGCGGGTTTGCCGTCCTTTCTCCACTGCCCATTTCATCAGCTCCCCCACGCCGGGTATGTCCACGGTCTCGAAAGGATTGTCCGGCCAAATTCCGTGATTCAGATAATACGCCATAAATTCTGCCCCGTCATCCCGGGACACTCCGTAGGTCGTCTGTGTAAGGTCGTTGGTCCCGAAGGAGAAAAATTCTGCTTCTTGGGCGACGTCTGAAGCCGTGATAGCTGCCCGTGGGATTTCGATCATGGTACCGACAGAATAGGGGATCTTGACACCGTGTTTTTCCATCAATTCTTCGGCGATGCGCACAACGATCTTTTTTTGATCGGTAAGCTCTTCCCGGGTACCGATCAACGGGATCATGATTTCGGGGAACACGTTCTCGCCCTCCTTCGTCAACTGGATCACCGCCTCGATGATAGCTGAGGCCTGCATCTCGATGATTTCGGGATAAGTGACACCCAACCGGCATCCCCTGTGACCCAGCATCGGGTTGAATTCAGACAAGGCCTTGACACGGTCCAACAGTTTTTCCAGCTCTTGTATTTTTTCCTTCTGATCGCTCTTCGTGGCTTTCAACACGGCCAACTCCACCATCAGGTCTTCTCGGCGGGGCAGGAACTCGTGCAAAGGGGGATCCAGCGTGCGGATCGTGACAGGGCGGTCGCCCATGGCTTTGAACAATCCATAAAAGTCTTCCTTTTGGAATGGAAGAAGCTTGTTGATGGCGGCTTTCCTCTTTTCTTTGGTCTCAGAGAGAATCATCTCCTTTATGAAGGGAAGCCGTTCTTTATCAAAAAACATATGTTCGGTCCGGGCCAGGCCGATGCCCTCCGCTCCGAACGCGACGGCTGTCCTGGCATCCTCAGGGGTGTCGGCATTAGCCCTTACTCTCAGTTTTCTCACTTCATCGGCCCAGGAAAGGAATTTGACAAAACGCTGATACAAAGGAGAATCTTCGGGGTTTCTTTCTCCGCGGACAACCTGCATAATTTCAGAGGGCTGGGTCGGGATCTCTCCATCTAAAACCTCTCCTAACGTCCCCTCGATGGAGATCCAATCACCCTCCGCATACTTTTTTTCTCCGATAGTGAAAAACTTTTGCTCCTCGTTCAGGCTGAGGTCTCCGCAACCCACGACAGCCGGTTTTCCCATCTGCCGTCCGACAACCGCAGCATGGGAAGTCATGCCCCCGGTCGCTGTCAGGATCCCCTGGGCAGCGCTCATCCCGTGTATGTCATCCGGGGAAGTTTCATCCCGAACCAGGATCACACGTTTTCCTTCTTTTTTTCCCGCAACCGCCTCCTCAGCCGTGAACACGACCATCCCAGCGGCCGCACCCGGGGAAGCTGCCAAGCCTTTAGCCAAAAGGGAATGTTTTTCTTTTTCTTTGGTATCGAATACCGGGTGAAGCAATTGGTTCAAAGCATCGGGCTCGACCATCAACAGGGCTTTTTCCCGATCGATAAGACCTTCCTCTACCATGTCCACGGCGATTTTGACGGCTGCAAAGCCCGTTCGTTTGCCGCTCCGGGTTTGAAGCATATACAGCTTCCCTTCTTGGATAGTGAATTCGAAATCCTGGATATCCTTGTAGTGTTTTTCCAAGTTGTCGGTGAATTCTTTCAATTCCTTAAAAACCTCGGGCATCTGGGTTCCCATCGATTTGAGAGGGGATGGCGTCCGGATACCGGCCACAACATCCTCTCCCTGAGCATTGAAAAGGAATTCTCCGTATAATTCTTTATCCCCTGTTGCAGGGTTCCGGGTGAAACCCACACCTGTGGCCGAATTCTCTCCCGTGTTCCCGAACACCATCAGCTGAACATTGACCGCAGTCCCAAGATCATCGGGGATATGGTTCAGGCGGCGATAAGTTTTAGCCCTGGGATTGTTCCAGGACTCAAAAACGGCCGATATGGCCAAAAAGAGTTGTTCTTCGGCATCCTGCGGAAAGTCCCTTCCTTTTTCATTTTTCACCAGCTCTTTGTATTCCGATACCAGTTCCTCCAGGGATTTTTCCGACAGCTCGAAATCGTTGGCCACTCCCGTGGCTTTCTTTTTTTCCCTCAGGATCTCCTCGAATTTCCGTTTGGGGATTTCCAGCACGACATCTCCGAACATGTGGATCAATCGCCTGTAACAATCCCATGCGAATCTTCTGTTTCCTGTTTTTCGGACCAAGCCTTCGAGAGTTTGGTCATTCAGGCCTAGGTTGAGGACTGTATCCATCATTCCCGGCATGGAAAATTTCGCTCCGGAACGCACAGATACCAAAAGGGGATTATCTCGATCTCCGAACTTTTGCCGGGTGGTCGTCTCCAAATTTTTTAAATTCTTTTTAATTTCCTCCTCGACAACAGGAGGAATCCTGTTCCCCTCTTGGATAAAAAGGTTGCATGCTTCCGTAGAAACGGTGAAACCAGCAGGAACAGGCAGTCCGATTCCAGACATCTCAGCCAGATTAGCCCCTTTTCCGCCTAGGATATCCTTCATATCCTTGTTGCCTTCGGCGTTTCCTCCTCCGAAAAAGTACACGTATTTCTTTTCCACGGCTCAACTCCTTATAACAAGATTTAAATGAATCCAAAAATATACACACAACTCACCGAAAATTCAAGGAGAGGTGTTTCTCAGACCTGTTTCAAATACTCAGCAAGACCCGCTTTGAAAACAGAGATCGCTCTCTTGAGGTCTTCTTCTTTGAGAACGTAAGCGATCCTGACCTCATCGACACCTTTTCCCGGTGTGGCGTAGAATCCTTGGGCAGGAGCGACCATGACCGTCTCGTTGTCCATTTGAAAATCTGTGAGCATCCAGCGCACAAAATGTTCAGAATCCTCGATGGGAAGTTTGACAATAAAATAAAAAGCACCCTGAGGTTTTCGGATCACGATCCCCGGAATGTCTTTCAAACCTTCAAAAAGAACATCCCGTCTGTGCTGATATTCTTTCTGAACGGGAACAAAATAGTCTCTTCCCATCCCATAGGCTGCCAGGGCCATTTTTTGCTCGATCGTCGGTGGACATAACCTCGCTTGGGCAAATTTGATGACGGATTGGCTTACTTCTTCGTTCCGCGTGATTACTGCCCCTATCCTCGCTCCACAACAACTGAAACGTTTGGATATGCTGTCCACCACGATAGCCCGATCCTGGATCTCCCCGTATTCCAGAATGCTCTTATGGGAAGCCCCGTCATACACAAATTCCTTGTAAACCTCGTCTGCGATAATGAACAAATCGTGTTCAAGAGCCAAGGTGACTACCCGCTCCAATTCTTCGGGTGTGTACACCGTCCCTGTCGGATTGCCCGGGGAATTCAGCAGGATTGCCCTCGTCTTGGGCGTTATTTTTTTGGCGATGGTATCGATGGATGGCAGGCGGAATCCATCCTCGACACTCAGGGTCAACGGAACGATGTTCACGCTGGCACAGGCAGCGAATCCATTATAATTCGTGTAAAAAGGTTCGGGGATGATGATTTCTCCTCCGGGATCGGAAACGACACTGAAAGCAAAATGGATGGCTTCAGATCCCCCGACTGTGATGACGACATCATCGGCATTAATTCTTATATTGTAGGAGCCGAAGTAATCGGCGATGGCTTGCCTCAGTTCCAAGAATCCTTGGGCAGGACCATAGCTGAGAACTTTCTCATCGAATTTTTTAAGGGCATCCCAGACAGGCTGAGGTGTCGCGATGTCAGGCTGGCCGATATTGATGAAATAGACGTGGATACCTCGTTCCTTGGCCTGGTCGGCAAATGGCTTCAGCTTCCTGATGGGAGATTCTTGGATATCCAGTCCCCTTTGAGATATTTCCATATTCGATCCTCCTCAACAAATATCACAAGAATTACGAGGAAACTCGATTATTCCAGAATCACGAAGTTATGTCAAAAAAAAACAGAGGGGTCGTGAAGTGCCCGGCATGTTTCGCTGTTGTTGAAATTGTTCCGCTATTCTGATATTTTTGTCCTGGCCAGTAGGACCCAAGGTATGCACAAGGAACCGAAGACTCTTATCGTCCACAAAAAAATCTGGGGAGAGTACTGCCTGCTCGGCCTTCAGACAGAAAAGATCGCGCACTTGGCACAGCCCGGCCAATTCATCATGGTCCGCACGAACCAAGGTTTCCAACCCTTGCTCCGGCGGCCTATCAGCATCCACTCCGCTCAGGATGGCATACTGGAGATCTATTTCCAACAAACCGGGACCGGAACAAGACTTTTAAGCCAAAAAAACGAGGGTGAATACCTGGACATTATTGGCCCTCTCGGAAAAGGATTCCGTTTGATAAGTTCTTCCGAAAGGGAATGTGCCGCTCTCATCGGCGGAGGAAGGGGTATAGCCCCCCTGTATTTCCTCGCTCGGAAGCTACGTGATCTTGGCGTCTCCCTTCGCATTTACTACGGAGGAAAAACGATCGAGGATATCCCTCTTCGACAAAAATTCGAAGAGGAAAATTTCGACATCCTCCTGTCAACCGATGATGGGTCCTTTGGATCCAAAGGCACTATCACCGATCTTTTTTTGTCATCCCTTCGAGAATTCTCCCCATCCCGGATCTTCGCGTGCGGTCCTGAGGCCATGATGGCAAAAATCGCTCAAATCGCCCGGGAAAAAGACATTTACGCAGAGTTTTCTCTGGAAGCATTCATGGGATGCGGATTCGGCGCATGCTGGGGGTGTGTGAGGAAAATAAGAACCGGGGAAAAAGAAGATTGGTTAAAGATCTGTGAGGAGGGACCTGTGTTCGCCGGCGAGCGGATCATCTGGCAGGAGGAAGAGGAGTTTTGATGGTGGACCTATCGGTCGATCTTGGATTTCTCAAGCTCAAAAACCCTGTTCTCACGGCCAGCGGGACATTCGGCTACGGAGTGGAATTCGCTCCTTTCGTGGATTTGAACAAGCTGGGTGGATTTGTCGTCAAGGGGCTTTATTTCAATCCTCGCGCTGGCAATCCCCCGCCTCGACTTGTGGAAACAGCCAGCGGATTGATAAACGCGATCGGCCTCCAGGGAATCGGTGTCAAAAGATTTTCTGAAGAAATCCTTCCTCAACTCAGGGGCTTCGACACGGCTCTCATCGTCAATGTGTGCGGAGAGAATGACGAGGAGTATGCCGCGGTCGTGGAATATCTCGACAAGCAGGAAGGCATTGCCGCCTATGAGTTGAATATATCCTGTCCGAACACAAAAAGGGAAGGCCGATGTCCTGCTTTGAGCCCCGATACCACCCATGCTGTCGTCCGGTTGGTGAAGGAGACAAGCTCACGTCCCGTGATCACAAAACTTTCTCCCAATGTCACAGATATCGTGGAAATCGCTCTGAGCGCGCAAGAGGCCGGCTCGGACGGGCTTGCGCTGGCCAACACCTTTTTAGCTATGGCCATCGACACCGATACACAGGCTCCCAAACTGGCCAACGTTTTTGGCGGACTCAGCGGACCTGCCATCAAACCCCTCACCCTTCGCATGGTCTATCAGGTGGCCCAGCGAGTCCACATTCCTATCGTGGGCATCGGGGGGATCACAACCGGTAACGATGCGCTCGAATACATGATCGCCGGAGCGAGTGCCATCGAGGTGGGAACCGCAAACTTCGTCGATCCTGAATCGACGGAAAAAATCATTCTTGACCTGGAAATATATTGCCGAAATAAAGGGATCGAAAAAATAGAACGGGTCATCGGCTCGTTCAAGGAATAAAACAGGAATTTTCGAAAGGACAACGGACCCATGAAAAAAGAAACCGCTCTGGCAGAAAAGATCATCATCGCACTGGATGCCCGGACTCAGCAGGAAGCCTTGTCTTTGGTTCGAGAACTCCCCAGGGCGAAAATTTTCAAAGTGGGGCTCACCCTTTTTGTCTCCGAGGGTCCGCCTCTGCTGCAAAAAATCCAAGAGCAGGGGAAAAAAATCTTTCTGGACCTCAAACTGCATGACATCCCCCATCAGATAGGCGGAGCTGTCAAAGCGGGGATCGGGCACAACATCCACATGATGACCCTTCATGCCTCCGGCGGCAGGGAAATGATGGCAAAGGCGGTCGAGGCGGCGGACAGGGCAGCGAAACAAAGCGGCCGCATCAAGCCCCTGCTTTTGGCTGTTACCGTGCTCACAAGCCTCAAAGAAGAACAGCTCCAAGAGATCGGAATGGATGACAGAGTGGGCGAACAAGTTTTGCGGTTGGCGAGGCTGGCCAAGGAAAACGGAATGGATGGAGTGGTCTGTTCTCCTCAAGAAATCGACATCATCAAAGGAGAATTCGGACAGGATTTTTTGGTCATTTCCCCAGGGATCAGGCCCAAGTGGGCCGCAGCCCAGGACCAGAAAAGGATTTTGACGCCTGCCGAGGCGATCGCTAAAGGAGTGGACTACATGGTGATCGGGCGACCGATCACGCAAGCTCCCTCCCCCGCTGAAGCATTCCTTAAAATCGAGGAAGAGTTAAATCGTTCGGTAAACTCCTCCGACGGCAAATATGGCACCTAGTATCATCGCCACTACAACCCAGACAACAACAACCACGATCAGGCAGACGACCATGTAGGTGATAACCTTGTCCTTGGGAGTGTCCATCATCGGACAAACAAATCCAAGATACATTATATAGATGCCATAAAGGCTAGCGAGAATGACCAAAATATCCAGGAGAGGGATAATATAAAGAACACCCGCTACCCAAGCAGGAGTCATGCTGTAAACAGCCAGCTTCATGGCGGCTGTGGCATCGGACTTGGATGAAAAAGTCGGGGCAAGTGCGTTGATGATGATGCCGAGCACATACACCGAAACCAGAGTAAGAGCATAAAAAAGGATGGCACGCAACAGACCTGAACCGATCCCTATCCTGTACCACCCCACAAAAGGAATCCGGCGGCCTATCAGACTCCAGCCGATAAACTGAGCGACGGCCGGAATTGCCAGCAGGATCATCGCGTATGAAGTGAATAATTCAGCAAGGGTGGTTTTTTCTTCTTTTATTTTTAACCACTCTTCTTTAGGCTTTAAAATAAGCTGTTGAACACGATTGACAATATCCATGTGCGGCCTCCTTCCATGTTGAATTGCCACAAATATATAATTTTTATTTTCTGATGTCAAATGGTGGGATTATGTTGGAGGCGCGGGTCGGATTCGAACCGACGAATCGAGGTTTTGCAGACCTCTCCCTTGCCACTTGGGTACCGCGCCTTTTTCCTCATGATAACCTGAATAAAAATGGAGCGGACGATGGGATTTGAACCCACTAGCTTCTGCTTGGCTTTCGCCACGCACGCTCCCCTAGCCACTTCTAACTCCTTAGATAAGAAGAAGTTACACCATCAGATTTAACAGCTACAGTGGCCTCTTTGTCGCTCGTTTGCCATTGTAGCCCATAAGCATAAGTTTGTCCAGCCAAAGAATTAACAGCCGCTTTCTTTTGTTCAATCTAGGAATGTAGACATCTTTGAGTCGTGGTGATTGAGGAATATCCTATCGCTCCTTAATAGTGTTCAGATCTTCGCCATTTCTTACTAACCTGCTAGCGTATGAGTGTCGCAAAATTGCCTTTCAACCCCACCAGCCTTTTCCTCGCATCCTCCACTTCAACAAAACCCGAGTCAGCGTCATTCCAGAGGGCGAGGAATTTTTCGAACTCTGCTTCAGCCTGCAAAGCCTCATTCGCTCTCTCATACAACAGGGCCAGACGGTAATGATAGAGGGGAGAGATGGGAAAAGCAAAACCAGTTGAAAAATTCATTTTGAGCAGTCGCTCATATTCCGAGATCGCCTGACCGACATCTCCTTTTCTTTCGTATATTCTGGCAGCCAGGTCCATGTAATATGCCTGGAACTCATTAAGAAATCCCACTGGTTTCCAGTAAGGAGATTCCGGCCCGCATGCCCTTTTTCCGGCAGCCAGAGCCCCATCCAAAGTCCCTTGAGCGAGCAGCAACTCGCCTTGAAGCAGGTCCCCGAGTAGATTGTAAATAAATACTTGTTCTTTGTTAATCTCAGGCAGTAAGGATTTGATCTCTGAGAGTCTGGCATTCGCTTGGCCGATCTGCCCCTGTTCTAAGGCCAGCATACCCATGTCAAATGCCCAAACAGCTCTGTCGGTTGCAGGTGTTTCAATATCGTATTCCAAGAGTGACTCAAGCATGTTTTCGAAAGACTCCCGGCTTGCCTCATATTCTCCCTTGACAAGGCAAACGAATCCTTTCCTCTCTAATGCGAAGGCCTGATTTTCTAAATTTTCCGTTTCTTTTGCAGCCTGGACAGCTAAAGTGAAATCGGTCATAGCGTCGTCGAAAGCACCAATCAAGAAATGAATATTCCCCCGGCCGATATAAGAATTAAATTTCTCCGTGGGCGAGGAGGCCATGGACATATAATCATTCGCCCATCTCATAGCCTCTTTGTAGTCTTCCTTATAAGAGTAATAGACCGTAAGTAAACGCATGGAATCTATATAATCAGGATGGACCTCGAGAGCTTGCTTTAACTTGGCTATGGCCATATCCACTTGACCCATCCATCTGTACAAACGTGATTGTATTACAAGGTTTCCGCTTTCGGCAGGAGCAATAACTTCGTGCATCTTGACTAATTCTTCCGCTTTCTTAAGATCCCTCCTGAGTATACTAATCCAGCAGAGATGATAAATGGCATAGACATCCTGCGGGTCGAGCTCGATCCATTTTTCGTATTGAGCAGAGGCTCCTTCCAGGTCGCCACCATCTCTGATAAAGTCACCCGACATATGGAGAGCCCATTTCTCATCAGGATATTTCTGGAGCAGCTCATCGAGAATCTTGACAGCTTTTCCCGTATTTTTCTCGACAAAATAAGCATACAAGCCATCAAGATAAAGCCTGTCTTTTTGAGATGTTTTATCCGACAACTCCATCGCTTTCTCGATCGTCTCTTCGACGGCTTTTTCCGGGCCTGGCACAATATACGACCAGGATAAGTACACATAAACCATGGCGAAGGCCGGGTCTATCTCCAGGGCCCTTTCCAAATTTTCTCTTGCTTCCTCCCAATATTGAAGTTGGCAGGCTTCTTTTCCTTTGAGGAAATATTTATAGGCCTCGAGAGAGTGAGTGGTGATGCCCTTGATATTGAGCTGGGCAGTTTCAGCCTTGCCCATTTCTGCGCCCAAGCCAAGAGATATTTCTCTGCTCAATTCATCGATCTGGTTACCAAAAATACTGTCGGCTCCTGTGCCCTTGGTGTTGGCGCTCTTGAGGGTCCTCTTGGTCTCAGTATCGAGGACTTTCACATCCATGATGAAGACCTCGCCAGCCCGGGAAAAAGTGCCGATAGCGATGGCCTGGATACCTTCCCGCCGGCAGAGCTCAAATCCGAGGTCGCTGTCGATGACCTCCGCTTGCTTGACACCCATCTGTTTGAGGATGTCCTGCATGCGCTCCCAGGTCGTGACATAGAACAGCCCGCTGTTTTCCAGGTTCGTGATCAGCAGGTTGGGGATGACCTCCTGCAAATAGTCGTAGGCTGGATCGCCAGTTTGGTTCTTGAAGCTGATAACGGCAATCGAGTTCTCGATCTTGAGAGCCAAAACTGACGCTTTTTGTGACCAGGGCTGCCAGATCACCATAACTGCAGCAATAACGAGAGCACCAACAAATAATGCTGGAAGAAGCAATTTCTTCATGCTGAGCTGTAGCGTTATCTCCTTTGATGTAAGGGGCTTTTTCTTGGGAATCACCCTCTCTGTTGTCGGAATGCCCTTCTCTATGTTCGCAAGCTCAGATCTCACTTCCTCCGCACTCTGATACCTCTTGTCCTTATCCTTTTCTAAGCACTTCAATATCAAATGATTCAAATCATCTGGAATCTGGGCATTGATTTTTCTTGGGTCTTGAGGAGCTTCATGCTTGTGCTTATAAGCTATGCTAAGTGGAGTATCTCCCTCAAACGGAACTCTCCCAGTCACCATCTCATAGAGTATAACTCCCAGAGAATATACATCCGCACGCTGATCAACATCTTTGCCATCCACTTGCTCAGGCGAAATGTAATCAGGTGTCCCGATAATTGCACCTGCTTTCGTTATCCCTTTTGCTTTTAAGGATCGGGCTATCCCAAAGTCCATTATACGGACATCACCTTCTTTGTTTATCATGATGTTGCTGGGCTTCAGGTCACGGTGAACCACTCCTAACTTATGTGCTTCCGAAAGCCCATCGCATATTTGCTTGGCTATATTTATTGTAGTCCCTACTGCTAACTGCCCTGTTTGTCTTATTAATCCTTTCAAGTCTTGACCAGAAACATACTCCAATGTGATGAAGTGCGTTCCTTCATGCTCCCCAAGGTCATACATCCCGCATACATTTAAATGTCTTATCTTGCGAGCCGTCGTCAATTCGTTGCGGAATCTGTCGATCGTGTTTTTATCCGATGCAATCTCGGGTTTGATGAGTTTCAGCGCAATTTCCTCTTTTGTCTTCGTATCCTCGACACGGTAGACATTGCCCATCCCCCCTTTGCCCAGTTCTTCGATGATCTCGTATCTATCCGCGAATAAAGTCCCTCTTGTTAACTCCCCGACAGGTGTTTCTATGGTTTTGGTAACACCGATATCCTTGGAAGGCTGGAGAGATGTGGCACATTCACCACAAAATCGTTGGGTATCAGGATTATCTGTTTGACATTTAGGGCATTTTACTGACATTGCTTTCCCCTGTACCTAGTCGTCAAAATGTTATCAAGGAACACATGTACTGTCAACTACACTCATATGCTACTGCTAAGTTTTTATAAACTAGAGCACAGGTTTGAAAGCGTTTGGCACCCTCTTGGGGGAACCGGGCACCTTAGGCGTTTTAAGTTGCCGCCATCCTGGAAAAGTAACACTGTCGCCAGGCTACCGCTGCAAGACTCTGAGAGGCCTGTAGGCGGACGAGTACCTTCCGGGCAATGGGAAAAAAGAAGGAGGGTATTAGTACCGGAATAAGGTGAGTTGGTGAGGCACCTAGTGTGGGAGGGATTTTCATCTCATTTTCTGGCGTTTATTTCCCTGATCCTCACGAATTTCTTCTAATTTACCAATCAAAACGGGACGAAAACAGCAAAAACCCACTATAAAATCCCGTTTTATCACTCATATCGTTAAGTTGTTTATTTTGCTGTAGTTAAAATTTTATAAAGTTTACATAATAATTCTTATCCGTAATCCTTTATTACCAACAACCTAAGCAGGGAAATGGATATAATCAACCCATGCTTATTCCGACGAAACCGGCCACTGATTCCGATTCAATCCGGCCACCATTCGG
>CAZIDF010000006.1:174981-178823 GCA_964538085.1 uncultured Eubacteriales bacterium | reverse complement strand
GGCGGCAGGTTTTGACATCGCGGTTGAGATAGTCGGA
Source organism: uncultured Eubacteriales bacterium (assembly GCA_964538085.1). Taxonomy (GTDB): domain Bacteria; phylum Acidobacteriota; class Aminicenantia; order Aminicenantales; family Aminicenantaceae. The sequence goes on along the minus strand of CAZIDF010000006.1, from coordinate 178,786 downwards.
AATCTCTTTCCAGGATTCCAAAACCGCCCTGTTTTCTATTCCTGACATCGTTACACTACTTTCGGAAGATGCGTATTCTTCCTACCCACTTCTTATATAGGATATTTATTCCAGGGGAGGCTGTCAACCACGAAAAATTCATAGTTTTCAGCCAAAATATATCTTCTCGTTCAGATAGATTAGTGACACATTGACAAGGAAGTTTGGTTTGAGTAATTTAGGCTCTCGATATGACCGCTTTGCGTGCTCGTCTTCCAAAAAAAATATTTTTAATGCAAAAACCCATGCTGCGGGTTTGTTATGCCTTGATCCCCTTGATGTTGGCTTCGGTTTATCTTTTCGGATGGAGGTCCTTTGCACTAGCCGTATTGGTCCTGATCATTGGGATTTTCACCGAGGCTCTCTTCGCATTTCCCAAAGGAAAACCAGTGACTTCAGCTGTTTTTGTCACCGGCCTGATCTTCACGCTTTCCCTCCCGCCGACCATCCCCTTCTGGATGGCGGTTGTCGGTATAGTGGCGGGAGTGGCGTTCGGGAAGATGGTGTTCGGAGGATTCGGACAGAATGTTTTCAACCCGGCCATGGTGGGGCGCTGTTTTATCTACATCACATTTCCTCTCCAGATGACGAACCAATGGGCGGAGCCTTTCTGGGGAGGATTGGGCGGATTGACTCATTGGTCCGCTTCACTGGACTCTCTTACGCAAGCGACTCCCCTGGACATTCTAAGGCATGGAGAGTCTTTGCCATGGCAAGACCTTTTGCTTGGCCGAACCTCCGGGTCCATCGGGGAAATGTCGGCTCTTTTGATCCTGCTGGGAGGCCTTTTTATCGTGTTTAAAAAAGCGGCCTCCTGGAGATTGGTCCTATCCTGTCTTCTTGGAGGAATCGCCAGTAGCGGAATCCTGAGTCTGGCGGGTTTTTCACAAATACCGGATCCTTTGACGACACTCCTGACAGGATCCTTCCTGTTCGGGGCTTTTTTCGTGGTCACAGAACCGGTCTCCGGAGCCAAAACGAAAACCGGGCAGTGGATCTACGGATCGATGGTCGGTGCCCTGATCGTTGTTTTGCGCGGTTTTTCCAATTTTTCCGAGGGTGTGATGTTTTCGGTCCTGATTTTGAATGCTTTCGTTCCGATTCTGGATCAAACGGTGCAGCAAATCCAGGAGAAAAAGAAGGCCAAGACATGAAAAAGCACATCCTTTCTGTGCTCTACATGTTCTTTATCACGTTGTTTTTCGCCTCTTTGGTCAGCGCAGTCAAACTTTTGAATGAACGAAAAATCGAACTTAACCAGACCCTAAAGCTTCAGCGGACCATCCTTCAGGTTTTGCAAATTCCGACCGGAGCGCAAACAACTCAAGAGGATCTCTCCCGGATTTTCAAAGATCGGATAAAGGAAATCGATGTCGAAAACAAGATTATGTATGTCGGGTACGAAGAGGATGGAAAGACTATCCAGGGATATGCCTTGCCGGTGGGTGGGCCCGGATTCTGGGGGCCGATCTACGGCATGGTCGGCATCAGTCCAGACGCAACCCGGGTCCTCGGGATCGCTTTTATCAAGCATTCCGAAACACCCGGCCTGGGAGGCCGGATCACAGAAAGCTGGTTCACCGACCAGTTCAAAGACCTGCCGCTTCATCCGATAGAAGGAGATCAAAACATTTTTTACCTGAAACCGGAAGGAACGGGGAAAACCGCCAATGAACTGGACGCTATCACCGGCGCTACCAACACCAGCTCGGCTGTTGAGACTTTTCTGAATCAAGAGCTGGATAATTTCCTTAGGGAACTCTGGGGACAGATCGAGGGGACAAAATAGATGCCGAATCCTGCGACTAAAAAAGAGATCTTCTTCACCGGGCTGTGGAAGGACAATCCGGTGCTCCGGCAGGTCCTCGGCATCTGCTCCACACTGGCTGTGACCAACCTGATGGTGAATACCCTGGTTATGGATGCTGGGTTGATCTTCACGGTCTGCATGTCATCGCTTACTGTCTCCCTTTTGAGAAAAGTCACGCCTGTGCGCATCCGGATGATGGTGCAGACCTTGATCATCGCCTCCTACGTCATTATCGTGGACATAATGATCAAGGCCTATTTGCCGGACATAAGCGAAGCCCTGGGCCCCTATGTGGCGCTGATCATCACCAACTGCATCATCATGGGGCGGTGCGAGGCCTTTGCCCGGCATAACCCGCCGGCCGCATCTTTTATCGACGGGCTGGGCATGAGCCTGGGGTATTCCCTGGTTTTGATCGCCATCGCTTTTATCCGGGAACCACTGGGATTCGGCACCCTCCTGGGCTTGAGGATCATGCCCGGAGGATTTGTCCACTGGACCGTGATGATCATGGCACCCGGTGCCTTTTTCACCTTGGGTATCATGGTCTGGATTTTGAAATATTTTCGACCGCAAACAGGCGAGGAAAAAGGATAAAGGAACCAGATGGACCCTATTAATCCGCTGACGCTGTTTTTTGCGGCAATCTTTACCAACAACATCCTGCTGACCAACTTCCTGGGACTGTGTCCGTTTCTCTCCATGTCCGGGCAGAAAAAATCGGCCTTCGGCATGGGCGCGGCTGTGGTGTTCGTGATGGCTTCCACCACAGCGCTCAACAATCTGGTCCATTACAAAATACTGGTGCCGCTGGGATTGGAGCATTTCCGGTATATCGTGTTCATCGTGGTGATCGCGGCTTTTGTCCAGCTTGTGGAGATGACGGTGGAGCGGTTTTTCCCGTCGCTTTATTTTAGTCTGGGGATCTTTCTGCCTTTGATCACGGTGAACTGCGCCATCTTCGGGGCATCGCTTTTTATGGTCATCAGGAAATACGATTTTGTTCAATCGCTAGCTTATGGGGCCGGGAGCGGGATCGGGTGGATGCTGGCCATCATCTCCATTAGCGCCATCCGGGAAAAGCTTCAAAAAACAGCCAAACTTCCGCGTGGACTGGAAGGGCCGGCCATCACTTTAATCATCACGGGTTTGTTGGCGCTGGCCTTTTTGGCATTCAGCGGCATGATCCGCGTGCAGTAAAAAAATGCCTCAAATAATCATCAGCGTACTGGTCATAAGCGGGATCGGTGCCCTGTTGGCGGTTCTCCTGGAACTGGCCGACCGGTTTATCGCCGACTACGGCGAGTGCAATATTCTGATCAACAAACAAAAGGAGCTGAAAGTGCAAGGGGGGAGCCCGCTGCTTTTCAGCCTGCAGGATGAAGGAATATTCATCCCGTCGGCCTGCGGGGGCAAGGGGACGTGCGCCTATTGCAAAGTGAAGGTTCTGGACGGGGGCGGGCCGGTGTTGCCCACAGAAACACCCTATCTTTCCGCTGAAGAACTGGAGAAAAATGTCAGGCTTTCCTGCCAGGTCAAAGTCCGGAACGATCTTTCGATCGAAATACCGGAGGAGCTTTTTCTGATCAGGGAATTCAAGGTCAAGGTAGACCGCATCGAAGACTTGACTGATTATATTAAAGGGGTCACCCTTGAGATCGTCGAACAGGATGAGGGGATCACATACAAACCCGGACAGTACATCCAACTGGAGATCCCCAAATACAAGCTGTCCAGCGGGCCAGAGTTTCGGGCTTTTTCCATGTCTTCCATTCCGGAGCACCAAAAAATCGAACTGTTTATCGGCCTCGTGGAAAAGGGGATCGTTTCGACCTATGTCCACGATTTCCTCAAGGAAGGGGAAAAGCTTGTCATGCGGGGACCTTTCGGGGATTTTTATTACAGGGAATCCGATCGGGACATCCTTTTGGTCGCAACAGGGACAGGATTGGCGCC
>CAZIDF010000006.1:60955-174881 GCA_964538085.1 uncultured Eubacteriales bacterium | reverse complement strand
ATCCGCGAACCGCCCAGGTCCACCTGTATGTCGAACGGCTTCACCCTGAGAGGAATGGATTTGTATTCAGCCGTCAGAAATAGGCCTCTAAAAAGATGCAGACTCATTCCCACGCCGATAACGGTGGTCCATTTGGTGTGATCGACTTTTTGCCGGACGAACTCGCTGTCGATGTCCTGTTTATAAAAATAATAGGCGATGCCGACTTTAAAGTATGTACTGACCCTCTGGATGCGAAGGATAGGAATGGGAACAACCGCGGCAAGCTGAAGCCCGGAAACGTTCAACGTGCTGTCCTCCTGGAACAGTCCGACCGGGCCGCTTTTTTTGTATCCCCCCTCGTAGGCAAGTTCCAGGGTTAACAATCTGGGTACAGAATATCTGATGTAAGGCTCATACACGTATCCATCGCCGTATATCTCTCCCAGCACTGGATCGTTGAGAACGCGGTATCCACCATTGAGACCGAGCGTGAACCATGCAGAGCTGCTGAATTGAACGGAGAAAAACATCATCGGCACGAGGACTAACCATCTTTTCATAATATTTTTAATCGGCATTATAATAATCCTTTTTTCGTTTCATGTCATCGAAGGGTATAGTTGGGATCGCTCTCATCGCCTGAAGCGTTGACAGATATGATCTTGTACAGATAAGTTTCTCCCTCTAAGAGACCCCTCTTCAAGATACTGAAAGTCTGGCTGTCCACTTCGGTTATCAGAGTGAAGGATTGGTCCTGGGTATCCAATTGTTTCCCGTACACACGATAGGAGTTAACCTGGCCCCCGTTTTGAGGATTAGCCTTCCAAGTCAACTGGTCCACAAACTGGAAGAAAAATCCATAGTCATTCGGGATCCTGAAGACCGCGAAATCCTTAGGCGGATGGATGCTCTTCAGCGGATAGGCTGCGGCTTTCTGGGCATCCACGATACCCCACCCGTTGAGGTTGTCCGGAGATTCCGACTCGCTGGCTGTCGCTTTCATCGCTTCCATCACATCCTGATTGGTCCAGGAAGGATTGATCTCGAGGATCAATGCGGCAACACCGGCCACGAGCGGGCAGGCGAAAGATGTTCCATCCACAAGCTCGTATGCAGCGGGCCCGTTGGGAGATGCTGAATAAACCGGGTCTCCCATGGCCATCAAATCCGGTTTGATCCGGCCATCGGCAGTGGGGCCGATGGAGCTGAAATTGGCCCGGTTTCCCTCGGGATTTACAGCGCCGGCAGCCAATACGTTATCGCTGTCAGATGGGGAAACCAATGTGTTCAAACCGGACTGGGATCTTCCTTCATTTCCCGCACTGTTGACGATCAGGATGCCCCGACTTGCAGCGATGTTAGCCCCCCGGGCAACGACGGTGGTTTCACCATCCATATCCTGCCAAGAATAATCGCCCTCGCCTTGAGAAAATTGATCGCGGTATCCCAGGGAACTGGAAATGATATCCGCTCCAAGGGTATCGGCCCATTCGGCACCGGCGATCCAGTGGTCCTCTTCGATGTGGCGTTCCGATTCGCTGTTTTCTGTTTTTCCAAGCAGAAAGCTGGCCCCGTAAGCGGGACCTATCAGCTGACCAGGTTGAAATCCGGCAATGGTCCCCAGGGTTCTTGTCCCATGATTTCCGTTCCCCATCTGGCCCTCTTCGTCGAATACACGGGGATCTCCGTTTACAAAATCCCATGTAGCCACGATGTCGATGTGGTCAAGGGATTGATGACCCAAATTGTTGAATCCGTCATCCAGCATACAAACCAGCACCCCGTTGCCGCTGAATCCCAAGTCGTGCAGAGGGGGAACATTTAGCTGATCGACCTGGGCAAAGGAGGCCCCATAATCGAAGGCAAAAGTACCCGCGAGAAGCGTCTTGCTAGCTGGCTCTGTTTCTGGTTCGACAACCGGATCGCTGTAGGTGTAGATTTGGACCTCATCCACTTTTTTTACGGAGCGCAACGTGGAGATCATTTCGAGGGATTGCCGCGTAGCTTCAACGGATACCGCATTCAACCAGCGGGACTGATGTCGAATTTTATGGACGTATGGTTCGATCAAATTCAGGTAGGATTGGTAGACTGGGAGATCGTATTCATCGACCAGGTCTTCGAACCCATGGCGGAGGCGCCTGTTCAAGGATTTTGTGTTCAATGTCAGCCTGGTTTCCTCCATCTTCTGGAGTTTTCCTGGGCCCTTGTCCCTGAAATAGATCCATGCGACAAATTTTTCCCCTTGTTCGTTTCTATCGAATGATCTATGCATTCTCAGGGAAATTTTTTCATCCCGCTGAGAAAACCCGCCGGTGATACAGATGGAGAGGAATACAATCAAGAAGATGGCCCTAATTAACTTAGTCTTGGTCATGGTTTCTCTCTGGTCGATAAAGTAGGTTTTTCGCAACTACTATTATAGCAGATATGCTTTAAAACCGAGAATGTCGAAAAAATTTAATAAAGATAAATTTAAGAGTGCTTTTATGTTTATTTATATAGATTTATTTTAACTTTACGAGAAATTCTTCAGGGTAAGTATTTTATGACCGTTCTAATGACTTTTTTAGAAAATCGCTGAGATTTTTCGCTTTTTCTACATCGCAGGGGCCCTCTGACCGCCAGATGACTTTTCCCTGTTTTTCCACCACCAGAATGTAGATGTTGTCTTCTTTGGGAATTCCCAATGCTTTACAAAATGGCCCTTTGTCCAGATATAGCGTAATCGTTTTGCTCCGGGATTTCGAGTCTTTAATACCCGAACGCATCCCGGTGTTGATGAACCAGCGAACGAAGGGATTCAATCGGGAGATAGTGGGTAATTCATAGTACTTGAGCTCAGGGTAAATGTTTTCGAGAAGATCGGCTGTCGGGAGCCAGGTGTTCACCATGAGTTGCTGCTCCCGTTGGAAAGCCAAAAATACTAAATTCATGTCTCCTTCAAAGTCTTGAGGCAATAGGAGGTTTTTCCCTTCCAGGTTTTTTCCTTTGACCTCTGGAAATGTGCTCACTTGTAATTCAACACCACATATGTCAGGTTATCACCGGTTTCATTCAGATCGAGCTTGAAGGTATTGCCGTCGACTTTTTTCACGTTCTGTTTGTCCTTTGTGTAGTCCTTTCCCGAATAGGGTAAAAAACTGGCAGAATCAGTCTTGAAATGCATCGGGAAGACGATCAATTTCGGGTTGAGCTGGGAAATCACATGGTCTGCCTCTTTCCCGAATATCGTATAGGTTCCTCCGACTGGGATCATCACGACATCGACGGCCCCGATCTTTTGAACGCTTGCCGGGGCAAGAGAATCCCCTAAGTCCCCGAGGTGGACCACTTTTATCCCGTCGAATTCGAAGACAAAGATGGCGTTTTTGCCGCGTTGTGAACCCTGGGTTTTATCATGATAAGATGGAACAGTATAAATCCTGACGTCCTTTATTTTCTGGTCGATCGCAGCGAAGTCTGCACCGCCAGAAGTCAGTCCTCTGAGAACTTCCGGCTTGCCCGATACGACATCCACCTGGTTGTGATCGAAGTGCTCGTGAGAGACCGTCACTATGTCTGGCTTTATATCTTCGGGGATCATGTAAGAACCCATCTTCATAGGATCTGTGATTATTCGCGTGTTTTGTGATGTTTCGATCAAAAAACAGCTCTGGCCGAACCATTTAAAGGTGACTTCTTCAGCATGGAGACGGAGATTGGCTAAGCCTAGCAATACAAAAAAGGAGACAGCAAAAATAATGGCTTTATTCATTTATCCCTCCTTTATAGAATTGTATCAGCCATTGCGAAGGACAGCAACAACCGCAGGAGATTGCTTCACTGCGCTTGCACTGACAATATTTCTACTCGGCCAGTTTAGCAGAGCCGTAGTAGATGGCGTTGAACAGGTAGCGGAACGTGCCATGGGATTGGCCGCGGTAGACCACGGGAAATCCGATCAGGATGACTTTGCCCTTGCCGAACGGCACATCCACGATGGCGGCTTTGTCGATCAGATGTTGGTCTCCTGTCGACCAGCCGCTCAGCAGGGTCTCGGTCGGGTACTTGACCACACAATGTCCCTCGTGCGCGACAAAAGCAGGGCTTGTTCGGTAGAAAAGCGCTGTTCCTCTCTCGAATCCATACGCGATCGGATGAGAGTTATCGTTCAGGACCTCTAGGATCGAACCCGGGATAAAAAACTCCCTCCGGTTCAATCCGCGCACACCGTTCTCCACTCCCAAGTGAAAATGCTTGATCGCAAAATCGGCACCTCCGTTCAGGGTGATCACGGTGCCCCCGTTTTTTACGAAGTCGATGAGATTTTGCAGCCCCACTTCACCGATCCCGCCAGCATATTCTGAAGGGATCGCTGTCTCCGGCACTCCTTTGATGATGGCATTCTCTCCGAGATCGGGGATGATGATCACATCGAAGATATCGTTTAAATTTCCTTTCCGGATCTCTTCGTCAAAAACGCTCATGTGGGGGATTTCGTATTGCTCCAGAACCCATCGCGTCCATCCCTCGTCCATCGAGGCGGTCCAGCTCTTGTATAGACCCACGCGCGGTTCCTTCAGGATATAGGTCTTCACCTTCGGATCGGCCCACAACCCATCGAAACAGACCCAAAGCTCTTGAACGATAGACTGGATGTCATCCAGCAGACCCTCTCTGTTTTGGACGATCATCGTCCCCTCATCATAGGTTTTTCCGTTGGCCTGGAACTTTTCAGCCGTCCAAAAGATAGAGTGCCCTTTTGCCGCCAACCTGTTTAGCGCCACGATGTCGTCATTGGTGGCATGCCCCCAAGCGTAACCATAGGCACTTTCCACAGCATTACATTTTCCTCGGGGTGCATCTATCTTATCGAGAAGCATTGCCTCCACCTGGAAAGGCTTTTCGGCCTGGACCACATCCACTCCCATCAAGAGGGGCAATGTATGGCCCACCACATCATACGGAGTCTTCAGAGGGCCTCCAGGTGTTTCCCGGATCTCCGGATAAACCTGCCTTTCCAAAAGAGTCTTGGCGAATCCACCGTAGGGTTGAGCTATATAGATGATGTAACTTCCCGCCGGATATTCGTGCCCCTCCACCAAAAAAGAATCGGAAGCTCTGTGAATTTCCACCTTTCCCAGCCTCAACACATTCAACATTTTTACGGCCGTGGACAGATCTCTCTGGTGGGCCGGAACGATAAAGGCATACGGTGGTTCGCTGCGGGTAACCGCTTTTTTATGAATGGTGTAAAAATTTTGCAGCCAGTTTTCCCTGAGCCTTGCGGCATTGGTCAACGCGGCCTTGGCCGCTGCATAATCATACTCCACGATATCCCGGAGCGACCATTTCCCGCCCGTCCAAGGCAAAGGCATACTGACCGATTCTTCCCTTGCCGAGGACGAAAGGTCTTCCTCTCTAATCGTTATGGGTGTTGCTACCTGGACACTTGCCGCCTCGGTCAGGATCCGGATCCCCCCATGATAATGGTGGTAGGCCCGCGCCGGCGTCCAGGCATCGAATCCGATGCTGTGGGCCACTCCTCCCTTCCCCTGGGCCGTCAATTCTGTGGCTATAAATGTCCCCATCATGGCTACCTCTTGGCGAAGAATGGGATCGATGTTGGGTTCGTACGGGTCGACATAGGGAGGAACAAAAAGCCTCGCTCCCCGGCTCCCCATCTGGTGCATGTCCACGATGACCTGCGGATGCCAGGCATTGTGGACCTCCAGGGTGAGCTGGGTTTCCTTCTGGGTGAACATGTACCAGTCGCGGTTGTTGTCATGCCCCACATACTTTTGGTAGAGCCAGGGCATCCGTCCCCCCTCGTATTTTGTGCCCAAATATTTCCGGTACCATTCCGCCACCATCTGGATCCCATCCGGGTTGTGCATCGGCGTGAGGAGGAGGATGACGTTGTCCAGGATTTCTCTGGTCGTGGGATCATTTTTCGTCGCCAGGTCATACGCCAGCTCCAACGACATCTGGCTGGCCCCGATCTCTGAGGCATGGATGGAACAGTTGACCATCACGATGGCTTTGCCATCGGCGATCATTGTTTGGGCTTCCTCCTCCGAGATCTTCCGCGGATCGGCCAGCAGATTTTGGTATTCCCGGTATTTTTCCAGATCTTTTTGGTTTTTCTCTGACGTGATGATAGCCACGATAAACGGGTTCCCTTCCGTCGTTTTTCCGACTTCCTGAACCAGGATCCTGTCGCTCTGCTCGTCCAGCAATTGAAAATATTCGACGATCTGAATCATATCGGCCAATTTTTTTTCAGCACCTACCGTAAAGCCTAAAAACTCCTCAGGGCTGGTGACTTGAGCCGACAATATCGGCACGCACAACAGAAAGAGCAGGAGAAAATTCCAAATTTTTCTTCTTGTCATGACTCTCTCCTTTTAAGGATTATGTTATCGTATTATACAAACTCAGAACCATGTTGTCATGAAGGTCTTATAATCAGGAAACTCACATAAAACCATGATGTTATTAAAACAGCAGGGGGATCTGAAGAGGAAGGCATCCGGAGGCGAGCAGGCACGGTTCCTCGAAGAGGAGAGCGAGCCGAGGAATAAGGGGATTTTCCTCGCTGGGGAAAATCACCGGCCTGACGTTTCAGTTGCCCCGGCTGTTTCTTTCTCATGGTTTTATGGATGCATCTTACTTCCCAAGGTAAGGCACGCCTTTTGTGATCCAATCCGGAGCCGGCATGCCTTTGAGGTAGTGATCGAAGTACTCTTTCATCTTGATCGAGTAGTCCAGCTTGTTCGGATATTTTTGGAGGTGATGGGGCTCGCCGCGGTACTGGAGGAAAATGCAGTCTTTTTGAAGCCGCCGCATGGCCAGATAAAGCTCGATGCCCTGGTACCAGGGCACAGCTCCGTCCTCATCCCCGAACTGGATGAGCAAAGGCGTCTGGATGCGGTCGGCAAAAAACACGGGAGAGTTCTCGATGTAGCGTTCCGGATATTCCCACAAGCTGCCGCCGATCCGGCTCTGTTGTTTTTCGTACTGCATCTGCCGGGCCATTCCGGATTCCCAACGGATGCCGCTGTAGGCGCTGGTCATGTTCGAAACCGGAGCGCCGGCCACAGCGGCTGAAAAAATATTTGTCTGGGTGATCACAAAGGCCGTCTGGTAACCACTCCACGAATGGCCGTGAAGACCGATGCCCTTGGGGTCGGCCACACCCATATCGATCAGTTTCTGCACTCCGGGAACCAAACACTTGGTGGACGAATATCCCGGATGGCCGATGTCGAACCATACATCCGGCAGGAATATGGCATATCCGTTGCTGGCGTAAAACGGAAAATTCGGCCGGTGGTTCACCCTCATCTGGTTGAATTCATACATTCTCTCGGAGAAAAAGTGATAAAAATACACGATCACAGGATAACGCTTCCCTTCCTCATAGTTGGCAGGTTTGATCAAGACTCCCTGCAAAGGAATGCCGTCTATGCTGTTCCACTCCACAAGCTCGGGTTTTCCCCAGGCAAACTCTTCGATCTGGGGATTGACATCGGAGATCTTTTTCGGCGAGGAAAATTTCGAATCGGCCACCCACAGATCGGGAAACTCCTCGAAGCTCTCGCGCGTGTACATCAGGACATCGGCGTTTTTCGCCTTGGCACGGAATTGGAATTTTTTGTTTTCCTCCAATAGCCGTGTCACAGTGCCTTTTCCGATCTCACAGGAATAAAAACCATGGTTCTTTTTTGTGTTGTGGTAGGAGGACAGCCAAAGTTTTTCGTCCTTTTCGAAGGTTTGTTTTTCCCGGTCTAATCTCAACACGCGGAAGGTCATCCCGGTCTGGCGGCCTTTGCCTCCGGTGATATTCTTTGCTTCGCCATCGGCAGTCATGAACTGCCAGATGTCGTATTTGTCATAGATCAGAACAAACTCATCATCCTTTCCCCATCCCGCTGTCCTGTAGCTGGGGGCCATTTGTGGGAAATCGTGATCTTCGTCATAAAAAGGCACATCGACCTTTTCTGTCAAGTTGATAGTTTTTCCGGTTTGTTGGTCAAACAGATACCAGTGTTTCTCATTAAAATAGGCGACATATCGGCCTCCAGGAGAAAGAACCGACCGATCCTCGAGTTTTGAAGCGAATTTCTGACGTTTGCCATCCTTTAAATTCACGAGATAAAGATCCTCAAGTTCGCCGTACCATGTGATCTCCTTTTGGTAAGGGATGTTGGAACGACCTAGGGCAAAATCTGGATTTTCATTCAGCTCTATCTCGGGCATTTCTCTGTCGGCAAGCTGCACAAAACGTTCAGAATCCACATGGTATACCGCCATATATGTTCGGTCTTTGGTTCGCGACCACTGGATCTTATCGTTGGTTTTGATCAATGGGTCGTTCCAGTGCCATACATCCACCTCTCTTTTTTCGAGGATCTCTTTGGTGTCGAAAAGGTCTGATTCGCTGATGTCCTTTTTCCCTTCCGTCTCCTCCGGTTTCTGTGTGGCCTGATGAATCTCCAGGGGCTTGAAACCGAAAAACAGGCGTTTGCCGTCTTTGCTCCAAGAAATCCGATTCTCTTCGGGGATCATCCACCCATCTGGAGCCCCTTTTGCCGCCACCGCCGATGTCTTTTCCTTTGTATTTCCGTCCCATATCCAAAGGGAAAAGCACCCCTCATCTTCAACCGTGCTGGCCAGGAAAGCCAGGCGGCTCCCCTTTTCAGTCCAGGCAAGCCCTGAAACCAGCATGCCTTCATGTTGGGCAATCGGATTTGGTCCAGGTGAGTTCTGAGTCAAGTCCAGATAATAAAGGCCATCTTCGCTTCCATCCGGACTGGATACGGTGAATGCCAGGTATTTAGAGGCGACGTCAAAAGAATAGGCCAACACATGAGGAATCTCCTTTTCATTGCCGGTCGCCAATTGGTGAAGGATCAAAAGACCCCCGGTTTTTTTGTCTGCTTGTTTTTTCGATTCTGCCGTCGATTTTTTTTCTGGAGAAGCCGCATCCTCCTTTTGTTCGGGTTTTTCCTCCTCTTTATGATGAAGATAAGCGATCCAACGGGAATCTTCCGAGAGAGCAAAGTTCTGCACCTTTTCGAAAGAGGTTATTTCGCCTGTCGCTGTTCCCAGGATGGCCATGCCCTGTTTGGGCCTGTCCTTGGGAGCCTTTTCTATTTCCACGGCTTTGGGCTTCACGATCATGGCTACCCACTTCGCATCTTTTGTGAATTGAGGCTGGCTGCCTCCCTCGACACCATATTTAACGTTATTTTTCAGGCCAAACACGACGGCTTCCCCATCTCCTCTGTCGGGTTCGGTTCCGTAAGTTATCCACGATCCATCCTCGGAAATCAATGGACCACGAATTTCTTTGAATTTCATGACATCTTGGAAGGTCAAGATTTTTTTCTGAGCCGATTGGGATGGGGATATGATCAAAAAGATGCCCAAGAACAAAAAAACAATGGTATGGAATTTTAAGAAAGATTTGTGCGACATGGTCGAATCTCCTTTTCTTTGACTTGAATAGAATATTTTGGCGTGATCAGGAAGTATATACACATGAAAGGAAGCTTATAGCAAAAATCCCGGACAGAGGCAAGTTTTGCGGACATCCGGATTTGCATGGCACAGAAGATTTGTATACCATAGTCACAAATCAGGTGAATTGACCGACAAAATGCAATAAAAAGGACAGCTGTGGAAAAAAGAAAATTTCAAAAAGACTTTTACGAAACACAAAAGCGCCAGTGGCAAAAAAGCCTTTTTGTGTTTACGACGGTGATCCTATTCTACCTGTTCGTCGTGGGATTTGCCGTTTTTTCCCTAGCGGCTTTCGTCGGCCTTTTTATGAATGAAAAGCCTCTCTCCTCCACAAATACAACATTGGCCCTCGCTTTTACCAGCGTTGTCATCGCTTTGATCATCGCCACGTTCCACTATTTCGACGCCAAAAACCACGGCGCCAAATTTATCCGCCGACGTTTGCAAGCCATGTCCCCCGATTTATCCGACCGCTACCACACACAATTTGCCAACACATTGGAAGAGATCCGGTTAGCGGCGGGATTACCCGAAGTCCATCCCTATATTCTTCCCACATTCGCAATCAATTCGATGGCCTTGATCGAACCGGACGGAACGCCGAGCGTGCTGGTGACAGAGGGTTTAGTCGCCGAATTCACCCGGGATGAACTCCAGGCCGTTATCGCTCACGAATTGGCGCATGTCGTCAGGGGCGATACCTATTATGTGACGCTGGTTTGCTCGCTGGTCAATTTTTTCGAACGGCTGAGGGATGCCTCTCAACCTAGAACCCAGCCCGAAGCAACCGCATATTCCGGGCAGTCCCGCATCAGCGGAGCTCCTTTGGTTTGGGTGGCGCTCACCATATCCACGATTATCATGCATCTTTTGAGCACCCTCATCAGCCGTCAGAGAGAGATCCTGGCCGATGCAGCAGCCGTGGAATTCAGCCGGAACCCTGCCCCCCTGGCCCGCGCCATCTATAAGGCCCACCTGAAAAATTCCTTCGTGGGGGATTTTAGTCTCGCTTACAGTCCGTTGCTGATCGTGCCTCCTCGATCCTCGGGAATTACAGACGGATTTTTCTCCCGGCTGTTCAACACCCATCCTCCTTTGATGAGAAGGATCCGGGCGTTGGCGGACATGGTGCCCACACGGCCCGCCAAGATCATCCAGGAGGTCTGGGAAATCCACAAGAGCAGGGAAAAAGCCCGGATGATCCTCCCCTCCAAGGAAGAGGTTCAAGCCAAAAAAGAAGGTAAACCTGAACCGAAGGATATCGATCCCCAAGAGGGAAAAATTTGGATGATCCAGAATCTGAAAGGTGACTGGGAGGGTCCCCACGCTTTGGCAGATCTTCTCCTCTCGGACCTTTTTGTCCCATCCCGATGGATCAGGAACAATCAGGAACAGATCGAGGCACCGGCCGTAGAATTTCCCCAGATCCAAAACGCCCTCCAAAAACAAGGAAAAAAACAAACCCCTAAGCTTCCCGGAGAAAATAACTGCCCGCGGTGCCACATCCCTCTTCGTGAGAATTTTTACGAAGGGGTTCCCCTAAAAATATGCCCCGACTGTACAGGCAAACTGATCGATGCGGCCCTGATGGAACGGATCATCGCCCGAAAAGAGGTTGCTTTCTCCGATCACTTGAAGGCCAAAGCCAAGGATTTCGAAGAAAACTTTTTATTCGATCCGGTTCTCCGGAAAAAGATCCATGCGGACAAATTGCCCAAAATCACCTGTCCCAGCTGTGGGGAAAAGATGAGGCCCCGGCCATACAATTACCAGTATGTGATCCCGGTGGACAAATGCCTGCACTGCCACAAGATCTGGTTCGATGCTGACGAGCTGGAGATCCTCCAAATCCTCATCGAACATTAGCTTAAATCATTTATAAAAATTGTCGATGCTGCCATTCCTGTTCAAGAATACAAATTTCAAAATCCATCAAAATTAAGCCTCGACAATTTTTACCCAAGGGGCGAATCAATCTCACAACATCGGCTGTGTTGTAGCCCATTCGCGGTATACCAATACAGCTTCATGGGCCACGGCCTTGCCGATGAAGCAATCTTGATCCGTAAATAATTCAAGCAGGTTAAGAGTCAAGGAAGGTGCGGGAGAGAATTTGCATGTAGTCTTCAGCCTTTGCCTCACGGGGATTGGAGGGATTGGAATTGTTGGCAAAGGATTTTTGGGCGATCTCCTGGAAATGGATTTCATCTAATCCTATCTCTTTTACGGAAGGAATCTGCAATTTCCGGGAAAGATTTTTGATCTTCTGGATAAGCATCCGAGCGGCCTCATAGTCATCTACTTCGTGGATCCCGGCCAGCCTCGAAATTTCGGCAAAACGCCTCGCTGAAACGGGAAGATTGAACTCCATCACATAAGGCAAAAAGATGGCGTTGGCCACACCATGGGCAGTATCCAGGAGAGATCCGACAGATTCTGCAATGCAATGCACAGCACCCACATCGCTGTTTCCGAAGGCAAATCCGGCCAGCATGCTGCCCAGCATGATCCTTTCTCGGGCTTTTTTGTTTCCTTGGATATCATCATAGGCCTCTTCGATGGACTGAAACACATACTTGAGAGAAGCCCGGGCAAATATATCCGTAATAGAGGTGGCAGGCTTTACGGTGTAGGCTTCGATAGCATGGGTAAGGGCATCCATTCCCGTGGATGCCACAAGAGAAGCGGGAAGGCTGGCGAGAAGATCCGGGTCCACAAGGGCCATGGCCGGGAACATAAGCGGGCCTTTTATGCTCATCTTGAATTTCCGCTCGGTGTGTGTGATCACAGCCACCCAGGTGACTTCGCTGGCCGTCCCGCAGGTCGTGGGGATGGCCAAAACAGGAAGAGGGGAGACCTTGTATTTGGCACGCCCTTCGTATTCTTCGATTTTTCCCGGGTTGGTAGCCAGCAAGGCGATAGCTTTGGCTGCATCGAGAGCACTCCCGCCACCCAAGCCGATGATCAGGTCGGGTTTGAGTTCTCTGGCTAATTCGCCTGCTCGATCGACGGTGGGGTGTTTGGGATTCTGCTCGATCTCGTCGAATACAGGCATTCCCGGAAACTGGGATGTCACCTTTTCGGCGATCCCGGATTCCCGGATTCCTTTATCCGTGACAAGAAACAGGTTTTTGGCCTGGAGCTCATCTTGGACGATATCTTTGATCTGGGTTATCGTTCCCGAACCAAAATTTATTTTGGTGGGAACCTGGAATCTCATCCCTTTCTCCTTTATTTTCGGAAATCGAGCGAATCCTGGTTGGCCATATCCAGTACAGCAAGAAACAGAAGTTGTGTCACATCCTCGAGGATTTCAGGTGTGATGGTATCGATGTTGTCGAGGGGATTGTGGTAATAGGAAGGAGAGCCGTATACGCTGAAGGAGATGGTGGGGACATCCTTCCACAGGAACCGTGCTGCATCCAACCGCGGGCGGGCGATGTTGGAAAAATAACTTGTGTTGATGATGCGATGGATGTATTTCTGGTTGGCATTATCGATGAATTTCCAGAATTCCGGGTAGTTCTCAGCAGCCGCGGCACTGATAATATCTCCACACCCCACACCATCCATGTTGATCAAGCCTCCGGTTTTTTCCAGCGGAAAGATCGGGTTTTCGCAATAATAGTCGGAACCGGCAACTCCCTGCTCTTCGGCGCCAAAACCCAAGAACAATACGGAGCGTCGGGGTTTGACCGGGCAGTTGTGGAAGGCTTTGGCCATTCCCATTATCACGGACACAGCCGAGGCATTGTCATTGGCGCCGGGCATGATGGTGTAGCACTTCCCGAGGTGGTCCAGGTGGCCCCCGATAATGATGATTTCATCCCTGAGCTCCGGGTCCGAACCGACCAGCAAACCGACAACATTGAGGCCGATGCCGTCCGGGTGGTGTTCTGTCGTGTTTTTGACGGTCATAACTTTGCCCGTAGCAAAAGACTGGGGCTTAAGATCTTTCCTTATCTGTCCCAGGACCTTGCTGTGTTCGTATCCTGTTCCGGCAAAAACATCCTCGACCACCACATCCCCCACATGGGAATAGATGAATCCCGCATCGTAGGCGTTGTTGGGATTGCCGATGGGGCCGTAATTGTAGATCATTCCTTTGGCCCCGTGTTTTACGGCATTTTCCAGTTTGTATTGATGGAACGAATAGGGCCGCCACTTTTTGAAAAGCCCTTCGTCTTTGTTGGGAGAAACAGGCACCTCTCTCTCCATCAGCACGATTTTCCCTTTGACATCCACACCTTCATAATCATCGTAGTCCAATTCAGGAGCGGTGGCGCCATAGCCAACATAAATCACTTCGGCTGTCACCTCGCCCGATCCTGAGGTGGAGCCCGGGATGAATTCATCGAAATAGTGGTAATATTTTTTGATGGTGCTGTCTTTTACCGGAATATGGAGGGAAACTTCGCAATCTGGGAAAATGAGAGTATAAGGATTAGGGAAGGCTTGAAAATAGGTATCGTTGTCTCCAACCGGTGTAACTCCCCATTTTTCAAAATGAGATGCCACCCACCTTGCGCTGGCATTGTACGTTTCGGTCCCGGTCAGCCGGCCTTCGTATTTGTCCGAAGCAAGTTCTTTAACATAGCTGAAAAGGTCATGGCTCGAAATGGAATGCATGGCCTGGAGGATTTTCTGTTCATCGCTCAGCTCTCTTTCCCGGCGCTGTCCGGTCAATAACGATGAAACAATAAGAAATGCACAGACAAAAATAACCCATAGAAATCTTTTGTTTTTCATGCGGCTCTCCTCTGGTTTTTTTCACTTCTATGTTAAGATAATCGATGGAAATGTAAAGGAAAATTTAAAATTATATGAAAAAATCCCTTGTGGCTTCCCTTCTGATCCTATGGGGATGGGCGGTAAGTTTTGCAGCTTTACCTCAACGTCCGGATACAAAAAACATAGAAGAGAGACTCCTGGAATTATTGAATAAGGAAAGAAGCGCACGCTTTCTAACCCCGCTAAGTTTTGCGCCGGATTTCAGGGCTGTGGCCATCGAGCACAGCAAAGACATGGCCTCCCATCAAAAATTGACCCATCTTTCCACCTCCGGGAAATCATACCTGGACCGGTTGGTTAAGGCAGGATTGTTTTTTGTCGAAATCGGAGAAAACGTGGCTGCCAGCGACACTTTCGATGCGGAATTCATCCATCAGGGATTCATGGAAAGCCCGGAACACAGGGATAATGTTCTCAATCCAAGGTATGACACAGTCGGGATCGGTGTCGTTATTTCCCAGGATCGAAAATATTATATCACCCAAGATTTTGCCCAATCGCTTAACAAGTTGGGAACGGACGAAGCGGAAATTGCCATTAAGGAAGAAATCAACACAATCCGGAAAAACAGCGCCCTTCCTCCATTATCTTTCCATAACATTGCCGATAGTTTCGCGAGGAGGCAGTCACGGAACAGAGCATCCGGGAAGCCGCTACAAAATATCGCCCTTTTTTTTGGCGAAACTCATATTCATTTCATCACGACACCTGTGCTGGCAATTCCGAAAAATATTTTCCAGGCAATTGCCAGCGATAGGTACGAGACCGCTGCGGTCGGGGCATGGTTCGGCCGGCTCGAAGATTATCCCGGAGGAACCTACCTGATCACGATTTTCCTTTTCCCAATCAGCCCGTATGAGGGTATGACAGAAGAGGACTATTCAAAGATAGCGCTGGACGCTATGAATTCCAAAAGAAAAAAAAAAGGTCTCGGTCTTCTAAAACTGGATGGGAGACAATCCAAAAATGCCAGCGACATATCTAAACAGCTTAAGGTTGGGCAAGGGAATTCTTATGCTATGCCGGGAAGATCGTTTGCCCGACAGATATTGTCCTATGTGACAGAAGATCCCCGTGTTTGGCCAGACAATCTTGATCCGGTCATTACGAAACCCAGTCTGAGGAGGATCGGCATCGGAATAAGCTCGGAAGAAAACGAAAAAACCCAAAGACGAACGTTCTGGATCACTTTAATATTTTAATTTAACAATTAGTTACCAACAATTAGGTACCTGGATACTTGATCACTCAATTGGGGTGTTCCTGGACCGATTCATTTGTGAAATGGATATTCAGCTATAGTGATTAGGTAATAAGATATCCCGGTACCTATTTATAGGCGGAGGGCGATGCCGCCGCGGATGATGAATCCATCCCAGATTCCGGCATCCACCATCAAGTGAATATTATCGTTGATCTTCCCCTTCAAGCCCAGGTTCAATTGGATAAAAGGCAAAAATGTAAGAGGGAAGTCTTCTCCCTCTTCCAGCTCGTCTTTGATCTCCTCGATGGTTTTAGATCCTGTCTCTAAATACGTTTCTGCCGGTTGCCCCATTATGTTCAATTCCCCCATCCAACTATAGGAAACAGTATCATCTTTGAAGGAAGAGAGAGCCGCTGCCCCCACACCCAATGTGATATAGGGATGGACAGGAGATCTAGGCAAAATGTCCCAGCGTAAACTCAGGAGAAATGTGAGAGGATTGAGTGCGATATTCCCATCGGCTAGACCCGAGAAGGTGGAACCATCCTGGAATGTCATGTCCATTGCCACTTCGGTCAACTCGACTTCCATCTTGGTCTTCTCGACTGATACACCCAAACTGAAGGATCCATCATGTCCCCCGGGATACCACCGGATCTCAAAGCCGTAATTATTGCCTCCGGAATCGAATTGCACACTTTGATCGTAAACAGGGTCCTGAAACTGCGGGTAATCTTCTTGAATTTCTTCCAAAATCGCATCTTTGAACGCACTTTCGAGAGCATCAGACAGTCCGTTTTCCACCAGACTTCCTAAAAGATTGAGGTTCCATGTCCCATAATGAAACCCAAGCTCGAAATGGCCATCGGCCGAGAGACCGGGGACTAAGACTAAAAAAACAAAAGTGAAAACAGCGATGATTTTATGGATGGTTCTGGTTTTCATGAGATCCTCCTTTTTCGCGATCTTTCTCTCCTGCCAATTTTTATTTATCACATAGCAAGGGCTTGCGCCATACCCTTTAGGGATGAATCGAGGGGTGAAATGAAGCTGTTGATTTGGGAGGGGGATTTTGATATCTTGATTTTTTGTATCCGAAACGAACCAGAGGAGGAATTCATGATTAAGAGTCTTATTTTAGGATTATCCTTGATGGGATTTTTGTTCCTTCTGGCGACATTCACGAACGCAGAAGCAGACAATCCCAAGGTTTTGATGAAGACGACAAAGGGCGACATCACGATCGAATTGTATCCGGACAAAGCCCCTATCTCAGTGGAAAATTTTCTTTCCTACGTGAACGAAAAATTCTACGACGGCACCATCTTCCACAGAGTGATCAAGGATTTTATGGTCCAGGGCGGTGGAATGAACACGGATTTTCAAGAGAAAACGACCAAAGCCCCCATCCAAAATGAAGCCAAAAACGGGCTGAAAAACAAAAGAGGAACGCTGGCTATGGCCCGAATGACAGAACCGCACACGGCTTCCAGCCAGTTTTTCATCAACCACGCGGACAATTCCTTCTTGGACTATGGGCAGGCGGCAGACGGATGGGGTTATTGTGTGTTCGGAAAAGTGATCGATGGCATGGATGTGGTGGATGCCATCGCCAACACACCGACCATGACCAAAAGCGGTATGACGGACGTCCCCCGTGAGACCATCCAAATCATCTCCATCACTGTAATCGAATAACGCAAATCCTGGCACTATAATTAGCGAGCCTGGCCAACCCACCTCACCCAACTTTATGGTCGGCGAGGAATTAGCTCATGATTGATTTGATATTCGCATTTTTCCACCTTTTCCTTCTCATAGGTCTTCTCGGTTATTCCTTCTACTCCCTAATCCAGGGCAACACCATCCGGTTTGCATCGATCATCGCCTGCTTGATAGGTTATTACTTTCTTGCCCTCCACAAAAATGTTAAAAACGAGATGAAGCGAAGGAAAAAAAGCAAAAAATAAATGGGTATTTTCGAACGGATCATCCGTTTTTTGGCCTCTGTCGTTTGGGGGCCCCAAACACTCGTCATTCTCCTCGGAGTCGGGCTTTTCTTGACCATCCGGCTCCGGTTCGTCCAGGTGCGGCGTTTTCGTCTCTCCCTCCGTCTTCTGTTGGGATCCAAAGATTTCGGCGAAAGCCAGAAAGAACGAAAGGGAGACATTTCTCCCTTCCAAGCTTTGATGACATCTCTGGCCGCTGTGATCGGTAATGGAAACATCGCCGGTGTGTGCACGGCCATCGCTATGGGTGGGCCCGGGTCGGTTTTCTGGATGTGGATGGGAGCGATCGTGGGCATGGCCACCAAACTTGTGGAGACCGTCCTGGGACAAAAATTCAAAAAAATCATGCCCGATGGGACAGTGGCCGGGGGCCCGATGTATTACATCAAATACGGACTGAGGCTGCCCTGGCTGGCCGGGATCTTCGCCTTTTTTATGGGGTGCAAGCCTCTATTTTCCACCTCATCCATTCAATCCAATTCCATCGCTTTAGTCCTTCGAACCGAATTGGGACTCGCTCCATGGATCTCGGGTTTGGGATTGGCCATCTTGACCTGGATGGTCATCATCGGTGGCATCAAATCCATCGCCAGGGTTGCAGAAATCCTCAGTCCGTTGATGGTTGTCCTGTACATTTTGGGGGCCTTGGTCACTATCGCCATTTTTGCTTCCAACATTCCCCATGCTTTTTCCCTGATTTTTGTCGGGGCTTTCAAACCGTCGGCCATAACGGGAGGCGTGGCCGGCATGACTGTGGCCCGAGCCATGCGTTACGGTCTCTCCCGTGGCGCTTACTCCAATGAAGCAGGCACGGGAACAGCAGCTGTCTTCCACGCATCGGCCAAAACCAGCGAGCCTGTCCGGCAGGGATTATTGGCGTCATTGGACGTGTTCGTTGACACCATCATCATATGCACCCTTACCGCACTGAGCGTGTTGATTACGGGGGTCTGGACACTCGGGACGAGCACTGAAATGACGGCTGCCGCATTCAACCTGGCTCTTCCAGGATTCGGAGGATATATCGTTGCTGCAAGCGCCCTTCTTTTCGGTTATTCCAGCTTGATCGCGGTTCCCTATTACGGGGAAGTTTCGTTCAGCTATTTGTTCGGCAGGCGGATCATCAAACCCTTCCGGTGGATGTTCTGTTGCTTCATCTTTGTCGGGGCAACTTTGAAAGTGGAGGAAGCCTGGTCCATCGGAGATCTGTTCAATGGGGGAATGGCATTCACCAACATGATAGGCGTTCTGGGCCTGTCAGCAATGGCTATCACGGCCATAAAAACTTATCTAAATGATATGGATAATCAAAAATTTGGAGGAAAGAATGAATCGATTTAGGTCCGTTTTCTGTCTTCTTTTCATTTCACTCATGGCATGCGGAGTTTTTTCGGAACAAGCCGATCCGAATGTTTCGCGAGGGTTGGATTCCATCAATCTTCACGATGTCTATGACTATTGCAAAACAATGACCCTGCCAAAATACGCCGGCCGGCTGACCGGACATGAGGGATATACAGCGGCGGCAAAATGGGCGGCAGCCAAGTTCGAACAATGGGGACTCGAATCCTTGAACCAAAAGGAGGGATATCTTCAAGCCTATCCTTCACCCCACACCATCATCGACGAAGCGAAGATGATTCTTTTCCATCCCCAAGAAGATAAAAAAACCGAACTCGCTCCAGAAAAGGATTTCCTTCCCTTGCTCTTCAGCGACAGCGGTGATAACAGGGCAGAAATGGTCTTTGCAGGTTGGGGAATCAGCGCGCCTGAACTGGGCTACGATGACTATGAAGGTGTGGATGTGCGAGGAAAATTTGTCCTGTGCTTCAGGGGCACACCGGATGGGACAGAATCCGGATTCCAGAAACATGACCATCACCGCTTCCGGATGAACACGGCGAAGGAAAAAAGGGCCTTGGGTTTGTTTTATATTTATCCTGCTCCTCTCGCCAATCCCAACGGGGATTGGATCGAGGGATTCACACCCGCCATCATCAGCGAAGAAGTGGCGAACAAGATTTTTGAAGAAAAAGGGATAAAATCCCAGGATCTAAAAAAAGAACTTCTGGCAAGCAAAAAACCCAAGTCCTTTCCTCTGAAATCCCAGATGGATTACCAGGTAAAGTCCACCCATTTTCCTGATTCACTAGGCTACAATGTCGTGGGATATGTCCGAGGCTCTGATCCTCACCTCAACAAAGAATGTTTGGTCATTGGCGGACACTTCGACCACTGCGGTGAACACATGGGCATGATCTTTCCCGGCGCAAACGACAATGCCAGCGGGAGTGCGGTGGTGATGGAGATAGCCGAGGCTTTTTCAAGTCTCAGCAAAAAACCGAAAAGATCCGTGGTCTTTGTGCTTTTCGGCGGCGAGGAGATGGGATTGCAAGGCTCAACCTATTTTGCCGATCACCTTCCCAGCCAATTCGATAGGGTGGATGGCATGTTCAATTTCGATATGGTCGGCGAGGGAGATGGGGCACACTGTGCTGTTGCCGGAAAACCCGATGAACTGAAGCGGGCCCTCCAGGAAGCAGACACATCCCTCGACATCCTTAAAGGTGTCTCGGTCGTGCGGAGTGTGGGCGTGCGTTCGTCCGACTATGCCCCGTTTTTCCAAAATGGAGCCGCTTGTATTTCATTTTTTTCTAACGGACCGCACCTTCATTATCATCTCACCGGCGACACAATCTACAGAATCAACCCGGATATCATGGCCGATATCGCCAAGCTCGCCTTCCTCAGCGGTTTCTCCTGGGCAAATCGAGGGGAATAAAAAAAAGGGACGGCCGATTTACGTCAGAACCGTCCCTTTGAAAATAGCTACTTCTTGACGACACCGGAAAGGATGAGGATCAAAGCCTTATCCCCTCCGTTTAACTTGGAAACTCCGACCACGCTCCGATCTCCGCTTTTGAGAGAAATCGTCGTTTCGATCAATGTAAGCGACAGAGGGCTTCCATCACTTTTAAACTGCCGGGTCGAAAGGCTAAGATCCACACGGATAGAATCTCCCTTATCCTCTTTGATGTAACGGGGCTGGAGGTCGAGCCTGAAACTCATCCCTTCTCCCCCCAGCATCTGCGTGGAACGGCCGTTGTCCTGGACATTGATCAAGGTCGAATCCAGCCTTTTGAAAACCTCGTACATCAATAATTTTCTCAGCTCCTTTATCAAAGGATCCGATTGGATTTTTTTGTCTGGGATTTGTGCGATTACACCGTGAGTTTCCGATGAACCGGATGACATGGATCCCATGATCAAGTCCACGGTAAACTGCAAATCGAGAGGTTTGATATCGATCTCTTTCAATATCGAAAGGATCTTTTCGACGATTTCTGGGATATCCTCGATGATCAGCATGTTGCTCTCACGCACCAATTGCAGCTTGCCATTGCGGCTCATGTAGGGCATGAGAATGCTGTAGGCCGAACGCGCGTCGATGTAATTGACTTTGGTTATCTCTTTTTTGAGCACAGGTCGTTCGGTGTTCTGCTGTCCATTCAGCATAGGGATGGCACCCATCAACAGAAAAATAACCGTAAAAAATATGGTCGCTTTTTTCATTCATTTTCCTCCAAATTGAAATTTTTGTTGAAGAACCAAACAATTTTCAGCCCGGTCTCCTCCGAAACCATGGTCATAGAAACAACCTCTTGTTCTTCCATCTCAGCCACGTCTGTGTATGTTGGCGTTAAACCGAGCTGTTTCACAAAAGGGGGTTGGACAATCAAGGTGGTGAGCACAAGCATCACCCCGGCCATAAGAGCATAGGCCCAAATTTTGGGAAAAGGCCAGGGAAGCAGCGCTGTTTTCCTCTGAGGGACATGCTTTGCGACCGAACGCACAGCCTGCTGCCATTCTTGTTCAGTCCATCCGACCTTATTTTCTGTGAACCAGTCTCTGGTTTGGCCGACGATAAACACGTATTTCTCGTACTCCTCCTGGCACCGTGAACATTTGTCCAGATGAGCCCGGACCGGAGGGATTTGGGATTCAGGAAGTTCAGACCCGGCCAACAGGGGAAGCAGACGTCCTATCTTGTGGCATTTCATGTTTTTTTCTCCCTGATGAAAGTCATGTGTTTTTTTTCGAAATGATTTTTGATCTTTTGCCGCGCGCGTGAGAGATGGGTCCTCACACTTATCTGGGAGCACCCCAGAACCAGGGAAGCCTCCTTGACCGAAAGACCCTCGCTATCTCGCAGCAGAAAAACGGCCTTTTCTTTAGGCGACAATATATCCAGCATACTCCGGATCTTTTGCTTCATTTGGTTTCTCCAAATTTTGTTTTCGATCTGGGATGATTCATAAACCGAGGCACTTTTCTGGCCATCGATCACCCTTTTGAATTTTTTCTTTTCTTTCAAAAAATCATAGGATGTGTTCATCAAAATTTTATAGGACCACGTCTTGAATGACCGGCCTTTCTTATAGGACTTCAAGTATTTGAAAATCTTGAGGAGCGCATCCTGGCATACCTCCATCGCTTCTTCTCTATCTCCTGTGATTCGGTAGGCCATGTTCAAAAATCCTTGCCTGTATGGTTGCAGCAATAGCTCGAAGGAAGAGTGATCGCCTTGAAGAATTTCTTCCACGAGCTTATCTTCATCTTTCATCCACATTAATATACCCTGTCTTCTGCCAAAATGTTAAGGGTATCAAGGAAGGTTTAAGTCAAGTCTCAGATATTGACTAAAAGTCCCAAATGAATTATTGTTTTTATCGAGAGACAGAAAGCCGAGCCGGGCCATGAAAGTAAATATCAAAATTCAAAAAAGAAAACGGGAGATAGCCGACCTTCCTCTTCTCATCTTCATCATCATCGCCTTCGCCATCTTTTTAATGCTGTGCTTTCTTCCCAAAAATAATGCACGAGCAGAAGAAAGGATCAAAGATATCCCTCCTGAGACAAAAATCGATCTATCTCTCCCTCCCCTGAATGAAACAAAAGAAACCATAAAAAAAGGAGAGACGCTGTCGGATATATTATCCAGATACGATTTTTCTCCCGGCGAAATCCACAAACTGAGAACAGAGGTCAAGCCTGTTTATGACTTGGCAAAGATCAAAGAAGGACGAGAACTCAGGATATACAGGCACCCAGACAGTTCAATTGCGGCCATCGAATATGATATCGACAGCGACAATTACCTCCATATCCAAAAGACAGAAGGAATATACACCGCTGCAGAAAAAAAATTCCCGTTTGAAACCGAAATTCACATGATCTGGGGAACGATCCAAGATAACTTGTCCAATGCTGTCGTCCAAGAAGGTGAAAAGGAAGCCCTCGCCTATGAGCTTTCGGAAATTTTTGCTTGGGATGTGGATTTCACCATCGATCTGCGGAAGGGCGATGCGTTCAAGATCCTTTTCGAAAAAAAATATTTGAAAGGTGAATTCGTTGGTTATGGCGCCGTACAAGCAGCGGAGTTCATCAATCAAGGCCAAACGTATAAGGCTTTCCGCTACACCTATCCGGATACCAAAGAAACAGATTATTTCAACGGGGATGGGGAATCCTTGCGGAGAGAATTCTTAAAATCCCCGTTTAAATACACGCCCCGCATCACATCACGCTTTTCATTAAGTCGCCTTCACCCTGTCAGAAAGGTGTACAGGCCTCATTATGGCGTGGATTACGCGGCCCGAGTCGGAACTCCTGTTCATGCCACAGCGGATGGCACGGTCCTGTTTGCAGGCTGGAACGGCACCTCAGGACGGATGGTCAAGATCCGGCACAGGAATAATTACGAGACCATGTATCTTCACCTCCGGAGATGTTACGTGAAAAAAGGGGATAAGGTGAAAGCAGAGGACAGAATCGGTGAGGTCGGGGCTTCAGGGGAAGTGAGCGGACCCCACCTGGACTACAGGATCAAACATGCAGGAAAATACATCAACCCTCTGGCTTACAGATTCAAGCCGGTTAAACCGCTCCGGCCAGAATTCTCGGAGGATTTCAAACTTTTAGCCGAAAACTACAACCTTTATTTCGATGCCCCGCTTATTATCCTCTCCTCTTTTTAGATTTACTTTTTTACAACCCCGCCTTTTCCGCTGGAACTCGAACCTTTTGATCCCGAGTTAGAGCCTGAAGAGTTCGAGGAACCGTTCTGTGAAGAGGATCCGGATGAGACACTACCCCCATAAAATACACCGCTTGAGCCAGAAGAGGTCACCGAACCTCTCGATGTGAGTTGAACCCGTGGTCCATCATATCCTCTGGAGCCGACAACATGCCGCGAAGATATGTTGAGTTCAGGACATCTCACCTCATTGGACCGGCTGGAGTACCGGATAGTAACCCCTGATCTCCGCGCAGCTTTGACGTCAGGATTCCAGTCGCGGAATCGGAGAGATGAGCGATCGGAACGGAGCCTCTCGGAATTCAAGCTTTTGAACCGCGGGGCACCTTTCTGCTCGCGACCGACAACAGGAGAACCTGGCTTTTCTTTCAAAGTTGTCTCTACCCTGAATCCCTCAGGCTGCAAAACATTTTCCGACATGTTTTTATCCTGCTTATTCAACGATTTTGGATCGGCGATCACACGGGTCAGCTGGAAATCTTGTGTTTCCAGGTCCTTCATACCTTTCAGGTCACTTATCAATTCCGTGACCTTCTCGCGGAGCGAGGCGATTTTTTCGTTCCTGTTGAAAGTCTGCTGGGCCTGTCGCTGCGGATCCTGCCGAGATTTCCAGGAAGAAAAATCTATTTTCATATTCCCGGAAAGCCTGGTGAGTCTCACGATCTTTTCATGGATCTTCGGAGAATTCAAATCCTCTTGGCTCACAACAAGTATGTGATTCGGTGTTTCCTTCAATGGAACCAGGATCCCATCCTCCCCTTTCTTCAAGCCCGTTACAACCCGCTTGTAGGTTTCTTTCAACTCATCGGGAATCGGGAAAGGAGCCGCTTTTTTGCTCTTCAATTGATCTTTGGTGAGAACTTTGCGCACCGTTTCAAGCCCCTGTCCCTGCGGCATATTGGCAAGAAACTGATCATCATCGGGATGGATCAAATGGGCAAAGTAGGGAAAGTAGCCATCGTTGTACACTCCATAAGCATACCAATCTGTGATCGACCAAGGACGCCAGCAAAAATTACTGCCAAAATAAGCCCAATCCACCCAGGCTGGGGCAAAGACCGACCCGGGGATCCAAATCCATCCCTTATTCTTGTTCCACATCCAGATCCCCAGATGAAAGGGAACCCAACCCCATCTCTCGGAAGGAACCCAAAAAAGCTGTCCCCCGACACTTGTCCATCGTCCATGGTGATAGGGCATCCACCGCATTCCACCAGGATACGTATTATCGTTTAAAAAGGGGCGCCAGACATACCCGAAATAACGGTCCCACAGCCACTCCCCATAAAGAGATCCGTATTTTTGCGCAAAATAAAATACTGCCCCGGGTAATTTTTGGATAGGCAAAGGCACGACCGCTTTTCCTTCGTGCAGATCCATGAATTCCTTGTTGATCTTTATGTTCCATTCTTCGAAATCATCGATATCCTCGTATGGGCTGTTGATCATTTCGTGTTTTTGTGTGATGGTGATCATCCGAGATTTTTTCACGAGATCCGCTTTGATGGCATTTTCATTCGGGCCATAAAGCATGTGCGCTTTGCCTTCTTTGATAAAAACATCCGTGCCGCCTTCAGGCTTGACCTGGATCATGGCCACTGATTTATGATCCAGTTTAACGGCAACATTCGGTGTGATGATCTGGAATAATTCTTTGCGGATATAATGCTTATACATGACATAGGCTTGACCCCGGTTGAGCAGCAGGTTGGTCAATCCACTCTTCGAACTGAGACTTGGGGCGAGGATGGTCTCGATCTTCAGTTCGCTATTCCGGTCGAGCCGGATGATCGTGCCGGTGTCGAATTGGATCTCGCATCTTCTCTCGCCTGTGATTATCCTGTCTCCAGGAGCGATGGGAAGGTTTAGATCGGCCACTTCTGGAGTGTTTCTGCCTTCGCGAAGCACAACCGCATCTTTGCCGTCATGTTTGGCTTCAGGATATATCACATACCCAAAGTAGACATCTGATTCCCAAGAATTGATGTATTTGTAGTGAGTATCACCCCATAAGCCAGCACAGATGAACAGACTGAGGATGAGAAGCGTGATTCCCTTTTTCATTTTCCCCCTCCTTTTTATCGGATATTCCGGTTCCAGCCGCTGACATCTCCTGCTGAAACCGGAGACTGGCTATTTCTTTTTCTTTACTGTCCTGGAAGAGGTTCTGGTGCGAGTGGACGTTGTCCTTGATCGTGTCGAAGAAGTGGTCGACCGTGTAGGCGATAGAGAGCGGGATTTAATTCCGGTTGTGGTCCGAGACCTGGTTGAGGATCCATTTGTCCTGACCGAAGGGCTCCGGGAGGTCCTTCCCCTGCTCAACTGGTCTTTTCGGATATAGGTTCTGTAATTAGAGCGGTAAGGAGAATAGCCGCTGCGTCCATACTGCCCATAATAGGGATAGTAGCCCCTGCCCCAATAATAGGGTGAGGATCCCCAATAATAGGGTGAATATCCCCAATAATAGGAGTTGAGGATCCCATAATACCAGAATGGATTCCAAAAACTGAATCCGATTCCAAAGGTGGGGCCATAAAAAGATGAGTAGTATGGGTCGTAATAATAATCGCCGGGATAATAACCCTGGGAACCGTAATCACTGTATTCATATTCGGCAGGGTCGACCGGGATGCGTTTTCCCGTGTACCTTGTTTCGATCGTTGCGCAACTGGAAAGAAATACGGCAATGATAATGACCAGAGAAAAGATAATGGCTAGCTTTTTCATTTTATTTCTCCTTCCCATGTTTTCAATTATACACAATTGCAAATAATGTGCCAACAGAAACTAGGGGAAAAGCCCTTTTTCCTCGAGAATTTTGTCCTATAATTCGGACAATTATCTAAAAATGGGGACGTTACTTATGTTGACATGAAACAAAAAAAACCATTAGAATGTGTGACGCCCTAGTGATAGGGAGGTTATAGAATGAAAGTTACAATAAGTATTCTTAAGGCCGATATCGGCAGTATCGGTGGCCACATTATCCCAAGCCAGGCTCTACTGGATGAGGTCAAGAGAAAAGTCCAAGAGATGGGCAAAGATATGATCATCGATTCTTACATCAGCCATACGGGTGACGATGTGGCCATTCTGTGCACCCACGATCGAGGAGTTGGAGACGGAAAAATACACAAACTGGCATGGGATGCTTTCCTGGCAGGAACAGAGGTGGCTAAAAAACAAGGGCTTTATGGGGCGGGTCAGGACCTGTTGAAGGATGCATTCAGCGGAAATATCAAGGGCATGGGGCCAGCTGTGGCAGAAATGGAATTCGAAGAAAGACCGAACGAACCCTTTGTCTTTTTCGCCGCTGATAAAACAGATCCAGGAGCCTACAACCTACCCTTTTATCTTGGTTTCGCTGATCCGATGTACTGCGCGGGTCTTATTCTCAGCCCCAAGATGGCGACTGGGTTCACTTTCCGGATCATCGATGTAGTGCACACCGAAAAGGATAAAATAATCGATCTCCAGTCTCCTGAAGAAATCTATGATATTGCGGCACTTCTCAGGGATAATGAAAGATATGTGATCGAGAGCATCTATTCACGAGAGACAGGAAACCAAGCCCTTTCCATATCGACAACCCGTCTTCACAATATCGCGGGAAAATACACAGGCAAGGATGATCCCATCGCCCTGGTAAGGGTTCAGGGAGAATTTCCTGCAACCGGGGAGGTGCTGGCTCCTTTCGAAATAGGCCATTTGGTTGCAGGTTTTATGAGGGGCAGTCACAACGGCCCCCTGATGCCATGCAAACTGAATACTTCCATCTCCTACTTTGACGGCCCTCCGGTCGTGACTGCAGCAGCATTTTGCGTCAAAGAGGGGAAGCTCACCGAACCAGCCGACGCCTTCGATCATCCCTTTTGGGATCATGTCCGCATGCAGATCTCCGAAAAAGCATCATCCATCCGCCGACAGGGATTTTCTGGACCGGCCATGCTTCCCTACAGCGAGCTGGAATATGGGGGGATTGTTGAACGGCTCAAAAAGTTAGAAAAAAAATTCAGGTTCGTCAAGCATTGAAAAAATACAAAAATCCATCACCGACCGTCGATATCATCATTGAAATGGACACGAAAAACGGTCGAAAAGGAATCGTCCTTATCAAACGAAAAAATTTTCCCTTCGGATGGGCACTTCCTGGAGGGTTTGTCGATTATGGAGAAAGCCTGGAGCAAGCCGCTGTCCGTGAAGCCAAGGAAGAGACTTCTCTGGATATTCAACTCGAATGTCAGATGCACACCTATTCGGACCCGAAAAGGGATCCGCGCAAACACACCATCTCGACCGTTTTTATCGCTAGGGCTGAAGGAAATCCGGTTGCCCAGGATGACGCTCAGGAGATCCAGGTGTTCCCTTTGGACGATCTGAAAATACAGCTGGCCTTTGACCATGATAAGATCCTGGCCGATTATTTCGAAAGAAGATCCAAAAAAGACAAAACGTAAAATAAAACGAACTGGATTATATACGGATCAAGGTTGTGGGTGTTAGCCACCTGGCTGGGCTGCAATTTTGATATATAATCCAGGTAAAAGGAGGAGATAATGAGCGGCAATACCAATGAACCCTTCGATAAGCTCTCAAAAAAAACTTTGGAATTGCATCGAGCGTTGCATTCTCTTGTCGAGGAACTGGAGGCTATAGACTGGTATCAGCAACGAGTGGATGTCACGGAAGATGAAGAGTTGAAAGACATTCTGGCTCACAATCGAGACGAAGAAAAAGAACACGCAGCCATGATCCTCGAATGGATCCGGCGAAACGACGAATCCATGGCTGAAGAGCTCAAGACATACCTGTTCACAGAGGGGAAAATCACCGAGATCGAGGAAAAGGAAGAGGATTGAACCTTGTCTTTTTTAATAGGCGGGTGAGGACCCCATGACTGACGAGGACAGAAGTAAAAAGAAACAGGACAGGGAATCTGATTTCCAGGAAGTCTACAAGGCATGGGGATCTGCCGAAGCTGAAGTCATAAAAAGTTTCCTGAAAAGTCATGACATCCCTTGCCTGTTCACAGGTCTTGTGGTTCAATCCGTTCATCCGTTTTCCATGGACGGCTTGGGTGAGATTAAAATCCTCGTCCCCAAAAAAGACTACTCTCTGGCGAAAAAGCTTCTCGAATCCCATCAAGTAGAATAGTCCCTCGATTCTCGCAATCCTGGATTCAACACTCCCATATCTTTGCATTATTTTGTTTATTTCGCTTTACTCCTAGAACATCTATATTTGGTGTATTCATCCCATTCCCCCCAATATATGGAAAATCATAGAAAATAACCAATTTATGTGGCATATTTTTTAATTTTTTCCTTGACATACAGTCATATAACAAATATATTTTACTAGAAATGGGACAAAACGGGATAAAATGGGAAACACGCTGATCGGAAGCTACACCGCCCGATTCGACAATAGCGGTCGAATAAAGATACCAGAACGCTTTCGGGCCGCCATCGAAGAAGAATACGGCAAAGAGATCTTTATCACTTCCCTCACGGATGAAGCCGTTCAAATCTATCCCCTTCCCGTCTGGAACAGTTTGACAGGAATCGCAGGAGAAGGCGCCTATCATTTCAAACCTGCTATCAGAAGGCTGCTGATCCGGGTCAACTCAAAAGGCACAAAATATCGTATAGACTCGAAAGGCCGTATCTTGATCAACCAACCATTGAGAGAGAAGGCACAACTCGAGGAAGAAGTGGAGGTCATCGGCCTATCCAACCATCTTGAAATCTGGAACAAGGCTTTACTCGAAGAAACTCTCGGGGAAAGGCCTCTCACCGATGAGGATTTCGAAAACATCGCGGAGCTTATGTCCCAAAACAAGAAGGCATGATCGGAAGCTCCCACATTCCTGTCCTTTTGGAAGAAGTAATGGAATATTTGAATATCGAACGCAAAGGAGTGTATGTCGATTGCACCATCGGCCTGGGGGGACATGCGCAAGAAATCTTGAAAAGAAATCCTGAAGCAGAGGTCATCGGATTAGATATCGACGAAAAGTCTCTCCTAGAAGCCAGGGACCGACTTCAACCTTTTGCAGAAAGAGTCCAACTCTTCCATTCGGACCTGCGATATCTACCAGAACTGGATACGAATTTTTCCCAGGTGAAAGGGATTTTTCTCGATCTGGGATTCTCTTCCTTCCAACTCGATACGCCAGAAAGGGGATTCAGTTTCACCCTGGAAGGACCTCTTGACATGAGGATGGACCAACGCAACAAAACAACAGCACATAAGATACTCCACAATTATTCTGAGCACCGACTCACAGAAATCTTTTGGCAATATGGAGAACTTCGTCAGGCAAGACTTCTCGCCAGAGAGATCGTATCCCGGAGAAAAATCAAAAACCTGGAGACAACGACAGATCTTCGTAGGCTGGTAGAGCAAGTCTGCCGGTGGAGGCCTCAAAGAGGAAAAATCCATCCTGCCGCGAAGGTGTTCCAGGCCATCCGGATCGAGGTCAATCAAGAACTGAAAGGCCTGGCTGACTTTATCGAAAAAATCGTGAATAAAATATCCAAAGGCTGCCGAATTGTCGCGATCTCATTTCACTCTCTCGAGGACAGGATTATCAAAAAGACCTTTTTTCGCCTTGCGCAATCGAATGATAACGATGCCCTAATGAAAATCCTGACCAAAAAACCGGTCACTCCGACAGAGAAAGAAATCGCCGAAAATTCAAGAGCTCGGTCAGCTAAACTGAGAGCAGGAGAGCGGCTCTGATGGTCAGAAAAAAATTAGGCAAAAAAGAAATCATCTTGGGGATCACCTGCACTCTATTCGCCCTTCTCATTCTCAGTTTCTATGTCTGGCATCAAACTGAATCGGTCAGTCTAGGTTATGATTCAGCTGAGCTCGAACAACGTGTTATCCAGCTCGAAAAAGAAGTGGAAAAATTGGAAACGATCAAATCCAACCTGCTGGCGTTGGACCGAGTCGAAAAGATCGCCAGGGAGAGGCTGAAACTTACGGAACCAAAAGATGGCCAGATCATCTATCAGGACATCGACAAAGAGCACTAAATAACAGAAAAAATGAAAAGCTATCACCAAAAGAAAGTCAAAAAGCGAATGTACTTTCTCGCTTTTTTCTTCATCTTTTGGATGAGCGTCCTCGTGCTCCGTCTTGTCCAACTCCAGGTGATCGATCATGTGAAGTTGAAAACAGAAGCCATCCACCAAAGCCAAAATATAAAAAAGATCGAACCCAAAAGAGGTTCGATCTACGATCGAAACATGACTATCCTGGCAAGGAGTGTTCCCCGGGATTCTGTCTATTTCCATCCTTTAGAAGGGGAATCTCACTCTGAACAGTGGACCAGAGCTAAAAAAATCGGACAGATTTTACAGCTTTCCTCGAGCAAACTCAGAACGATCAAGACGCAGATCGACAAGGATACCAATTTCATTTGGCTCGCCCGGAAAATCGAAGAACAAAAAGCCTATCAGGTTAAAAACATGAATCTCAACGGGATATTCCTGAGGGAAGAGAATAAAAGATATTATCCTCATGGAAATTGTGCTGCTCACGTTATCGGCAGAGTCGATATCGATGAAATAGGCGTCAGCGGGATCGAATATAAATATAACACCCTCCTCCAAGGAGTAAAGGGAGAAGGGCTCATCATGCGGGATGCCAAGAGGCGGAGATACCGTTTCGAAACCCTGAAACCTCCTGTGAACGGAAAAGACCTGATCTTGACTCTCGATGAAACCATTCAATATATCGCCGAAAAAGAACTCAAAAATGCCGTGGTGCAGAGCCAGGCCGAATGGGGGACCGTCATCATCACCGAGCCCTCATCAGGAGAAATCCTGGCGATGGCCAACTATCCTACCTATGACCTCAATCACCTTCCTGATCCCCCCACAAAACTCGATAGGAACAAAGCCGTTCACCAAACCTATGATCCCGGATCGACGTTCAAAATTGTCACGCTATCAGCCGCTTTAGAGAACAAAAGCGTCGGTTACGAGGAAAAATTCGACTGCACTCCAGGATATGTCGTCTATGCGGGAAACACTTTTTGGGATCACGAACGTCTCGGCGTTCTAACCTTTCCCGAAGTGTTCATTCATTCTTCGAACGTCGGGGCCATCTTCATCGGACAACGCGTGGGGGAGGAAAACCTTTTCCAGGCTATCGAACATTTTGGTTTCGGACAACGAACAGGCGTCGATCTGCCGGCAGAAGAAAGAGGCCTGCTCAACTCTTTAGAGAAATGGACAAAGATCTCCGTCGCCTCCCACTCGATCGGGTATGAAATCTCCGTGACTCCTATCCAAATGCTCCAGGCCCTCAACGTGATCGCCAATCGAGGCATCATAGTTCCTCCAAGGACAGTCAAACAAATTCATGCAGAGGACATGCAGGATCTTTCTCCTCTTCCTTACAAAAGAGCGATTTCAGAGGAAACGGCAGCAGCCGTGAGGAATATTCTGCTGGATGTGGTCTCTTCAGGAACCGGAATAACCGCACAAATTCCGGGTTATTCAGTGTACGGGAAAACAGGGACAGCACAAAAATACGATCGGATCGCAAAACGATATCTGTCTTCGGCCCACATCGCTTCCTTTGTCGGGGTTGTCGAAAACGAAAGGCCCCTTTTTTCCATGATCGTGGTCATCGACGATCCAAAAGGGCATTATTATGGAAGCCAGGTGACTGCTCCTGTTTTTCGGGAAACCGCGAAAAAAATCTTGCGCTACCTATGCATTCCTCCCTCAAAAAGATCTCTCGACACCCTGATCGCTTCCAAAGCAGGGAGGCAGATCAGCGAATGAAGATCAAAAATCTGCTCCAGGATGTTCCCATAGTGCAATTTCACGGGGAGAAGAAGGAGGAAGTCAGCGGCATTTCCTATTCTTCTCGATCTGTCAATGCTGGGCACCTATTTGCCGCTTTGAGGGGAGAAAAAAAGGATGGTTTTCACTTTATCCCCGAAGCCATCTCCAAAGGTGCCAGGGCTATTCTTTCCGAAAGGACCAAGCCCTCTGAATTCGACATCAACTGGATCCAAGTGCAGGAAGCCCGCAAGTCGCTGGCCCTCTGCTCGGCCAATTTTTTTCATCACCCATCCCGCCATCTCAAGGTTGTCGGGATCACCGGGACCAAAGGGAAAACGACCATCACCTACATCATCGAATCCATTCTCAAAACCGCCGATTTTTCCCCAGGAGTACTGGGAACGATCTCCTACAGAGGACCGGGATTGAGCATGACAGCCGAAAGGACGACACCCGAAGCTCCCGATCTGCAGAGGTTGATGCAAAATATGGTCGAACATGGGGCCACACATTGTGTTATGGAGGTCTCCTCTCACTCTCTCGAATTGGACAGAGTCACAGGAATCGATTTCGATGTTGCCGTTTTCACCAACCTGAGCGGCGAACATCTCGACTACCATCAAACCATGGAAAGATACTTCGAGGCGAAAAAAAAGCTCTTTTTTCTCCCTGCTGAAAAAAAGACCATGGCTGTGATCAACACAGATGATGTGTGGGGAAAAAAATTGATCGAAGAGCTCCATATGGGAGCCATCACCTATGGTTTAGAGGCGGGCGCTCTGGTCCAGGCCGAAGAATCTTCCCTTTCGGAAAAAGGGATTGAAATGGTGGTGAAATATCCGGCCGGAAAAATGAGAATTTCTTCCCCCCTTCTCGGCCGACCGAATTTGTATAACATTCTTGCTGCGGTTGCATCGGCTTTGATCCTGAAAGTGCCCGAGACCGAAATCGCCGAAGGGGTTGCCTCCCTCCAGGGAATACCTGGCAGGTTCGAAAAAATCAAAAATTCCTTCGGCATGCATCTCATGGTGGACTACGCACACAATGATGATGCTTTGCGTCAACTTCTGGAAACCGCCAAAGAACTTGCCCAGAAAAAAACAATCGTGGTCTTCGGAGCAGGAGGTGACAGGGACAAATCCAAAAGGTCGAGAATGGGCGAAGCCGCCGGCAGATTGGCCGATTATTCTATCATCACATCGGACAATCCTCGATCAGAGGATCCCCTGGCCATTATCGCAGAAATCGAGAGGGGCATGAAAAAAACCGGGAGCAAACAGTATGAGGTCATCCCCGACCGGAGAAAAGCCATTGCCCGCGCTCTCGATATCGGCCAACAGGGAGACTATATCCTGGTAGCCGGGAAGGGACACGAAAACTATCAGATCATCGAGGACAAGGTTATCCATTTCAGCGATGCGGAAGTCATCCTGGAATTGCTGGAAAAAAAGGAGAAAAACTCAGATTGGTCCAACTAAACTTGAGCGAGATCGCGAAGAACACGGGAGGAGAGATACTTCAAGGTTCGCTTTCGGTCGCGTTCCGCACGTTCAACATCGATTCTCGAATGAGCCAGCCAGGCGAGCTCTTTTTTGCGCTAAAAGCCGAAAGAGATGGTCATGCTTACATAACGGATGCCACAAACAAAGGAGCCGCTGGAGCCGTTATCTCGCAGCCAGTCCCCTCTCCCAGCCCGAACATCGCATTGGTCCGCGTGAAAGACACCCTTCTCGCCCTTCAGAATCTCGCCACAAAAGTCCTCGACACCCACCCAGCGAGGGTCGTGGGGATCACAGGGAGTATCGGAAAAACAACCACGAAGGAGTTCACGGCTACGCTTCTTGACCGAAGCTACGATGTTCTCAAATCAGAAGGGAACTACAACAATCACATCGGAGTTCCCCTCTCTATCCTGAAAATCCAAGACAAAAATGAGGTCATCGTTTTGGAATTGGGCATGAGTGCGCCGGGAGAGATAAGACGTCTCACACAAATCGCCCCGCCGGATGTTGCCGTGATAACCAACATTCATCCGGTGCACCTGGAGTTTTTTAATAACGTCGAGGAGATCGCTCTTGCGAAAAAGGAGATACTGGACGGCATGAATCCAAGAGGAACGGCCGTGCTCAACGGAGACGACCCCGCCATTCAGAGAATCTCCAAGGACTGGAAGGGAGCGAAAATCCTTTTTGGCTTTTCCGATCGCAATGATATCCGAGCTGAAAACATTCAAAGAATCGGATACCAGGGCATCTCTTTTGATCTCGTCTACGGCAAGGCAAAAAAAAGAACGGTTATACCCTTTGTCTACAAGAGCTTTCTGTATAATTATCTGGCTGGGGCAGCGGTTGCCCATGTTCTGGCCACACCTTTGGCTAACATTCTGGAAAGCACAAAAGACCTGAAACCCTTCCCGATGCGAGGGGAGATCCATCCTCTTCCAAACGATGTCCTCTTGATCGACGACTCCTACAATTCGAATCCCGCCGCACTGGAGTCTGCGCTCAAGGATCTATCCGAACAGGAATCCCGAAGAAAGGTGGCCGTTTTGGGAGATATGCTTGAACTGGGCAAAACAGAAATATCCTTTCATCTAAAAGCAGGTGAACAGGTGAAACAATACGCATGGGATGTACTCATTACGGTCGGTCCCCTCAGCCGACACATGGCAGAAGGCGCCCAAAAGCAAGGGTTGAAGGCCGCACAGATTGTCTCATTCGAGACTTCCGATGAAGCCGCAGATCATGTGGCATCTTTGCTCGAACCGGGAGATTTGGTGTTCGTCAAGGGATCAAGGGGAATAAAGATGGATAAAATCGTGGAATCGTTGAAAAAGAGAGGAACCTGACATGTTGTACTGGCTATTGGCACCTCTCAAGCAATACTCCATCCTCTTCAACCCTTTCGGGTACTATACAGTGAGAATAGCCTTGGCGGGAATGACGGCCATGCTGATATCCTTTCTTCTGGGGCCATGGGTGATCAAGATGCTGGAGAAACACAAACTGGGAGAAGAGATCAGCCCCTATGGTCCTGAAAGCCATCAAACCAAAAGAGGCACGCCTTCGATGGGTGGCTTCCTGATTATCGCATCCACTCTGATCCCGACTCTTCTATGGGCAGATCTGAGCAATACCCATGTTTTGATAGCCATGAGCACGATGTTTCTGTTCGGAATTCTCGGATTCTGGGATGATTACCTGAAGATCAAAAAACACAAATCGCGGGGATTGATCATCCGACACAAGTTTATCTTCCAGATCCTGTTAGCGGGCATTCTCGGATTCGTCCTCGTTTATCTCGGATTTCAAGGCAAGTTCGATCTTCACTTGAGCCTTCCTTTCTTTAAAAAATGGGTTCCTTACCTGGGATGGATCTACCTCCCCTGGATCATGCTGATCCTCGTCAGTTCCTCCAATTCCGTCAATCTAGCAGACGGGCTGGACGGACTGGCGATCGGTCTGACCTTAATAAGCGCCAGTGCCTTCACAGGTTTATGCTACCTGGCAGGACGCCAGGACTTTTCGGGATATCTCAACATTTTCTATGTTCCTCAGGCGCCGGAACTCACCATCTTCGTCGGTGCCATGACAGGCGCTTGTTTGGGCTTTTTATGGTTCAACAGCCATCCCGCTCAAGTTTTTATGGGAGATGCAGGCGCTTTATCTTTAGGGGGCAGTATCGGTGTCATCGCCATCCTGATCAAACAGGAGTTCCTGCTTTTCATGGTGGCAGGAGTGTTTATTCTGGAGGCTATCTCCGTGCTTCTTCAAGTTTCTTACTTTCGTTTCACAGGAGGAAAGAGGATATTTAAGATGGCTCCTCTCCATCATCACTTCGAACTTTTAGGATGGTCTGAAGAAAAAATCGTGGTCCGATTCTGGATATTGGGTATCATCTTCGCCCTGTTCAGTCTGGCCACATTAAAACTGAGATAAAATGAAATTACAAGGAACCAAAGCGCTGGTCGTAGGTCTGGGCCGTACAGGAGATGCTGTGTGTGATTTTCTCATGCGGAAGGGCGCTGAAGTCAAGATCAGTGAAAGATCACGCCCAGAAGATTTGGGAAAAAAGATAGAATTCTGGGCAAAAAAGGGCATCGAGGTGGAAGCGGGAGGCCACAGGCTCCAATCCTTCCTGGATGCTGATTTGATCATCCCCAGTCCAGGCGTCCCGTATATCCCAGAACTGGACGAAGCCAGAAAAAGAGGGCGCAAGATCATTTCGGAAATCGAACTGGCTTACAGGTTTTTAAACGGGAGGATCGTGGGAATAACGGGAACAAACGGAAAATCCACGACCGCCACGCTTTCTCACAAAATCCTGTACGAGGGAGGATTGAAAAGCCACTTGGCAGGAAACATCGGAACACCTCTGATCCAATTCGTGGAAAAAAGCCGACCCGATGACGTATATGTGACAGAACTCTCCAGCTTTCAACTGAGATACATTAATAAATTCAAAGCCTCCGTTTCCTTGCTCCTGAATATCTCGGCAGATCATCTAGATTGGCACACAGATTTCGATGATTACTACCGGGCAAAAAAGAATCTTTTTATCAATCAGGATGAGGGAGATAGGGCGATCCTGAACAGGGATTATCCAAGCGTATGGGCTTTGAGGAAACTGGGGAAGTTCAAGGTCTATGCCTTCAGTCAAAAAGGGAAGGTTTCCAGAGGATGTTGGATCCAAGAAAACTGGATATTCCTGCAAAACGATATCCAGGAAAGACTGATGCAGACGACGGAAACCTCTCTGTTTGGAATTCACAACCGTGAAAACATCATGGCAGCGGCCTTGGTCGGTCATGTTTTAGGAATCCCCACTTCCTCGATCAGAAAAACCATCATCGGTTTCAAAGGTCTCGAACACCGTTTGGAAAAAGTTGGCATACTCGGCCAGGTGGAATTTTATAACGATTCCAAGGCGACCAATGTCGATGCCACTCTCAAATCCATACAAAGTTTCTCCTCTCCCATCTCTCTTATTCTCGGAGGAAGAGATAAAGGAGGAAATTTCCTGCAGCTAAGGAAGCCCATTCAAAATAACGTGAAGTCGATCGTCCTGATCGGGGAGGCTTCAGATAAGATACAAAAATCTTTGAACGGCACTGTCCCGATGGAAAAAGCCTCTGACCTGAGAGAGGCTGTGCGTTTGGCTTATTCGGCCGCATCCCCCAAGGGGATTGTCTTGCTAGCGCCCGGATGCACAAGCTTTGACTGGTTCCAAAACTTCGAGGAACGGGGGAAAGCCTTCAAAAAGGAAGTTGCGGCCCTCAAAGAAAGAGTGGGCCGGGGAAAAGAGTAGAAAAAATGGAAATATTCAGACCTTTTGGATTCGACAAACCTCTTTTCTTCACCACCTTGGCGCTTATTTTGATCGGGCTTATCATGGTATTCAGCTCATCAGGCGTCATGTCCAGCGATAGATATGACCAGCCCTTCCACTTTTTCATGCATCAAATCATCGGCGCGGTTTTGGGTCTCATTCTTGTCGTGGGCATATTATGGGTAAGAAAACCTTTTTATCAAAACGCAAACATCATCTATGCCCTGCTTTTCCTGACCCTTTTTCTCCTCGCGTTCAGCCTCATCATGCCTGCTGTGGGAAAAACCAACCGTTGGCTCCTGCTCGCGGGGCTGCGATTTCAACCCTCTGAGTTGGCGAAGATCAGCCTCATCTTGTTTTTCGCTTATTATCTCGACCGGAAAAAAGACAAGTTAGATGAGCTTCGCACACTGGTATTTCCTCTGGCCATATTGCTCCTATTTCTCCTGTTGATCATCAAAGAACCGGATTACGGCACGGCCATGCTCCTATTCTTCATCGCCGCTATCATGCTTTTTCTAGCTGGTGTAAGGCTCAAATATTTTCTTGTCCTCGGGATCGCGTCTCTCGGTTTTTTTACTTTTTACCTATTTCAGGCCAGCTATCGACTTGAAAGGGTGCGCGCCATTCTTTCTCCGACACATGATCCGCAGGGCGCAAGTTTTCAGATCATCCAATCCAAACTGGCCGTGGGGTCAGGAGGGCTGTTTGGCGTGAATATCGGACAGAGCTCACAGAAGCTCTTTTTCCTCCCTTGTGCTCACACAGACTACATCTACGCTATCGTGGGTGAGGAACTTGGCCTGATGGGAACGATGGTGATCCTTCTCTTATTTCTCGTCATCCTGTGGAGAGGGTTGCTCATTTCTTGGAAAGCTCCCAACCTCTTTAGTCAGATGGCAGCAGCTGGCATAACTTTAGCCATTTTTCTCCAGGCCATGCTGAACATAAGCATCGTGCTCGGACTGGGGCCGCCGACAGGGTTTCCCCTACCTTTAATCAGCTACGGGAGATCATCCCTTATCACCACATTGTTCGGCCTCGGGATCCTGCTCCATATTTCCCAGAGAAAAGAATCAACGAGAAGAAATAAATGAACGCGTTACAGAAAAACATCATCATCAGCGGTGGCGGAACAGCCGGACATATTCATCCTGCTCTCGCTGTAGGTAAGAAGCTGAAACAGAAGGATCCAAACTGCAATATAACATTCGTGGGAAGTACTCGGAATTTGGAAAAGCAAATTATGGAAGACTATAAAGCCCATTTTATCCCATTAAATATCGAGGGGATCAAGGGGAGGGGAATCAAGGTTTTCAAATCACTCCTACTCCTCCCCTTATCTTTCCTCAAATCTCTGATGATCCTGATCCGCGGAAAACCGAATCTGGTCATTGGGGTGGGGGGCTACAGTTCTGGACCGATCGTCCTCCTCGCCTCATGGCTTAGGATTCCTACATTGATCATGGAACAGAATATTCAACCGGGTCTCACCAACCGGCTTCTCCGCCGATGGGTAAGAAGGGCCGTGGTTTCTTTCGAGGGATCACTCCCCCACTTCAAAGGTAAGGGAATTTTTATCGGGAATCCAGTCAGGGAAGAATTTTATTCCCTCGCACCCAAGGAGAGAAACGGCTGGCTCACACTTTTGATTTTTGGCGGAAGCCAAGGATCTCATTTCCTCAATGAGGGAGTCGTCCGGACCCTTCCTCTTTTGAAGGAGGAAAAGGAACGCTTAAAGATTTTTCATCAAACAGGCGAAAAGGATTGGGAATGGGTCCAAGAGAGTTACAAACAAAAAGGATTTTCTGGGGTAACCGTTGCCCCTTATTTTAAGAAAATGGCCGACTACTTTCAGAAATCGGATTTGATCATCAGCCGAGCCGGTGCATCCACCATCGCAGAGCTTATCGCTTCGCAAAAAGCATCGCTGCTGATCCCCTTTTCTCAAGCAGCGGATGACCACCAGCAACTGAATGCCAAGGAATTGGAAAAGGTCAACGGAGCCGAGGTCATCACAGAGTCGGACTTCAGTCCTGACGTTTTATCAAAAAAAATTCGTTCGTACGTCACAAATAAACAGAAGATTACCGAAATGGAAAAAAATCTTGCTCCACTCAAGGTAATAGATGTGGCGGATCGGATAGCGGATCTGTGTTTTGAACTGATGGAAAAGGGAGTATAGGAGGCAATGTAGTGGTCAAGCCTAACAGCAAGCTGAGAAACATCCACATGATCGGTATCGGCGGAACCGGCATGAACGGGATTGCCGAAGTGCTCCTGAATTTGGGATACACCGTCACGGGAACGGATTTGGGCAAAAACGAAGCCACTCAAAGA
Source organism: uncultured Eubacteriales bacterium (assembly GCA_964538085.1). Classification (GTDB taxonomy): domain Bacteria; phylum Acidobacteriota; class Aminicenantia; order Aminicenantales; family Aminicenantaceae. The sequence continues at coordinate 134,813 of CAZIDF010000006.1, read as the reverse complement.
CTCAAAAGTCTCGGGGCTACGATCTCCTACGGGCACAAGGCAGACAAGGTCCATGGTGCCGATGTTGTCGTGATATCTTCGGCCATCAAAGGGGACAATGTCGAGGTGGAAGAGGCCAGACGCCTCAAAATCCCGGTTATTCCCCGGGCCGAAATGCTGGCAGAGTTGATGAGGCTAAAAAACGGCGTGGCTGTGGCAGGATCCCACGGCAAAACTTCCACGACGTCTATGATCGCCCAAATATTGGAGGATGCTGGGAAAGATCCCACGATCATCGTGGGAGGACGTTTGAACACCATCGGAGCCCACGCCAAGTTGGGAGAGGGTGAATATATCGTGGCTGAAGCAGATGAAAGTGACAGATCGTTCCTGTATCTCTCGCCTTTTATCGCCGTGCTCACCAATCTGGATGAGGAGCATCTGGATCAGTATGAAACAATCGAGGAAATTAAAAAAACGTTCGTCAATTTCGCCAACAAAGTCCCTTTTTACTGTCCTGTTATCCTCTGCCTCGACGATCCAAACCTTCAGAGCTTGATTCCTCAACTGGACAGAAAAATCATCACATACGGTTTTTCCACCCAAGCCGATGTCTTCTCCAGAGATATCCGCTTCGACAAATTCACCAGCACGTCTACCTTGTATTGGAAAGGAAAAGAGACAGGAACGATGCGCCTGAATGTTCCAGGGATTCACAACATTCTCAATGCGATGGCCTCTTTCGCCGTGGGGCTCTATCTGGACATCCCGGCAGCCACGATACTGGAAGCTCTGGAAAAATACACCGGTATCGGACGTCGATTCGAACTCAAAAAAAAGGTGAATAATATTTCCATCATCGAAGATTATGCCCATCACCCGACAGAGATAAAGGCGACTCTGGACGCAGCCAAGAAGGGATGGACATGCCGAACGATCGTCCTTTTCCAACCTCATCGTTATTCTCGTCTTTCCAGACTGATGGATGAATTCGCCACCGCTTTCAATCAAGCAGATATCTTATTGCTGACGGACATCTATCCCGCAGGAGAAAAGCCGATCAAAGGGGTAACTGGAAAAGCTTTGTATGAAGCGATTCAAGAATTCGGTCACAAAAATGTCTATTTTGAAAAGGATCTGAAAAAAATTCCCGATCTGGTCGAAAAATTGGCAAAACCTGAGGACATGATATTTGTACTGGGAGCAGGAAATATCAACAAAACCATACCCGAGATCATCAAACGTTTGGAAAGGAGAAAATAAACTTGGCTGTCAACGTCCAAGCCACTTTTAAGCCCAAAGGGGGTTCTCTCCTTTCCCAGCAAACAGCTTACAGAAGAAAACGTGGGAAGATCGAAACAAAAAAGATCCATCGGAAAATAAAACTGAGAATGAGACACATTCTGATCTCTTTTTTGTTGCTAATCGGATTTTTTTACGGATTCTCGAAGGTTTATCTTTTTTTGATAACTTGGGAAAAACTCGATATCGATGCAGTGGAAATCATTTGCCAAAAGGAAGAAATCCGCCGGGATCTCCAGGGCTATCTGGCAAGTAAATATCTGGGAAATTTATTGCTTTTGAACATCGATAATCTCCAACAGCGACTGGCGGCTCACCCGTGGATCAAAGAAATATATATCCGGAAGATCTTTCCCGCCACGATACGGATTGAAACCAAAGAACGGATCCCGATCGCCCTATTGGAAAAGGATGGTTATTATTTGATCGACAAAGAGGGCATCCTTCTCCAAAAGATATCGCTGCGTGAACGGCCCGATCTGCCTATACTCATCGATACCAACAAATTCCAGAGAGATTACGAAGGGAAGCTAGCGCTGGCCTGGGCATGCTTGGAAAGCCTGGAAGATTCAATGAGGAAACAAATCGATGTGATGGATCTGTCCGAATATGAAAATGTCTCAATAAGATTTAGAAACACCGACACTTGGTTGAAGATGGGAAATAGCCGTTTCGATGAAAAATTCAGCTCGTTTTCAGAACACTTGGCCCTGTTCGAAACCTATGGGCCTTTGGAATATATCGACTTCAGATTTGAGAGTCGATTAATTTTGCAGCCCTTGCCACAAAATAAGAAGAACAAAGCACTCGACTCTGAGAAGGAGGCTTTTTAATGCCTAAAAACAACTATGTCGTTGGATTGGATATCGGTACAAAAAAAGTCGCTGCTATCATCGGTGAGATCACCGAAGAAAAGAAGGTAGAAATCATCGGTATAGGGACAGCCGAATCCAGAGGCCTGAGAAAAGGGATCGTCGTGAATTTGGATTCCACTGTGGCCGCCATTAAAAAAGCGCAAGAAGAAGCGGAACTCATGGCGGGAGTGGAAATAGATGCGGCATTCATCGGCATCTCGGGAGCCCATATCAAAAGTTTCAACAGCAGGGGTGTCATCGCTGTTTCCGGAAAAAACAGAGAGATCAGTCGTGAAGATATAAAACGCGTTATCGAGCAGTCAAAAGCTGTCTCCATTCCTCCGGATCGGGAGATCATACACATCATTCCGCAGGAGTTCGTCGTCGATGACCAGGATGGGATCAAAGACCCTCTTGGCATGAGCGGGATCAAGCTGGAGGTCAACGTCCACATCATAACTGGCGCCATAACGTCCGTGCAGAATCTGAGGACCTGTGTGGCTCGTGCAGGGATCGAAATCGAGCAAGTTGTCTTAAATCAAATTGCGACCAGTTCTTCTATCCTGACTCACGATGAAATGGAATTGGGAGTGGGACTGATCGACATCGGGGGAGGCACAACGGAGGTGGCTATTTTCGAAAGGGGAAGCCTCTGGTACACATCCGTGATCCCGATCGGAGGGGATAACTTTACAAACGACATCGCCGTGGGATTGCGCACTCCGATTCCTGACGCAGACAAGATCAAGAAAAAATTCGGCTGCGTATTCCATCCCCTTGTGGATGAACTAGAAACCATCGAGGTACCGACCGTAGGACGGGGGAAAAAGCCTCGTGTACTCTCCAGGCAACTCTTGGCCGACATCATTCACCCAAGGGCAGAGGAGATTTTTAGACTTGTCGATAACGATATCAAAAGAATGGGGTATGAAAAATCCTTGAACTCTGGAATCGTGATTACAGGAGGCACAGCCCTGTTGGACGGGCTCGAGGAAGTGGCGGAAGAAATTTTCGATCTTCCGGTTAGACGAGGAGATCCAAGCGGAGTAGGAGGTCTTGTGGATCGTGTGGGCACACCAGATTTTGCGACCACAGTGGGCCTTATCCAATACGGATTTAATCTTTATAAAGAAAGAGGTCTCCCAAGAGACCGAAAAAAAGGCTTTTGGTCAAAATTCAAAGATTGGCTAAAAGAGGCATAGGAGGCAAAATGAGTGATCCATTGAAAGGCAAGCTCAAATTTCACCTGGTGGAAGAGCGTTTCGGCGCGAACATCAAGGTCATCGGGATCGGCGGAGGAGGCGGAAACGCCGTGAACCGGATGATCGAAGCTGGTATCGAAGGGGTGGAGTTCATCGCGGTGAACACCGACCTCCAAGCACTCTCCAGCAGCAAGGCGGGTTTAAAAACCCAGATCGGGAGCCAGCTAACCAAAGGGCTGGGCAGCGGAGGCAGGCCGGACGTCGGAAAACAGGCGGCCATGGAGGACACAGAAAGACTGATCGAGATCATCGAAGGGGCAGACATGGTCTTTCTGACCACTGGTCTCGGTGGCGGGACAGGGACCGGAGCAACACCGATTCTGGCCAATCTGGCATCCGAAATGGATATTTTGGCCATCGCCATCGTTACGTTTCCCTTCGAATTCGAAGGAAGGATCCGTTCACAACAAGCACAAGAAGGATTGGAAGAACTCAAATCAGCTGTGGACACCGTCATTTCCATACCGAACGAAAGGTTGCTTGAAACCGTCAACCTGGATACATCTATCCAGGATGCATTCAAGATGGCAGACGATATCCTCCGCCAGGCTGTTCAAGGAATTTCTGATCTCATCACCAAACCTGGTTTGATCAACCTGGATTTCGCCGATGTGAAATCCATCATGAAAGGCATGGGCATGGCCTTCATGGGGACCGGTATCGCCTCTGGAGAAAACAGAGCCGTCGATGCCGCTCAAAAAGCCATATCCAGTCCACTCCTTATCGACACATCGATCGAAGGAGCCCATGGTGTTTTGATCAACATCACTGGCGGCAGAGACATCACCCTTCTCGAAGTTTCAAAATCCTCCCAGCTCATCCACAGTCTGGCTCATCCCGATGCCAACATCATTTTTGGCACGGTTATCGATGAGAGCATGAAAGAGATGGTCAAGGTAACCGTGATCGCCACGGGGTTCGATCGGACGGCAGAAGACCGGGTCACCACAGCCGGAGACTTCCCCGCTGCACGTCCTGAAACACCTCCACCGTTTGAAATTCCTCAAGAAACCCCGCCTTACATCTTCGAACCCAGGGGAAGCGAAACCCATTGGCAAAGGCCGACATGGGAAAAACAATGGGAACCCTTTGAAACACCTTCTTTCATTAGGCGTAACAAACAAGCATCCTTAAGAAAGCACCCTCATGAATGAAGCCGATCTCGCGGTCCTCAACTGCAACCAATTATTGACCTGCCAAGGTCCGATTCCAAAGAGAAAGGAAGATCTCCAGAATATCGGGCTCATAGAGAATGGTTGTATCGCCTCCTTCGAAGGAAAGATCGTTTTCGTTGGAGATGAAGAGGACTTCGATCGAAAGATCCGGATGGTCGATGACGGGATCATCATCGATGGCAAAGGCCTGACAGGCTTGCCTGGATTCGTCGACCCTCATACCCATTTGCCATTTGCTGGAAGTCGGGAGGACGAGTTCAACCTTCGTGTGAAGGGATATACCTACCTTCAGCTGGCCCAACAAGGTTTGGGCATCCAGACAACCGTCAATGCCACGCGGAAGGCTACGGAGGAGGAACTGCTTGACCTCTGCCTATCCAGGCTGGACAGCATGCTTGTCCATGGGACAACGACAGTCGAAGCAAAAAGTGGATACGGCCTGAATAAAAAGGATGAACTCAAACAGCTCCGCGTTTTGAAAAAAGCCAACGCAACCCATCCTGTGGACATCGTTTCCACATTCATGGGCGCTCATGAGGTCCCCAAAGAATACAAGGGCCGAAAGGCCGAATACATGGAACTCCTAACTCAGGACATCTTGCCGGAAGTAAAAAAACAAAAGCTGGCGGAATTCTTCGATGTTTTTTGCGAGGAGGGAGTTTACACAGTCGAAGATACCAGAGCCTTGATAGGCGAAGCAAAAAAAGCGGGCTTCAAAATAAAAATTCATGCCGATGAATTTGTTCCGCTCGGAGGGGCTCAGTTGGCTGCAGAGGAAGGAGCCATCTCTGCAGAACATCTGATCGCCATCACCGACGAGGACATCGAAAAAATGGCTCAAAGCCCGACTGCTGCTATCCTGCTGCCGGGTGTTTCCTTTTTCCTGATGCAACAAAAAACGGCACCCGCCCGCAGGATGATCGATCAAGGTGTCATAGTGGCCTTAGGCACGGACTTCAACCCAGGAAGTTCGATGACCGAATCCATGCTTTTTATCCTGCAACTTGCCGTCTTCACCCTGAAAATGGGGATCGAAGAGGCTATCAATGCCACCACCGCCAATGCCTCCTATGCCTTGGAAAAACATGAACAGGTGGGAAGTCTGGAAATCGGAAAAAAGATGGACCTTGTCCTGTGGGATGTGCCCACTTATCCCTATCTTGTCTATCACTTGGGAGTCAATCCGGTAAAGCACGTGATCAAAAACGGAAGGATCGTCGTAAAGGCCGGATGGATGAATAAAAGTTCGGCTGTACCTGTTTAAGCCTTATTTTTCATCGACTGGAGTAATTCTTCTATTTTTGCTGCCGATAGCTGTCCAAGATTCATACAACCAGCAGAGGTCGTTTCGGCTGCCCTGATTTCGGCACAACGGTAGGGGGCTTGCGAGCCCCACCAATCCCAGTATTTCTTCACCAAACCACCGCAAAGTTCTTTTGCCTCTCTTCTCGGTTACTTCAGCATCCCCGCAGTTATACCCAGGGCCATGATCTCACCTGTGACAAACCCACATAGCTATCTGTTTTGCATGCCTCCGCCGAATCCTGCAGCAGCCCAACTTGAACGATCTCTCAAACTTACTTAATAACAGAAGTAGAGGGAGGACACAATGAACGATTATTCGATATCAGAAATAACAGGCTCGTAATAATCAAGGAGATGCAAAGACGGCAGAAGGATCTTTTATGGCTTTATAAGGACAAAAACGCGCACACTCTCCACAATCGATGCATTTCGATTCGTCGATTACGGGAGCGTTAAAACCTTCTTGAGTCACAGCATCTACGGGACAAATCCGCACACAAGGGCAAGGATGGTCCTGGGGACACTTGTGTTGAACGACAATAGGCATGATCCGCCATTCAGGAAGAGATGATGTCTTCCAATTGCGCTTCCAGCTGAGCCTGGGGTTTAACTCCCACAATCCTCTCCACGAGTTTGCCCTTTTTAAAAATCAGAAGAGAAGGGATGGCCATGATCTCGTAATTTTGAGCTGTGTTCATGTTTTCATCTGTGTTCAGTTTGACAACCTTCAACTTATCCCCCATCTTTTCTGCCACCGCCTCAAGCATAGGGCCGACCATATGACATGGGCCGCACCACGGAGCCCAAAAATCCACCAATACCGGGATATCGGATTCCAACACTTCCGCTTGGAATGTACTTTCGTCAACTTCTTTGATATTTGCCATTTTATTTTTCTCCTATTTCGAATGCTTTTAAGATCTTGATGATTCTGTCATCAGAAATTCTATAACAAATTTTATTTCTTTCTCTCCTCCCGACAATCAAGCCAGCCTCTTTCAAAACACTCAAATGTTGAGAGACATTGGGTTGCGAAAGGGCAAGACACTTCTGGATCTCACCGACACAGCACTCACGTTTCATCAAATTTTCCATCAGCTTCAATCGCGACGGATGAGCCAATGCCTTGAATATTTGCGAAATCTCGCCGTAACGTTGCACCTGATCTTTCATCTTTCCCCCAAAAATGAAATCACCATTTCAAACCAATCAGCAATCCGAGCAACATGCCATACAGGATGCTCGACCAGGGTTTGCTCGTGATAATACAGGTTCCGGTTTTACAGCCAACGAACCGGTACAATAAATAGCCCAAGAATCCACCCGCGATGACTCCGATGATGACTTTCACTTTTTCCTTCTTCATAAATAAATTAGAATATTCAGTTTTTATTATATAAAGATTTTCAAATATGTCAAGCAAAAATGCTGATTTTTTTTAGCACAGAGATGTGAGCGGGACTATTTACGGATTAAGACCCTCCAGCCCTCCCTAGTAATAAAGGAAACGAGGCAGTGGTCCATGAGTCGTATTTGTATACGACGATTGGGCCACAACGAAGTCGATGTGGTGAGATCGGCCCGCCTGAAAGGAATTCGCCTGAAAATTTTAGTTTTTTTGTATCAGAGAGGTGATCTGGGCTATTTAAGGGCCAAGATTGCTGCAGCGATGAGGAAGTGGTCCATGAGTCGTATTTGTATACGACGATTGGGCCACAACGAAGTCGATGCCATGATACTGAGCTGGATTATTTACCATCCGATATTGATGTAGCAACGAGGAAGTGGCTTATGAGCTGTAGTGAACTATTGCGATTGAGCCACAACGAAGTTAATGCATCGAGATAGGATGGCCCGATAGGGTAAAAACGGTTGATGAATAGAATGATTAAATATGGAATTTCAAAATTTTGGTATGAATGATATCATCAACAGTTTTTATAAATAGTCCAGATCAGATGTATTTGTCCATTTGTCTGTATTGTATAGCCTCAGAAATATGCCGAGAACAAATTCTCGCCTCCCCACTCAGATCTGCGATCGTGCGTGCAACCTTGAGGGCTCTAGTATAGGCGCGGGCGCTGAATCCCAGACGGTTAACGGCCATTTCCAAAAGTTTTTGACCTTTATCCCCGATCGGACAAAACTTTTTCACATCTCTTGTTTCCATCTCGGCATTGCTGTAAATCCTTTTTTCTGCGAATCGTTCGAGCTGAACAGCTCGGGCTCTAGCGATCCTCTTTCGTATCGTATCGGAACTTTCCCCTTCGGTTTTTGAAACGATCTCTTTGAACTCGACCTTGGGCACTTCAATCTGGATATCGATCCTATCGAGAAGAGGTTTGGAAATTTTGGAATAATACTTCGTCTGCAGACCGTCGGAAAACTCGGCTTCGTTCCTGGGATTCATCGCGGCAACCAGCATAAATGAGGAAGGAAATGAAACGCTCATCAAAGCTCGCGAAATCGTGACATTCCTATCTTCCAAGGGTTGTCGCAGGTCATCGAGCACTCCTTTTCGAAATTCGGGTAACTCGTCCAGGAACAATACTCCGTTGTGGGCCAAGCTGACTTCCCCTGGCCGCGGGATAGAGCCGCCTCCGATCAATCCCGCATCGGAGATCGTATGATGAGGGGAACGGAAAGGCCTTTCTCCCACAGCCCCTCTGTCTTTCAACAATCCGGCCACACTATAGATCTGTGTGACCTCTATGATTTCCTCGAAGGTCATCGGAGGCAAAATGGAGGGAAGTCTTTTTGCCAGCATGGTTTTTCCAGCCCCCGGAGGTCCGATCATAAGGACATTATGGGAACCGGCCGCAGCGACTTCCAGAGCTCTTTTGACATGTTGCTGGCCCTTTATTTCTCGGAAATCCACCTCATACGATTCGACGGGAAAAAGTTCTGCCATGGAATAATTTTGCGGTGCAATAGCAGGTTCTTCGCGGCGCAAGAGTTTCACAACTTGGACCAAATTATCCAAGCTGAAAACAGCTATCTCCGGAACGAGAGCGGCTTCCATTCCGTTCTCTTTTGGGATGACGATGCCTTTGAATCCCATTTTTTTCGCGAGCACTGTGGAAGAAAGAACACCCTTGACTGGTTTCAGACTCCCATCCAATGCCAACTCACCGAGAAATAGATAATCACGGAGGCTATCCAAAGGAAAAAGATCGTAGGAAGCGAGGATTCCCAAAGATACCGGGAGGTCATAGGCAGACCCCTCCTTTTTCCTGTCGGCAGGGGCGAGGTTGACAACGATCTTTCGGGGAGGGAAGCCGTAACCGCAATTTTTCAGCGCGGCTCTGATCCTTTCCTTGCTTTCTCGTATGGCCATGTCTGGCAAGCCGACCGTAATGAAATGGGGAAGCCCCAGGGAAACGTCCACTTCGACATCGACAAGATAGGCCCAAATTCCATGCAACGAAGAACTGTAAATTTTGAACAGCATAGGACCCAACATATAAGGACGCAGACAAGGATCGATTTATGTCAAAGGATGGGAATAAAAAGGAAGGATTAGTCTTTACTTTCCGTGAAATCTTTGGCTAGATTTTCCAACTCCTTCTCGATATCCTTTTGGCTATTGAATTTAACCTTCGTGACACGGAGGGGTGCTCCTTCTTTTTTGGCCACAAATTTAATCTCATCTTTTTTTTCAGGCGTTTCTTTTTTCACTTCTATCCGCTTTTTCAATCGTTCCCTTCCCACGATTTTTCTTTCATCACCCTTTATCTTCTCTTTCACCAAGGGAATGGCCAACTTGGTAATTTCTTTGAGCGTTTCGAAGACGCCCATTCCTTTGATGGCACAAGATTCGATATAAGGATGGCCGCCAGGATTAAGAAGATTGTTGAAGGTTTCCACGGGGATCAAATTATCCAGATCACGTTTGTTGTATTGAAACACCAAAGGGATGATATTTAAATCCACACTGTGCTCCAGAAGATTTCTTCGCAGGCCATCAAAACTCTCAAGATTAGCGTCGAGAAGAGGGATTTGGGAATCCGCCACAAAAACGATCCCATCGACCCCCTTCAAAACGCTTCTTCGGGAGGCCGCGTAGAAAACCTGCCCGGGAACGGTCAGGAGTTGCAGATGGATTTTAAAATCGTTGATGATCCCTGCTTTGATGGGGAGGAGATCGAAAAACAACGTTCTTTCGGTATCGGTTTCCAGGCATATCAATTCTCCCCGGAAATCAGCATCCATGTTTGTGTATATGTACCTAAGATTGGTAGTTTTACCGCTCAATCCGGGTCCATAATAAACGATTTTTATGGCAAGATTTCCCGTAGCATAGTTCACGAATGCCATCAGATATTTTTCCCCGGTCTGTCACCATTATTTCTAAGTACTTGCATAATGTTCTGCAAAAAAAATCTCCTGGCTTACCAGACTGATAGACATGAGAACCCAGGATCCGCTCATCTATTTAGTCAAGTGAAACCCTAATTAGATGAATATTATACCAGAGTTTGATCAAAGAAAATAAAACATTTTTTTGTATTTCTCCAGAACCTTAAGCCAGGAGTAATTATCCTTCACATATCCAAACCCATTTTTTCCCATGATCTTTCTCAACTTTTCATCCTTCAAAAATAACTCCAAAGCCGCAGCAAACTCTCGGTAATTTGAATAAAACAAGCCGCCTTTTCCATCGATGCAATGCTGTTTTAGAGGATCGGTTCTTTCCTGAACGAGTATCGGGGTTTGGATGGCCATGGATTCCAGCGCTGCCATGCACAGGCTTTCTAAATAAGAAGGATGGATCGATGTCAGCGCGCCAAACATGGCGGCATTCTTATCATCCGGCGAAACGAACCCCAGGTACCGGATACCAGGATGGGCCGGTAATTCCATAAGCAATTTTCCGATCAACGCCAGTGTCAAGTGAGGATTTTGGCGATTGAACTTGAGAAAATATTCGATGAGTTCACCACAGCCTTTTCCAGGCTCTATACGACCTGCATACAGGATGTAAGGAACTCTTATCCTATACCTCTGGAAAAATCCCCGCATATCTGGTTTTTCCGGAATTTCCACCCCGACTCCGACGGTTTCTTGATATTTTCCCTCAAAGGAGAACAACCGGCTGAGCATATTTTTTTCTGCTTCGGTGTTGAACATGAAAGTGTCAGGAGCTGAAAATACCTCCTTCATGATATCCAGATGCAGCGCTGGTTCATCGTGTGCGGTGGGCACCAGGACTTTTTTCCCTTTAATTCTTTTCAATCCCCAATAGGTGTTGTAATACAGGTAGGTGAAAAAGATAAAGAGGTCATGTTCGGATTCCTCTTTTTCCAAAGCATCCAAGAGCGCAGCGCTGGATGGCCCTTGCTTTTCCATCCAATCCCATTCATCTTCCTTCGTATGCTCATTGAAAAATATCCAATCGGAGTATTCATTGAATGCTTTAATATCCCGCTCCCGGTCCACAGAAAACCGCTTGATAAGAACCCCATTCAGGAGAAACTCCCCTGGAGAATATTCATTTTTCCAGGAAATATAATCTTTCGCTGTCGTGGTGTAGACCGTGCAGTCGAATCCTGCTTCGACCATTTTTTCTGCGATCTGCCGGCAATGAAGTTCTGACCCCCCCATGACTTCTTTTCCATACCGCTGGACCACAAAGGCTATCTTCATTTTTTCAGCTCATCGATCATTCGAAGCAAGATCTTTTCCTTTTCGAGCTTTTTAAACCTCTCCAGCCTTTCCTGCTGTCCCCGGATAATATCTTGTCTAAACCTTTTTTGATGGGCAACGATATGGATCAATTCAGCCACATAGTCCACCTTTTTGTGCGTGATCAAAACGCCAGCTCCATCCAATGTGAACGGGACTGCCGTGCAATCATAGGCTATTATCGGAAGATCAAAAACCATGCTTTCTATGAAGGGCAAGCCGAATCCTTCATGTTCGCTGAGCGAAAGGAAAACATCGGAAGCCCTGTACAGCGAAAACATCTCATCATCCGGGATATGCCCGGTGAAGCATATTTCCTCCGGTTTTAGGTAAAACTCATCCGCCATCTGGATAAGGCTTTTATAATACGGAGGAAGGGAGGATGTCTTTCCCACGACGATCAGCCGGACGAGGGGAGATATATACTTTTTGTAATAAAAAATAACCCGGATGAGATCTTCGATCTTTTTATTGGGGACTATCCGGCCCACAAACAAAACATTGGTCCGGTCATCTCGGAACAACTCGAATATGAAATCGTTCATCGGCCGGTTGTATTTTTCGAAATCCACGAATAGAGGAAAGACCTCTGTTTGCGGGTAGCCGATCTGAACAAGCTCCTGCCGATTGAATTCCGAATCGGCAAGAGCCATTCTCACATGGGGAGCCAAAGATTTCAGTTCTTCCTGCCCCAAACGGGAGATTCGTGTCATCTCTGGGCTGAATTCCTCGAAAAATTCATGGGGAGTGAGGTTGTGGTACAGGATAACTCTTCGGGATGGCAGTTTCGTAAACGCTGATGTCAACGGGGAGGGCAAAGCATAATGCAGGATGGTTACATCGGAAGTATCTGGTTCACCGAAGGTGGAAAAAAAAGCGCATTGGTCTTCGAGTCCCTTATCCATGGTCAAACAATATATGTCGGAATCGAAGCCTTCTGAGAGAAAAAACTCCTTCATATGATAAGCCGTATCTCCGATCGCATCCCCGCGATGAAAAGCCGGTACAAGTTGATCGATCCTCATATTTTTGTCACCTTTTGGATGTGGGAGAGGAGTATTTGGCTCACATTTTCCTGACTGAATTTTTCCAGCGCCTTTTTTTGAGAGAGGAGGATCTTTTTTCTGAAGGACTCATCCCTATGCAATTCGTCCAGGAGGACTGCCGTTTTCGCAAAATCTTTATCACGGATAAGAATCCCTCCTCCGTTCATGGTTTCTTCGACAGCTCCTGCCGCATAAGCCACAACGGGAAGTCCGAGATAAAATGACTCGATAAGGGGCACGCCAAAGCCTTCGTGCTCGCTCATGCTGAGATAAACATCGGCCAACCTAAAACACGCAAGGAGTTCAGCGAATTCCACGCGTCCGGTGAAGTGGACATCGGACAAATTCAATTCATCCACGAGCTTTTCCAGTGCCGCGAGATAACGTTCCATTCCTCTAAAATCGCCGGCAAGAAGCAGCTGGGAATCGGGGTTGAAATATTTTTTATACACAGAAAAGGTTTTGATCACATCTTCGAATTTCTTATTCGGGATGACCCGGCCCACAAACAGGACGGTGAATTTTCCGTTGTCATATATACGATGGACCACAGGATCCGTGTTCCCATCAAATTTAGTAAAATCGATCAAAATAGGGAGCACGCCTGTGTTGGCATATCCCAACGAATCCAGTTCTTTCCGGTTGAACTCTGAATCACCGAGCGCCAGATCCACTTTTTCCACAAAAAGCTTGATCTCCAGCCGCCCTTTATAACATTCCCGGCTCAGAATTCTGTGGGAGTCTAAAAAAAACTCGTAGGGAGTGATGTTGTGGTAGATCATTATCCGTCTATCCGGGATACGGAAAAACATCTTGGATACAGGGGAACCGATCGAAAAGTGGAAGATGACAACGTTGGAAGAAGAGCTGAACTGTGTGTACTCCTTAAAATTTTTCGCGTATTTAGCCATCCGCGGTTCGCAGAAACGGGTGAAAATCTCGGAAGTGTATCCTTTTTTTCTCAACGCTTTTTGTATCTCCAGCATTTCATCGGAGATGGCATCTCCGTATGTCAAGGACGTTGCGAATTGGTGGATTTCCACTATTGTTCCTTCTCCAAGCGGTCAAGGATGGATAGATACTTGTTCTCGATCACGTCCCAAGTGTAATGCTGACTGAAAAATGACTTCCCGTTTTTGCCCATGGTTTCACGAAGCCGAGGTGACCGGAGGAGCAGGCGAAAGGCCTCACGGAATTCAGCGTAATCCTCGTAATAGAGCCCTGCATTGCTCCGAATACACTGGCCTTTCAGGACTTCGCACCTGCCATTGGCCAAAACAGGTTTGCCCAAGGCCCAAGCTTCCAAAGTCACCATGGATAGACTTTCATAAAAGGAAGGCATCATCAACATCAGAGCCCCTTCAAGGCCAGAAAACTTGTCCTCTTCGGATAAAAATCCCAAATGAATGATGTCAGGATGGGCAGGAATGTTCAGTTTGCTGCTTCCTATGAGGGCCAGTTTCACATCCGAGGTTTCCTCCTGTTTATACCTCTGAAAAAATCGGAACAGTTGGTCACATCCCTTGTTCTCATCGATCCTTCCGATGTAGATGACATAATTCCCTCTTATGCCATAATTTTGGCGAAAACTATCCGGAGAAAAGCCCTCGGGAATTTCCGTTCCTACACCCACCACATCTCCCAAAATATCCTGATTTTGAGAAAGAGAATTGATCATGCTCTTCTCTTCAATGGAATTATATATGAAGGCTCTCGGTTTTCTGAAAAGGTCTTTGAAAAGGCGGAGATGGATGATCGAATCGTGTTCAGCCGTGGGCACCAAAATGCTCTTATGGGGCAGGGCGTTAATTCCCCAATAGGAATGATAATACCGGTAGCTGAAAAAAATGAAATAGTCATAACCGGTTTCATGGTCTTTGATATAGTCGATCAGAGCAGGCGCAAATGGCCCTTCCTCTTCCAACCACTTCAGCTCTTCATCGAAAGTGTGTTCATTATCCAAGACGTGATTCTGGATGCAGCCGAACCTTTCCGGATCCCTGGATCGGATTATAGGAAAGCGTTTGACAGAGATGCCGTTGACCCTCTCTTCCCCTTCAGGATAATAGTTCTTCCATGTTATGTAATCGTAAGCTTGGGTGGTCAACACCTCCACATCGCAGAACTTTGCCAGGTGTTCTACGATCCACCGGCAGTGCAATTCTGCTCCCCCATTGATTTCCATCCCATATCTTTGCACGACGAAAGCAAGTTTCATCCGAATACCTTGCTCTCCAGGGTTTTTTCTCTTTTCCCCAAAAATTCAAAATCCTTTTCCATCACGCGGGTTTTGAGTTTGAGGTTGTCCTGTTCAATTTTCAATTTCGTCAGTTCCACAACCATGTTATGGGACAAATTATGGAGGAGTTGGGTGTATTCGCGCATGCGATCGAGTTCTTCCAATCTGCTGATCGTTGCCTGGTCGACCTCAATCAGTTTTTGCCGGATCGTGTTGAAATCTTTATCTATACGCGTCTCTAAAAAATCGATCCGCTGGTTGGTTTTGTACACATTTTGGATGGTTTCTTTCAATTCTTGATGCACCGGAAAAACCAAGAACTTGATCAGTGGAGATATCGGTTTAAATATTTTCAACAGAACTTTCTTTATTTTTTTCTTCTTGCCAGGAGGACCGTCTTGTGGGCGAGAGGAAGGGGGCTGAGGGGATGAATGTACCGGTTGGACAGGCAGTTCGGGCTCAGGATCTTGAGGCTGGCTGGCTATTTTTTTCTTGACCTGTTTCATGATGTCTTCGACATCGATATTTTCATAGTCGATCTTTATTTCCTCATTTTTGCCGTTATTTCCATCTTCCATCGGACCCTCCTTAAAATTTGAGCTTTTCATAAACGCTTTGAACATCCAGGATGTCAGGAAGGGGGCGAAGTTTCATGTGTTCGATTTCACGAACCTCCCGTTCAGTGAAAATCCCTTCTTTGATCTTTTTATTTATTTTATCTTCGATGTCTTTTAAAATTTTATCCTGTTCTTTTTTTGTTAAACACTTGATTTTTAAAAAGTCAGCCATTTTGCCATCCTTTGTCATATTTTCCTCTCATTTTAATGAAAAACACAGATGAGGGTCAAACTCGCTTTTCGGATAAGAAGTAATTCCAACCATGTGATGGGCCATGAGCAGCCAGGCAAGCTGAAGAGGAGGCCTGGCTGTTTCTTTACCATTTTTTGGGTAGCGTTGCCTATCGAATATAGCCCAGCGCTTTCAGCTGTTTTTTCAACTCCTGGTCCATTTCGAGTTTTTTCGTCTTTTTCATGTGAGCAGACTGGGTCATCTCCTCGATCATCTGGATGATCTGATTGGCGAGATGAGATCTCTTGTCGGCAACATTAAGCCGTTCTCTTGGATCCTGAGCCAGATCATACAGTTCTACCGCATCGACAGCGGGTGGTGGATAAACGAAGAATTGGAGGTCATCCGGACCGAATTTCTTGTTGAGGATGAGCTTTTCTTTTCCTCGGTTCATGGCTACCCGTTGAGGAAGACGGGAAGCGAGGACATGCGCGGCGACATCGGCCATGAACATCCTGTCCCCTTCTTCTTTTCCCTTTATCAGAGGAAACAAGCTCCGGCCATCTATGTCGGATTCAGAGCGCTCGATTCCCATCGCTTCCAACACGGTGGGAAAAACATCCACGAGAGAAATAATATCGTGGATCCGCTTGCCCTTGAACCGGGATTCAGGGAATTTGATGATGAGCGGAACCTTGAGGGATTCATCATACAAACTGTGCCCATGCCCCCAACCATGATGCTCGAAAAATTCTTCCCCATGATCGCTGGCGAATATGATCATTGTCCTGTCATAGAGCCCGAGGTCCTTGAGCGCTGCAATCAAAGGACCGATGAGCTTCTCGTCTGTGTAACGGATCTCTCCATCGTATAATCCGATGATATTGAGCCGTTCTTCTTCGGGTAACTCTTTAAAAATACCCGGCATTCCCCCTAAATAACTCATGAGATCGAGGTGGCGCCACCGAGGGTTATCTTCCAAAAACATCGATTTGTAAGGGTATGGACAAGCGTAAGGGCTATGAGGCTGGAATGTGTGGAGAAACAAAAAAAAGCCTTTCTCTTTCTCCCGTTCCAACCAGCGCAATGCAGCATGATAAAGGTGTTCGGCCGAATCTTGCCGCAAAACTCCGCCCTCGTCGCTGTAGGAATTAAAGCCCTTGGAAAAACCATACTTTGCGCTGACGAATCCTCCCCCTGTGAGAGCAGCACAGTAGAACTGATTGGCTCTTAGGACATCGGCTAGTGTCATGATGGATGGATCCATGGAATCGTTTTCATACATGACTTGGTGGTTCACGCCGTGTAGGGAAGTCAACAGACTTATGTGGGAGGGTAGAGTCCAAGGGGAAGAGGCATAGGTATTCAGGAAAGTGACCCCGTCAGAAGCCAGCCCATCGACATGAGGGCTGGTCTCTCTTTGATATCCGTAACAACCGAGATGGTCGGCACGGAGAGTATCTACCGAGATCAGAATGACGTTAGGGCCCTCATCCTGTTTATTGTAAACCAGGGGATTCACCCAAAAAGAATGATAGGATTCATCTCCTTTTGTTTCGAAAACGATTGTCAATTCTTCCTTTGTATCGGGAAGGTCGATCGTGAACAAGTGGAACACGAAGGTTTCTTCATCTTGGAGAGGAGGGATATATTTCTGGAATATATTTTGTTTTTTCCCTCTGCCCTCCAGATCGACCTGAAAAGTAACTCCTCGCTTTTTCCCTGTTTCTTTTTCCCTGTGCTCCTCTGGGATGTTGTTTTCGACGATCGCAATGCCAAAATCCAAACTCAGCTTTTCAGGAGGCAAAATATCGAATCTTAGCGTGGTTTGCGGCGGACAATACAGCGCACTGACCTCTCTTCCTTTGAGTTTCAACTTCCTTTTGATCCCATAAGGATTGTTCCCCGACCCCCAATCTAGAAGCGGATAGGACTCAGCAGGAAAAAGCTCCTCGAACTGGGGTGAATCTGGTTGAACCATAGTCAAAGGGCTTAGGATGATATTGGGCCCGTCCAAGTGATCGATAAAACGGTAGAGCCGGAAACCAGGCTCTTTGGGAGAAGAACAGCCGGCCAGAAATAAAAGGAGCAAAAATGGAAACAGACTGCAAATTTTTTTATGCATTGTGCTTTATCTGCTGGCATTTTAATGGATTTGGCCTACTGGTTCAACTCAACTTTTGGGGAAATAACTGATATACTGTCCTTCTGTCCAGGGAAAAGAGAGAATATTCCCGAAGTCCTGCCGTTTTATCAATAGAATGAAGGGAGATTAATCATGGAAACACGAAGCAAGATAAGGATCGGCGTGATTGGCGGAGCTTCCCCAGATCCTGAGTACCGCCAGATCGCGTTTGAAGTGGGAAAGCAGATTGCCGAAAAGGGAACCATCCTGGTTTGCGGCGGATTGGGCGGCGTCATGGAAGCCGCAGCCCGGGGTGCCAAAAAGGCTGGAGGACTTACAATCGGGATTCTCCCTGGAAATTCCCATAAAGAAGCCAATGCCTACATCGATGTTCCGATCGCAACAGGATTGGGATATAGCCGAAACTCTTTGGTCGCCATGAACGCAGATGTCCTGATCGCTGTGGACGGCCAGTTCGGAACCCTGAGCGAGATAGCTTACGGGAATATTTATGGTAAAAAGGTCATCGGCATCGGAACATGGGACATCCAGGGAGTGATAAGCGCCGACACGGCCGAACAGGCTGTCGATTTGGCGCTCAAAGACTATTTCCCCCTCACATGCTAAAGGCAACCTCTAGGGCCCCTGCTGGCCCATAACCTGAATCGACCCTTGATAACTGCTGTGAGTTCCGCAATACTAGAAGAAGATAAAATGCACGAAAACTTCAAGATCAAAATCAGCTATGATGGTACCGACTATCACGGCTGGCAGAGACAGCCGAGAAAAAAAACCATTCAAGGGAACCTGGAGCAAGCCCTATCCAAAATCGCAAAACAAGACATCCCTGTTGTGGGCGCTGGCCGTACAGACGCGGGAGTACACGCTCTCGCACAGGTTGCAAACTTCAAGGCCGATCTCTCCCTAGATGAAGAAGAGCTTCACCGGGCGATGAATTCTTTTCTTCCCAAAGATATCCGCATTGTATCCTTACAGAAAGTCGACAAAGATTTTCATGCCAGGAAAATGGCAAAATCCAAAATATACAGATACCGAATATACAACGGGAAAAACATCAGTCCTTTCCTCCTGCGGTATGCTCTTTATTGGCCGTATAATCTCGATTGGGAAGGGATGAAAATCGCCGCTGCAAAATTCGTGAGAGAGGCCGATTTCATGGCTTTTTCTTCCAATCGATTTTTGAACCCTGTGAGAAAGGTCAGCCGCTCCGCCATCCAAAAAAAGGGAGAGGAAATCATCTTCACGGTCCAGGCAAACGGATTTTTGCGCTACATGGTGAGAACCATGGTGGGGACCCTCCTAGAGATCGGAAGAGGAAAAAGGCAGCCAGATATTATCGACGATCTGTTCGAGGGAGGCCGGCGTACCCTCGACAGTCCTACTGCAGAACCGCAAGGCCTTTGTCTGATCAAGGTCTGTTATTGAGAGAGACTTTTCCCCATGACGATGGCATCCTCAGAGGGATTGCGGTAATACCCCTTCCTCAAACCTAATATGGTAAATCCCAGCTTTTCATACAAGTTTCGGGCAATAAGATTGGAAGGTCTGACTTCCAAAAATACGAACTCGGCATTCTTGCGGCACATCTCGACCAACACTTTCCGGAGGACTCCTTCCGCCACTCCCATTTGCCTGTACTCGGGAGAAATGGCTATATTGCTGATCTGGACTTCATTTCTCAAGTGCCAGTAGATAATGTAACCGATGATCTTTTCAAGGGGTCGATAAATAACGACGTATGGATTGGATATGGGTCTGTTGTCTATCTCCCCTTTGAAGGACGATAGGTGCCAAGGATTGGGATAAGACATGGTTTCTATTTCCATGACCATGGGCAGATCTTTTTCATTCATCCGTCTGAGGAAATAGAATTCTTGAGGAAGATCGGATTTTCTAATGCTTTTCCTCCGCCTGAGACTTGCGCAGATAAAGAGGTTCTATTTCGTGCATGGTTTTTCCCTGGTTTTTCCGCAGCATTTCATAACCGATCAACCCCACCTCGTAAGCGATAAAAGGAGTCCTGTCGGAAAATCTCGCTCTATCTTCGAAATACTGAAAAAGAAGGGAGCGGTAAACACCCACGCCACTTCCGATGAAGTGAATGATCCGGTGAGCCGGTAGCCGAGAAAAAAGAACGTGAGGAGCGAAGGCCCCCTGTGGGATAAGTTCCTTCAATCCCCCTGCTTTTGACTCGAAAAGAGCGGCATAGACTTCGTTTTTTTTGGCATCGAGGAGAGGACAGATCAACCGATTTTTCGGATTCTGGATTTTTTTCGCCAGGGCCATCAGTGCAGAGACAGGCGCGACAGGTCTTCCAGATGAATACGCAAAGGATTTCACCGTGCTCAACCCGATCCGTATTCCTGTAAATGATCCGGGTCCAACGGCCACTGCAAATCCGTCTATATCCTGAATTTTAAGCTCACAGGATTCCAGGAGAAACCGGATGGCCGGAAGAAGACGTTCGGAAAAAGTGATGGGAGAATCCTGATCGAGTTCGGCAAAAAGCGACGCTCCTTTTAAAAGCGCGATACTCCCCGACGGAGAGGTGGTATCCACACTGAGAATGAGGGCATTTTCCTTAAACTGGATTCCAGATTTTCCCATAATTATAAAGCCCTCCTGCCGCGTAGATCTCACGCTGCACATCGCTCATCGGGAGGACATGAAAGGACCCGTTTTTATTGATGACCATCGCTTTACCGGAAACGAAAAACACCTGGATCTCATCTCCTGTTTCCAGCTTTCCTTCCTCCACAAGTTGGTGGATCGCCGAACATCTTAAGACCGGAAAACCCGAATTGACCGCATTGCGAAAGTATATGGCTCCAAAGGAGGGAGAAAGAATGGCCCCGATCTTCAAGGATGAAAAACAATCCACGGCTTGCTGGCGGGAAGAGCCTGCCCCGAAATTTCGGCCAACGACAAGAATATCTCCAGGGCTGGATTTTTCGGGAAAATCTCTCCATCCTTCCAAGTTGCCGAATGCATATTCTCCCATCTTTTCTTTTTCGGTGATGTGGAGATAGGCATTGTGATAAATTTGATCCGTGTCGATGTTTTCGATAAGATGGCCATTTTTGTCAGTAACAATCCATATTTTTCCGGAAACAGCAGATTCTGTCACCTCACAAATCCTCCGGGCTGAGAATTTGGCCAGCCACACATGAGGCGGCAACCACCTCAGGGCCTGCCAAGTAAGTCTGGCCCTTGCCTTGTTTTCCGGCAAAATTGCGGTTCCCGGTGCTGATCTGGACCTCCCCTATTCCGGTCAGCCCGATATGCCCCTCGGCACATCCCCCGCACCCAGGATTGCTGATGATGGCTCCGCTGGAAAAAAGGATCTCCATGATTCCCTGATCGAGAATCTCTTGGTACACGCGTCTCGTTGCCGGGACTACCTTGAGCATTATCCCCTTTTTGACTTTTTTCCCCTCCAAAATTCGGGCGGCAGCAGCCAGGTCCTCTGTTCTTCCGTTGGTGCATGACCCGATAAAACCAGAATCGATCTTCGTGCCCTTGAGTGCGGAGACTTCGAATACATTCTCTGGCGATGAAGGAGCAGCGATTTGTGGCGTCAATCCCGTGACATCTATAGAGACCGAATCCGCGTATTCGGCATGAGAGGGGGCTTCGGGAATAAACCCTATGATACCGGCCATCTCGGTCACCATACTGCAAAGAGTTATGCGCCCGGCCAAAGAAAGATCTTTCACCGCTTTTCCATAAAATTCCACCGCTTTCAGGGCGGCCCTCTCTGTTCCCAATCGCTTCAAGATATACAGCGTCAAATCCTTGGCGGTGGCAGCAGAGGAGAACTTTCCTTGGATATCGACCCGGAGGGTCTCGGGAACTTCAAACCATGTTTTGCCCGTTTTGAAGGCAAAAGTGATATCCACATCTCCCATTCCTTGTCCGAAACAATCCACCGCCCCAAGGATGTTTAAATGGCTGTCCGTCCCCACCACCGTCGTTCCCGCCAAGGCCAATCCCTCCTCGATGAGCACATGGGAACCGATTCCTTGGTCCACATCAAAGACCCTTATGCCCTGTTTCCGGGCGAATTCTCGGCATACCTGTTGATTGTCCGCATATTTGAGGGAACAAGCAGGAACACACAGGTCGAACGTAAAAAACGTCTTGGCCTTGTCCTGGACAGCATCATCCCCGTATTCTCTCTCGAAGCTTTTCACCACGTTGGGCCCGCCAAAATCCCGAGCCGAGCGGATATCCAGGTCCATCCACACGATCTTCCCAGCCGCAACTTCATCCTGCGTGTGTGACTGAATGATCCGTTCGATAACCGTTTTGGGCATTTTACATTATCTCAGTCTAATATATTTTTCCAGTCAAGATCATAAGAATCGCGTGACAGCATGAGCCACATCCAAAGCGGTAGAGCTCCCTCCAAGGTCATAGGTTCTGACTTTTCCTTCGAGGATGACCGCGGCGATACCCTTTTCCAAATGGGCTGCCAATTCTTTTTCTCCCAACCATTCCAGCATCATCTTGGTGGCCAACAGCATGGCTATGGGATTCACTTTGTACATCCCTGCGTATTTCGGTGCCGATCCATGCGTGGGTTCGAACACCGCAAAACTGTCCCCTATATTCCCGCTGCAGGCGAAACCCAATCCTCCGACCAGCTGGGCCGCGAGATCGGAAATGATATCCCCGAACAAATTCTCGGCCACCAGGACAGCATAGTCTTGGGGATTTTTCACCAGCCACATAGCCATGGCATCCACATTGGCCTCCCAAAACTGGATATCAGAAAACTCTGTGGACATCTTCCTGGCAATATCCAGGATGAATCCACCTGTTTCCCGGAGAACATTGGGTTTTTCCACGATCGTGACAGATTTTCGTTTGTTTTCGCGAGCATATTCGAATGCCCGGCGGCAAATTCTTTCGCACGCTTTTTTGGTCATGATCCGCGTGGAGAGGGCAATCTCGTCTGCTGGCACAGTTTGGAACCTCTTCATCTTCGGATGGAGGAGCAAGGCATTGCGCACTTCATCAGGGAGGGGATAAAACTCCACACCGGCATACATTCCTTCGGTATTTTCTCGAAAAATGACCAGGTCGATATCATCCCGGTAGTTGAGAGGATTCCCGGGATAGGCTTTGCAAGGCCTGAGGTTGGTGTAAAGATCGAACTCCTGACGCAAACGCACGATAGGGCTGAAATAGGAAAGACCCGAGTCGCATAAGTCTGGATGGAGTTCTTTGAGCGCATCTTCTTTCGGTTTGGAAGTGATAGCGCCAAAAAGACAGGCATCTGTTCCTTTGAGTAGTTCGATGGTCCGCTCGGGGAGAGGATTCCCTTCATTACACCAGAATTCCCACCCGATATCTCCTACCATATATTCGGCATCGAGGTTTATTTTTTCGAGCACAATCATGGCTGCTTCGATCACCTCTTTGCCCACTCCATCGCCAGGCAGCACCGATATTTTGTATTTAGGCATGATCGTTTCCTAGTTTTTTTCCTTCCTCATTTTTATTTTTGTATAAGCTATCAGTCCCCCTGCATCCAGGATGCGAAGGATGGATTCGGGAAGCGGGATGAAATCAAAAACACCTTTTGGAGTTTCGACCACACCCTTTGAAAAGTCGATGTCGATCTCTTCCCCTCCCTCGACACTGTCCACCGCTTTGGCGCACTGGACGACAGGAAGCCCTTGGTTTATGGCATTGCGGAAAAATATCCGGGCAAAGGATTTGGCCACGACAGCTTGAACACCGGCATACTTCAAACAAGTAGCAGCCTGTTCACGCGAGCTCCCGCATCCGAAATTTTTCCCGCCCATGACAATGTCCCCGGATTTAACCTCACGGGCAAATGCAGGATCCAAATCCTCGAGAGCATGCTTGGCCATCTCTTCTGGATCCAGCACTGAATAGGTGTATTTTCCTGGAAAAATGACATCCGTGTTGACATCGTTCCCGTATTTCCAGACCTTTCCTTTACTCATGCGTATTTCCTCGGATCGGCAATCCTCCCTTCCAGAGCAGAGGCGGCAACAGTAGCGGGTGATGCAAGATAGATGGCCGAATCCCGGCTCCCCATTCTTCCTCGAAAATTCCTGTTGGCCGTGCTTACCGCCACCTCTCCTGGAGCGAGAATGCCTTGATGCGCTCCTAAGCACGGACCGCATCCTGGATTGAGTATGAGGCACCCGGCATTCACCAGGATTTCCAGATCTCCATCCCGTATAGCCTGCAAATATTCATTCCGTGAGGCAGGAATGACCAAAACTCTGATCCCCGGGTGTATCTTTTTTCCTTTCAATATCCGGGCAGCCACTTTCAAATCCTCGACCCGGCCGTTCGTGCAGGTGCCAATGACCGCTTGGTGGAAAGGTGTCCCCTCGACCTCAGTTACGGCTCGGACGTTATCCACGGTATGAGGGCAGGCTACCTGGGGCTCGATCGCAGAAATATCGTAGGTTAAGACAGCCTCATAGGCGGCATCGGAGTCTGAAACCACCACGTCGAATTCACTCTGGGCTTTATCCTGGAGCCATGCCAAGGTTATTTCATCGGGAAAAAAATAGCCATTTTTGGCCCCCATTTCTGCGGCCATATTGGTCATAACCAGACGGCTGGCCAAAGAAAAGCCTCGCACGGCCGGACCAGCGAATTCTACGGCCTTGAAGTTTGCCCGATCTGCCCCTTCCTCACCGATGATCTTCAAGATGACATCTTTTGCAAAAACCATGGCCGGAAGTTTCCCGCTCATTTCGATCCGGATGGTTTCGGGCACTTTTAACCAAATCTCATCCGTTGCCCAGACCGATGCAGCCTCCGAACGGCCGATCCCTGCAGAAAAAGCTCCAAACGCTCCATAACTGGGTGTGTGGGAATCGGCTCCCAAAATCAACTTTCCAGGCAGGGCAAAACCATTTTCAGAAAACACCTGATGACAGATCCCATGCTCCACATCGAAAAAATGGGGGATGTTCTGCTCCTGGACAAACTCCCTGATTTCCTTGTGATTCTGCGCATACCTTTCCGAGGAAGCCGGGACCACATGGTCCAGGACGATGACGATCTTTTCGGCACATTTGACCCTTGGGAGATCCAGTTTGTGGAACTCTTTGATGATGGCGGCGGAATTATCATGAGAGAGGATATAATCCGGGCTAACCGTGACGATTTCTCCGGCCCCGACCGATTTTCCGGCTTTGGCACTCAAAACTTTTTCAGAAAATGTTTGCCCCAATTTGTTCCTCGATCAGATTTTAAGCGTTTCAAAATTGACAAAATCAGCATGGTTGACGATCACAGCCTCGACCGTTTTCCTCGCACCATCCCCTTCTTTTGAGTGGCACGCGATGATATGAAGCACTTCCTGGGGGAGCCCAAACTTGTAGGCAAAAGCTGCCCCAGAAATGGGATGCCGGAGAAGCTGACCAGCTGCGCTTTTCACAAAAATCCCATTTTCTTTTTCATACTCAAAAAGTTTCCCCACATCATGAAGCAAGGCCCCAGAAAGAAGAAAATCCCGGCTGATCTTCACCCTTTCCTTGTACTCCTCCAATAACACATCGGCAATCTGCAGAGAACTGCGCGTGACCGCCCGTGTATGAGTGATTATGTTCACTGGGGTTTGTTCGATCAGGAGCGTGAAAGGCATGGCCAAAAGATCGGCAACATCCCAGCCCCCCAATTCAATCGCTTCTTCCCAGACGTTTATCGTTTTTTCTCGCAGGCTGTCATCCTGGA
This sequence comes from uncultured Eubacteriales bacterium, assembly GCA_964538085.1. GTDB lineage: Bacteria > Acidobacteriota > Aminicenantia > Aminicenantales > Aminicenantaceae. The sequence continues at coordinate 109,300 of CAZIDF010000006.1, read as the reverse complement.
TGAGCTGGAATTCAGGCATCAAAGATAAAAGTTTCTTCCTCATTTATAACTCCCTTTCCTCCGGCCCATCATACTCGAAATCTTGTGGATGGATCTTTCTCATAGGCCTCATCCGCGTCCATTCCTCATGGATGTGAGCCACAAGCCCGGGAACACGGGCGATGATAAAAAATGCATTTCCAATCTCAGGCGAAATACCCAATTCACACAGCACGGCCGCGATCGCTCCATCCACATTGATCGGAAGAGATTTCCCCAGCGCACTTTCCAATTCTTTCTCCACGGTCCGGGCGATCCGAACGTATTTCCCCGCAATTTTCAGTTCTTCAGCCAGAGCGAAGAGCTTTTGTGTCCGGGGATCCTGTGTATGGATGCGGTGGCCAAAACCGGATGCTCGTTTTCCTTTTTCCCGCATTTCTTTCAAAACAATCCGGGTTGTTTCCTGTTCCGATTTCTTTTCCTTTTCCATCCTCTCTGCAATGGCAAGAAAAAGCCTCATCCCTTCCTCGATGGCTCCACCATGGTACCTGGAAATAGCCAGTACCCCCGAGGCAATCGCTGCATTCAATTCAGAACCCGTCGAGGCCACTGTACGTGCAGCTAAAACCGATGGAGGACTGGCTCCATGGTCCACAGAGGAGACAAAAATGGCGTCGACCAATCTGCCCGCATCGGGTGATGGCATTTCGCCAGTCAATACCAGAAATATCGCTTGCGCGAAGGAAATGTTACCCATGAGTTGGTCGACCGGATATCCTCTTATGGACACTTTGTTTGGTTCGACCTTGGTGATGGAAGTCTTCCAATGGAGATCGCTCATAGGGCTCCCCCTTTTTTGAGTTTTAAAGCAACACGTGGAATATCCGATACAGAATCGACAACATGGACTCCCACTTCTTTCAGCCTTTTCACCTTGCTGTCGTAGGAACCACGAGTGCCCTCCACGATAGCACCGGCATGTGAAAAACGGGTTCCGGATTTTGCGGCCTTTCCTCCGATAAAAGCGATCAGGGGTTTGGTGAATTTTCCGTTTTCGATCAAGTCGGCCACTCTTTCTTCCTGTGTGGTTCCGATCTCGCCGAACAAGACCACCATCTCTGTCTGCTCATCTTTTTCGAACCGCTCCACGACCTCTGGATGGGACATTCCCACAACCGCATCCCCTCCCACATGAACGATGGTGCTCTGGCCCAAACCGGCTTCGGTCAGAAAATATGAAATCGCGGATGTCATTCCTCCGCTTCGCGAGCTCACACCCACGCTCCCAGGTCGAAACCATTCGCGGGCTCTTTCCGCCCTTCCTCCGATCATGCCCAAAACGGCCTTCCCAGGACTGACCAAGCCGAGGGTGTTGGGTCCGACAAAAGCGGCTTCCTTTCCCTTGGCAAAACGAGATATCTCGAGCACATCGAATATGGGAACACGGTCAGGGACGATAACCATCAATCTAACGCCTGCATCGATGGCTTCCAGTGCGGCATTTTTTACAAGCGAGGCAGGAACGAAGATAACACTGATGTCCAACGGCCCGGCCTTTTCCCAGGCTTCCTCCATCGTATCATACACGGGAACCCCATAAACATCCGTCCCCGCCTTTCCTGGAGTAACACCCGCCACGACATGGGTTCCATAATCCTTCATCAATTGGGTTCGGACCATGCCTTCCCGGCCTGTGATTCCCTGCACACAAACTCTTGATTTTTCGTTGACTAAAATCGACATTTTAACATCTCGGATAAAGGCGGCCTATTTGATTTTATCTCGATATTCCTTCAGTCCGGGGATCGGAAGATGTATGGTGATAGCCTCTTGCTCATGGAATCGACAGAAGATCTCACAGGCCAGACACTCCGTGCATTTCCCTTTTTTTGCCTCCTCTTCGGATATGGACAGGACCGGTTTCCCTTCCTCCAGTTTCAAAATATCGGGTTTGCACGAGGGAACACACCCCAGACTCTTGCAGCTTTTGCAGCGAGAATGATCGAAATAGATCTTGCCAGTAAATGTTTCAAAAGTATAGGCATCCTCTGGGATGACCGGATCAATGACAGGCCTCACTTCATGGGAGGCATTGTGGTTTTCTTTGATCAACTCCTCCATGCGGTCAGCGCAAAACTCGGGAAGATCATCCCGCCCGTAGCCCTCCACCCTTGCTGGGATATTTTTCAAGTAGTCGGCCAGGATTTCGATGGCCTTCTCCTCGAAGTTCCCCCCAAGGCGGATAACACCGGGAATGTCCAGTTTTTCTTCATAAAAGGCTTTGACCAGGCCTCTTGCTGAGTGATATTGTTCCTGACTGGCAACGCCAGACCCAGAGGCGAAATATCCCTTGATGTTGGGTTGCGAAAGAATGATCTTTGCTGCCCGATAGACTTTGCTGGCAGAAGGATTCCCGCTCGTGTCGCAATAATTGGCCAGTTTGAATCCCTTGTTCAAGACAGCATCCATCGACATCATCGAACCGCCTCCTCCGGCCCCGTTGAATCCGATATACTTTTCTTCTTTCGGGATTTCTTCCGCCATCTGCAAGAAATAAAAAGTGCCACGATAATCCTTTTCCTCCACTCGGTAGGCAATTTTCTCCAGAGGAGTGGGCGGTCGGTCAAACTCCCTGGCAACATCTATTCCCAATTCAGGATGCCGAAACACGGCATAGTCATCGACGGCAAGATGGCAATCTGCCGCATACAAAAGATTATCTTCTGTCAGGACCAGAGGATTTATCTCCACAGAACGAGCATCATATGCGCGAGCTACACCGTACAATTTGACCAGAACGGAAGGGAGAGTGATCAAAAGTTTGCCGGATATCCCCGTATGCCGGACCAGATTACGTGCCTGATAATCTCTCAATCCGTTGACAACGTCGATAGGAAATTGAGAAACACTTTTTGGGTGGGCATGCGCGATTTCTTCTATTCCTGTGCCTCCGACAGAAGAAAAAATGAGCACAGGAGTTTTGCGGGCATCGTCGATAACCAATCCCACAAAATACTCGGTCTTTATCGACAACTTTTCTTCGACAAGAACCTTGTCTACCACGAAGTTTTTCACTTTCATCCCGATCATCTGCTGGGCTTTTTTTCTGGCTTCATCAGGAGTATCGGCAAATTGTATGCCCCCGATACCGGCCCTTCCCGTTACCCATACCTGAATCTTTAAAACCACCGGTTTTCCGATTTCCTCAGCAATCTTGAAAGCATCATCGGGAGAGCTCGCAACTCTCCCTTCCGGAATCCGTATGCCGGCTTCCTTGAGGAGTTTTTTGCTCTGAAATTCATACAGTCTTGCCACGAGAACATCCTTACGAAGCTAATATTATCAAAAGAGCGATGTTTTTTGTCAATGAATATGTGAGGGACGGGCTTCTGTGGGTGAGGAATTGGGCTGGATGGCTTCCTGGGGCTGGCTGTACGGGGAACAGGTGAAAGAGTTTCAGATGTGGGTGACATCCTCCTTGCCCAGCCAGCACAACAAGGCTGTTTTATTATATATCATTTTTTTCAAAATGCAAAATAGACAAAATCATTCGAAGATAAACGACTAAACAAAATGAGAGATGACCGATCTTTAAAAAGAGAGCTAAAATGAGAAACGAATCGAAAATCATGAAGGAAATTTTACAGGAGATCAAAGAAACCAATCGACTGATTTACGAGATGAACCAATCTTTCCTGCAATTGATGAAGAGAATGGTTCCCGAAAGACACAGCACGGAAACGATCCAAAAAGGCGGGCCCATCGCAGAAATTACAGTCCGGACACCAGAAAAACTGGAAGAATGGCGCAGCCTGTTCGAAAGCAGAGGAATGCGAGTGGAATACTACGAGCCCTTCCGGACGAACGGAGAAGAATATTTCGCCAAACTTTGGGGATATCTCGAAAACAATAAAGGTTTGAAGGAGAGGGATGATTCTTTTGACGAATTGAAACGGAATGTTTTCCTCTCTCAAGAAAAACCATCCTGAATTATTCCCAAAAAAATTCGCCTCCTTTTTTCTTTCGCCTATAATTCATTATTCTCACCGCCCCCCCCTAAATGTAGGGTGGGGTGGATTGACTTGGAAAAAAGAGAAGTGCTGGCCGCAAAGGGGGAATCAGCAAAAGGAGGGATTATGAAATGCCCATAGCCAGCACTTTCTTATCCTCAATATAGAGCTCGAAAGAAAAAACATCAATCGCCTTTAACGATGAAAAGGGGGGTGATATTTTTTAGGCTGGATTATTCCAACCAGATCTTCAAAACACCATCTTGACCTCTTATCTCGATGAGAGACTTGGGGCCTCTTCTTTTTATCTCTTTGTAGAGTCTCCTGAGGTCGAGATCATAGTCTCCGCAATCGATATTCATTTTTTTGTCTTTGACGCACTCGAATAATAGATCCACCAGAGAAAGGGGAAGAGTGAGTTCCAGTTTATCCTTATCATTGTCATCATCCATGATCAACAATTTAAACCATTGAACCTCTTTGCCTTTTTTGTACTGAGGGTTCTTTTTGACGGCCTTTTTTATGGCCGTAAGGTCGAAGTCTTCCTTAGCCAGAACAAAAGGGGAAATAATGATAATCGAGACAAAAATAGCCAATATGAAAAGCGATGTTTTTTTCATCTTATCCTCCCAGTTTTCATTCGATCCAAATCTTGATAATGCTTTCCCTAGTTTCAATTTCGATAATCCTTCCTCCTTCGATGATTTCCTTCATGATCCGATCCAGATCATATCCTTCTTTTCTCAGATCTGTCTTCGCATCTTCGGGAATGTTGGCAAGAGCCAGGTCGGCCAGGGCCCAGGGAATACTGAGGCTGAAGGTTTCCGATCGTGTTTTTTTGCTGATGACTTTGAATTTCATCAACATCGACCGTCTTTCGTCCCTTTTTCCTTCATACTCCTGGAAATATTCTGGATCGATACGAAGAAGAGCGATTTTGGCCTTATCCTTGAGCTCCTGGTCTTCTTCCTTTTCCAAAATCTCCTTCAGCACGGGAATGGCCTCTGTGGCTTCCCTCTTGTCTTTCAGGTAGCTCAAACGGATAGCCGCATAATAACGGACGATTCTGTTGGGACGATACAGCCTGGTTTTGATCTCCTTCAAATAGGATTTTCTTCCCTTTTCATACAGATCGAAAGAAAGTTTGATGATCGAGGTTTCAGCCTCTTGGATCAAAACTTCGCTGCTATCCCTGTGCAAAATGTACCTTTTGAAAATATCGATAGACTCCCTCTCCTTCCCTTTCTGGTTCTCGAGAGTCCTTCCTAGATAAAAAAGGGCTTGAGAATACAGGGGACTATCCGGATACTCCTCCAAAAGTTCTTCCAGCTGTTCTCGGGCATTGTCCCATTCCTTATCGAAAATCATGATCTTGGCTTTCTGGAAAAGCTCCTCATCGGATTGACTGTGTGCAAACGCCGGGAAGAAAGCGGATGCTATCAGGAAAATGCCCAAATATAGGATCATTTTTTTCCATCTATTCATTTTAAACCTCGCTTTTTTGCAGTTCTTTTCTGACAAGTTTTATCTTCAACAAAAGCTGTCTTTCCTGTATAAGACGCTGGATCTTTTTGAGTTCCACTGCGGAGAGATCTTCACTTGTCTGTATCAACTCGAAGAATAGGAGTTCGATCTGGTCACAGATAAGCTTGGCTTTGGCCAACTTGATCTTTTCCAACTGCGGGTCGATGTATCTTTTCTTGGATAGCAATTCCTTCGTTCTTTGGGACACAAAATCGCTTTGCCAGAACCTGGCCGATTTTTCAGGCGTTGATTGGACAAAATCCAGCAGCAAGTACTCGCTTCGATCGAGATAGTCGATCGTTTCGCGACGGGCCATCTCCAACTCCATCTTGTCATAAAAACCCAAGGGAACGATAATCTTCCCGCTTTCGGCAACCTGTAGCGGGGGAGACCGGAAAATAAGGAAGGTAACGACCGCCCCCACAATGATGCCCAACAGAAGCCCGGCATAACCAAGACGGAACCGGGGCTGGAACAAAAGCGGCCATAAACCAGCCCGGTCCGGCCTTCTCTCCTGGATTGATCTATCATCGAAAACCTCACCGACGATTCGTTCGGGAAGTTTATCCCAATCCACTGACACCAAAGCCTTCTTCATATCTGGCTTCAACGAATCCGCGATTTCATAGACCTCTTCCAATCGATGGAGTTCATCTTTGCATTCCGGGCAGGTTTTCAAGTGGGTCTCCACATATCTTTTTTCTTTTTCATCCAATTCGCCATACAAAAAGGCCACCAAATTCCGGGTTGTTCTCTTGCAATCCTTCATCCCATTCTCCCCATATAGGGACTCATCAGAGTCCGAAGGTTTCTAACCGCCTTAAAATGAAGGGATTTTACGGTTCCCAATGCTATATTCAAAATTTCGGCGATTTCCTTGTATTGAAGATGATTGTAGTGTTTCATCACAAAAATCATCCTCTGCTTATCACTCAGTTTTTCCATGCAGCGGGAAAATATCTCTTTAAGATCTGAGGAAGGATCGTGGTGCGAAGAATCATAGGAGACATGATTCATCTCTTCTATATTTTCCACCCGCCTCAATTCTTTGTTTTTTTTGTGATGTTTCCGGTAATAATCGATACAGACGTTTTTTGCGATCTGGAGCAGCCAATTTTGGAAATTTTTTCCTCCCTCGAACATGTGGGCTTTTTGATGGAATCTCAAAAAGGTTTCTTGCACAATATCCAGCGCATCTTCCTTGTTGCGAAAATAGGAGTAGGCAAGCTGGAAAACTTTTTTCTGGTAAAGCCTGGTCAAAACCATGAAGGCCTCTCTATCCCCGCTTTTTACCCTTTCGGCAAGGCTGTTGATCTCATCTTGCTGGCGTGTATTCTGAATTTGCATTCTCGTTATCTCTGATGTGGATCCAATTGGACTGGACTCGGTCGAATGAGTCAAATCAAAACCTGATTTTTCGGCTACTGCTTATTCTATATCTCATCACAGAATTCTCAAAGTGTATTACGAAGGAATTTTGAGAAAGGTTTACGGCTATCTATACCGCATCCATTTGATGATTTCGGCAAGGCCCGGGCGTTTGCCGTACATCAGGATTCCCACCCTGTAAATCTTGGCCGATATCCAAATCATCAATATCGTGGTCAGGATGAGGAGCACGATGGATGTTGCGATCTGGGAAAACGGAGGGAGCAGAACAGATATTCGAAGAAGCATCAAGATTGGAGAGAAAAATGGGATGATGGATAGGATAACAGACAGAGAACTATCCGGGCTCCGGATCACGAATGTCATGAGCATGATGGGAACGATCAAAAACATGGTCACCGGCATAACCAGTTGCTGCGCTTCTTTTTCGTTGTTGACCATCGAGCCAATCCCGGCATACATGGTTCCATAAAGAAAATAACCCAGGATAAAGAAAAGGATAAAATAAACGAAAATGTAGGCGGGAATGGTTGGAACTGGGAAATTCGCAGCCGCGGGAAAAAACCTGGACACGATATTCCCGCTGTATTTGGTTGCCGCAATCCCAAAAAGGGCCCAGATCGCGTACTGCGTAAATCCCACAGCCGCTATCCCAAGGATCTTCCCAGCCATCAACTGAAAGGGCCGGAGCGAGGAAAGCACGATCTCCACCACACGTGAGCTTTTTTCCTCTATCACCCCTCTCAGAATGATCTGCCCATAAAAGATGACTGTCATGTACAGGATGAACACAAGAACAAAGGAGATCATGAACGTTCCCCCTGCATCTCTCTCCACCCCCCTTGTGGTCACCTTTTTGGTATCCAAACGGACGGGCCTCATGTACTGGCCGATTTTCTCGGGATCCAGCCCCTCTCCCCTCAATCTTTTTTCGATGATGATGCTGCTCAGAGTCTGACCGATGTTTCCCTGTTTGTCGAAATCGGAGACGTGTTCGGATACATACTCGGCTACCCCACCCTCGGCAATGTTTTCGGGGATGTATATGTACGCTGTGATTTCTTTATCCAATACTTTTTTGTTCAACTCCTCCAGCAACCGGTCTAAATTTTCCTCTATCTCGAACTGGCGGAGGATATAGCGCCGGTTCCCATCCTTCAGTTTCTGGTCGAGTTTTTTGTCTAACTCCATGAAGACTTCTCGACTGAGATCCACAACTCCTATTGTTTCCTGCTTGTCGACAGAAACGAACTGCACAAGAATGGGAACCACAATGAAAGCCGCCATCAGGACAGGCGCCAAGATGGTCCCGATGATAAAACCCTTCGTCCGGACGATCTGAATGTATTCTCTTTTAATGACCGATAGTATCTTACGCATTGGTTTCTCCCACCTTGTCGATAAAAATGGCGTTCAATGATGGTTCCCGCACTTCAAACTTATTGATCCGGATCTTGCCCACAGACTCATCCAAAATCGCCTGAGGATCGGATCGGTCTTTCATTTTGATCTCCATGAATTTTCCGTAGTCATCGATCTTCTCTACCCCGGGGAGGGTCCGGATGAAGGAGGCATCCCCCTCATAATCCAGCAGCACCGTGTTTTTTCCGTATCGTTTCTTTATCTGGTTCAGATTCCCTTCCAAAACCTTCTCGGCCTTGTTGATCAAACATATGTTATCCGATATCATTTCGACCTGTTCCATCCGGTGCGTAGAAAAGATGATGGTCCTTCCTTCGTTTTTCATCTCCAACATGATATCCTTCAACAGCTTTGTGTTCACCGGGTCCAAGCCGCTGAACGGCTCATCGAGAATGATCAGATCCGGCCGGTGGATGACCGTGGCGATGAACTGTATTTTTTGCTGCATTCCCCGGGAGAGTTCCTCCACCTTTTTTTGTTTCCAGTCTGTCAGGTCGAACTTTTTGAGCCAGTCATCGATTCTATTCCTGGCCTCCTGGCCCTGGATACTTTTCAGCTCTGCCAAAAAGAGGAGAAGCTCGCCCACTCTCATTTTGGGATAAAGACCTCGGTCTTCCGGAAGGTATCCCACCCTGCTTTTCATCTTTTCATCCATTTTTTCGTTCATCACCTGGATAGAGCCTTCATCCGGGATAATGATATTCATGACCATCCGGATTGTGGTCGTTTTTCCCGCTCCATTCGGCCCCAATAAACTATAGATGGTTCCCGCAGGGATCTTCAGCGATAGGTTTTTAACCGCATAAAAATTGCCGAAGCGTTTGGAGATATTTTCGATCGTCAAGGCATTCATGGTCGTTTCCTTTTTTGTTCTATATAATTCATAAAAATTGTCATCACCTACAATCTTTTCACCTAAAAAAATTCATATTCCTCTAACTTGAGCAACAGCCGATTTTATAAATAATCCAGGACTAAAAGAAAATAATAATCAAATTATCAAACTATGGCAACTCAGCTCTCGTATTAATGTATTCCCTGACATCGTTGTTTTTGATATAGTTTGATACTAACAAGATAAGCCTGGATCATCGATCAGTCGAGATGGCTGTGGCATTAAGGTGTTGGGGAGGAGAGATCGGTTGGCTAAAGATCCAGGAACAGGAGGAAAAATGAAAAGAGGAACATACGTCCTGATCATATTCTTGATTTTCTTCTTTTTGATAATCATCTCTCTCGCATCCATTCTATATTTGGAATTCGGGAAACAACCCAGTGTGAAATCTCTTTCTTATCTTGAAATAAAGCTTTCGGGAGACCTACAAGAAAAAGCTTCTCCCGATTTCCTCATGTCTTTTTTCGGCATGAGCTCCCCCCTTTCTATGCATGACATCTGGTTCAACTTCCAGAAGGCCAAAATAGACAGACGGATTCAAGCCATCGTGCTGCGCATGGGATTTTTGCAATGTGGATGGGCCAAGGTCAATGAGATAAGAGATCTCGTTCTCGATTTCCGGAAAACTGGGAAAAAAGTCTATGCCACCTTCGAGGAGTCCGTGGATGCAGATAAAGAGTATTATCTGGCAACTGCCTGTGACCGAATTATCTTTCACCCGTCAGGGATGATGTTCGTGAACGGTATCGGAGGTTATCTTCCATTCTTTAAAAAAGGATTGGACAAGTTGGGTGTGGAATACGAGGTGGAACACATCGAAAAATACAAGACCGCGATGAACGAATTCACCGAAGAAGGATTCACTCCTTCTCACAAAGAAATGATGGAATCTCTGTATGGGGATATTTACTCCCACTATGTGGCAAAAATCGCCGAGGCAAGAGGAAAAAGCGAGGACGAGGTGAGAACTTTGATCGATCACGGTTTATTTCAAGGCCCAAAAGCCAAGGAGGCTGGCCTGGTGGATGACCTCATGTATGAAGACGAACTCCAAAATTTTCTACAAGCGAACGGGAGGAGATTTACCAGAATAACACATCAGGACTACTCGAAGATCAAACCTTCTTCTCTGGGATTGAACAGGGGGAAAAAGGTCGCTTTGATCTATGGGATGGGTCAGATCATCACCGGAGAAGGATTTTACCAAATGATGGGCAGTTCCACCGTAGCCCGTTGGCTCCGGAGTGCACGGAGAGACAAATCCGTCGAAGCCGTGATTTTTCGTGTGGACAGCCCCGGAGGTTCAGTCGTGGGATCGGATGTGATATGGCGAGAGGTCATGTTGACTAAAAAAGAAAAGCCCATCGTCGTGTCCATGTCGGACCTGGCTGGCTCTGGAGGGTATTGGGTAGCCATGTCCGCTCACAAGATCGTGGCTCAACCTCAAACGTGGACAGGGTCCATCGGAGTTGTGTGGGGAAAACCGAATTTTCAGAAACTGTATGAAAAGCTAGGAGTAACTGCGGAAAGGTTGACCTTCGGAGACAAGGCGGATATTTTTTCAACTTTCAGAAAATGGACCGATGAGGAGAAGGAACTTATAAAGAATGAGATGTTCTGGACATACGACCAATTCTTGACAAAGGTCGCCGAGGGAAGAAACATGTCCAAAGAGGATGTGGACCACTTGGGAAAAGGCAGGGTGTGGACAGGCCATCAGGCGAAAGAGCTGGGTTTGGTGGATGAGCTCGGTGGCCTCACCAAAGCTATAGAACTAGCTAAGGAACTGGCAGGGATTCCGGCTGAAGAACAAGTAAAGCTCGATGTTCAACCTAAAAAGATCTCCTTTTTCGATATGTTTATAGGAAGACAATGGATTAAAACGGACCTGAGTATTCATCGACAGGTAGATAAAATGTTATCTTCCTTCAAAGTGCTCGAACAGGAACGGATTTGGGCTATAATGCCCTTCTGGTTATCCCTTAACTAGTAAGCAAACGATTCGGGGCAAATAGTCCTGAAATCACACAGACTGCAGTTGTGCCAATCGGGCTTGGGTTGAAAATCTTGATCCCTGATGCCTTCTTCAACCTGTCTGATTTTCTCTTCAGCTCGTTTGTATTCTTTTTCGCCCTTTTCAGCGCGACCTAGGATATCTGATTCCAGAAAATGAAGGCTTGTTTCCTTCAATGGACGTTCTTGATTTCGAGCATAAGCAAACGCATATATATCCATCTGGAGGCTATCTCTCGTTCTCTTATCTGCCTCTTTCTGATCCTTGACGGATGTCGCTTTGAAATCGATGATCACTCCCCCCTCTTTTAGAAAATCCACTCGATCCCATATGCCCGTGAGTTTCACGTCTTCTAGAGTGACCTTGAATTTTTTCTCGATAAACTGGGGGAGGATATCGGATAACTCCTGCCGTCTGTAAAACAGGCGCATCGCCTCTTCTCCGGCATTTTTCCTCATCTCCTCATGCTCCCTGCTTAAAAAACCTTCATTAACCCAGCGCTCATCGTAGGCCTGCAGGACCTCTTTTTCGGATATGGTTTTCCCCCGCATTTTCATTTTCAAATAATAATGAATGGTATTGTGGCAGACACGGCCGAACACAAGATTGTGGTGGGGAAGAACGGGTATCCGCAAGATTCGCCTGAATTTGTAGCGAAGAGGGCAGGTGAGATAATCATCGACTTGGGAGTAACTCAGGCTCAGGACTCCCCTTTCTTTAACTTTATGGGACAAGGGGGCTTTCGACGGGGAAGGGGCATACCTCTGGATCTCTTCCAGAGCCGAAGCCTTCTGCACTTCATCAGGCAAGGCGGGAAGATCCAGGGCTTCCAGCACAAAAGGGCTGACCTTTTTGAGGCGTTTGAGCCCATAATCTTTGGCCCAAGTCATATAGAGAAGCTTTTTTGCCCGTGTCATCCCCACATAAAAAAGCCGCCTTTCTTCTTGAAAGTACTTTTCAGCTTCTGGCAAATCTTCCTTCAAGATTTCATCCGGCACCGGGATCTTTTCTTTTCGATGGCGCCCAGGAAAACGATCCGCGATGAGGCTAACCATAAAGACAACCGGAAACTCAAGCCCTTTTGCTTTGTGGAATGTCAATACATTCACTGCCACTTCTTCTAGTTCTGCCTCCGCCGTAGCTGGATTATCTCCAACCTGTTGAAGTAAATCGAGATGCTGGGTAAAGGAATAGATGGAATCATCTTCAGTCAGCTCAGAAAATTTTCGTATTTTATCGAAGAAGATGCGGATATTTTTGATCTTCAGTTCGGATGACACATCCCCCTTCTCGACTAGAGATTTCAGGTAACCGGACTTTTCAAGGAAAGCATACACCACATGACCGGCATCATGAGAACCGGCATATCGAACGAAATAAAGCATGTCTTCGACTATTCGCTTGACCGTTTTCTCCGCCGAAGCTGAAAGGCTCAAGGGATTTTTCCCCTCATAAATCATCTTAAAAACGTGGTGAAGGGAAAAATTTTTTTTATCGGCAAAATTCGTCAACGGAGTTAAATCGTAGGGATCCAACTTATAAACTTCAGAAAGGGCCAGAAAAAACAAACTCTTGCTGTCATCGAAATCGGTCAAAGCCCGAGTAAAAGCCACGAGAATCTTCACCTCTTCCTGGGCGTACAAGCCGCGACTGCCTGAAAACCGGAAAGGAATGCCCTTCATATTCAACGCCCTAAGAAATGCGTCAGCATCGGCATTACGTCTAACGAGGATCGCCATGTCACTTAGCCGAACGCCTTCTTTTTCCTTTTCCTCGATCAATTCAGCTACTCTGTCCGCCTCATGTGACAAGGAGTCGAATGTCAACATATGGATACTCTTTCCCGATTCCTCGATAGAGGAGTCCAGCGTTTTATCGATATCCTCCTGGACTTCCAACCGGTAAGGATTGTTCTGTTGAATGAGTTTATAGGCTGAATCCAATATGGGTTGGGTGGACCGGTAGTTTTTGTTCAACACGACCTTTTCATAGTCGGGGTAAATCTTGCGGAAGTTATGGATGTTGGCCAGCGATGCCCCTCTAAACCGGAATATGCTCTGGTCATCATCCCCGACGACCGTCAGGTTCCGGTGTTTGCTCGCAATAAGCTTCAGCAGTTCGAACTGGATGTAGTTGGTATCTTGGAATTCATCCACCAGGATATACTGATATTTATCCTGAAAGATCTCCAGAACGGACGATCTGTGCCTGAAAAGATCTACGACCAAAGTGACTTGATCTTCGAAGTCTATCTTCCCTTCTTTCTTGAGGCACTCTTGATAATTGCTATAAACCCTGGCCATTTCCTTGTGTTTTTGCGCTTTCTCTTTTGTGACGGCATCCGATGCTTCCTCCTCCAGTTTCTTTGCATAGGCCTTGTATTCTTGCGGCTTGATATCTTCCTGTTTCAAACGCTTGATGGCCAACAAAATGTCCTGGATATACCGGGTGGGGGAGCTCAACGGTCGATAATAATCCAGCTGAAATTGGAAAAGGTGTTCTCGAAAAAAAATGGCTTGTTCGACTTCATCCAACAATTTGAAATCGGGCGAATACCCGATTTCGATTCCATAATCTCTCAATATCTGTTCACCAAACGAATTGAATGTGCTGATCTCCACGAAGGAATAGCTGTAGGGGATGAGGACATCGACCCTCTCCTCCATCTCCGAAGCGGCTTTTTCCGTGAACGTCACGGCAAGGATCTCTTCTGGCTTGGCCATCTTGGACGAAATCAGATGAGCGATTCGGTGTGTGATAACTTTGGTTTTACCGGTTCCCGCTCCGGCTATGATGATCAGCGGACCTTTTCCATGCGTGACCGCTTTTTTCTGTTCAGGATTCAGATCTTTCAGCAAATCTTCCATTTTTGTCGTTCAAGGATGAGGGTCACAAGGAGAGGGAGGTCCTTGGAAAGAAAACCAGATCACCTCTTCTTTTTATCGATGATGACGATCTCGCCTTCTTTTACCAAACCTAGCTTTTCGCGGGCTTTTTTCTCGACTGCTTTCGGATTCTCCTGTAGCTCCTCGATATCTCTTTCCAGTGTTCCTTTTTTCGATTCCAGTTGTTCGATCTTTAGCAGGAGAACTTCTTGTTTGCGCTTCGTCTGGTAGATCTCGATCAATCCCCTTTTGCCAAAAAATGAGGTCACAGTTAACACGAACAACAAAAATCCCACTCCGGCGATGATGGCCTTTTTCTTAAATGAAGACGAACTTTTATCTTTTTTCATCTCAATCCAACAACTCCAAACCGTTCTTCATCAGATTCTCTACATCTCTTTGGGAACCCGCTTCAGCATAACAGCGGATCAGCGGTTCGGTGCCAGAGGGGCGGAGGAGCAACCAATCATCCTCTGAAAAGTTCAATTTTATTCCATCTATATTATTCGAATTGAGGACTTTTCTTTTTCCCAGCTGAGCGGGAGGATCTTTTTTCAACATTCTCAGCTTTTTCTCCCTTTCGGGATTCAGCGGAATATTTTTCTGCTGCCCGACCCTTTTCCCGTATCTATTGAACAAACCCTTGGCTAGCTCTGTCAAGCTCATCCCCGTGGCTGCCATCATCTCCACAACAAGAAGCCCGGCAAAAATACCGTCCTTTTCAGGAAGATGATCTTTGATCGCCATGCAGGCGCTTTCCTCGGCGCCGAAAATAATCTTGTTTTTCAAAAAGAGGTCCGCAATGTATTTGAATCCCACAGGCATCCTAAAAAGCGGGAGGTCGTATTCTCTAGCTATCCGATCCACAAGATGGGTCGTGGCCACAGAGCGGGCTATGCCTCCTCTCCACTTTTTTTCCGTTACAAGATAATCCAACACAAGAGAAACGATCAAGTTTTGGATGACAAAATTCCCCTTTTCATCCAGAATCCCGAACCGATCTCCGTCAGCATCGGTAGCGATTCCTATCTGGCATCCCTTTTCCACCACAAAAGCCTTCAGTTCTTTCAGGTTTTCTTCGGAACAAGAGGGAGCGATTCCGCCAAAATAGGGATCGATATAGGCATGGATCTCCTCCACCGGGATATGATTTTCTTCCAATATCTCATCCAAATATTCTCGACTCGTACCGTAAAGCGGATCCACAGCTACCCTTAGCTTCGATTCCCGGATAAGCTTAAAATCTATTTTGTCCTGAATAAAAGAAAGATAATCATGCTGGAGGTCTATTTTTTCGATATATTCTTCGCTGGAATAGAGGGGACAAAAGGAATATTCAGTTAAGAGGGGTTTCAGCTCTTCTTCGATCCGTTCTGTCACCTCGGAAAGAGCTGGTGCGCCTGTTTCTGTGTTGAACTTCAGGCCATTGTATTCGGGAGGATTGAAGGAAGCCGTGAAATTTATTCCCGCTTGCGCCTTTCTCTTGATGACTTGCAAGGCCTGGGCCTGGGATGGAGCGTCTCTATCGGAGAGAAAGACGTGGATCATATTATGGGACAGGATCTTTGCGGCCTCAAAGGCAAAACGTTCCGAAAGAAAACGTGTGTCGTAATTGAGCACGACTGAAACCTTCTTTCCCTCGTATTTTTTCTTGAGATAGTTGGCGATAGCCTGGATGACAAGTCGCACATTCTGAAAAGTGAACTCTTCCCCCATAATGGCGCGCCATCCAGAAGTGCCGAATTTTATCATCCTGTTTGTCTGTAAAGTTAGCATAATACAGGGACAAAAAGCAACCCTATCAACTGTTTATAAGCATCCTTCGTTCCATTATAAGCCAGGCTTTTTGCGAATGGTTTTGCTCCCGTGAAGATTTTTGACGCCATTCCTTTACCGCCCTCCTCAGCGGCGGTGAACTGCGCTCGTTAACTCCAAACTCAACCACTTCAACCACTGTTCCAGTGCCTGTCCGCATCTCAAATCCCTTGGCAAAGTCGTGCTCAATACAGCACCGCCGTTTGACTTCGTCAGATACCCTCGAGAGACGGTAGGAATGGCGAAATCTTCAATGGTCGCTTCAACCATCCCCAAAAGCCTGGTTTATCCCTGAAATAGATAGGCACCCTACCCTAAGTAGGATTTGAACTTTTCAGCACCCTGTTATATATTTAGGAGTGGAATCCTATCCGGATCAGCCCAAGATGAAATTCCGTTTTTTTGCAGGGATCTTTTTTGTTTCTGCAACGACGCTATGCTTAGAAATCTCTCTCACCCGATTCTTTTCTGTTTCGCAACAATACCACTTTGCCTTTCTCGTCATCAGTATCGCTTTTCTCGGTTATGGTTCAGCGGGTTCCTTTTTAACACTTTTTAAAAAAACCTTTCATGCGGATAAAGATAAGTTTCTGTCAACCACCGCTATCCTGTTTTCTCTCTCCATTCTATCGAGTTATCTCATCTGCAATGCCATTCCGTTCGATTTCATCAGACTGTCATGGGATAACACACAGGTTTTTATCATCCTTCTTTATTATATCGTTTTAAGCATTCCCTTCTTTTTTGCAGGACTCCTCCTTTCCTTCGCTATATCCAGAGCCGCAAGCATGGTCAACACGCTGTATTTCTTCGACCTGATAGGAGCAGGCGCAGGCACAGTTCTGGCCATCTTTATTTTTCTTCCCAGGGGAGACAGAGGTGTTTTTCCCATCCTCTCCTTTCTTGTTCTGTTTGCAGCCTGGCTTTTCAGCCCTCCAAAATCCAAGGGATTCAAGCCATTGATTTTTGTGTTGTTGGCTGCTGTTTTCGTGCTTTTTGTAGCGGAGCCATCCTGGCTCGCCTTTCACATATCCGATTTCAAGGCGCTGCCCTTATCCCTAAGATATCCTGGCGCGAAGCTTCTTTTTACCAAATGGAATGCTATTTCACGGGTGGATGTCATCGATTCTCCTGCCGTGAGGTATGCCCCAGGTTTAAGTCTCATGTACAACCGGAGTCTTCCTCGACAACTCGGCATTCTGATCGATGGGGGGGAGCTCAGTGCCATCACACATATGGAAAAAGCCGATGATCCATCTTTGGATTTCTTATCCTATCTTCCTTCTTCTCTTCCCTACTTTTTTCTGGATCGACCTCACGTCCTTGTCCTCGAGCCCCGGGGAGGACTGGATGTTTTGGCCGCTCTCCATTTCGGTGCCTCCACGGTTAAGGTCATCGAGAACAATCCTCTGATCAAGAGAATTCTCGATCGAGATCTCGCAGATTTTTCAAACAAGATCTACCAGAGTGAAAACATTCGGTCCTCTTCCTCGACCAGTCGGTCAGCTCTGACGGGAGAAAAGGGAAATTTCGATTTGATCGTTTTTTCGCAATCGGATGTTCTTGGATCTGCCGGAACAGGCCAATTCGGCATCAGAGAAAATTTCCTGTACACAGAGGAATCGTTCCAGGATACGTTGAAACAGCTTTCCGCAAAAGGCATCGCCAGCATGACCCTGTATCTTCTCCCCCCACCCCGGCAAGAAGTCCGTCTCCTCGCAACCTGGATAGAAGCCTTGCGCACAATAACCTCATATCCTGATCGGCATTTGATCGTCCTCCGGAGTTGGGGAACTATCAGTTTTTTCATAAAAAAAAGCCCGTACACGGCGCCGGAGATACAAATTTTCAAAGAGTTCTGCGAAAAACGCCTTTTCGATCTTGTGTATTACCCAGGTATTCGACTTGAAGAAACCAACATTCACAATCGCTTCGAGGAGCCGCTATACTACAATATTACCCGTCAGCTATTGTCTCCCGCTGATCACGAGAAGTTTTACAGAGAATACCTTTTCCAAGTGGCCCCGGTTTCGGATAACCGCCCTTTTTTCGCTAATTTCTTTAAGCTGAGTAAAATCAAAAGCACTTTCAACGTTATGGGCCGGAAATGGCTGCCTTTTTTACAGGGAGAATTTCTCGTTCCTCTGCTTTTCGTTCAAGCTATCGGTGTGGCCTTTCTCCTGATCCTTGTTCCCCTTCTCTTTCACCGCAAAAAAAATCACTTCAAGCTCCTGAATGTCCAAAAAATCTTCCTGTATTTCAGTTTGATAGGAATGAGCTTCATGTTCGTAGAGATAACACTCATTCAAAAATTCATCCTGTTTCTCGGGCACCCCCTCTTTTCCGCCGCACTTATAATCTTCGCCCTCCTCTTTTCTTCTGGGATCGGCAGCCTCCTCTCGGTGAAACTCCTCGGGCAAAATCCTCGGAGAAGTGTGATCGTTCCCCTCTTGCTCTCTGCCACGATGATCCTGTTTTATGGTTCGGCGATCCGGTCGCTTTTCAGTGGGTTGATCGGATTAGAGCTCGTGCCAAAAGCGTTTATAGCTTTTTCCCTGATTTTTCCCTTAGGTTTTCTGATGGGATTCCCTTTTCCGACTGGGATCCGGTTGCTGGAAAAAACGGAAATCCGGATCATCCCATGGGCATGGGCGGCAAATGCATTCTCCTCTGTGGTCAGTTCAATTGCAGCTCTAATGATCGCATTTTGGGGAGGGTTCAATCTCGTTTTAATGTTGGCCGCGGCCGGTTATCTAATTACGCCTTTTCTCTTGGGCTTTACCGGTCATCGGGACGAACGTTACTCCTGAAATATGCTGGACGTTGGGTTTTCCATCTTTTTTCGTTATCAAGGTTAGGGTCTGGAAATATAGTGTGCTCCCGAGGGGAATGATCAATCTTCCTCCTTCTTTCAACTGTTCTAAAAGGGGAGGAGGGACATGGTTGGCAGCGCAAGTCACAATTATTGCATCAAATGGAGCAAACTCCTCCCATCCAAAATAGCCATCAGCCCATCTGACCCGGACTTTATCGTGATGGGTTCGCGCCAATGTTTCCGCTGCCTTATTGGCCAAGCTCTCCTTGATTTCGATCGAATAGACCTCATCTGAAAAATATGTCAGAACCGCGGCTTGATAGCCTGATCCTGTGCCGATCTCAAGCACCTTATCACCCGATTTCAGATGAAGATGTTGGGTCATCAAGGCCACAATGTAAGGCTGGGAAATCGTCTGTCCTTCATCTATTGGCAAGGGACGATCTGCATAAGCGAGGCTTCGATATCTGGAATCGACAAACAGGTGACGGGGAATCGTTCCCATAACTTCCAGGACTTTTTTGTCTGTGATGTCTCGGGCAGCAAGTTGATTATCCACCATAAATTTTCTCGCCCGAACGTATGCATCCTCTTCCACGCCGGATGAGAAAAGGAATATCAAAGGGATAAGGAAAGAAAAAAAAGCGGAAATCCCGCCCCTGGTTTTCATTTTTCTATTTTCATTATATACGAATACCTTTTGAAATTCACCTATGGGACAAAAATGGGGTCAGAAACGTTCTAACCCTTTAGGGTGAGAAAAGCGCAAAAAATATCCCCCTGAATATCCTCCTTTTCGGTGATTGACGTCTAAGAGGGAATGAATAAAATGGATGAATAAGAATGAAAGAGCTATATTTTTGTGTGGGATGGAAAAAATTGCAAAATCGGACGAGATTTGATTGACAAAGCAATATATTTTTGATACTAAATTAAACAACCCAGGTGAAAGAGTCCATTGTGTATACATGATTAAGAAGGCAGTTTACCCTGGCTCATTTGATCCGATCACCAATGGACATGTCGATATTATCCAGAGGGGACTTGAGATTTTCGACCGAATATTGATCGCTGTACTAGAAAATCCCAAAAAGAGGTCTCTTTTTTCGACTAAAGAAAGGGTGAATATGATCCAGGAGATATTTTCTGAGAACGAAAACATCGAAGTTAAGTCCTTCCATGGACTTCTGGTCGATTTCGCAAAAACGAATGATTCTAAAATGATAATAAGAGGCTTGCGAGCGATTTCTGACTTTGAATACGAATTTCAAATGGCCCTCATGAACAGAAAACTCGATCCGCAAATCGAAACTTTATTCATGATGCCCAGCCTCAACTATTCTTTCTTGAGCTCGAGACTCGTCAAAGAAGTCAGTATGCTGGGTGGATGCCTAAAGGGCCTCGTTCCTGGGAAAGTCGAGAATAAGCTGCAACAAAAGTTCCAGACAGCCACAAAAACAAATTTAAAATAAAGGAAAAGAAAATGTTGGGATTCGCACGAGAAAAAGCTTTGGTCGGATTGGACATCGGTTCCTATTCCATTAAAGCAGTCGAACTCAAATCAAAGAAAAAGGGTACAGAAGAACTGTATGAGGTGACAAAAATCGGTTATGAGCTTCTTCCTCACGATGCGATCGTCGAAGGAACGATCATCGACTCGGCTGCTGTTGTGGAGACCATCAGGATAATTTTCGACGAAAACAAGATCAGCAACAAAAATGTCGTGATCTCGGTCTCCGGCAACTCGGTCATCATCAAAAAGATTTCTTTGCCCTCTATGGATACGGAAGAACTGGCTGAATCCATCATTTGGGAAGCGAAACATAACATTCCCTATCCATATGAGGAGACAAATGTCGATTATGCCATTCTAAAATCCTCTGAGTATTCAGAGGCCAAAAATCTCGATATACTTCTTGTGGCGGCGAAAAAGGATAAAATCGCCAACTACAGCAACGTCGTTAACCAAGCACGGAAAAATCTCGAAGCTATCGAAGTCGATGTGTTTGCCTTGCAAAACGCACTGGATGTGAACTATCCAGAACTCAGCAAAGATAAGACTATCGCTATCATCAATCTGGGAGCGAACATCACAAACGTTATCATCATCGAAAAGAACATCCCCCAACTCTTCCGGGACCTTTCTCTGGGAGGCTCCTTTTTCACAGAAAATATCAGCAAAGACCTGGGAATCAGCTTTGACGATGCAGAAAAGCTGCTCAAAGGTCTCCCAGTGAAAAATGTCGAGCCTGAAAGATACGAAGCGATCCTGAACATGAACATCCAGAACATCCTCGAGGAAGTCGAAAAGACATTTTCCTTTTACGAAGCAGGTGAAAAGGGTGAAAGGAAGATCGAAGCCATTTTTCTAAGCGGAGGCTTGTCGAAACTCAAAGATCTGGCTGCTAAATTCGAGCAGAAGTTCAACATGCGCACAGAGCTCTTCAATCCCTTCCGGAGAATCTATTACGACGACAAAAAATTCGACAGCATTTACTTTGAAGAGATGGCTGCCCTTTTTGGCGTAGCCACAGGACTTGCCACAAGAAAGTTGGAAAAGTAACAATGATTAGAATTAACTTATTAAAACCCGAAAAAAAGGATATTAGAGAGGAACCTACAGGGCTAGCTCCAGAAATAAAGGAGAGAAAAAAAACGCCCTTCGCTAGCCTGCTCATACTTGTCGCTATCGTCGCTGTTGGAGCGCTTTATT
Source organism: uncultured Eubacteriales bacterium (assembly GCA_964538085.1). Classification (GTDB taxonomy): domain Bacteria; phylum Acidobacteriota; class Aminicenantia; order Aminicenantales; family Aminicenantaceae. Next base: position 87,839 of record CAZIDF010000006.1, on the reverse strand, counting down.
ATTTACAGGATAAAGCCATCAAAACAGAACAGGATCTCCTCACTGTTGCTCAAGAAGAAAAAAAACAGCTGCAATACGTCTTGGTTGCTCTGGACAAGCTGGAAGCACAGAAAAACACTTTAGAGAGAAAGATCAATCTGATCAATCAACTGAAAGCTCGCCAAGAGATCGCTGTAAGAACCATGGATGAACTGAGTAAAAATATACCAGGCTGGGTGTGGCTGACCGAAACGAGTTACGATGCACAAGAAATCACGATTAAAGGGCGGGCTCTTTCCAACAACCTTATCGCAGATTATGTGTATAACCTGGAAAACAGCCCGCATCTTAGTAACGTGAAGATCGAATCCATCAACCAAAAAAGCACAAGGACAAATAACCCGTATTTAGAGTTTTCACTTACGGCAATATACGATTTGCCTATAATGACCATAGATTCATCAGAAGAAGTCAAACAAGGGGAACAAAAATGAGAGATTGGCCTTGGTTCGCATATATTCTCATAGCCATTATCATTCTGGGTCTTTTCTATTTTGTCTACTACAAACCCAAGAATGAGGAACTAAAAAGCATTAGAGATGAAAGGATAAAAGTGGAAGCTGAAGTAGTCCATCTCAGACAAAAAAAAGATGAACTGGACAAAATCGAAGCTGAGCTTGAACAATTGAAAGTCACCCTGAAAAAGCTCGAAGCGATCATTCCTCAAAAGGAAGAGATAAGCAACATCCTGAAAAATATGCAACAGCTTGCCTATGACACTCGCTTGAACATCACCAAATTCATCCAAAAGCCAGAAATCGTCAAAGAGTTTTACTCGGAACAACCTATCGAAGTCGCCATAACTGGGGAGTATCATAATCTCGCCATATTTTTCGACCGGCTGAACACCTTCCAACGCCTGTTCAATATCGAAGATTTTTCGATCAAAGCCTTAAGAGAGCAGTCAGATACAGATACGATCTCTGCTGAGTGGAATGTAAAAACTTACATTTATCGGGAAGAAACGACAGAAGAAGAATCTAGCCAACAAAACAGGGGGAACTGAGATGAAAAGTAGAATTATTATATTAATCATCGCCAGCTTCATCTGTCTCAGCGCTTTTACGCTTTCCGCTCAAGATGTCGATCAAGGCACACAGGTCGATACCGCGGTTCAAATCAGACTGCGGGGTCCCACCTATAACCCTGAAGGCAGAAGAGATCCATTCAGAGATCTTCTCGCAGGACAAGATCCCCGGGAAAAGGGCAAAACGCAGGGGATCAGCAATCTGGCCATCGAGGATGCTATTCTTATCGGGATCGTTAAACATAGAGGAAATCTGACCGCGATTATCAACGATAGCCAAGGATATCCTTACTATATCAAAACCGGTGATAATTTCCTCGACGGTTTTGTCCTGAATGTCAACGATTCACAAGTCATTTTCCGGAAAACAAAAGAGAGAGGCATCCCTTTATCAAATCCGAAAGATATCGTTAAAGAAATAAAGCTAGAGGAGCGATAACATGAAAACGAAAAAATATCTGCAAATCCTGGTCATTTTATGTGCCCTCAATTTGGTCAGTGGATTTGCAAGCAACACAGAGCCTTTAGGCAATATAAGTAACATATCCGTAACGCCTGGACAGCCGAACACCCGGATCGTTCTCGAATCTAGTTCTCCTCTAACTCTTCTCGGTTCTAGCTACGCCACGGATCGCCCCGCTACCATTTTTGTCGATTTCGACAATGTGTCTACCAACATGACCCCCACAATGGGATCCCATACGACCCCGCTGATCCAAGATATGAAGATCGAAAAAATCGATACGGACAAATTCCGTCTTCTTGTCGATCTGAAAGAACGCGTTCCTTATCAGATCAAAACCGAGAACAACAACACCATCGTCGAGCTGAACCAAATTCAGAAAACTCCAGGGAAATATGCACTGGATCCTGAAGTCAAAACAAGACTGGACCAGACATCGAGCCAAGTGGGATACTTGACTGATATCAGAGTCGCTGACAAGAAAGGCAGAGTGGATGTCAGCGCGACTCTCAGTCATGAGGCTATCACCAATGTTTTTGTGCTGGACAAACCTCTCCGGCTTGTCATCGATCTCTACAACACATATTTTTCCTCATCGCAATCCGTTCACGCTATCAACCAGCTCGGTGTTAAAAAGGTAAGAGCGGCTCAGTTCCAGATCTCCAATCCTCACACCATCACCAGGATGGTCTTCGATCTCACCGAACCGACATTTTATGCGATAGATAGTACAAACGACAATTTGACCGTATCCTTTTATAAAGAAAAACCGGCACAAGCAAAACCAGCGGTTGCCAAACCTATCTCGACCCCAAGCGTGGAGAATAAGCCCAAAACAGAGCCACCGAAATCTACGGCAGAGGAAAAACCGGTCACTCCTCCGGTGAAAAAAATGACAACCCCAGAGCCAGTGATTCCCGAAGAAAAGATAGAAATGCCAGAAACGCTTCGTCCTGAGAAAAACGGATCATCCTATTCCAGGGAACCGGCTCAACAATTCGAACCACAGACTATAGCCCAAAAAGAAGAGGCATACCATGGAGATGTCATCACTTTAAGATTCAAAGATGCCGATCTGAGGGATGTCATCAATTACTTGGGTGAGTTTGCTGGACTGAACGTCGCACACGATCCCGAAGTGAGAGGAGTCGTTTCCTGTAATCTCGTCGATGTTCCCTGGGATCAAGCTTTGGATCTTATCCTCAAACAGAATAAAATGGGCCGTACCCTCGAGGGCAACATCCTCAGGATAGCCCCTGTTCAAACACTCACACGCGAGCGAGAGGAAGTACAAAAACTCGAAGACAGCAAAGAACTTGCCGGTCCACGCGTGACCAAATCCTACACACTCTCTTACTCGAGAGCGGCAGATATCGAAAGCTTGCTGCAGAATAAAATATCGGAAAGGGGAGAAATCATCGTAGACGAGCGGACAAACACGATGGTCATCACCGATGTTAGCGACAGGATCGAACTCATAGAAAGACTCCTGGATGTATTCGACACGCCCACACCACAAGTCGCCATCGAAGCCCGAATCGTGGAAGCGACCAGCACCTTTATCCGAAATCTTGGGATACAGTGGGGAGTCAAGGGAATCGCCGATCCTTTTTACGGCAACCAAACCTCCCTCGAATTTCCGAATAAAATGTTGCTCGACGGAGCTATGATCCCACAAGGTATCGTCACCAAAGGAATCGGGGGACCATTAGGTGGGTACGCTATCAATCTTCCGGCTCCTGCGTTTTCGACCGCTGTGGGTGTGTCCTTCGCCAACATTTTGGATACTTTCAGGATAGACATGGCTATATCTGCACTCGAAACTTCTGGACAGGGCCGGATCATTTCCAGCCCATCCGTCACAACCCAAAATAACCAACAGGCGCACATCATACAAGGAAGGCAAATCCCGGTCCAGACCGTCGCCAACTTCACTGTGACCACACGATATATGAATGCGGCTCTTGAACTGACAGCGACCCCTCAAATAACTGCGGAAGGCACGATCATCATGGCACTCGAACTCCAGAACAATGCAGCCGACTTCGCCAATTTGGTCAACGGCATACCTCCGATAATCACTCAGAGCGCGACCACGACAGTCATGATACCGGATGGAGGGACCACCGTGATCGGAGGCATCTACAGGACTGAGGACTCGATAACCCGAGACAGGGTGCCATTCTTCCATAAAATTCCGATAATAGGGAACCTGTTCAAATCATTTGCTCGTACGAAACAAAGTCGAGAGTTGCTGATTTTTATAACTCCCAGAATTCTTAGATAAGAGGGAAAAAATGAGAAAAATGAAAAATTGGCTTAAAATCTTGGTTATCGTTCCGGCCATTTTTCTTCTGTTCTCCTGTAACCCGATCGAGAATGATTCAAGGTCTGCCAGTGTCCTTCTCGTGATAAAAATCTCAGGAACAGATATCGAAAAAAACGAGGCCGATTTTCTCCAATCCGATGTTGTGGTGATCGATCCCGACACTAGTACATCGACAGTTGCTGCTGATGCCGCCACTGTCACGTTCACAGCCCAAACACTCGATCCCGAGCCCTTGCTTGGGACCTCTCCTTACAACGACATAATCGTCACCAACTACGTTGTATCCTACACCCGATCGGATGGGAAAAACCAGGAGGGTGTGGATGTCCCTTACTCTTTCGACGGGGCTCTTTCCAAGCAGGTCCAGGTCGGATCACAGACAGACGTCAGTTTCGTGATTGTACGAGCTGTGTCAAAATTGGAGCCGCCGCTTCTGAATTTGGCATCGGCCCGAGGCGAAGGAGAACTTAAAACCACCGCTCGGATCGATTTCTACGGCCATGACACGATAGGCAATACGATCACAGCCACAGGCTATCTTACCATTTTCTTCGCAAACTATATCACACCAGACGAACAAGGTAGCTCAGGAGGAGGCAACTAATGAGACCAAATGCTAAACATGCCGGTATAATTTTCTTGGCACTGAGTCTACTCCTTTTTTCCTCCTGTGTGAAAAAAAAGGTGGACGAACCCTCACCTTTAGGTCCATCGGGATATGCGATCTCTCTTAAGGTTTCGGCAAGTCCTAATGTTTTGTTCGCAGGAACTCAATCCCGGGAAACCACGACAGTGACCGCGGTCCTGACAAAATATGACGGAACGCCTTTTGCAGGCAGGACCATTTTCTTCGAGCTTCGCAACTCTCTTAACGCCAGAGCTGACGGGGTTGGTTATTTTGAGGGAGTGGGAGCTGCCGCTACAAGGGTCACAGACGGAAGCGGAAGGGTCACGATCGACTATCACGGACCGATGGCAGGAGAGGTTCCGGCCGGATTCGAAGACACTTACTTTTACATCACGGCTAATGTGGCCTGGGAAGGGGCTGAAGGAGTCTCGGAGTGGACTCCGGTCTATTTCATCCAAGACTTCCAGGATCTCATCTTCAATGTCTCCGTGGATCCCAATATACTGTGGTGCTCAAACACCAGACCTCAATCCAAGATCACAGTCTTTTTCGCCGTTCCTGACGGAACCCCCATTGCAGGGAGAAAAGTCTTCTTCAAGATCAAAAAAGGGAAAGGCCAGTTTCCTGGTGGTTTAACGAACACGTACAGCATAACCAATTCGAATGGATTTGCGAACATGACCTACCAAGGCCCCACAGGCGGTGAAATGACAGCAGCTGAAGAATTTGTTACCATCGAAGTCCAACCTGAAACCTGGTGGGCTGAATTTGGTGACTATCCCCCCGGTACTCCAGATCCCACAAAATATTACATCCATGTGGAGTTCGATATCCGGTTGAAAAAAGGAAACTAGATAGGAAAGACCGTCAATCATAAATAAAGACGGTTTTTTTCGACGTCACACGTTTTAGAGACAAACGGAGGGCCCGATCGAGGGCCCTCTTTTTTTTCGACTTCAGAACAACCTGTACCCTATACTTTCCTCTGATCCAGGCCACAGGCGCTAAGGCCGGTCCCCATGTTTCGATCCCTTCGTCCTGATCCTTCACTAGGGAAAATATTTTTCTGGATTCCCGTGCCAAAGCCCTCAAGTTCTCTCCAGTGAGAAGGATTTCAGCCAAATAGGAAAAAGGAGGATAATTCATCAAACGCCGATAGCTTATTTCCTGATTGTAAAAACGATCATATTCATCATAAGCCCCATGCCGAATGCTATAGTGATCCGGATTGGACGATTGGATAAAAAGTGTCGAGGTCCCTTCATTGGAAAGAAACCTTGTCATTTGGGTCAGGTTTTGGAAGGTTCTTTGACTCGCTCTGAAATCCGGTAGAGTCAAAAAGATTTCAGGGTAAAGGATTACGACTGTCGACACAAGAGGGAGGTTTTCCTGGTGAGCTAAAAACTGAGTCCCGATAAGAATATCGATCTTATTTTCAGAAAATTGAGAGAGGATGCATTCCTGCTCTTTTTTTGTCCGGACTTTATCCGAATCAAAAGAAACAACGTGTTTGTTGGGAAATTTTTTTTTGAGCTCTTCCTCGGCCACCTCGATACCGAAGCTTCTGCTGAAGCCCAATTTTCCTCCACATTCAGGACAGATGTTTATTTTCGGCGAGGAAAATCCACAGTAATGGCATAAAAGTCTCCCCTCTCTCTTGTGAAAATCCAAGGTCACATCACAACGTTGACAGCGGGGGATATAACGGCAGCGTGAACATATCATGTAGGAAGCATACCCTCTACGGTTATAAAAAATAAGGATAGGATCAGGATGGGCACTTGACAATTTTTGACCTATTTCGTAAATCAGTTTTTCTTCAACGACAGATTTTCTGGAATCATGTCTCAGGATAACAACTTTTCTCGACTTTGAGCTTTCTTTTATCTGCACCAACAAACCCTGTTTTTTTGCCCGGTAATAGGCTTCCACCGACGGGATCGAAGATCCTCTTACAAAAAGGGCCGAGGATTGTTTTGCACGCAATAGCGCCCCCTGCCTTGCATCATACGAAGGGTTCTCCTTCTGCAAATAGGATTCATCTTGTTCGTTATCCACGATGACCAAACCGATATCCCCCAAAGGGGATAAAAGGGCAGAACGAGGTCCCACCACGACATCCGCCTGGCCATTTTTTATCCGCTCCCACTCACTTTCTCTTTGTTTCGCTGGCAATCGGCTGTGAAGAAGGGCTACATGCTCCCCCAGTTTTTTTTCGAACTTATTCTGAAGAGAAGAGGTCAGCGTGATTTCAGGAACGAGATAAAGGATTTTCTTTCGGGCCTCCAGAGTTTTTTTAATCAGATCAAAATAAATAGCCTCTCTTTTTGGCTGTGAGGCATGGAGGTAAAAAGGAAAAAAAACCTTTTTTTCCGAAGATTCAAAGATCAGATTTGAGGCTCTGCAAGATTCCTCATCCAAGGAAAAATCCATCTCGAGCTGCATCGGTGTCGACTCGGCCTTTTTTTCCAAACGCCGCCGTGTTCTTTTTAGATCGCTCTGTGCTTGGATCATTCCCTTTCTTTCCAACCGAGCCAGAATTGATGATAGATTTTTTAGATTGGTTTTTCTCTTGATGAATGTTCTTGTGTAAGCTCCCTTTTGAAGGAGTTCCAATACCTCTCTGTCAGCTTCAGGTAACACATCGCTCCGGAGGGCATTCACTCCCTCTTCGGAAAGAGACATTTTTAACCGACTTTTTAGAATGTAGGAAGGGGGAAGCGCAGCTTGAAGCATATCACCCCAAGACGAAAAGGATGCGGTGCTGAGCTTCTGCGCAAAAGAAAGAAATTCAGCTGTAAAGACAGGCTCTACGTCCAGGACTTCCAGGATATCCTTCAGCTCATAATCACCCTGTTTTTTCCTTTGTTTGAGGCCGACTATGAATCCGGTGATTTCCCTGCGATGGAAGGAGACCAAAACCCGAGATCCGACTTTCGCCAATTCTCTGCTCGTCTCTGGAATTGAATAAGTGAAAGTTCGTGTCAGGGGAAGGCCCAGAACCACTTCTGCATAAAGTTTCATTTTTTGCCCAGGAGGGCCATCACCTTTTTCATATCTTCCCAGACCATTTTTTTAAGTTTTTTGTTCCCTTCGTTCCTGATAAGATAGGAGGGGTGAAAGGTGGGCATCACTTTGATGTTATTGAAATCATAAAAATCGCCCCGCAGAGCCGTCATCCCTAAAGAACTGCGGATGAAAAAATCGGCTGCCACTTTTCCAAGGGTTACGATGACTTTCGGATCGATCAGCTCAATCTGTGCAAGGAGATAATCCCTGCAGCTTGCGATCTCGTTTCCCTGTGGATTCCTGTTGCCTGGGGGACGGCACTTGACTATGTTCGTGATGTACACCTCATCCCTTTGAAATGACATCGCATGGATAATCCTTGTCAGCAACTGGCCAGCTTTTCCGACAAACGGCCTTCCCTGCAAATCCTCATCACGACCAGGCCCTTCTCCGATGAACATAAGATCTGCGTTCAGATCTCCCTCCCCGGGAACGGCATTTGTCCTTGTTTGTGCGAGAGGGCATTTCTGGCAATTCAGGATGGTCTCCTCCAAAGACAAATTTGGGGTTTCTTGTGTGACGAAATCAACTCCGAGGAGAGAAAGGAACTTCAGTTTTTCTCCCACTTCGCTCAGAAGTATATCAGGATCCTTTACCAATTTTTTCCTCGATCTCATCCAAAATCATCGCACTGATCTCGGCTTTCGTTTTTTTTCCGCTGCGAATACTCTTCCCATCGGGGAATACGAACAGGACCTTATTAAAATCAGAGCTGAAGCCTATCCCTCTTTGTGTGATGTCGTTGGCCACGATCATGTCCAAATTTTTCGCCAGGGCTTTTTTCAATGCATGTTCTCGCAATTTTTCTGTCTCTGCTGCAAACCCGACCAGGATCCTTTTTCCTTTCTTTCTACCGACTTTCTGCAAAATATCCGGGGTTTGGACAAGGCGGAGCGTTTGAGACTTGGTTTTCTTTTTTATTTTCTGTGACGATACTTCGGAGAACTTATAATCAGAAACGGCCGCTGCCATGATGAGCACATCCGCTTTAGGAAAATGCTTGCCCACCTCTCGGTCCATCTCTTCTGCTGTTTGAATCCATCTCACGCGAACGCCGGGCGGAGGGATGATTTGGGTGGGCCCAGAAACGAGGATCACCTCAGCCCCGCGTTTCGCTGCTTCTTCAGCCAACTCATAACCCATTTTCCCGGAAGAAGGGTTGGACAAAAAGCGAACTGGATCGGAGTATTCCCTGGTGGGACCCGCTGTGACAAGAATTGTTTTTCCCGATAAGGAGACACTCTTGTTCAAGAGCCGAAGGCCAGCGCTCACGATTTTCTCGACGGGTGCAAGCCTTCCCCAACCCTGGTCCTTGCATGCTAAATATCCTTTTTCCGGTTCGACCAAGCGAACCCCTATCCCCTTGAGCTTTTTTATGTTCGATTGGGTTTGTTTGTGAAAGTACATGGCTTCGTTCATGGCTGGGGCGATAAGGATCGGACACTTGGCAGCAAGATAAAACGTCGACAAAAAATCGTCTGCTATGCCTGATGCAAATTTCCCGATCATATTGGCGGTGGCTGGCGCCACAAGCAGAAGAGAGACCTCTCTGGCCAATTCAACATGGGCGATCTCTTCAGGAATCTCATCTTCGAATAGATCTATAATCACGCGTCGACCGGAGAGCGCGCTGAACAGCCTGGGCGAAATCAACCGGGTGGCATTTTGGGTCATGATCACCCGAACTTCTATATCTGCCTTTTGAAATCCTCTGATAATCTCACAAGCTTTATAAATACTTATGGATGAACATATTCCCAGAGCAATTTTTTTCATCTTTCCCTCTTAATCTTCCCCATGAGCAAAACTTCGGAGGATGGGCATTATTTCTTTTTCTCGGCTCTCTCTCCGGCATCTTTGGCTTAAAATGACAGACTTCAATTCCTCGGCTGCTGTGTCCAATTCATCGTTTATGACGATGTAGTCAAATTCCCGGTAATGTTTAATTTCTTCCCTGGCCATTTCCAAACGCTTCAGGATGATCGGCAAACTATCTTGCCCCCTCTTTTCCAGTCTCTTCCTCAATTCAGGATACAAGGGCGGCAGGATGAATACCAACGTGGCGTTCTTGTGTTTTTCTTTGATCTGTGCGGCCCCCTGGACATCGATATCCAAAAGCAGATCTCCCCCAGCCGCTTTCTTTTCCACCTCGCTTTTCGCTGTACCATAAAAATTCCCGTGTACTTTGGCCCACTCCACGAATTTCTCGTCCTGTATCATCCTTTCAAATTGTTCTGTGGAAATAAAATAGTAGTCTTTGCCTTCGATCTCCGTGTTTCGTCTTTTCCGCGTCGTATACGAGACAGAAAAGGCCACATTTTCCAGTTCATCCAGCATACGGTTGGCCAATGTGGATTTTCCACACCCAGAGGGTCCTGTGATCACGATGAGCATCTCACTCCACCTTATTTATTCTATAAAAAATCACTCTATATTTTGCACTTGCTGGCGAATACTCTCCACCTCTGATTTTAAAGCAAGGCTTTTCCGGATCACTTCGATGTCTTGTGCTTTCGAGTTCAAGGTGTTCGCTTCCCGATAGATTTCTTGAGCCAGAAAATCCAGTTTTTTTCCGACTGGCTCTGGCCCTTTGGCATCCAGCTGTTCCCGGAGGTAACTGGTATGGGATTTCAATCGGGCTATCTCTTCTGTCAAATCGTAGCGTTGGGCTAACAAGGAGGCTTCCTCAGCCAATTTACTTTCTGAAAAGGACTCACTTCCCTTTAAATCCTCCATTCTTTCCATCAACTTTCGTTGGATCAAAAGGGGCTGTTTTATCGCTCGTTTTTCCAACTGGCTTACCAGGACCCTGATATTTTGCACATGGGCAGTCAGCTGCTTTTTTATCTCCCTGCCTTCTCTGGCCCTTTCCTTGATCAGTTGGTCTAGAGTTCGTTCGAAACACTGCTCCAGGAAATGCACATCTCCTTTGGTGAAATCTTTTCTCCGGATCTGGACGATATGAGGTGTATTCATAAGATTATCGAGAGAAAAGGTAACATGTTTTCGAGAAACGACCGATGCTTTTTCCAGACTGGAGAGCACTTTGTTCAAAAGATCTTTATTGATATGGAATTCCCATTTATCCTGACCGAATAAATGAATGTCCACCAGGACTTCGATCCGGCCCCGATGGAGCTTTTGTTGGCATATTTTTCTCAGCTTATCCTCAGCGCTTCCCAGCGGAGCTCCGCGATAGTTCCAGTCTAAAAAACGATGGTTGAGAGCCCGGATGCTGATCTTTGTAGAAAATGATTCATGAGCAAACCTCTTCTCTGCATAGCCAGTCATACTGTGGATCAATTCAACAACTCCTCTTCTTCCGGAAATTGAAGATCATACAATTTCCGGTAAATGCCGTTTTCCTCATAAAGCTCCTGATGCGAACCGATTTCAGCGATCTTGCCTTTATCCAACACCAGGATTGTATCCGCATTTCTGATCGTCGACAACCTGTGGGCGATCACAAATGTCGTCCGGTCCTTCATCACATTATCCAGGGCTGTCTGGATGAATCTTTCTGACTCGGAATCCAGGGCCGAAGTCGCCTCATCCAGCACCAGTATCGGAGGATTCTTGAGCAAGGCACGAGCGATGGCAAGTCTTTGTCTTTGGCCGATCGAAAGCAATCCCCCTTTCTCTCCGATCATTGTTTCGTACTCTTCGGGCAGCTCCATAATAAAGTCATGGGCTTCTGCGGCCTTTGCCGCTGCAAGGATCTTCTCCATCGGAGTATCTTCCAGGCCGTACGCGATATTATTCCGAACCGTATCATTGAAAAGGACCAATTCTTGAGTGACCAATCCGATCTGCTGGCGGAGGGAGGAAAGATTGACATCCCGAATGTCGATCCCATCGATCAAAATCCGGCCTGAAGACGGTTCATAAAAACGGGAGATAAGGTTAACGATGGTTGTTTTTCCTGCCCCGCTCAATCCTATCAAAGCCACCTTTTCCTTTTCCCTTATTTCAAAATCAACTTCATCCAGGACACGGATATTTCTATTATAACTGAAAGAAACCTTTTCGAACCTGACATGTCCCTTCACAGGAGGAAGAGGATGAACCCGATCATGCTCGATTATCTGGGGTTTGCAATCCAAAATCTCTCTGACCCTCTCATAGCTGGCCACTCCTTGTTGGATGACCACATTGGCCTGGCTGATTTTTTTTATCGGCGTGTACATGTAAAAAAGGGCTATCACGAATGTTGCAAAATCTCCAGGGCTAATAAATCCCTGGGTAATTCGTGTGGTGCCCACAAACAAGATAAAAGCACCCACCAATCCCCCTAAAAATTCCATAAAAGGAGAAGACAAACTCCCGATCAAAGCGAGTTTGAGGCTGGTTTTGAAATAGTTTTTCGTAGCCTGGAAAAATTTCTGGAGCTCGAATCTTTCCATGGTAAAAGCCTTGACGATTTTATTCCCGGTTATCGTTTCGTGGATAATCTTATAGATATTCGCCATCCGGATCTGATTAGCCATTCCCTTCTTTTTGAGCTCACGGCTAAAAAAAGCCAACGGGATAACAGCAAGCGGAGTTATGATGAAAGAGGCCAGAGCCAGATGCCAATCCACGAGGAAAATTCCGATGAGAAGAGCAAAAATAATAAAGGTTTCCCGGATCAAGTCTCCCATGCTGCCGGCGACAGCCTCCTGGATCTTATCCACATCGTTTGTCATGCGGGACATGAGTTCTCCGGTCGCCATGCGGTCGAAATAATCCGCTGATTGGTACATGATATGTTCTGAAAGATCATCTCTCAATTTTTTCGAAACCTTCAAACCGATGGATTTCATGAAAAAAGAAGAGAGAAAGGTGAATATTCCTTTTCCGAACAAGACGATGACAAGAAGCAAGGGCAATATGAGAGTGTACTGGTCTTCTCGGAAATACCGAAAAACGAAATCCAGAAATCGGGCTTTTTCAACCGGAACTTCGGGACCCAGCTTGAGCAACTTATCTACGATGGGCTGGACCAGATTCACGAACACATACGTGAAAAAAGCCACAAAAACCATGAAAAGAAAGGAGACGAAAAGTTTTCTTTTTTCTTGTATCGTAAGCTTGAGAAGTTGGAATATATCTTTCATTATTCTTTTGGCTAGATCAGGTGGCTTTTTTCCATGATTTCATAGGCATTCAACGCCGAGCCACGGGTAAGGTTATCCATTACGGTCCAAATCCAATATTTATGAGGAAAGCCCCCATCCCTTTTTATCCGGCCGATGTAAATTTCATCCTCTCCAGAAGACTGCAAACAGGAAACTGGACGGGATGGCAAAGAAGAGGCGACCTTGAAGTAGGCGGATTTCTTGAACAACTCTGAAAGACCTGGAATATCGGTCCGTTCCTCCAGTTCAAGATGGAGCATGATCGCATAGGTGTGGAACACGGGCGCCTGTATTATCGCGAGGGAGAGGGGAAAGTCTGGCATATCAAGGACACGTTTGGTTTCTGATATTATTTGATTCTCTTTGGAGGAGAAACCTTCTTTGTCGGCAGGATAGATATCGGAGATGAGATTAAAGGCGACCTGTGTTTTAAAGATTTTTTTCGGTACAGGCGAGCTGTTAAGAACAGCGAACGACTGGTCAGCCAGCTCTACTATCCCTTCATCTTCAAACGCCGATGCAGGTTGAAGAACAAATGCAGTCATTTCTTTGGGGTGATACTTCTTGCAAATCACATTCAAAAAATGCGCCAGGACGATCGTAACAGGATGGGGATTGGCGACCAAGAATGGTTTTTTCTTGGGGAGATCGCCATGGTTGACTCCTGCCACTACAACAGGAATTTTTTTATCCTGATTAAAAGTTTCGTTCAAATCGATGGCCAGAATCTTTTTTTCGGTTGCAAGCTTACCATACTTCCTGTTGGTTTTTTCGTCGGACGCTAAAAAAACGATGTCAGAATCTGCGAAGGCATCCTCATTAAGAGGGAGCACGACTCGCGGTTCTCCTCGAAATTCTGTCAATTTCGAGTACTCTTCCTCAATTTCGGGATCAAAAAACTCGATCCTTTTGAGCATAAATTTCTTGCCCTCCAGGACATTTTTCAATTCTTTTCCTCTGAAGGATTCTGCTCCGATCAATGCAATGCGGATACCTTGGTGTGGACTCATGTTTTTCTATGGTTTGTTATTCAACCGATTTACTGAATTCGGTCATTATCGAATACATCTTGTCTTTCAATAGAAGCTTTTTTTTCTTGAGTTGTTTCTCTTTCAATTTTTCTTCTTCTGTCAAATAGTTCTTTGCATAAAACTTGGCAAGTTTTTTTTCCAATATTTGGTGTTGATCAAAGGCCTTGCGGAATTCCAGATTTTTTTCCAGCAGACGCGCTTTGATTTCATTCTCTTCCATTGAGTTCGACCTCCAGGTGGAAAGAATAGCACAATGCTACCCCTATTTCAATTTGCACAATTTATTCATAAAAAATGCCTATTTTTTTCCTCAGCAATATCATGGAGCGATTCTTCTATGTTGAAATAAATTTCTAAGAAGTACCACTAAAACAATCTGCATTTTTTACCCTTCGGGCGAACCATAATCGCTGGGTGGGGAGGGTCGGCAGCTTCGCTGTTGCCCATTCGCGGCATACAGATACAGCTTCATGAGCCACTTCCTCGCCTCAATGTTTGGGTGGGGTGGGTCGGGGCGAGCATTTTCTGATTGACATTAGAAGTCAGGCTAATTATACTTATGCCCGAGTATCGGCCTGAGATTACCATAAGGCGAGGTAGCTCAGTCGGTAGAGCGAGAGACTGAAAATCTCTGCGTCGGCGGTTCGATTCCGTCCCTCGCCATTCCCTATTATCAGCAGTTTTTTATGTGATCCCTGAGTTTATGTGCGAACTCTTGTCGTTTAAGGGCCAGCTCGATCGTAGCTTGGATGAATCCCCATTTATCTCCAGCGTCATACCGTTTCCCCTCGAAGAGATATCCGTACACGGGTTGGTCCTCGAGCAAAAGTCTAATAGCATCGGTGATCTGAATCTCTCCTTTTGAATCGGGCTCAGTCCGTTTGATCGCTCCGAAAATAGCGGGATGAAACACGTAGCGCCCGATCACAGCTAAATCCGAATAGGCTTTTTCTGGGCCGGGCTTTTCCACCAAATCTTCCACCTGAAAAACCCTCTCCGTGATTTGCTTGGGTTTGATGATCCCGTATTTTTTAGTCCCCTCTTCATCCGTCCTGCCCAGCACGATAACCGAAGCATTGAACTCTGCAAAGGCGTCGATCAACTGCCGGATACATGGTTTATCACAATCGAAAATATCATCGGGAAGAAGCACGGCAAAAGGCTCATCCCCGACGTAATCTTCCGCCGTCAGAATTGCATGGCCCAAACCAAGAGCTTCTTTCTGGCGAATATAACAAAATTCAGCGAGATCGGAAATACGCCGAATCTCTTCCAGAAAATCATATTTCTGTTTATCTTCCAAGAACCTCTCCAATTCCGGGCTTTTGTCAAAATGGTCTTCGATGGAAGATTTCCCCCTCCCGATAATAATCCCAATGCTTTTTAGCCCAGCTCTGACCGCTTCTTCTACAGCATACTGGATAAGAGGCTTATCCACGACACTCAACATTTCTTTGGGTTGAGCTTTGGTGGCAGGTAAGAAACGCGTCCCAAAACCTGCCGCCGGAATGACCGCTTTTCTTATTTTTTTCATCGTTAGTCCTAAGGATGATTTATCCCGTCAAACCCTACTCCTCCTCAACAGCTTGGATCTCTTTGACTTCAGGAACCTGTTTTTTTATGAATCGGGTGACTCCATGTGTTAAGGTCATCTGCCTCATCGGACAGCCCACACAAGCCCCAATAAGACGGACTTTCACAATGCCATCCTCCGTGATATCCACCAATTCTATATCACCCCCATCTGCTTGGAGGTGTGGCCTCAATTCTTCGATTGCTTTTTGGACTTGTTCCTTCATATTTTTCTCCTTCTTCTGTTCTTTATTTTTAAAAAAAGTCACCCCTATTTTTTTTGAAATACAAATTCTTTCTTCTGGTTCACATCGACTAAGACGATATCTCCTTCTTGATATCGACCTTCCAGTATTTCCAACGCAAGAGGATTCTGGATATATTTCTGCACGGTTCTCTTGAGAGGCCTAGCTCCATATGCAGGATCATATCCTTTTTCAGCTAGAAGTTTTTGAGCTCCTTCACTGACCTCTATCTTTATCTTTCGTTCCATAATCCTAGCCTGCAACTCTGCTATCTGAAGTTTGACAATCTCGAGGATGGTCTGCTCGGAAAGGACTTTGAAAATCAGGATCTCATCCAAACGGTTGAGAAATTCGGGCCGGAAGTGGTTATCCAGGATGGCGTGTATTTCCTTCTCCATCTTTGCAAAATCTTGACTCAACTCTTTGATGATATGGCTTCCTAGATTCGAGGTCATGATGATAATGGTGTTTTTAAAGTCGACCGTCCTTCCTTTCCCATCGGTCAGTCTTCCATCATCCAAAATCTGGAGAAGGATGTTAAAAACATCGGGATGGGCTTTTTCTATCTCGTCCAACAAGATGATCGAATACGGACGCCGCTTGATGGCCTCGGTGAGCTGCCCGCCTTCCTCATAACCGACATAACCTGGTGGGGCTCCGATCAGGCGGGAAACCGTGTGCTTTTCCATGTATTCCGACATATCGAGCCTTACCATTGCCCGCTCGTCATCGAACAAAAACTCGGCTAAGGCCCTTGCCAATTCGGTCTTCCCCACACCGGTAGGGCCCAAAAAGAGAAAAGATCCGATCGGCCGGGAAGAGTCCTGAAGACCGGCCCTCGATCGTCTTATCGTGTCCGATACGGCTCGTAAGGCATGCTCCTGGCCAATGACCCTCTTCGCCAGCTTCGATTCCATTTGGACAAGTTTTTCCACCTCGCCTTCGAGCATTTTCGACACAGGGATACCGGTCCACTTGGAAACCACAAGGGCCACATCCTCTTCATCCACCTCTTCCTTCAGCATCTTATCCTTATCCTGAATCTCCGCCAACTGGCTTGAGAATTTATCGACCTCCTTTTGCAATGCGATCAGCTTTCCATATCTTATTTCTGCAACCTTTTCCAATTCTCCTCTTCTTTCTGCCTTCTGTTCTTCTATCTTCAGGTTATCCATCTGTTCTTTCAACGCATTCATCCTGTCGATCAAATCCTTTTCCTTCTGCCAATGGGCCTTGAGCAACCGGCTTTTTTCCTTCCATTCCGCCAGTTCTTGGTTCAACTTTTCCAGCTTTTCCTTGGCGCTCTTATCCTTTTCTTTTTTCAAGGCCTGCTTTTCAATTTCCAATTGGATGATGCGCCGCTCCAACTCATCGATCTCTTCAGGCATGCTGTCTATTTCGATCCGGATTCGGGATGCCGCTTCGTCGATCAGGTCGATGGCCTTGTCCGGAAGAAAGCGGTCCGCAATGTAGCGGCTTGAAAGAGTAGCCGCGGCGACAAGAGCAGAGTCTTTGATTTCGACACCATGGTGAACCTCATACTTTTCCTTAAGGCCTCGCAAGATCGAGATCGTCTCCTCCACCGAAGGTTCGCCAACATAGACCTGCTGAAATCGTCTTTCCAGTGCCGCATCACGTTCGATATATTTTTTGTACTCGTTCAGGGTCGTGGCTCCGACACAGCGAAGCTCCCCCCGGGATAAAGGGGGTTTGAGCATGTTGGAAGCATCGACAGCTCCCTCAGATGCTCCGGCACCGATGATGGTGTGCAACTCATCGATAAACAAAATAATTTCTCCCTCAGCTTCTTTGACTTCCTTCAGAACGGCTTTCAGCCTTTCCTCGAATTCACCACGGAACTTGGCCCCAGCGATCAGAGAAGCGATATCCAGGGCGATCAATTTTTTATTCTTCAGCGACTGAGGAACATCCCCATTCGCAATGCGCTGGGCCAATCCTTCCACGATAGCCGTTTTACCCACTCCAGCCTCACCGATCAGGACGGGATTATTTTTTGTCCGTCTCGACAGGACCTGGATAACACGCCTGATCTCATCTTCGCGCCCGATTACCGGATCCATCTTCCCCTGTTTCGCCATCGCAGTGATATCCCGTGCGTATTTCTCCAGGACCTGATATTTGCCTTCCGGCTCCTGATCCGTTACCCGTTGCGATCCTCTTATCTCCATCAGTGCTTTTAGGATAGCTTCCTCGTCCACTCCATTGTCTTTGAGGATGCGCTGGGCTTCTGTCGATCCTTCCTTCAAAAAAGCCAAAAGAAGATGTTCAGCCGAGATATATTCGTCTTTGAGCTTTTTGGCTTCTTTCTCGGCTCTGTTGACGATTTGCCGAAGTTGGGCAGAGATATAGACATCCCCACCACCTTGCACCCTTGGCAAAACCTCCAAAGCTTTTTCCACTTCAGTCCGGATTTTTGCGGGATCCGATCCGATCTTGGACAAAACAGCATTCACGACACTATCTTCCTGGTTCAAGAAGGCCCATAGGAGATGCTCGGGCTTAAGTTCCTGATGATCCAATTCCTGAGCTTTGGATTGAGCCTGCTGAATAGCCTCTTGAGATTTCAATGTTAATCGATTCCAATCCATTTCTTTTCCTCTCTCAACTTCTTTCATAAGGATGATATACCAGACAAAAAAAAAGTTCAATTTTCCTCCTCCTTCTACTTTTTTTGGATTGGCATCTTTTTTTTATTTTTCTCTTGACAATTTGGCGAAAACTGATATTTTTTTCATGGGAGTAGCCAATGGAAGAAATCGAAGTCACGAGTTGGCAGACACTGGATGCCTTACAAAATGCATCAGTAACAGAGGAGACCGTCGGTAATTTGCAGACCGGACACAACAAGTCTGTATTTTGCAGGATCGAAGACGACTTCTTAGAGTTATGTTACAGCGATACCGCTTCAAACTTCGTGAGAAGATATGAGGATAGAGATGAATTCCAATTGGCTATTGAAAAACGCAAAGAAGAAGTTGGCGATTCCCGTTACGATGACGATGCAGGATTCGACAGCGATTTCGTTGAGGAAGACGTAGAGGAAGACATAAGTATCGATGAAGAAGCGGAAGAATTCTGACTTCCATTGCACAAATTCATTTCTTATTTTTGTCTATTTTATCCTTCAAATCGCTGAGTAAATTCAGGGCTTCGATGGGGGAAAGAGAATCCAGATCCCACGATTCTATCTCCTTTTTCATTTCTTCCAAAACCTCACGGTCCCGATCTTCCTGAAACAAAAGGAATTGGGCTTTATCCCGTTTTGGGGATGAGCCATACGCAATCCTGGGCAGGCCTGCATCATCCAGCTCCTGCTTTTCCAGGTTGAAGAGGATTTCTTTGGCTCTCTCTATCACAGGATGGGGTATACCCGCCAGGCGCGCAACGTGAATGCCATAGCTTCGATCAGAAGCTCCAGGGACGATCTTGCGCAAAAAAATAATATTTTCTTTCCGCTCCTTTACAGAAACGTGGTAATTTTTGATTCTCTCCATCGTCAATTCAAGTTCTGTCAACTCATGATAGTGGGTGGCAAACAGGGTTTTAGCCCGAACATCTGCTTTGTCGTGGAGGTACTCGGCCACAGCCCATGCGATACTGAGACCGTCGAATGTGCTCGTTCCTCTTCCGATTTCGTCGAGAAGTATCAAGCTGTTATTCGTTGCATTGTTAAGGATGTTGGCGGTCTCGAGCATTTCCACCATAAATGTGGATTGCCCCACACTCAAAAAATCCATGGCACCGATGCGGGTAAAAACACGATCCACGAGCCCGATCTCAGCCTGGGAGGCGGGAACAAAAGACCCTATCTGAGCCAAGATACAGATCAAGGCGACTTGCCTAAGATAGGTGGATTTCCCGCCCATGTTCGGACCTGTCACGATAAGAATCTGTTCTCCTTCCCTGTCCAGATATGTGTCGTTGGGGATAAAGGGTTCCTGATTTGTCGCTTCGATAACAGGATGTCTTCCCTCCGTGATTTTTATCCTTTCATCTCGATTGACACGCGGGCGGCTATAACTGCGCTGGGCTGCCAATTCTGCCAGGGAAGAAAGCACATCCAAGAGCGCAATGGAGGAGGCTATCTTTTGAAGACGTTCCTTTTCCTGGGATATTTTTCCCCTGATTTCAAGAAACAGATCGTATTCCAATTCCCCTATTTTTTGTTCGGCATTCAGGACTTTTTCTTCATACTCTTTGAGTTCAGGCGTGATGAACCTTTCCGAGTTGACCAGCGTCTGCTTCCGTATATAATCGGATGGGACCAGATGCAGGTTGGGCTTTGTCACATCTATGTAATACCCAAAGACCTTATTGTACCGGATTTTCAGGGAAGGGATGCCTGTTCGCTCCTTTTCCTTTCTTTCCATCTGTGTGATGAAGGATTTCCCTGAGTGGCTGATTTCTCTCAATTCATCCAGTTCCCCATTGTATCCCTTTTTGATAAGGCCTCCCTCGGTGAGGAGGAAAGAGGGCTCTTCCAAAAGCGCCTCCTCAATCAATGTCCTGATGTCCTCTGCATTGTCCCAATCCAGCTGTATTTTTTTCATTTTTTCAGAGGCAAAAGATTGGATGATGGATTGAATTTGAGGAAGGGGCAACAGGGATCTTTTGAGTGCAACCAAGTCTTTGGCATTGGCAACAGCCAGCGATATTTTTCCCGTAAGCCTTTCAAGATCAAAAATGTCTTTCAGTCCTGTCTCCAGTTCCCGACGTTCTATGGATTTTGAAAGGAATTCCTCGACGGTTTCGAGACGGCGCTCGATCTCGATGTCGTCCAATAATGGATGAAGAAGCCAATACCGGAGAAGCCTCCCCCCCATGGAAGTGACGGTAAAATCGATGATGTCCAGAAGGGAGTCCTTGACACGTCCATCCCTGAGATTTTTCGTGAGCTCTAGATTTTTGATAGAGGTCGCATCCAGCACCATGTATTGAGAAGACTGGATGTAGGAAAGACCATGCACCAGAGCGAGAGAATCCTTTCTCAGATTTTTCAAGTAGGACAAAAGCGCACCGGAAGCCGAGATGGCCAGGGCCCTGCCCTCCAGTCCGAAGCCTTCCAGCGAATTGATGTGGAAATGATCGAGCAATAGATTTTTAGCCTGAGTGAGGTCGAACAACCAATCCTCTTGAGGGCTTTTGGCTACACTGTTCACTCCTGAGCGGACAATATATTTTTCAACTTCATCGGATTGGCTTTCAGGATAGATGATTTCCTTCGGATATATCTTAAAAAGCTCATCGGAAAGCATGCCGACCATCTCTCCCTGGGTGGTTTTCATCTCGCCAGAAGCCAGGTCGATGAGAGCCAATCCCCAGTCTTCCTCTGCCATGAAAAGGCTGGCGATGTAGGTATTTTCCTTTTCTTCTTCCAGTTCAAGCTCGACCGCCGTTCCAGGCGTCAGGACTTTCACCACATCTCTTTTGACAACACCGCGAGCTAATTTCGCATCCTCCACCTGTTCGCAGATGGCCACTTTGAATCCTTTGCGCAAGAGCTTCACCAGATAGGAGCGGGCCGCATGATAGGGAATGCCGCACATCGGAACCTTCTGACGGGAAGTCAAAGCAATTTCTAGAACCGGGGCTGCTGTTTTGGCATCCTCGAAGAACATCTCGTAAAAATCGCCCAGTCGAAAAAACAACAGCGCATCTCGGTATTGCCTCTTGATCCGGTGGTATTGCTCCATCATCGGGGTGGTGGAATTCTTCTTGGTCATAACTCCTCTAACTATACTTTTTGATGCCGTTTTTTTCAAGCCATCCGGCTCCGTTGCGAGTTTCTCAATTTCCATGATATCAGAAGGCTTCATTAGGCTTTTAGGAATAGTTTTGCTCCCATGAAGATTTTTCACGCCATTCTCTCACCGCTCTTCTCGGCGGCTGTGGAACTGCGCCTGCTAACTCCCAATCTCTACCACTCCAGCCTCTGTTCCCCTGTTAGTCCGGATCTCTATCCTCTGGTAAACTCGTGCTCAATACATCCTCGCCGACAATATGGGGATGTCCCCATATTGTTTCCCTCGAAGAACGGCTCGCGAAGGCTAAATCCCCAAGGTCGCTTCAACCATTCCCAAAAGCCCAATTTATCACGGAAATTGAGATGCCTCCGGCTTTGACAGAGAATATTGCCCCTTGTTTATGGGATAACAGCACTCTTTTTTTTACTCGATATATTTGAATTATTTAGCTTGCATCTTAAGAGAAAAATTTGTATATTTTCTGTCAGTACCCATGTAGGGATATGGGTACAAAAAAATAATGGAGGAAAATAAATGAAAAAAGGTCTTATCGCCATTATTCTGTTCATGTTCGCAGTACCGGCCGTATTCGGGACGATTATCACGAATACCAACCAGAGTGTCATGTACGTTCGACTCCCTGCTCGCAATGCTTCCACATTGATGGATGCGGTCTATTACAATCCGGCGGGTGTCATGCAACTTGAGAATGGCTTCCATCTTTCCATCCAAAACCAGTCTCTCTGGCAGGATAAAACCGTCATAAATGGTTTTCCGCTCCTGAACAATGACACATATATCGGAGAAGCGAGGGCCCCCATCTTCCCATCCCTTTTTGCCGTATACAAAAAAGACAAGCTGGCCATATCCTTTGGATTCGGCATCAACTCAGGAGGGGGGAGCGCAGATTTTGCGACGGGCTTGCCCTCATTCGAGATCCCGATTTCCCTGATTCCTGCTTTGTTGACGAGTAAGGGAATTCCCACTTCCCAGTATTCGGCGGACATAACCTTTAGTGGGATATCGTTTTTTCTTGGCTTCCAGGGAAATATATCCTATGCCATAAGCGACGCAATTGCCGTAGCGGCAGGTGTCAGGTACATTTATGCCTTAAACAATTACGAAGGCAGCCTCGAAAACATCCAGATCAATCCCATGCACCCGCTTATCAACCCCAGCGGTGGAATGATGTCCGCCCAACAGTTTTTTACCTATGCGGGAATGCCCGCATACGCTGCCGATGCTGCTGACCGCGAAGTGGATGTCAAACAAACCGGCTCGGGCTTCACCCCAATTTTGAGCCTGAACCTCAAACCCAGCGATACCCTGAATATCGGTATCCGGTATGAGTTCAATACAAAGCTGGAATTGACCAACGACTCGGCCGTTGACGATACCGGGATGTTTCCCGATGGTTACACATTCCGCAACGACATCCCGGCCATCCTGTCTTTTGGGCTTGAATACACAGTTATGCCCAAGCTTCGTCTTATGATCTCCCTTAATACGTTCTTCGATAAGCAAGCCAACTGGAATGGGGCAGAAAAACTTGTCGATTCCAACTCCTACGACATGGGCGTCGGATTCGAGTACGATATTACCGAAACCTTTTTGATCAGCGCGGGATATCTTTACACCAACGTTGGAGTGAAGGATGCTTACCAAGGCGATTTCAGCCACGAACTCGATAGCAACACCATCGGTCTTGGCGGGCGTATCATGATGACACCCAAGATCTCCCTGGATTTTGGCGGACTCTATACCAAATATACAGATGCAAGCAGGAGCTGGCAGATAGATGATTATCCCCTTGCCTTCCAGGAAACATACCAGCGCACCAGCTGGGGCTTTTCCATAGGAATCGGATTTCATTTGTAAGATCAATCGATTTTGAGATCCCGCTCACGGTAAGGGATAGAGAGGAAAGACTGAACGGATAAGATTGAAAAGGGACTAAACCAAAAAGAGCGACCATTATTTTCACATTTTCATTTTGCGTACAATTCTGTATAATTCCTTTGAGATGATGCCGGATCGGATCGATGTCATAATACCCCCAGAGGAAATTAAAGAGAAGAAAAAGCGGACTCCTGGATATTTTCTCCTCCAATACATGACCCTGGGCCGGATTCCCATCTCAGTTCTTTTCCTTGTTGTTCTGATCTATGGCCGAGAAACGACTTTCACGCTCCTGCTCGGATTATGCCTTTTGTCGGTCATAGAACTCACCGACCTGTGCGATGGGATCATTGCCAGGCGGTTCGGTCTGGTATCCGAAGCCGGAGCCACCCTCGATCCATTTGCAGATAGTGTGTCCCGCCTCATCATCTACTGGGCTTTGGCGACCCAAGGCCTTGTCCTTTTCCTCGTTCCGCTGATCATGGCGCTCCGTGATATCACTGTGGCGTACTCCAGGATCGTTTTAGCCCAAAACAACCGGACGGTCTCGGCAAAAAAAAGCGGAAAGCTCAAAGCCACTGTTCAAGCTTTTGGTGCCTTTCTAGCTCTGCTCGGTCCCCACTACTGGATTCAGATAGGGCGCTGGAGTTTTTATGCTCTCTCCTGGATCATCATAACCGTGACATTCCTCTCCGCCATCGAATATGTCAATGATGCCCTTTCTTCCTCCAAAGGAACCGGTTGAATGCCGCATGGTCACA
Source organism: uncultured Eubacteriales bacterium (assembly GCA_964538085.1). Taxonomy (GTDB): domain Bacteria; phylum Acidobacteriota; class Aminicenantia; order Aminicenantales; family Aminicenantaceae. Next base: position 63,894 of record CAZIDF010000006.1, on the reverse strand, counting down.
GCTTGTTTCAAACGAAAAAAATCGCTTTTCTCGATCTTGACGGTACGATCTATATAGGCGATGCCCTTATTCCCGGGGCAAAAGAATTCCTGAGTTATCTCAAGGAAAGGGGGATTTTTTTCTACTTTCTCTCCAATAATTCTTCCCGCTCCAAATCGGCTTATGTACAAAAACTATCTGCCCTGGGTATCCATACCGACAAGGAAGGGATCATTCTGTCCACGGATGGTGTCATCGCTTTTTTGCTCGAAAGAGAGGTCCGTGACATCTATGTCGTGGGAACAAAATCGATGAAAGAGATGTTCATCGAGGCCGGATTCCAAACCGAATCCCCCAATCCAAGCTTTGTTATCTTGGGATTCGATACCGAGCTCACCTACGAAAAATTAAAAACTGCGGCACTCTGGATGCAAAAAGGTGTGGATCTCATCGCCACACATCCTGATCTGGTCTGTCCGACACCGGAGGGATTTATACCCGATACCGGAGCCATGCTCGCCCTTTTTGAAAAAGCGACGGACAAAAAACCCTTCAAGATCTTCGGAAAACCAAACCCAGAAATGATCGCCCACATTCTGAAAAAACACAACGTTTCCCCTGACAAAGTGGTGATGATCGGGGACCGCATCTACACAGACATGGAATTGGCTCGAAGAATTCCTTGTGACTCTATCCTCGTTCTCAGCGGCGAAACAAAAGAAGCAGACCTGGCCTCGATCGGAGAACATCCCACTCTAGTCGTCAAAAGCGTCGCTGACCTTATTCCGCAGAAATAAAGAATTTTTTGACAGTTTCGAGGGTATCGGCATCTTCCACATTAAAGATTTCTGGAGGAAAGGACCAATCGCGCCCGATACGCTTGATCAGCCCTGACAAGACTTTACCAGGACCCAATTCCACAAAGGCCTGAAGCCCTTGTTCTGCCATGACTTCCATAGATTTGAACCAGAGCACGGTTCGGGTGACCTGTCTTTTCAAGGATTCCCTTGCGTCTTCTCCCGCGTGGATCGGCTTAGCATCCACGTTGGTAACGATCGGGAATTTTAAATCTTGAAATCGAACAGCATCCAGGTCATGAGCGAGTCTGTCCTCAGCACTCTTCATAAGTTGACAGTGAAAAGGAGCACTCACGGGGAGCATCACAGAACGGCGGGGATTTATCAGGGCCAGAGCTTCCTCCACGGCCCCTGCATGACCGGCAATGACAATTTGTTCTCGGCTATTCCAGTTCGCTATTTCCACAACTCCTGAGCTGACTTGAGAAAGGGCCTGCTCGATCTCTTTATAATTCGCTCCCATTAGAGCAGCCATGGCCCCCACTCCCACTGGGACAGCTTCCTGCATGTAGCGCCCTCTCTTGTGCACAAGACGAACGGCATCCTCGAATGACAGAGAACCTGCTGCGACCAATGCAGAGTACTCTCCCAGGCTATGGCCCGCTGCAATGGCCGGGATCTCTCCGAGTAGGGAATAGGCGATGTGGCTGACGACGAGCAGGGCAGGTTGGGTATTTTGGGTCAAACGCAGTTTTTCTTCCGGCCCTTCAAAACATAGCCGTGATAAGGAATATCCCAAACTTTCGTCTGCTCGTTCAAAGATATCCCTCGCTTCAGAGAATGAGTCATAAAAAACCTTTCCCATTCCCACAGCCTGGGAACCCTGTCCTGGAAATAAAAAAGCTATCTTTCCCATATTCCATCCTCAAAAATCAAGAAATGATTATCTGTATATTGGCCTCACGTTTCAAATTCTCGATCCATTCCTGGACCTGAGCTTCGACCTTTTCTCGCTGCAGTTCCCCTTCAAGTTGGTCAAGCAATTCGATCATGGGCTGAGGATCGATGTTCTTTTCCCTTTGGGAAGGGACATAAACCTGTTCGTAATAGCTTTCGATCTCTTCGATACTCACGATGACACCCCGACTGAACCTTTGGGCCACGATTTTTTGAAAAAGCAATTTTTCTCGAACATAGGATTTCAGGTCATCCCAATCCAAGCCAAATTGAAGAAGGGCTTCTTCTGCAAGAGCGGGATCTGTCTTTTGGACTATATCGCTCAAAAAAGCTTCAAGCTCTTCCTCGGCGACTGTCACACGTTCACTCGCCAACTGAATAACCAATTTTTGATTGATCAATCGTTCGAGAATTTTTTCTCTTGCACCCTCTTCCTGGGATCCATCCAAGTCTTCGAAAAGGCCGAATTTCAAGATTATGTTGACATCCGTCAGCGTGATGACTTCATCATTGACAATGGCAACAATCCGGTCGACAATCTCTCCCCAGCCAAGTCCTTGGAAAAGAAGACTAAGTGAAAAAAAATAAAAGAAGAGGGTTTTCACCGTATTTCTGCTGGTACTCGCTTTTTTAGAATACATTGCCGATCGTTATAAAGCCTATAAAACTTTTTTCTCCAAGATACGGGTCCAGATTCCAACCCAGCTCCAAACGAACCGGACCTAAGGGGGTCTTGTATTTCAAACCCAAGCCCAGGGCATTCCTCAAATCGGTCAGGCTGGCCTGCTTTCTTCTTTCAAAAACATTTCCCATATCGAAGAAAAGGGTCCCGTACAAATTTTCAAATGCGGGGATAATGGGAAAAGTCAACTCAAAATTGAACAGGATCAAAGCTTTTCCCCCGACAGGTTTTCCGGATACCGGATCTTTGGGTCCCAACGCATCGAACGGCACTCCACGAAATGAGTTGCTTCCTCCGGCAAAAAATCGTTCATGGATCGGAACTCTTCCTTTGGCTAACCCGAGCCGTACAGTCATTCCGAATGTCACATCCGTTATAACCGGCGCATAAATTTGAAATTTGTTGAATGTCTTTAAAAAATCAGATTCTGTCCCGAAATAAGGAAAAGCCCATTCGAATACAGAACTGAAAAAGAATCCTTTCTTGGGATTGAATGGATCATCCCTTCTTTCCCAAATATAGCT
>CAZIDF010000006.1:6562-60855 GCA_964538085.1 uncultured Eubacteriales bacterium | reverse complement strand
AAAAGAATCCTTTCTTGGGATTGAATGGATCATCCCTTCTTTCCCAAATATAGCTACCCGAGACCGCTGCAGTGGAAAACGGGTAGAATCGACGGTCTATTTCAGACTCTTCAATTTCCAAGTCGGTTATGATTCTCCGCGCATACCTCATAGTGGCCAGCAAATCCATATTCTCTGTTTTCGAGAGCGGTTTTACAGTCGTCAAACTTAATCCAATTCCTTTATAGGTGAAACTTGTGCGTGTTTCTCTTTCTAGCCATGCATTGAAATAGGTTTCCATCGGGAGGCCGAAGAAGTAGGGCTGCCTCCAAGAAAAAACTCCGCGAGTTTCCCTAAAACTCAGCTGCCCGACAAGGCTGGCTTGAGCCGCAGAGCCGAAGATGTTGTACCGGATTAACTCCGCGGTCCCTCGCGGCCTGAATTCATAATCCCAAAAGGCATAGGTCCGGGGCTGGTTTTTTGTCTCCATGCCGATCCCCAAACTGGCATAATTCCTCGCTCCTTCCCTGACACTGACCAATAAATTCATTCTGTCAGAGGAAATCGGGATCTCCTCGATAACGACCTCTGTGAAAATACCCAATCTTTCCAGTTTTCTTTTCGATTCTCGAATCGCATCGTAGCGCGCAACATCCCCTTCCTTCAACAAAAGTTCCCTCGAGATCGTATTTTTTTTGGTGGTGCTGTATCCGGTAATGACGATATTTTCAATCTGGACCTTACGGCCTTCCTCGATCTCGAAACGCACGGCATACAGGTTGTCCTGAACCTGCTCAACGACAGCAACGATATCGGTCCCTCTGATACCTTGGTTCAGATAAAACCTTTTCAGTCTTTCGATATCTTTCTGTATATCAGGCTGAAAAAATGGTCCTCCTTGCATTCCGCCGATCTTTTCGGACAGGATATCCTCCGAAAAAATATTTTCTCCTTGGATAGAAATACTGTCGATCTTGTTTTGCACTCCTTCTTGAATAATCAAAACAGGTCTGAGTTTGTTGCCTTCCTTGTCAAAGACCAACTCCACATGAGTTTGCGAAAAACCGCGCACCTCATACAAAAGCTCGATCTCTTGTGGCAATTCATAAAGTCTCGCGCCGTCGACCTTCTTGAAAAGGGAGAAACTTCGCTTCAACATGAGCTCCCCTTTGAGCTCATCGGAAGTGAAATACTCCATGCCGGTGAAGGTTATATTCTGGAAATTGAACTTTTCTCCAGGAGATATCCTGTGGATCACTCGCATCAGGTTATCCTCGTTTTGAACGGACGAATCAACGGTCGCAAAAATGTAACCCTTTTTTCGCAAATACCTGATGATCTTAGCATCCCCTTCTCTCAAACCCCAATCTTCGAATATCTGTGCTTCCCATATAGGTCTAAGGAGGTCTAGAGGAACATCTGCCCCAATCACTGAAATCTCGATCTTTTCTTGCGGCAGCACTTGAATGACAAGAGACACTTGTTCATTCTCATCGTCAAACCTTTGTTCCGCAATCATGACTTCTGCCCGTTGGTAGTCTTGGTCCCGGTAACTCTGTCTGATCTGTTCCAGGTCCGCTTCTAAAACAGAGGGCACGAATTCCATCCCCTCTTTCGTCCGCATTTTTTTTCGCAACTCCCGATCCGAGAGGATCATATCTCCTGTAAACTCTATTTTTCCGACAGTGTATCTCCGGGAGGATCCGATGATAAATGAAACATTGACTTGGGGGGTTTCAGGATCTTTCTCGATTTTCGGCTCGATCTCCGCTTGAAAGAAACCCTCTCTGCTCAGAAAATCCCTGATCTCCTCAACCGCTTTGCTCAGACTGTCCTCCGAGTATGATCCATCCTCCTTCACAGAGTCTAAATTTTCCAGAAGCCTCCTTCTGGGAAGCTCGCTTGCTCCGACAATATCGATTCGCCGGATCAAAAGCTTTCTTTTCAAAAGATACGTGAGTTTTGCATCTTGGATCCCCTCGCGCAGAACTCTGACATCAGAAAACAATCCTGTTCGGTAGATCTGTTTAACGCTTTCTGTGATTTTCTTTAAAGAATACACTTCCCCTATTTGCATCGGGATGAGATTCCTCATCTCCGGACCGGCGGGCATTTCATCTATGCTAAGGTTTATTTCCGTTATAAGCTGGATGGGCTCCTGCAAATAGGCATACAATCGGAAAGATGGGATAATAAAAACAAAAATCCCCGTGAAGAATAATGTCAACGCCCATAATTTTCTACCCAAATCAGAACCTCTTATGGATCTTGATATCAAAACCTATCCGTCCTTCTTCATCCCTGGTCCCCACGATGGACAAATCCCTTGTCAACTGCCACTCCATCCGGATGATCTCCTCGCGCTGCGTCGTTAAATTTGTCGAGTACAGGATAAAAAAGTTCCTCGATATGTTTTTTCCTACCGTCAACCGAGCCGTGACTTCAGCGGAGGATCCGATGACAAAGGGGTCGATCCTAAAACGATCGATCAGGAAAAGCCCTTCGGCTTGCCTCTGCGCCCCTTCAGAAAGCTGAAAGGAGAGGAGAGATGCTGTGCTGAGCTGAGTACTCATATCATAGGAATAGGTTCTTTTAAAAGCCTCTCCCATCGCAAGAAGGGCGAAGACATCTTCAGGCGGGAGAGGCGGCGACGACGTGAATTCCGGATTGAGACGATCCAGAAATCCATCCAATGAAAAAGTGAGTCTGTAATCTTTGACGTAGGTCTCGCCTTTAAAATTCAGGTAGGGTTCGATTGTTTGGGGGTTGATAAAACTCACTTTGCCGCTCAAAATCCTGAATTTTCGATCTTGAAAAATAAAATCGCCATCCAATGCTTCCACATCTCCTAAAAGAATAGGAGATTTGATGTTTCCCATGATTTTGAGGTCAAATCGTCCCCGCACCCTCCCGAGCGAATTTTCCATCCACGCATTATCGTCGGCTTTCAGCCTGATGTTCAGCGTGAGATCATCAAAAAACCCAGGCTGTTCTTGGGGCTCATAATAGGGGGTCGAGTAAAAGGAGAATTTTTCCGTGATCTCCCTTCGCCATGTGAGCCGGCGCACAAGAAACTCCCCGCTTAAAACAAATCGTCCGGCATCCTTCACGAGCGTGATGTTCCCATCTGTCAAAGCTTTGGTTCTTTCCATTGGAGAAAGCAGCAGATTTTTTCCTTCGGCCTTAATATCGATGAGCTCTATCCCTTCCTTACCCAAGTTTACGCGCCCGGAGCCCTGGATATCTCCTCCGCCGAATTTCCCCTGTATGGAACGGATAGAGAACTCTCCGTTTTCGAAAAAGATATATCCAGAATAATTCCGGATCGCATGGGCAAATCCGGGGAAAGGAAATATCTCCCCTTGGAAATCGATAGCACCTTTTATTTGAGGCGCATTTTTGGTTCCCCGGATCTCGGCGATATAATTGATGGTTCCTTCGGCTCCACTCCAAGGCAGAAGCAGGTTAAAGTCGGTGAACGAACCTCGAATATCCCCGGATATCGTTTCGTCCTGGAGAGGGATACCGAGAGAAATGAAAAATTTATTCTGACCGGGTTCGAAATTTCCATCCAGTTCAAGCTGTATTTTGTTTTCCGAAAAGCTGACCTGCAATTCCCCTTGGGATTCGGTTCCCTTGAAAGGATCGAAATACAAATCTTGAATAGCGAAGTTCCCCAACGCCGAGTCCCTCTCCAGATTTCCCTTTCCTTTTGCTGTAAAAGACAGAATCCCCTGCACAGGTTTGAAGATAGAATTAAGATTTAGCCCTTTGCCAGAAACATCCACCTCGAATTCACCATTTTTCAGTTGCATCATGGCAGATCCGATAATCTTTCCTTCATGAAGATCAAATGACACATCCGAAAAGGATACAGCCGTTCCGTCCCAATCGATTTTTCCCTTGACCTGGGAAATTGATTGGCCGGAAAATTTCAAGGCTGAACTTAAAAAATCTCCTTTCAAACTGACTTCTTCTCCTTTAAGTCGATACACAAAATCTCCCGATGCCTCGCCTTTCAGAGGAATGAATATATCGAATCCAGGAAGGAGGGTTTCCACAATTCCCCTTTCCACGCCGGCATTCACTGTGAGTTCGTCCATCTGCGTGTTAACATCGATCGTGCCTCTAGCTTGGGGATCGACGATATTAAATTGTCCGTAAAAACCATTCTCAGTGATGCTGGCTTCTCCCTCGACAGATTGGACATCGAATCTGTCAAACCCCCCTGGAGTCATCGCAAAAGTCATGTGAACCTCGGGCCGGTTAAAATCACCGGAAATGTGAACGGTAGATTGTCCTCTTCCCCGTATCTCAGGGAACGAGAAATTTTGCTGGAGCAAGAGAGAGACGAATTCTCGGGTTTGTACCAAATCCGTGATTTCTCCATCTAAGGTGATATCTATCGTTTTGCCTATCACCAAACCTCCATCCCCTTTCAAACTGGAAAAACTCGAATCCAAACGTTCGGTCGAGAAAGAAACCGTCTTCTGTAGGTCCCATTCAAGTTTGACTTCACCGTTGAATGAAAATTTTGAATCCAACATCCCCGGTTCTTCATCCCTGAACTCGGCACGGACCAAGAGTTTCTCTCGATCGAGGGAAAAATCTCCCCAACAGGGTGAAGACACCGGCCAAGGTAATTCCAGAGAACTGATGATCGGATCAAGATAAAATCCTCTTGCCGTTCCCCACACCCTCTCTTCATTAAAATTCACCCGGGCAAATTCCGGTTGAAATCCTCTTTTTTGGACATCGAATTCCATACGCCCCATTGATCCATTATAATCCACAATTCCATCGACCCTTCCCATTCTGACACTGTTCAGGAAAAAATCATCGCTCGTGAATTCTGCATTCACGGTGAGACGACTATCTTTCATTTCAAATCGGCCTTTTCCAGCTGCCCAACCCTTATATTCAAAAGGGATATCCAGAAAATCAGGGATCACATCCAGACGGAGGCTAAAATTGACTTGCAGCTGCAGTTCAGGATTAAAAGGATCCACAAGACTTCCCACCGCGCTTATAACTCCTCTTGGACCCGAGAATTTCAACCTCTGTATGTTAATTTCCTGCCCTCTTCCGCTCAGTAAAAAGCTCAGCTTTCCCCCGATTGGATTTTTATCCGGTGCAATGGAGATATAATTTTCTTTAGATTCTCCTTTGACGGTAAATTCATCGCCGTTTTGGGTAAAAATCGCGCTTACACCGCTGGCTTGGATATGGGTCTCGGCTCCCCAATAATACAACGCCCCATTCCTGATCACGCCTCGATCGATATCAAAAGGCAAAGCTAATTGGATCTTTTTTCTGTCGTTTTCTTGCTTGTCATCCGGTGTGCTGTATACTCTTACAACGGGATCTTCGATGAGGACCGTGAGAGGCCTATCTTTGGAGAGTAACGATCGGGAGGAGATGCTCACAGCGATCTTGCTTGCGGAAAAAAAGGGGGATACAGATTTCGACCGAGCATCTTTGAGGATGAGAGCAGGTGGAAAAAAAGAAAGACGAAGCTCAGAATATCCAAAACTTTCCTGGATCATCCCTTGAATCTGGTGCAGGAAAACGTTTTTAAGAACGACGCCGGCCCCGAAGAAAACCAAAATCAGGACAGACAGGAATACCAGTCTTTTGAACTTCTTTTTTAGTTTAATTACAGATAAATACATTCGTCTATAAATATAGCATTTTTCGCCCTAAATATAAATTTCATCGACCGACCCAACCCGCCCCTTCTTTAATGAATTTGAAAATTTGAATTTATTGAAAATGAAAAGTGGAATCGGCATTTTTATGAATAGGATTAGTTGATGGTGAAGAGGAGAGCCCCTGTCTCGACCGAATCCCCCGCCTGGGGCCCGATCTTGCCAAGGCGTCCTGACCGGGGAGATTTTATCTCGTTTTGCATTTTCATGGCTTCTAGAATCATCACCGCTTGACCTTCCTCGACCTCATCTCCCTCATTCATTAGAACCTTCACGATCCTTCCAGGCATGGATGTTTGCACATTGGCCATTCGTTGTTTCCCCGCTTTGGGGCCAAGGATTTGAAGCGCGGATTTTTTCTCGATCTGAAAACACTGTCCATTCACATAAACGGTGTAGGATGTTGTGTTGGCCTCGACCATGACATTGTGAATCTTCCCATCGATATTGAGCAAAATCTCTTCCTTTCCGATGAATTCGACTGAAACCCCGTATGTTTTATTACCCAAAGAAACCCGGATGTCATTCGTTTTCGTTTGTGTCAGGTTCAAGCTGAATTCTCTGCCGTCAAGCCAAAAGGAAACATTCATTTTTATCTGCGCCTCTTATCCTGGTTTTGCCATCTACCCTGTGCCTTCCAAAGGCTTGTCTTTTGCTTTTGGCGAAATCCAAGTCCTGTTTTGCTTTCGCAGTAACTTTTTACTCCTGCAGCTATGAGAGCAACTAACTTGTCCTCGGAGCTGTCCCCATCCTTTTCCTTTTTCAGGTTGGGGATAAAATGGGTATTGTAGTCTCCCGAAGAAAATTGAGGATGTTGAAGGATACGTTTGAAAAGAGGGATGGTGGTTCTTATTCCGTAAATTTGGTACTCCGACAGCGCCCTGAGCATTCGCTGGATCGCTTCTGCGCGTGATTGTCCCCAAGTGACGAGCTTGGACAGCAAAGGATCATAGTCCATCGGGACCAAGTACCCTTCATATACACCATTGTCATCCCGAACTCCCAATCCTCCAGAAGGAGTACGCAGATGGAGGATTTTTCCAGGTGAGGGCATAAAATCGTTATCAGGGTCCTCCGCATAGATCCGGCACTGAAGAGAATGACCGCTAGGCTTGATATCTTCCTGGCGGAAGGCCAGAGGCTTACCCGCCGCAATTTCTATCTGGCATTTGACAAGGTCGATCCCGGTAACCATCTCCGTCACAGGGTGTTCGACCTGAAGGCGGGTGTTCATTTCGAGAAAATAGAATTTCTTATATTTATCGACGACAAATTCTACCGTCCCTGCATTGCGGTAATCGACGGCAGCCGCCGCTTTTACGGCAACTCGTCCCATTTCATGCCGGGTCTTTTCATCCAGAAAAGGAGAGGGAGTTTCCTCCAGGACTTTCTGATAGCGTCTCTGGATGGAGCATTCCCTTTCTCCCAAATACACAGTGGTCCCGGAATGATCCGCCAGGATCTGGACTTCTATGTGATGGGGTTCCTCGATATACTTTTCAATGTAGACGGATGGGTCATCGAAACTCGATTCCGCCTCGGACTGGGCTAGACGAAAAGAAGAAAGGAGCTCCTTCTTGCTCCTGACCAAGCGCAATCCCTTGCCCCCCCCACCTGCGGAGGCTTTGAGAATGACCGGGAATCCGATCTTTTTGGCCTCGGCTTCCAGTTTATCCTCATCTTCGATCGGTTGAAGGGTTCCGGGTATGATCGGCACACCGGCTTCAGCCATCTGTATGCGGGAAGCGGTTTTGTTTCCCATGATTCCCATGGCTTTGGAAGGGGGACCGATGAACACGATCCCTTCTTCTTCGCAGCGTTTGACAAGCTTGGGATTTTCGGCAAGAAATCCGTACCCGGGGTGTAAGGCCTGGGCCTCGCATTCTTTGGCCACGCCGATGATCTTATCGATGTTCAAATAGCTGGCAGAAGGCTTCGCTTCACCAATGGAGTAAGCCTCATCGGCCAGCCTGACGTGAAGAGCTGTCCTATCGACATCGGAATAGATAGCGACCGGAATGATTCCCATTTCTCTGCACGTCCGGATGACGCGGACAGCTATCTCCCCTCTGTTCGCCACAAGAATTTTTTTGAATTTTTTTGCCATCGCCTATCCTGATTCATCTGGCGGCATGAAGCCGATGGATTGCTCTTGTATTATATGCAACTGCTTCCTCAGACTCAACCGGATTCTTTACTCCGAAGGCATCTCTTCCATCAGGCATGTCCTCCGCTCTAGTGAGGATGTTTAAAAACTATTCAGAATGAAAAATGTTGAGCTGAATTGTTCATGAAGATATGGGGAGACAAGCTAAAGCGGGATGTTCCCGTGTTTTTTCGGGGGATTTTGATCTCTTTTGTTCTCCAGCATCTTCAATGCTGCGATCAACTTGGGTCTGGTCATTTTGGGTTCGATGACTTCATCGACAAACCCCTTTTCAGAAGCGATGTAGGGATTGGCAAATTTTTTGCGGAATTCATCCACCTTTTTTTCGCGCAGCATTTCCTTGTCCTCTGCCCCGTTTATCTCGCTCTTGTACACGATCTGCACCGCTCCCTCCGGTCCCATCACAGCGATCTCTGCTGTGGGATAGGCATAATTGATATCGGCCCTGATGTGTTTGGAAGCCATGACACAATAGGCTCCGCCGTAGGCTTTGCGCGTGATAAGCGTGATTTTCGGGACGGTGGCTTCGGAAAAGGCATACAAAAGCTTGGCCCCATGGCGGATGATGCCGCCATGTTCCTGAGCCACACCGGGAAGAAAACCAGGGACATCTTCCAGCGTGATCAACGGGATGTTGAAGGCATCGCAGAACCGGACGAACCGGGCAGCTTTATCCGAGGAGTTGATATCCAGCACTCCGGCCAGGTGATCGGGTTGATTAGCCACCACACCGACCGGCTTTCCCCCAAGACGCCCGAACCCGATCACGATGTTTTTGGCATAGTGCTCCTGAACCTCGAAAAAGTAATTGTCATCCGCGACTTCCGTTATGATCTTCCGAATGTCATAGGGTTGGTTCGGGTCATCGGGAACGACAAAATTCAGGTCATCATTGGTGCGATCGGGAGGATCGGAAGTTTCTTTTTCCGGAGGATCTTCCATGTTGTTGTTCGGGATAAAGGATAAAAGCTCTCGGATCAGAGCCAGTGTTTGTTCCTCGTTTTCCGATGCAAAATGGGCAACACCGCTTATGGCGTTATGGGTTTCGGCTCCTCCCAGTTCTTCCATGGAGACATCCTCTTGTGTTACCGCCTTGATGACTTCCGGCCCTGTGATGAACATGTTGCTGATCCCTTTGGTCATGATGATAAAATCCGTCATGGCCGGCGAATACACCGCTCCGCCTGCACATGGGCCGATGATGGCGGAGATCTGCGGGATGACTCCGGAAGCCAGCACGTTCCTCAGGAAAATATCCGCGTATCCTCCCAGGCTTTCCACGCCTTCCTGAATCCGGGCTCCACCCGAGTCATTGAGACCGATCAACGGTGCCCCGACCTTCATGGCCAGATCCATGATCTTGACGATTTTGGCGGCATTGGCGGCACTCAAGGATCCGCCGAACACGGTGAAGTCCTGAGCGAATATATAAACCGTTCGGCCTTCGATAGTTCCATACCCCGCAACAACCCCATCCCCATATATCTGTTTCTTTTCCATGCCAAAATCATGGCAGTGGTGAACCACCAGCTTGTCCATCTCTTGAAAGGTCCCATCATCCAACAGAAGATGGATCCTTTCCCGGGCCGTGAGTTTTCCAGCCTCGTGCTGGCGTTCCGCTCTTTGTTTTCCCCCGCCAAGTTCGGCAAGCTTTTCCCGCCGTCTCAATTCCTCCAATTTTTTGTCTATCGACATGGCTACCCTTCAGACCTCAGGTTTTTTTGACCTTTTTCCAGTCGCTCAGGAATTTGTCCATCCCGATGTCTGTCAACGGGTGTTTGACCAGTTTTTCGATAACACCGAAGGGAATGGTCGCGATGTCAGCGCCGATCAGGGCTGCTTCCACAACATGCAGGGGATGCCGGATGCTTGCAACGATAATCTCTGTGTCTATGCCGTAATTGTCGAATATGGTCACGATCTCTTCCACGAGGTTCATCCCCTCATGGCTGATATCATCCAGCCGGCCGACAAAAGGGCTCACATACCGGGTTCCTGCCTTGGCTGCCAACAACGCCTGCAATGAAGAAAAGATGAGGGTCGTGTTGATGTGGATCCCTTCCTGGGACAGGACTTTTGTCGCCTTCAATCCTTCCAAACAGATCGGAATTTTCACGACGACATTATCCGCTATGGAGGCCAGCTTCCTCGATTCCTTGATCATATCTTCCGCTTTTGTCGAAACACACTCCACACTCACCGGGCCGAGCACGATATCGCAAATCTCTTTGATGAGATCCTCGAACTTCGCATTCTCCTTGGCACAAAGTGAAGGATTCGTCGTAACGCCATCGAGGATTCCCCAACCGGCCGCTTCTTTTATCTGTTTAACATGGGCTGTATCCAAAAAGAATTTCATGCGCACCTCCAAAAATCAGTAAAAAAATCTCGCATCTCGCCTGCCCCCTTTATTTAATACAAATCAACGAAAAAGTCTAATCTTTCCTTTTCTTCGTGCACGTTTTTTTCGCGTCAAATAAGACTTTTGACCCAGCCATGACGCATCGCCTTTATCGAGCAGAGGACATACCTGATGGCAGAGAAAACTTGAAAGTCACGTCTAAACTTATAGAAGAGCGCCCCTAAAAATTTGTGAGGCTTTTTTGCTTAGTTTTACTCGGATTCCACACGGGGCCACACCTTGAAATGGACCAGTTTATCGTCCCTGAACACGACCCTGATGTAAGCATGGTGATTCACATCACGGGTTTTTCCGACGTTTATCACCCTGGTATCACCCGTGGAAGAGATGGTCCTGATGGAGACCTTTTCGGTCCTCAGAAACTTCATAAAGTGCATCACTTTATAGGTGCCTTTGGCCGCAAAAAGGGCGTCCGCTTCCTTTTCGGTGAATGCTGTGGGCCCCTTGTTTTCCCCTAGGACATCGCCGGCAGAAGGATTATCTTTTTTCCATATCCCGGTACAAACAAATCCCCACTCGTCTGTAATTTGGGTGGAAACCTCCCCGGAATTCCGGTTCATCAAGGAGTCTAAACCACTGACATAAATTTTTGCCTGTTGATGGTCAGGGGAAGTGGCACAGCTTAAAAGAAAAATAAAGAGGACAGATAAACACAAAATTCGGTTTTTCATTTTCATTTAAACCTATGGGTGTATTTAAAAAATAGCGTGTGATCTTGAGTTCCCTTCACGCCAAAACCTGCTGTTCCTTTTTGGTAAACCACTTGAATGGAGCCAAAAGGAGGCTTGAGTTTGTAAGTGCAAACGATATGGAAATTGCTTTTGCTGATGGCCGAATTCGACTGGAAAAAGAATTGCCATGTCATATTTCTGTTTGTATAGTAGGTAAGTCTCAGCACGTTGATTGTTGTGCTCTTAAAGTAGATCTCCTCATCATATCTTAAGAAGTAGATATCATATTCCGAGAACAGCTTTTCCGTAAATTTCAGTTTTTTATGGAATGCGATCATTTGAAAGTTCGAGTCAAAGTTGCGGCCTATGGAAGCGTCAACTCCGAAGGATTTCCAGTTGCCAGCATGATAGCTGCTGGTGAATGTTGTCCGGTTATTCCGGAAATCCTTGATGTACACTTCTTCCCACCTCCCAGGTTCGCCGATCCACTTCCCATGTCCAAATACTCTAGGGTCATATTCCGTATAACCTTCCCCTTTCATATAGATAAGCCGTGGTTCGGGAAAAAAGTCGTTTAACCTGTACTCCTGTGTATGTGTGATGGAAATAGTGAACTTATTCTTCAGCCCGAATATAAGTCCCTGATCGATCTGCCAGCCTCTTAGCACGCTGTCCATACCCCAAAAAATGTTGTAATTGGATCGATAGCCTATCTTGTTTAAAAGCCCTCCTTTAAGAGGAATATCCTTATGGATGGCCGAATCCAGCTCCCTGCGATTGTCGTCGGGAATGAAGCCCACCTGATTCACATTGTCACCGAAATTTTCACCCAGGTGAATGTAATGGAGGTGCATATGGAAGCTCTTTGTATCATAACTCGGCCCGAGGAAAAAGGCTAAATTTCCTTTGTTGTGATCACCGTAGCTAAAAGCAAACTGCCCGGAGAATCTGAGATTTCTCATAATCTGGATATCGGAATAGACTCCTCCAGCGCCGGTGTTCTGGCTGTCGATCAATTTGTTGGCTGCCGTTAATCCAAAAACGGCAGAGCCGGCCCTACTCTTTTTTTCTAGAGAAAAAACGGAAAAATTGGCCGAGGCCTCCCCGAGGTCCTCCTGTTTCTTGGTCTGAGCGCTCATCCCGGAAAAAACGAAGGCTCCGGCTGCTCCTTGAAATCTTGCCCCTCCATATAAGTCCCCGATTCTCTTGGTATAAAAAAGCTGGATTGGTCGATCATAATAATCTGGGCCGTCCAGGAAAAAATTCCTTTTTTCTGGTAAGTAAAGCTCATATGGCGTCAGGTTGATCCTCTCCTCATCCGGTTCCACCGTGGCGAAGTCCGGGTAGACGACAAGCCGTCCGCCTGTCTGCGGGGAAAAGGCATACCGGGCATCGATGCCTGCTCCTGGTTCAGTTTCAGCTCCCGATTCTAAGCGGGCAATCACATGAGGACTAATGCTCGCCCCCAGCTCAAGACCCACAAGGCTCAATTCCAGAAGGGGGGCAATCTGTGCAAAATCAAACGGAGGATCAAGCGGGCCGCTGTAAAAGGTGCTCCCCACCCTGGGCACGACCCTGGCTAAGGATAAGCCCAGGGTCTTGCTCTCTACCGGCTCATCGAACAAGCGTCCCCGTTCGACAGCGACCTCGGCGCTCCATCCGAAATCTGTTTTTCGGCCCACCGCTTCCCAGTTTCCATCCCACTCATAGTCTGCCGTTTGACCGTCTTTAGAGATCTTCCCGTCCGATTTGGCACCGAGGAAGTTGATGGAGAAAAAAAAGAAACTGGCCGGATCATCGAAGGTATCGATCAAGATGTACATGGAATCGGTATCCCTGAGATCGCCGTCGATCCTTATGGTGTTGCCAAGTATTTTATCCGGTTCGGGATCATTGCAGACAAACCCAAAATATACATGCCCCTCATCATACAGGATTTTAACCTCAGTCTTAAAACGATCGAAATCCTCTTCGCTTGGACCTTGTTGGAAAAATATACCGGCATCCGGTGCTTTTCCCCAGACAGGCTCACTCATGATTCCGTCTACATTAATGGGCTTGTCCGTCTTGAGGGCAAGATTTTCTTTCACCCCTGTTTGGGCTGACAGCAGAAGATGCGCTAAACTCAAACAGAATAAAAGCACTACTGCTTTTTTCACGATGAATTTTAGCATAATGGGTTCCCTTGTTTATGCGAATTCCCGTTTGATTTATATGCATATTATATGCCAAATGGAGATGAACTATGCACATCCGTAAGTTGTTTTTAAAAAAAAAGATAGGGAAATCCGCAGAATGGGGGTTTGATAGCAAAATCCAATAAATTGAATTCGGGTTCAATTCCATGCATTTTTTTGCATCTTTCCTCGTTTTTTCTTCATTACTTTGGCAATTCTAATCCCAGATTTTCATGACTTTGTTGGACAGGGTCCCGATCGCTTCGGTCTGGACATCCACCCTGTCGCCGGGCGCCACACCAAGTTTTCACGGACTCCGAGCAAACATATAATAGATAGTAGCGTTCGTTAGGCCATACACCTCAAGGTCTTGGAAATATTTCCAGTTTTCCCTGAAAAATCTCCGGTCTTTTTCTTTCTTTCCATTTTAGCAACCATACGCAAAACTAGGCGATTTTAAGCATTTCTGGTGACAAATTGGTGACATGGGGAGAGGTCTTGTTTCCATCCCAAAACGTCAAATCTGTTGCAGGCGGTTGGATAATGAAGATCACTGAGTCCTTAGAAGTGACACCTGTACAGAATTCAGGACAAGAAATCAACCAACAGTGCAGCTAATACCCAAGCCCTTGATTTGGCACGTTCTTTGCTTTACGATAAAAGAGACAGGATATGAAGGGGTGAATGAGTGAAAAAGGGGATCTTTATAATAAGTACTTTGTTTTTGATTTTATTTTTGTCCGGGCAAGAAATTCAGGAAGAAGCCATTGCCATTAATATTGAAGTGCCGGTCAGAGTATATGATGGGAACAAATTTGTCGAGGATCTCGCTATCGGAGATTTTGAAATCTATGAGGACGGAGTGCTTCAGGATATTGATGCACTGTATTTCATAAATAAGACAACCATCGCGAGACAAGAGGAAAAGAAAATATTCACACCAAAAACACAAAGGCATTTTTTCCTTTTTTTCGAAATTGAGGACTATACAAAACGATTGAAGGATGGATTGAACTATTTTTTTGAAAATGTTCTGATTCCTGGCGATAGCCTAACTATTGTATCTCCCTTAAAAACATACGGTTTTGAGAGTGAATCCCTTGAAAAAATGGCTAGGGAAGAAATTGTCGATGAACTAGGAAACATCTTAAGGAAGGATGCTGAAATCGGGAGTTCTGAATACAGAAGTGCCATTGAAGACGTTACAAAAAAGGCAAGAACATTGACAGCGTTATTGGGCAATCCAAAAGAACGCATATTATATGAGGATGAAGGTGTCGTAAGTCAAAAAGAAGATGTTGATGAAATATTTAGCGAATATATTCAACTTTTGGAAAAATTGGAATTCCTTAGAAAAATCGATGAGCAAAAATTATTTGATTTTGCAAACTATCTGCAAGAGATGGAGGGGCAGAAATTTGTTATCCTGTTCTATCAGAGAGAGTTCATCCCATACGTAGACCCGAGAGTTCTGGATCAGGCTATGCAAATGTATCAAGACATGCCCAATTTTATGTTTCAGCTTCAGACTGTTTACGGTCTATCTTCAAGAGATGTCTCAATTGATGTAAAAAGAGTGAAGCAGGCCTATTCTGACTCATCCATCTCCATCCATTTCTTATTTTTTACCAAACCTGCTGACTATATTTCTGGAGTCCGGTTCGTTGAGCATTCTGAAGATGTTTTCAGCGCCTTCAGGGAAATGGCACTCGCAACAGGAGGTTTTATCGAAAGTTCATCTAATCCAGAACATCTGTTCCAAAAAGCCTCAGAGGCTGCTGAAACTTACTATCTCGTTTATTACTCTCCAAAAAACAAAAAGGTTGACGGAAAATTCAGAAATATTAGTGTTAACGTAAAAGGAAAAAACTACAGAATAAGTCATAGGGCAGGATATTATGCAGATTAAAAGATCCCTCTTTATAATTACATAATTCGTGAGGTGGGAAATGAGAAAAGTAATTATTGTTATTTTTTTGTTGATTATAAACCTTGCAAGTTTCTCTCAAAAAGCTTTTAAAGAAATATCTCTTGTCATTAATATAGAGGTACCGGTTAGAGTTTTTGATGGGAGCAAATTCGTTGACAACTTGACAATCGACGATTTTCAGGTTTATGAGGATGGGGTTCGCCAGAAAATCGAGGCGGTTTATCAGATCAAAAAAAAAGCTGTTGAGAGGAAAGAAGAAAAGAAGAAGTATGAACCGGAGATATCCAGAAATTTCTTCCTTTTTTTCGAGATTAGCGAGTACACGTCGAAAATGGGAGATGCGATCGATTTTTTTGTCGACAATGTTCTTCTTCCCCAGGATAAGCTTTGGGTTATAACGCCGCTAAAAGCATACAAGATGAATGAAAAAGTCTTTATGTATGGGACAAAAGAAGATCTAAGAAAAGAATTCAAAAACCTGTTGAGAAAAGAGACTCTTACCGGCAGTTCAGAATATAACAGTGTTATTCGAGATATAGAGGCTGTTGCGCGTGCCTTAGCTGCTGTTGTTGATCCTTCAGCTGCCCTTAGGTCCGATGATCAGGCTTTTTACGATCCCGATGGATCAGATCCACATATTGAAGAGTTATGTATGGCGTATGCCACGGGAATTAGTCGGTTAGAAAACTTGAGGAATGTCGACCAATTGCAGCTCTTGGACTTTGCAAAATTCCTTAAAGATATTGAAGGACAGAAATATGTTTTTCTTTTCTATCAAAGGGAATTTATTCCGCGGCTAGATCCCAATGTATTAAGCAAGGCCCAGTCTATGTATCAGGATAACTTTTCCATGCAACAAACGCTTGCAAATCTCCAAGATTTCTTCACCAGAGACATTACTTTCGATGTCGACCTGATAAAAAACGCCTATGCGGACGCCTCTGTGTCCATTCATTTCCTTTTTTTAACCAAACAGGCAGAGCTTGCGTACGGGATACGTATGGAAGAAGAATCCGATGATATCTACGGCGCCTTCAAACAGATGGCACAGGCAACAGGTGGGTTTGTGGACAGTTCGGCAAATCCGGAATACCTGCTCCAGCAGGCGGTCAATGCGGCCGAAAGTTATTATCTCCTGTATTATTCCCCGAAAAATTACGTGATTGACGGGAAATTCAAAAATATCGATATCAAAGTGAAAGGGCACAATTACAGAATTGCCCACAGGGCTGGATATTTTGCAGATTGAATCCATGCCTAAATATTTGTTAGTAATTCAAAAAATTGAAGAGAAAATAGCGATCAAAATCAATTGACAAATAAAAAAAATCTCATTTTATTTTTAGCCGTTTTGTTCATTTCATTGCCGTTAGATCTCATCGCAACAGAGTATTATGTCAAAATGAGTTTTGGCCTGAATAGCGGCAATAGTATTCAAGAAACAGTACATACGCAGGAAAAATATGCATCATATGTTTCAGTTGGCAACATGAGGGAATCCGGTAAAGGAATAGAATTCCTAGCTGAGTTCATTTTCAAGTTTAGTTCAAACTTTAGTCTATCTTTTGGTGTCGGTCACACCGAGAATTTAATCAAAGGTATGGAAAGTGATTATTGGCTCTCGGATATTGGTGAATACTATAGCGTAATTCCTCAAGTTTGGATAGGAACAACACCCATATTTTCGTCTCTAATATTTTCTCTCCCACTAAATTCTCAAATTCAGATTAATCTTCAAGGGGGTGTGGGTTATCATTTCGGATATGTGGAAAGTAAGGCAAATTGGTATTACGGTGGATCGATACATCGTTCTGCAATATATTCAGGTAGCACTAATGGACTTGGATCTCATATCGGCTTAGGTATTGATTTTACACCTAGGGAGATTCTCACTTTTTGTATCGAAGCTTTCTATCAATATTTGCATTTAAACGGAGTGGAAAACTTTAAAGTTGAAATCGGTGGTGAGGAAAAAAATCCATACATCGATAAAATTGAAGAATATATATTTCCAGAATTCAATTATGAAGTATTAAAGTTGAACTCAAGCGGTTTGTCGATTCGAATAGGAATAAAATTCAAATTCTAGTTTTGGTAAATTTATCTATGCGATCGCTTAAAAAGGGACAAATTTATATATTAAAAACTAAAAGCTATATCTGTAATGAAAATGTTTTCTTTCATTTTTATTATTTCACATCCCAGAAAGAACATTATCTGAGTTTTTTCATGATTTATGCTTTATGATGATTCATTAATCCCAGATTTTCATGACCGTGTTGGACAGGGTCCCGATCCCTTCGATCTGGATATCCACTTTGTCGCCGGGCACCATCGGTCCGATCCCCGACGGCGTCCCGGTGGTGATGATATCCCCCGGATTCAAGGTCATGACGTGCGAAACGAATCGCACCAAAAAGGGCACGGAAAATATCAAATTCCGCGTATTCCCCGATTGTTTCAGTTTTCCGTTCAGGAATGTCTTGATCTTCAGTCCCGAGGGATCGATATCGGTAGCTACACACGGCCCTACCGCAGCGAACGTATCGAAGGATTTTGCCCGGGTGAACTGGACATCCTTGACTTGCAAATCTCTTGCCGTCACATCGTTGAAACAGGAATACCCGAGAATATGGGCATTGGCCTCCTCATCCGAGTGGAGGAGGCGTGCCTTCTTTTTTATGATCACGGCCAATTCCCCTTCGAAATCCACCCGTTTTGACATGGGAGGATAAACGATAATATCTTTTGGACCCACGATCGCTGTGGGAGGTTTGAGAAAAATCAAGGGTTCTTCAGGCAATGGTTTTCCCCGCTCCATGGCATGATCCTTATAGTTAAGACCAATCGCAACGATTTTGGATGGCAAAACAGGAGGGAGCAAGGTCACATCGCCCACAGGAATGCCCTTTTTTGCGGTTTTGAATTTTCGGTATATCGAACCCACGATAGGCAAAAGCTTGTCTTCTTTCAAGACACCATAGGAAATTTTATCTTTGTGTTTAAAACGATAGATCTTCATAGCAAACTCTCCCTTATTCTATCGGATATCGTCTCCGATCTCTGGCTTTCATTCCCGGATTTGTCCAGAGCCGTGACAAAATACACATACGTTATCCCTTTTTCCACCGCCTTATCATTATAGGCATTTTCCTTTATCAGGTCCGGAGTGAGAATGCGAAATTCTGCGGTTCCCTCTTCCCGACGCCAAACCCTGTACCCGTCCAGATCATTCTCCAAGTTGGCATCCCAGGTGATGGATAAAACATTCTGGCCTGCCACAAAGATCAATCCTTTTGGCGGATCAGGGGCGAAGGTATCCTTCGGCAAGATTTCAATCTCCTCTGAATCCCCGCTCTCCAAAAAAGGAGACGTGCTGGTGGCAGAAGCACGGACAACATATTTATAAATTTGGCCAAAACTAAAGTCTTTGTCGTCGTATTTTTCTCCTTTTACCAACTTTTCATTCAGGTGTCGAGGTTCTCCTTCTTTTTCCGAACGGTATATATTAAAGCCCTCCAGATTAGGAGGCATCGACTGGTCTCTGTTTTTTATGGGGGGATTCCATTTGATTTCGATCCGGTCGGAAAACACCGTCGCCACCACATCCGTCGGGGGAAGGGGAAGAACCTCCGGCTTCAGCGATACCAATGCAGAGAAGGGGGAATACCGTTTTCTGTCCTTAATGCGAAGGCCAAAGGTGTACTTTTTGGATAAAAAATCCTCTCCGGACAACCGGTAGGAAAAGCTCATCAATCCTTCAGTGTCCCTGTCCTTCACAAAGTATTCAGAAATCCGATCTTTTTCGATGGTGGCATAAAGCTTGGCTTTCTGCTCAAATTCTTCTGCCTGAATTTCCGTGGTCGGTATTCCTTCGGCTGTTTTAAGTTCTAAAACCCAAATTTCGATCTTGTCGATTTCTGAAAGAGTGCTGCCATCTTCATAGGCTATCGGGTTTAGCCAGGTCAGGAGTATCTCCTCGGCTTTTTGCGCAATCTGAACTTCCATGGCCGCCTGAGGAAACCGGACAAGCGGGGGCTGAAGGTCTCCTTTTTTTCCGCAAGAGAGGCAAAGCAGGAAGGGAACGGATAAAAGAAGGATTGAACAAAATTTTTTCATCAAAGAATGAAACGACTCAAGTCTTCGTCCTTCACGATATCTTCGAGCTGTTTTTGCACGTATTCCCTGTCGATTTTTATTTTCTTCTTTTTCATGTCGGGCGCAGAAAAGGAAATCTCTTCCATCACCTTTTCCATCACCGTATGAAGTCTTCGCGCTCCGATGTTTTCCGTGGATTCATTCACCTTTTCGCCGATTTCGGCAATTTCTTCGATCGCGTCTTTTGTGAATACGACACTGAGGCCCTCTGTCCCCATCAAGGCCTCGTACTGTTTGATCAACGCATTCTCTGGCTCTGTCAGAATGCGGATAAAATCGCCTTTATCCAGAGAAGTCAATTCCACACGAATAGGAAAGCGTCCTTGAAGTTCGGGGATCAGATCCGAAGGTTTGGCCACATTGAAAGCCCCGGCTCCGATGAACAGGACATGATCTGTCCGGACCAATCCATACCGGGTGTTTACGGTCGTGCCTTCGATGATGGGCAGCAGATCCCGCTGCACTCCTTCGCGACTGACTTCGGGACCGTGGCCCGATTCCCGGCCTGAGATCTTGTCCACCTCATCCAGAAAAATGATCCCGGAATGCTCCACCCTATCCACAGCCAGACGATTCACCAGGTCCATGTCGATCAGCCTTTGCTGTTCATCTTCCAGCAAATAGTCCTTCGCTTCGGAAACCTTTACTTTCCTCTTCTTGGATTTTCCGCCCATCAATCCGGGGATCATCTCTTGGATATGGATGCCGATCTCCTCGACTCCGCTGTTGGAGAATATCTCGAACGGGGAGGCTGTTCTTTCCTTAGTCTCGATCTCGATAAACCGGTCATCCAAGAAGCCTTGCTTGTATTGTTTCCTCAGCTTTTCTCTTGTGTCTTTGAATTTTTCCGCCTCCTCCTGAGCTTGGTCAGGGGAAGGGGTAGTGCGCCGCAGCGGAGGCAGCAGGATATCCAGGATTTTTTCTTCCACATTCCTTTCGGCTTTTTCTTTTATCATGGCGATCTGTTCCTGCTTGACCATATCCACCGAGATCCGGACTAGGTCCCGGATCATGGATTCCACATCCCGCCCCACATACCCGACTTCGGTGAACTTGCTGGCTTCGATCTTGAGAAAAGGCGAGGAGGTGAGCTTGGCCAGCCTCCGGGATATCTCAGTTTTTCCCACACCGGTCGGGCCGATCATCAGGATATTTTTCGGGGCGATCTCATCGGCAAGCTCAGAGGGAAGTTTTTGCCGGCGGTATCTGTTGCGCAGGGCGATGGCAACGGCCTTTTTAGCCGCTTTTTGTCCGATGATGTATTTGTCCAGCTCGGCAACGATCTCTTGGGGAGTGAGCTCGGCCCCTTCGTGTTTCTTCACTATTTTTTCGAGACTTTCCGGAAGTGCAATAGCCATTTAAAGTTCCTTTACAGTGATTTGATCGTTGGTGTACACGCATATCTCTGCAGCGATCTTCATGGCCTCGACAGCGATTTCCTTGGCAGCCATGTCGGTTTTTGTGACCAAGGCGCGGGCGGCAGCTAAAGCATAAGCCCCGCCGGAGCCGATCGCCAGGATGCCGTCATCCGGTTCCACCACATCCCCGGTCCCGGATATCAGGAAGGAAAAATCCTTGTCCGCCACGATCAGGAGGGCCTCCAGCCGGCGAAGCGCTTTGTCCAAGCGCCAGTCCTTGGCCAATTCTATCGCAGCACGGGACAGGTTGCCATGGTATTCTTCCAGTTTCGTTTCGAACCGGGCAAAGAGAGCAAAGGCATCCGAAGTCGCTCCGGAAAACCCGGCCAGGACGTTTCCCTTGTACAGGGTTCGTATTTTGCTGGCTTTTTTTTTCAAAACCGTTTGGCCAAGAGTCACCTGGCCGTCACCGGCAATAGCTATTTTGCCTTTGTGTCGAATACATAATATCGTCGTCGCATTTATCATGGATCACCACTCGCTCTTTATATTAATGAATCTCTCGAATAATTTCAATGCATGGCAAGCATACTTATTTCCTTGATGAATCGGGTATTGGGGAATGGTTGAAGCGACCTCGAAGATTTAGTCATTCCACCCGTTCTTAGAGGGAATCTGACGCAGTCAGACGGCGATGTTGTATTGAGCACGACTTTGCCAAAGAATCAGAGATGCAGGCAAGCATGGGAACAGAGGTTAAAGTTGAAGAGATCGGGTGTTAACGTGCACAGTTCATAGCCGCCAAGAAGGGCGGTGATGGAATGTCATTAAAAATCTTCGCGGGAGCAAAACCATCCCTAATAGCCGATATATAGCCTTTTGCAAGCACAAAAATAGAGGGGCTTCCCAATTATGTTAGGAACGACCTTATTGACCTTTATAACTGTTATGTGGTATTCACATAACCTACTAAACTGGATAATCCATAAATTATCCAGGTCAATTTAACACGGAGGAAAGCGTGAAAAAACAACATCAAAAAATTTACATTTTTTTTCTAGCCATTTTTTGTATTTTATTCACATTTTCTGAAACATTTTCTCAGACTCTGGACGAAAAGATGCTGAAAAACATCAACTACAGGGAGATCGGACCCACGCGCCAGAGCGGAAGATTCGTGGATTTCGCCGTTGTCAAACAGGAACCGACAACGTTTTATGCGGCAACGGCATCGGGCCATCTGTGGAAGACTGTCAATAATGGAATCACATTCGAACCGCTATTCGAAAACGAAAAGATTTTCTCCATCGGCGATGTGGCTGTCGCCCCTTCCGATCCGAATATCGTGTGGGTCGGCACGGGAGAAGCCAACAATTCCCGAAGCGCCTACTGGGGTGACGGAGTGTACAAATCGACCGACGCAGGAAAAACATGGAAAAACATGGGACTTGAAGAGTCCCACCACATCGGCCGCATCGTGATCCATCCCACTAATCCGGATGTCGTCTATGTCGCAGCCCTCGGGCATCTGTATTCTATGAATCCCGAACGGGGTTTGTACAAGACGACCGACGGAGGCAAGGCCTGGGAAAAAATCTTGGGTCCGGTTGTCCGCGAAAGGCACATCGGTGTCGTGGATGCGGTGATGGACCCCACCAATCCCGAGATCCTGTATGCTGCGACCTATGACAAAGAACGCCTGCCGTGGACTTTCAATCTGGGCGGTCCGGGAAGCGGTATCCACAAAACCACGGACGGCGGAAAAACATGGAAAAAGCTGGGAGGAGGGCTCCCGGGCGGAATGCTGGGACGGATCGGAATCGATATTTACCTGAGGAACCCGAACATCCTGTATGCCTGCATCGAAAATGCCAACAAAAAAGACATGTCCGATGAAGAAAGATACCAGGAACTGCGTGCCGGAAAAGCCAGCCGCGGCATGATCGACGGCGAGGTGTATCGCTCCGAAGACGGAGGAGAAACTTGGAGCAAAGTAAATACAGATAAAGAAAATATCGGAGGAGCTCCCGGATATTATTATGGCCAGATCCGTATCGATCCCAACGATGACAAGGTCGTCCATGTGCTAAGCGCTTCCTCTTGGGGAACAAAAGACGGCGGAAAAACTTGGGACAGACGGCCCCTGGGATTCGGTGGAGACGACCATGCCCTGTGGATCGACCCCGATAATTCCAACCATATTCTCCTGGGCTATGACCATGGCCTGGGCATAACATACGATAGAGGAAAAAACTGGTACCATCCTGACAATCTCTCTTTGGCCCAATTTTATGCCGTGGGTTTTGACTTTTCTTATCCTTACCGGGTCGCTGGCGGCCTCCAGGACAATGGATCCAAAATGGGGCCGAGCACAAGCCGGGATGGACGTTCCATCAATTTCGAGGATTGGGAAAGAGTGGGAGGCGGGGACGGCATGTACAATGAGTTCGACTGGCAAACCAACAGCTACCTGTACAACGAGTCTCAGTTCGGTCCCCTCCAGCGGACGGATCTTAAAACCGGAGAAAGCAAGAGCATCGCTTACAGCAGACAAAATCCCAAGCTCCGCTGGAATTGGAATTCTCCGATCCTTGTCTCTCCCCATGACAGCGATGTTATCTACCACGCGGGCAATGTCCTGGTGAAATCCACCTTCCGCGGGGAAAACTGGAAAGAGATCAGCCCTGACCTGACCACCAACGACCCGGAAAAACTCACCACAGGAAAGGGCGGGGATGGCAACATCCAGTACTGCACGATCACAACGATCGACGAATCCCCCTTGGTCCAAGGTTTATTATGGGTAGGAACGGACGACGGCAATGTCTGGATCACAAAGGATGACGGCAAAAACTGGACCAAGTGCAACGACAAGATCACCGGAAATCCTGGATACTGGGTGAGCCGGGTGGCAGCTTCTCCGAACAATCCAGGCACCGCCTATGTCTCCTACACAGGATACCGCCGGGATGATTTCCGGCCCTTCCTGTACAAAACCACCGATTATGGCGAAACCTGGACATCCATCGCTGCCAATCTCCCCGATGAGCCGATCAACGTGATCCGGGAACACCACAAGAATCCTGATCTTCTGTTTGTAGGGACAGAGTTCGCCGTTTATGTCTCTATCGACGGCGGAAAAACCTGGAACAAGATGAAAAACAACATGCCCACCCAGCCGGTTCAAGATCTCAAGATCCACCCCAGAGAAAACGACATCATCCTAGCCACCCACGGACGCGGGATCTATATCGCTGACATCTCGCCGTTTGTAGAGCTGACGCAGGACGTGCTGGCGAAAGACGCGCACCTTTTCGACGTCGAATCCAAGATACGCTGGGTCAACAACGATATGCATGATACCAGTTCTGACAACTACAACGGCCAGAGCGAACCCATGGAAATCGTTGTCTACTACTACTTGAAGCAAAAACCCCAGGGAGATGTGAAAGTCGAAGTCTTTAAGGGCAATACTCTCATCAATAAAATCGATGGCACGAATGATCCTGGCATAAACAAAGTGGCCTGGGATATGACGAAGCGAGTGGAACGATCAGAAGCAGAAGAAAAACAGATGAGGGAAAGGATGAGACGTTTTGCAGCCATGGGATTCGGTGGACGGATGCAGATGGGTCCGCCTGCGCCTCTTGGGGAGTATCGAATCGTCCTGACTGTGGATGGAAAAGAATTCACCAAATACGCATCCATCCTCCAGGACCTTTGGTTCGATAAATAAGGAGAACTGACAGGGAAACCGAGGGATGTTGCGGAATCCTTATCCGTTGATCATCAATTTTCTTGTCCTGGTTTTTTTTCTGCTGGCCTTCCTCTCGGCAGAGCCAAAAGGAAAATTGATCCTGTTGGGAATAGCGGTTGTCCTGTTCGGTCTTCCCTCTATCCTATCCTTCGGGAGTATTGCCTGGATCGTGTATGCCGCCAGGGTAATTTTCGGCCTGGGGTGCTACCTGTTCATCCGGAAACAGGGATTATTATGAGACTGTAATCCTTTTTCCGCAGCGGGGACAAAAGTCGAAATCCTCGGCCAATGCTCTCCCGCAATGGGGGCATGTTCGGGGCCTATCTTTTTGCACCTTCCCCACAGCCATACCGCGCTCATCGAAAACCGAGTTGCAGTTATCGCACGACAAAAAAGGCTTTCCCTTTTTAACCGGAAATAGGGGAATGAAAAACAGGCTCAGATAGTGATCGACTCTCCTGAGATAGACCGATGAGTGCTGGCAAGCCTGACAGAGCCGGGCTTGTTTGTCCAAACGGACGGTTTTGGGCTGCACGCCGCCTATTAAAAAGAACATTTTCTTCTGAATTATACACAAAAACGGCTATCGACAAAGTGCAGAATTGGAAAAAGAAGATCCCCGCTTCGACGAACTGCTCCGCAAAATGAACCTCCCTCCTATAGAATGATCGGCAAATTATCTATTCAATATACCCCAGTTCTTTGAGTTTTTCCCGCACCTTTGCATGACCTTCTTCTGCTTCGAAGATGCGGTAGGTTTTGAAGGTGAGAAAGACCTCCTGACCTTCCCGCCACTGCTGCTGTGCGAATTGATTTTTGTCTTCGAAGATCCTGACGTTTGTGCTTTTGATCATGCAGTCGATTTCGAAGTGGCTCCCGCGGTAATGTATTTTGTCGATAACAAAGGGCATAGAGAAGGGGCCTTTGTTGACTGAGATTTCTACATCTTCCGGCCTTACCAACAGCACCACATCTCCGTCTGCCAGCGTTTCCTTACTCCTGTTTTCGACCTGGTAATCCGTGTCCTTGAAAAAGATGCGATTTTCTTTCGCCACGGCGTCGAGGACATTGACCTGGCCGATGAAGCTGGCGACAAATTTGCTGTCGGGATGCTCATAGACCTCCCGGGGATCGCCGAACTGCTCGACTCGTCCGCGGTTGATCACGACGATCTTATCGGCGATCTCTATGGCTTCGTTCTGGTCGTGGGTGACAAAAACGCTCGTGATTTGCAGTTCGTTATGAAATTCTCTCAGCCAGGTGGCCAGGTTGTTGCGGACCTTGGCGTCCAGGGCTCCGAAAGGCTCGTCGAGAAGGAGGACCTGGGGTTCTGTGGCCAGAGCCCGGGCCAGAGCCACCCTCTGCCTTTGCCCTCCTGAGAGTTGATCCGAGTAGTGTTTTTCATACCCATGAAGTTTTACCAAATTGATGAGTTCGGCAACCCGGTCCTTTATTTTTACCTTTTCCTGCTTCTGTATTTCCAATCCGAACGAGATGTTCTTTTCCACGGTCATATGCTTGAAAAGGGCATAGTGCTGGAAGACGAATCCGACCTTTCTCTTCTGTGCTGCGATGGATGTCACATCCTGGCCCGTAAGATAGATCTCGCCTCTGTCCGGCTCTTCCAGGCCGGCGATAATACGCAGGATGGTGCTTTTGCCTGATCCGCTGGGACCGAGCAAAGCCACAAGCTCGCCCTTTTTGACTTCGAAGCTGACATTGTCCACAGCAACGAAGTTCCCGAATTTTTTGCTGATACTTTGCACCTGAATTCCCATGGTTATGCCCCCTCCTTTCGTTTATACAGGCGCTGCATGAGCGTGAGGATGAGGAAAGAGGCCAGGGCAAGAACGATAGCGGCTGAGAAGGCGCCGACGTAGTTGAAGTCGGTAAATTCCTGGTGGATATACAGGGTTGCCGTCTGAGTTTTTCGGATGATGCTTCCGCTGACGACCAGCACGGCACCGAATTCCCCGATCGAACGGGCAATCGTCAGGGTGACACCGTAGGCAAGGCCCCATTTAATCGCCGGCAGGGTGACTCTCCAAAATGTCTGCCACTTTGAGGCCCCCAGAACAAAGGCCGCTTCTTCCTGCTGGAGACCGAATTCACGGAGAACCGGTATAACCTCTCTTGCCACGAACGGCAGGGTGACGAAGAGTGTCGCGATCAACATGCCTGGAAAAGCATAGATAATTTTTATTCCCGAGGATTCGAACCAGCTTCCGATCCAACCCTGCGGCCCGAATAGGATAATGAACATGAAACCGGCAACAACGGGGGAGATGGCAAAAGGGAGATCGACGAGTCCTTCGAAGAGGAGCTTTCCACGGAACCTCTGCTTAACCAGAACGGTGGCCAGGACGACCCCGAAGAGCGTGTTGATCACGACCGTGATCAGCGTAATCCAGAGGGTGAGCAAAAATGAATGGCGTGATTCCGGCGTTGACAGCATAGAGAGAAAAAGTTGAAATCCGTTTTGGAAAGCTTCCTTTATGATGCCATAAAGGGGAAAGAGAATGAGGAGCAGGAACCAGCCGATCACAGCCCCTAAGAGTATGGATTTTCCGACCCGGCGCTTTTTTCGGATCACCCGAACGGCCTCAATTGAATTCTTCATGTTTTCGGCTCCACATCTGCATACCGTTCAGCAGAATCAGGATAAGGAAAGAACATACAAGAAGGACCACAGATAGCCCCAGAGCCCCTTGAGTATTATAGCTTTCCAGCTCGCCGTAGATATAAACAGATGCCACTTGTGTTTTGAAAGGAATATTTCCCGAAACGATGACGATGGATCCGAACTCCCCGATGGCCCGGCTGAAGGACAGAGCCGCCCCTGTCAGGACAGCCGGCATGAGGGTAGGCAGGACGATTCGGCGAAAGACCGTAAACGGGCCTGCTCCAAGCGTTATCGCCGCCTCTTCCATCTCCTTCTCCATCTCATGCAGAACGGGTTGAACGGCACGGACCACAAAGGGAAAACTCACGTAAAGAAGAGCCAGGATGATCCCCGGCTTAGCGAAGATGATCTCGATTCCCCGGCGACCTAAAAAACTACCGATCAGGCTGTTGGGCCCATAAAGGGCAACGAGCATGATTCCTGTGACGACAGTTGGAATGGCAAAGGGAAGATCGATAAGGGCGTTCATCAAGTTTTTCAGGGGAAAATTGTAACGGACAAGAACCCAGGCCGTGGCTATGCCGGTAACGACGTTCAGAATAACCATAAGGGCGGCAGTCAGAATAGTCAGCTTGAGCGAATAGAGAGCTTGAGGGGAGGTGATATTTGTCCAGAGGTCGGTCATTCCTCCTTTGAACGCCTCTGAACAAATGGCGATGATAGGAAGGAGGAGCAGCAGTCCTATGTAGAAGAAGGAAAGACTGCGGAGCACAAGGTCGCCTCTATGGTTGGAGATTTTCGAAAAAAGATGATTACTCACGGCCAAGTTCTTCTATGATTTTTGTCCATATGCCGGCCGGGCCGAAGATGGTTTCGAAAACGTTGTCCCAACCTCCGAAGTAGCTGATATCAAAGAGATGCTTCGGCTGAGGAAAAGTTTGGGCAAACTCTTCGGCAACATTCTGGTCCACAGGTCTGAAACCGTAGCGGGCAAACGCCCTTTGAGATGGGGGAGATAGGGAGAAATCGACAAAAGCCTCAGCAGCCTCGCGGTTTTGATGTTTGTCGACATTCTTGTCAATGACGGCAATGGGATTTTCGATGAGGATGGTGGCTTCGGGAATGACATAAGGAAATTCGCGGCCTTGTTTCCCACGAAGAAGAACTTCATTTTCATAGGTGACGATCGCATCGCCGATGCCGTTCTCGAATGTGGTGACCGAAGCCCTTCCTGATTTATCCATGACCTTGACGTTTCTCTGAATTGATTTGAGAAGCTGTTTTGCCGCATCGGGATTGGGCCGTCCAGTCTGTTGCTCGCTAAGTTTAAGGCCGGCGCCATATATGGCCAACACATCCCACATGGCCCCTCCCGATGTTTTCGGATTGGGGTACAAGACACTGACATCAGGCTGGGCAAGGTCGTTCCAGCCGGAGATGTTCTTTGGATTGTTTTCACGAAAAGCAATAATGACGACAGAACGGGTGACAAATCCGTTGTACGGCCTGTCTTTCCAGTTGTGGGTGATCAAACCTGTGGTGCGCAGCCGTTCGACGTCCATTTCTAGAGACAGGGCAGCGATATCTGCTTCGAATCCTCCCTCTATCGCCCTCGATTGAGCACCGGAGGCGATGTAGGATTCTTCAAATTTGACGGACTGTCCGGTTTTTTCCAGCCAGTACTTTTGAAAGGCAGGGATGATTTCCTTTTCATAGGCTTCTTTGGGAACCGTGTAAGCTCCAAGAGTGAGGATGATTTCGCTGGATTCTGTTTGGGCGTTTTTTTTCTGGCATCCTGCCAGTCCGACAGCGAGAAGGATGAAAATAATGAAGGCTTTTCTCATTTGACACCCCATTTTTTATAAGAAATTAATACGGCAAAGACGCTCCTATAGCACTCTAATAGTACTCCGATGATAGTACACACTAATCAGGATGTCAAGTGATTATTTTAAAAAAATTGCAGGAGTTATCGAACCAGATGCAGCAAAAACGGTTCCTCCGAAGGGCAAAAAAACGCCGATGAATATAAAACAGCTTATTCTTGATTAGATTTGTATCTTAATGTTGGAGTGGGATGGAGAAATTTATAGTCTCCGAAAACGGTAGTAATTTCGCGTTCTTTTTAAAGTAAGGATCCTAGAGGGCACTAGTTCTGATTCCCCGTAGGGAGATTCCTTAATAGACCGGGATGATCGATAGAAAAAAATCTTGTCTTTTGTATTTTCTACGCACACATAATAAAGGGCAATTCTTTTGACCCTTTCACAATAATTTGCCGTTTTGTTTAAAATTTGGTTCAATTTTTCCTGATTATTCTGGGAGTTCAAGGAAGCTGGTGTATGTGCATGGAACAAGAAGCTAAAGGGGATAGCTAAAAATAGGGGTTTTAATCCCATTGAGCCTTTCCTCGTTACAATGATAAATCTTTTATTCTAGACTCACAAAATTTAATTTCAGCTGATGCTTTTTCTTTTTTGGCAGGATCGAGTTCCATCGCTCTTTTAAAATCTTCAATGGCATTCTTGTATTCTTTTATGCCCCGCCAGGCACTCCCTCTGTTAAAATAGGCTGTTGCATGGTATTGATTTATTCTTATGGCAAAAGTGAAGTCCTTGATGGCTCCTTCGAAATCTCCTTCCTCCACCAATAAACATCCTCGGTTAATATATGCATCCACATAACCGGGATCGATTTCGATGGCTTTTGTATAATCCATCAGAGCACTGTCATATTCTCCTAGATTCTCATATGCAATACCCCGATTGTAGTATGCAGGAGCATAATTGGAATCGATTTTTATGGCACGATTATAGTCTTCAAGAGCCCCCTCAAAGTCTCCTGAATGGAATTTTTCTATCCCGCTATTGTATAAGCTAACGGCAGAATAACATCCCTGATGCAAATTTGGCCATCTGTTCCCTTATTTTCATGCTAGGCCCTGGAACCGAAAAAGTCAACAGAGCGGCTGATTTATCCGGCACCAATTCTGGCGTTAATTCACATTTTTTTTGGATCAATGAGCCATGAATTTATACGATTGCTCCATGAAAGATTTATATTTCCGTGATAGAAGGGGCTTTTAGGGATGGCTGAAGCGACCATTGAAGATTTGCCATTACAACCGTTCTTCGAGGAGATCTGACGCAGTCAGACGGCGATGTTGTATTGAGCACGACTACGCTAAGGGAATAGAGTCGAAGGCAAGCAGGGGAACAAAGGCTATAGTAGAAAAGTTTGGGTGTTAACGTGCGCAGTTCGGAGCCGCCGAGAAGGGCGGTGATGGAATGGCGTTAAAAATCTTCACGGAAGCAAAAGCATCCCTAAAAGCTGTTTGGCATCGCAATTGAAATGCTTCCGTGTTCCATGTTGAACTTGCATAATCCAGAAGAATGTTATAGATGAATAAGCGATGGGCGATCTTGAGAACAAAACAATCAAACTGACATTCTTAAAAAATCCCCTAATAGAACTGGCCATTCTGGTATTTATATTTTTCGTTTCAGGATTATTGTTGTGGTGGGGAAATAACACCCGGAGCGCTTTGCTGACTCTTGCAAGTGTCCTGTTAGCGCTGAGTCTTATCCGCTTGGTCCTATGGTTCCGCCAGAGCAGTTGGCACGAATTCGGGATGAAAAGGCCTAAGAGTTGGCCCCAGACGATTTTCCTTGCTGTCGGAGGCCTGATTACAATCTTTATCGTGGTCCGTCTCAGCATGCCTGTTGTCATTCGGCTTACCGGCCATCCGGTGAACAGAACTCCTTTCGATGTGTTGCGGGGGAACGTGCCGGCCCTCATCTTTGGACTCCTTGTTGTCTGGACATTGGCCGCCTTCGGAGAAGAGCTGATCTTCCGCGGGTATCTGATGAATACCCTGGCACGTGTTTGGGGGAACAAGAATGGAGGCTGGATTCTCGCCTGTATCATCAATTCCATCCTGTTCGGTATCGGTCACACTTACCAAGGCATATCCGGTGTGATCCTCCTCGGTATCGTGGGGCTTCTGTACGCTCTGTTTTATCTGGGAAGCGGCCGGAACCTCTGGGTTCCCATCCTGATGCACGGGCTGTATGACACCACGGCTTTTTTGGTGATCTTTTTGAGCCTGGATAAGCCACCTGTCTAGGTGAAAGAAAAGGATAACACTTCCGGAGGATTCGATGCATAAAAAGACGGTTTTGGAATTCATAAACAGCATCAATGCCCATGATGTCGACAGTATCACTCATTCTCTCTCCGACGATCATGTGTTTATCGATGCGCAAGACAATACATATGCAGGAAAGCAGAGGATGGGGAAAAACTGGGCCGAATATTTTGTGCTTTTTCCCGATTACCCCATCCAGAAGCCTTTCCTGTGAGTTACTCCCAAAACTTTTTGGCAATGGGGGCAAAAGTAGATATAACGTCTGCCCAAAAATGCCCGCAGTTCACGGAAAGCGATTGCCGTAAGCGGGGTGTTGCAATGGGGGCAGATCGGGGTGACATCATTTTTTTCGACAACTTGCATTATTCTTTCTCCTCATTTCCTATACTTTATTGCTCTCACAAATATTTTGTAAAAAAAACAGGCTGCAATGAGCAAAACCATTCCCAAACGACCCCATATCAATCAGAGGCATGGAAACGCAAGCGGAATTCGTTATTGCCGAACGGATCAGGTCAGCTGATAGAGAAAACCGTTGGGAGGCTGAGCGGGCAGGGTTCTTCGCAGAATTTGACTCGCTGGGGCAAATTCTGCGCGTTTTCGAATCAGCTGACCTGATCCGTTCGGCAATAAAGCAAAATGAGGAGCAAATTGGGGGAACTTCTTGATGCGGATGCGATTGATTCGAGCGCTGCTGTGTGGTATACCTCAAAAAACGAAGAGGTAATAAAAATGAAAAAAAGGCTCACCTTATTTTTTACCGTTTTAATCCCGATTATTTTGCTTTTTCCTCTGGGATGCAAATCTAAAAAAGAAACGGAGGCCTCACCAGCGGAGATGGCTCAGGCAGGGGACCTGAAGGTCACCTATGCCAGCCCTAAGGGCAGCACAGAGGCTCCCCACGAATACGACTCGCTCGTGGTCATTTTCGATCATCCCATTATTCCCCTGGAAGCCCTGTCTGAGGGTCGTGGATCAGAACTGATACAGCTAGAACCTTCTTTCGCCGGAAAATACCGCTGGCTCAATCCCAAAACCCTGTCCTTCACGCCGGATAAGATCTTTCCCTTTGCAACAGAAATAAGAGCGACCATTCCTGCCGGCACAAAAGCCCTGGATGGTTTTATTTTGAAGGAAAATTTTTCCTGGACATTCCAGACTCTCCGGCCTCGCCTCCTCCATCACTTTCCCCGCCATGAACAAAAATGGTTGAGGCCAGACACAGAAATTCTGCTGGTATTCAACCAGCCCATCCAAAAATCCAAATCCCATTTTGCCTTTAAAAAAGCCGAGAAGGATGCCGCCGGAGTCCCGATCGAATTTTCCATTAAAGTTCCCGGCACAGACCTGCTCGAAGAAAACGGGATCGAATCTCCTCCAGAATACACTTTGCTTCTCCAGCCAAAAGAAAAACTCCTCCCGGATTCCCGGTACATCGTGGAAATAGCCGAAGGCCTTCCTGGCAGGCAGGGAACTCTGGGCCTGGAAAAACCCGTCACGTTCCATTTTGAAACCTACTCGACTTTTACATTTATTTCTTTAGATGCCGGTGACAATCACAACCCGCGCGATTCCTTGAAATTTTCCTTTTCCAATCCCATCCCTTACAACACATTTGTCCAAAAAATCCATTTTGAACCGATGGTCGCTATCCCCGATTATTACTCCGAATGGGAGCAATCGGATTCCACGATATGGATTAACCTACCTCTCCAGCCTGAAACTAAATACAAGGTGAGGATAGAAGCGGAACTCCAGGATGTCTTCGGGAACAAGCTCCCTGAAGATATCGAGCAGGAATTTGTCACAGCCCCGTATCCTGCCTCCTTTTCCATGAACACCAGGCACAGGATCGTGGAAGCTTACAGCGACTTGAATTATCCTCTGTATGTTGTCAATACCCCGGAAATTATGGTCGAAGCGACCCCCTTATCCAAGGAAGACATTCTTCCCCTTCTTGCCGATCAAAAGATCTTCCGTTCCAGCGAAAAGTTTAGCAGAAAAAACTTTTTCAGCGTTCAAAAAAAAGAAAGACTGCCGATCACACGGAACAAAAGGGATGTTTTCCCCCTCAGATTGAGAGAACTTTTTCCAGAAAAATACGGGACCCTTTTTCTTCAGATAGACACTCTTCTCGAGGACGAATGGAGCCGGTACCCCAAGGCTATGCTCCAGG
Source organism: uncultured Eubacteriales bacterium (assembly GCA_964538085.1). Classification (GTDB taxonomy): domain Bacteria; phylum Acidobacteriota; class Aminicenantia; order Aminicenantales; family Aminicenantaceae. The sequence goes on along the minus strand of CAZIDF010000006.1, from coordinate 27,582 downwards.
TCACAGAACTGGGCCTCACAGCTAAGTTCTCGCCGGAAAACAATCTCATCTGGGTCACCGAGCTTCGATCGGGCAAACCCGTACCCGAAGTCGCGATCGAGATCAGGGATGATTCCAATAAAATCTATTGGCGGGGAAAAACCGACGCAAAAGGAATTGCCGAATCACCCGGATGGAAGGCCCTGGGGATCGAGAGCAAAAGCGAATGGTCCCAGCCTCAGCAATGGATCTTCGCCACCAAAGGAGAGGACTTCGCCTTTATCAGCTCAGAATGGGACACGGGCCTGTCCCCATACCAGTTCGACATCCCGTTCGAGTGGAATCCCAAACCTGTCGAGATCCAGGGTTATGTTTTCACCGAAAGAGGCCTGTACAGGGCCGGAGAAACGGTCCATATCAAAGGCATCATCCGTAAACGCGAAAAAAGCGAGTGGAAAACTCTGGAGATCGACCAGGTGGAATGCGAGGTCCTGGATCCTTTCAACAAAAGCCAGTTGAAGAAAAAAGTGGGTCTCGATGCTTACAGTTCTTTTGACCTGGATCTGGAAACCTCAGCAGAAGCCTCTCTCGGGACATACCCGATCAAGGTGACCATTCCACCAGTGGCTAAAGGCGACCGGGAATCCTATCTCTATTCATCTTTCCGGGTCGAGGCCTTTAGGCCCGCAGAATTCGAGGTTCATCTAAGGTCCACCCAAGACGATTATATCTTCGGCGACATATACGGTGCCGATGTGAGAGCCAGCTATCTTTTCGGAGGAGCCATGGCCTCGCAAAAAGTCGCGTGGCATCTGCGGCTCAACCAAGCCTATTATGCGCCGCCCGGACACAAAGGTTTTGTTTTCGGCAACCAAATAGACCGGTGGGAACGATACGGACAGGAAGACAGCCGGCTTCTCTCCTCAGGAGAGTCTGAACTGGACAAGGATGGAAAGTTCAAAATATCAGCCAAGCTGGAACGAGGAGAGGAAAAAAACTCGGTGTTTGCCTCGCTGGAAGCCACTGTCCAAGGACCGAGCAGGCGCAGCATTTCCAGCCGCATCCAAACTATGGTTCACTTGGGAGAGTATTACATCGGATTGCAGCCCAGCACGTCCTTCCTGACCAAAGGAGAAGAATTGACCGTTCGGGCCATCACTGTCGATCCTGAAGGCCAAGTCGATCCAGGACAAAAGATCGAAATGAAACTTATCAAGCGGGAGTGGAACTCGGTGAGAAAATCGGGGATCGGAGGAAGGTTCCGATGGATAACCGAGACCGTGGATACGGTCATCGAAACGCAAAAGGTCAAAACCACAATCCAAGCCCAAGAGGTCCGATTCATCCCCGAAAAAGCAGGCTTCTATCTTCTCGAGGCAGAAGGGAAGGACCGGAGGGGGAACACGGTCATCACCAAGACTTATTTTTATGTCACTGGCACCGACTACATCCCCTGGGAAAGAGAGGATGAGGACATCGTCGAATTGATCCCGGACAGCGCCAACTACCGCCCCGGAGACGTGGCCAAGATTTTGGTGAAATCCCCATATGAACGGGCCAATGCGCTGATCACTGTGGAGCGTGAATTCGTGCTGCACACCGAAGTGCGGGAGATCATAGGAAGCTCCAGCCAAATCGAGATTCCGATACGTTCGGAACATCTGCCCAATGTGTATGTCTCTGTCCTTCTCGTCCAAGGACGGACGACCCCCAAGGTCACAGACAATACCCAGGATCTGGGCAAACCTTCTTTCAAGCTCGGGTACGCAAAATTGAACGTGGACCCGGCTGAAAAACGCCTGGCTGTGGAGATCCTCGATCTGGCACAAACATACAAACCAGGTGAGGAAGTAACTCTTGGAATCAAAGTGAAAGATTGGAAGGGAAACGGCACCAGGGCAAACATGGCTCTTGCTGTGGTGGATGTGGGAGTGCTGAACCTCATCGGTTATCAGACTCCCGATCCCTTTTCCGATTTTTACAGCCACAAACCATTGGCCGTCAACACATCGGATTCACGGCCCTTTGTTTTGGAGCAACTGACCTTCGGTGAAAAAGGAGAGGATGTGGCAGGGGGATTGGGAGAAGCGATGAAAGCGGGCTTTGCTCCTGCTCTTTCCGAGATCGAGTTGAGAGGAGACTTCCGTTTCACAGCTTACTGGAATCCATCTCTGAACACGGACGAGGAGGGAAATGCGCACGTGACCTTCCAACTTCCAGACAACCTGACGACCTTCCGTGTTATGGCCGTCGCACAAACCCAAGACTCCCGGTTCGGGCGGTCGGAAAATCACTTCAAAGTCACCAAACCTCTCCTTCTCCAGGCCTCCCTTCCCCGTTTTGCCAGGGTCGGAGACACCTTTTCCGGGGGCATCGTCGTTCACAACCAGACCACAGAAGAATCGGCTGTAGTCCTCGAATGCAAGGCCAAAGGAATCCTGTTAATTGAGGAAAAAGACACTCAAAACATCTCGCTCGCTCCGGGAGAAAGCCAAGAAGTTCTGTTTGCCTTCAAAGTGGAAAAACCCGGAAAGGCCGAGCTGGAGTTTCGAGCCCAAATGGGAGAGGACACAGACGGCCTGGAAATTTCCTTTCCGCTGCAACTGCCCAGGCCGACAGAAACCGTGGCCCTTCACGGCGAGACCACAGAACCGGCTGAGGAAACGATCCGCATACCCGAAGAGGTGTACCCCGAAGAGAGCAGGATGGCATTTATGGCTTCGGCCAGTGCGTTATCGGGATTGGGGGAAAGCGTTGATTTCCTCACCCACTACCCTTACCTCTGTCTCGAACAGCGAATTTCTTCCATCCTTCCCTATATTGTTGCAGAGGACCTTTTATCTGATTTTAAACTGAGCAGCCTCTCCCCATCTGAAATGAAGGATCATATTCAAAAAAACTTAGAAGAGATCAAAGAATACCAGAGAGAAAACGGGGGTTTTGGACTGTGGCCGGACTCACCGCATGATTCCCCCTTCAACTCCTGTTATGCCGCCTTTGCGCTAGCGAAAGCCAAAGAGGCAGGCTTTTCCGTTGATGAGCAAAGCATCGATCGCCTCATCCCCTACTTGAAAACCATGACACGGGGACGCCTGGACAAACAAAACTATCCCTACGGCCAAAAAACCTGGAAGACCATCCAGGCTTATGCTTTATATGCACTGGCTCTTTTCAACCAGCCCGAACCTTCCTTTGCAGAGCAGCTTTTCATCCAAAGGGAAACCCTTTCGCTTTTCGGAAAAACCCTCCTGCTCAAAGCCCTGAACAAAGGCAAAGGCTCGATCAACGCCCAGAACACGCTCATCCAGGAATTGATGAACAAGGCCAAGGTTTCCCCGACCGCAGCCCATTTCGAAGACGACGAAGGCCGGGAGGGCCGCTGGATCTACTCATCGAACAACCGGACATCCGCTCTCATCCTGCAAGGGCTGCTGGATGTGGGAACGGAAAATCCTCTTCTTTCTTCTGTGGCCCGCTGGCTCGTGGAAAAGAGAAAAGCAGGGACATGGGCGACCACACAAGACAACTTTTATGTTTTTTATGCGTTGAGTGAATTTTACAGGAAGTACGAAAAAATCGAGCCAGATTTCAAGATCGCCGTTTCCCTGGCCGGAAAAGAGCTTCTGGTTGAATCGTTCAGCATGAGGAACAAGGTGGTGAAAAAGGAGAGCGGTCTTTCCGAACTTGCCCCTGGAAAAACCGTGACCTTGAAGATCGATAAAAGGGGAGAAGGAAGACTTTATTATCAAACGAGACTGAGTTATGCACCCAAACAGGAAATGGCAGCCATAGACCAGGGATTCAGCGTGGTGAAAGACGTAACGACCCTGGATGGAAAGCCTTTGGAATCCATCCGGGCGGGGATGCTAGCCGTGGTGACATTAAAAGTGATCTTGCCCCAGGAAAGCTTGTTCGTAGTCCTGGAGGACCCCCTGCCTGCGGGGTTCGAAGCGGTAAATCCCGCTTTCCTGACCGAGAGCGAGGAACAACAGAAACGACTGGAAGTACTGTCAGGATCCAGCGGATGGCAGCGGTGGTGGCAAGGTTTTAACCATATCGAGATGCACGATGACCGGGTTCTCCTGTTTGCCGATTCCCTGACACCCGGCATCCACACCCATCGCTATCTTGTCCGCGCCTTGACCTATGGGTCTTTCAGCGCACCTGGAACCAAGATCGAAGAGATGTATACACCGGAAGTTTTCGGACGGAGCAATGAAATAACGATAAAAATAATAAAATAGCTGAATGATTCGAGGGATTTTTATGAATCATACAGGCGGAAATGTGATGGTTGAGAAGATAAAAAAGATCTTTTGGATAGCCGTCTTGTCCATTCCGATCCTTTTGTCGGCCTCGTTGTATCTTCCTTTTCCCGAGGGAAAACTCAAGCCTGCCCCTGTTATCTCCCTTTCTTTGGTGGACCGCAACGACATTGTCCTCAGAGAGGTCCTCTCAGAGGAAGGTGGCCGCTGCCGTTGGGCTACACTCGAGGAAATCTCTCCGGAACTTCAAAAGGCCACATTGGTGGCTGAAGACCGATATTTTTTTCTTCACCCAGGCATCAATCCTTTTGCCATCATCCGGGCTTTTTTTCAAAATATCCGGCAGGGAAAAGTCATATCCGGAGCATCCACGATTTCTCAGCAGGTCGTGCGGAATATCTACCACAAACGTCGAAACCTGCTTGCCAAGCTGCATGAGGTCTGGCTGGCCATCCGCCTGGAGCGGTCCATTGCCAAAGATGAAATCTTCACCCAATATCTGAATCGCATCTATTATGGAAATCAGGCCTATGGCATCGAAGCGGCTTCGCGATTCTATTTCGACAAATCTCCCGCAGACTTGAGCCTGGCTGAGGCCGCTTTTCTGGCAGGTCTCCCCCGATCGCCCTCCACCCACAATCCCTACAGCCATTTCAGCCAAGCCAAAAAGAGACAGGAACTGATCCTTTATCGAATGTTCAAGCAAGGGAATATCCCTGCGGAAAAGTGGAATAGGGCCAAAGTTGAGCCTTTGAAACTCGTTCCGGCAAAACAAAATTTCCGCGCTCCTCATTTCTGCGATTTCATCCTCCAAAAAATTCCTTTATCCCAAAAAGGAACATTGAGCCGGATCCAAACCACGTGCGACTTCGCTCTTCAGGTAAAGGTGGAAAAATTGGTGCATGATCACATCCAGAGCCTGGAGAAAAAAAGCATCACCAACGCCGCGGCCATAATTATGGACAATACAACAGGAGAAATTCTGAGTATGGTCGGCTCCAAAGATTTTTTCGACGACCGCCATGACGGGCAGGTCAATGGCGCTGTTTCCCTCCGCCAGCCGGGCTCCACCCTCAAGCCTTTTACCTACGGTCTGGCTCTGGAGAGAGGCATGACGCCAGCTGAAATCCTCGAGGATCGGGATGTGTATCTTCCGACTCCCACTGGAACCTACTCCCCGCGGAATTACGATAAAAGATTCCACGGAAAGGTGCGTTTGCGTCAGGCTCTGGCCTGTTCCTACAATGTGCCGGCTGTCACACTCCTAGATAGGCTCGGGACAGACCTTCTCTACCAAAGGCTCAAGCTGATGGATTTCAGAAGCCTGGACAAAAGTCCCAGCTATTATGGTGTAGGCCTGACATTGGGAAACGGAGAGGTCACGTTATTGGAGCTTGTGAGAGCCTATTCTGCCCTGGCAAGGGGAGGGATGTATGTGGAAGAGCGATCCGTTCTCAAATGTTTGGACACACAAGAAAGAGAGATCGCTCTGGACAAAAGAAAAAAGCCACGCAGGATATTCTCGACACAGGTCGCTTATCTTCTCACCGACATTCTTGCCGACAAGGATGCGCGGGTCCCCGCATTCGGCTATCTATCCCCTCTCAATCTTCCGTTCCCGTGTGCGGTTAAAACCGGGACAAGTGCAGATTTTCGCGACAATTGGACAGTAGGGTACACACCCAAATACACCGTGGGCGTTTGGGTGGGAAATTTCGATGCCGCCCCCATGTTCAACATTTCCGGAGTGACTGGGTGTGGACCGCTTTTCAAGGATATAATGCTCCTTTTGGAGAACAAAAACTGGGAAGCGAAATTCCCGAGAGCTGAAAATTTGATCATAGTAAAAATTTGCCCGCTTTCTGGAAACCTTGCCACAGAATATTGTCCCGGGGCCATGGAGGATATCTTTATCGAAGGAACAGAACCACGGGAATTTTGCCCTGTCCACACAGGAACAGAGAATCCAGCAATTTTTCCACCTGAGAGTGAAGAAGATTTTGAAATCGCATTCCCTCAAAACAACGATGTCTTCAAGATGGACCCGATTCTCCGCCGGGCATTCCAAAGGATCAAACTCAAAACGAATCTTCCCGATGAAAGGGCCATCGACAGTGTGGAATGGTGGGTCGACAACACAAAAATCGGAGAAGCCTCTTATCCCTTCAGTTTATTTTGGAACTTAGACCCCGGCCTTCACAGTATCAAAGCTGTCGCCTTTAAAGGGAAAAACAGACAGATGAGTTCGTCGGTTACGATAAAGGTGGAGGAGTAGAGAAAACCCTACAATTTCAAGCTCAACCGGTACCGGTATCCCAAGTCTTTGATCTCGAATTTCAAAGATTTGATGACACTGATTTCCGCTTCGTTCCACTTGGCGATACAGGCATACAGCTCTTTGTGCCCCTGTTCTCGAGCATAATCCACGATTCTCTTGTGGAGCATTTTGGAAATCCCCTGGTTGCGGAAAGGTTTGGACACAAAGGTGATCTGGAGATAAAATTCCGGAGGAACATGGCCTGGAGTGACGGGAAGGTCATCGTACATACGGTCCACTTCGGGCGCGCTGACAGAGGGATAGCCTATCAAGTACCCGACAATTTTGTCATCCACTTCTGCGACAAATGTTTTATATTTGTTCACTGGTTGCAGGTATCTTGTTTTGTACTCCCATTCTGCTGTTTTAATCTTGATGTTGGGGAATTTTTCTCCCATTTCGGCTTCCAATTCCTTGACTAGCGTTAAAACTTGCTCTAAATCTTCCGGCCGATACTCTCTAATCTTTGCATTCACAGCCATCTTATTCTCCGTGTTTAATAAATTTATAAGGCAGACGGATTCGTAAATGAAAATATTATAACGATTAACCATAAGATAATAAAATTTCGAAAGAAAATCAATAAAATCCTCCTAAGGATTTCCAAAACCCTGAGGGCCTTAAAACAGTCGGGCAAGCTGAAGAGGAAGCCATCCGGAGGCGAGCGGGCATGGTTCCTCGAAGAGGAGAGCGAGCCGAGGAATAAGCGGAATTTCCTCGCTGGGGAAATTCAGCGGGCTGACGTTTCAGCTTGCCCGACTGTTTCTTTGTCAGGGTTTTGGAAATTCTTACTAATCACTCTTATTGAAATAAGGAGGACATTTCATGTAATGTAATATCTGATATTCGGTGGAGCAAAACATGACAAAAACGAGATTTTTGTTCGGTGCGTTTCTCATCTTTATTTTTTCCATCTCAGCCAGTTCTTTTCTATCGCCCGATGCCGGAGAGCTAGGGGACATCCTTTTCACCAACGGCCGGGTACTGGATGGAACCGGCAATCCTTGCTTTTATGCCGATGTGGGCATAAAAGATGGCAAAATCGCTGCAGTCGGACGGCTGCAGGGGAAATGGAAAGCGAAACAGGTCATCGACATTTCTGGAAAAATTCTCTCTCCGGGATTTATCGATATCCACTCCCATGCCTATGACAGCGTCGCAGATGAATCTACATGGACGGGGGAAAACGAGAAGAGATTTTGTGCGCCAAACTTCGTCAGCCAGGGTGTGACAACCCTGGTTTCCAACATGTGCGGGGGTGGACCGCCTGACTTCCGAAAACAGCGGGACGCTCTGGCTGCAAAAGGAACCGGGCCGAATGTCACGCTTTTTGTCGGACACAACACCATCCGCCGTCAGGTCATGGGGAATGATTTCCAGAGGCCGGCCACTCCGGAAGAAATTATGCAAATGAAAAAACTGGTGCATAAGGCTATGGAGGAGGGGGCTTTCGGCATGTCGACGGGACTGGAGTACGTGCCGAGCATCTGGAGTACCGAGGACGAGGTGGTGGCCTTGGTGGAAGAGATCACTTCCTACAGAGGCGTCTACATGGCGCACGAGAGGGCCTCAGGCCTGACGCCCATGTGGTATGTCCCCAGCCAGGATGAATCCGGACCTCCCAACATGCTGGGAAACATCGTCGAATTGATCAGCGTGGGAAAAAGGACCGGAGCCACTGTGGTGGCTTCTCACATCAAGGCAAGAGGAGCGGACTTCTGGGGAGGAAGCCGGGCTATCATCCGGCTAATCGATGATGCTCGGGCACAGGGTGTCGATATCTGGGCAGATTGTTATCCGTATACCAGTTCAGGGAGCGACGGCATGACAGTGTTGATCCCCAGGTGGGCTTTGGGAAAAAACTTCCAAGAGGAATTAAAAAAAGTCCTGGATGATCCGGAAAAAGCCAAAGATCTTTATGGGGACATCAAACACAACCTCAATTGGAGGGGTGAAGCAGAAAATATCATCGTCATGGATTATCCTGATAAGTCGTATATCGGAAAGAACCTCGCAGAGATCGCTCAAGAACAGGGCATGTCGGATGTGGAAGCGGTCATCAAGCTGCAAATGGAAGGATATGCCAAGATGCCAGGTGGGGTCAGATTGCGTGGATTTTCGATGTCCGAGATCGATATAGAGGCCTTTTCGGCCCAGCCCTGGACTGCCACCTCATCGGATGCCAGTATCGCCCTTCCCGGGGACGGACCGGTACATGCACGATTCTACGGAACTTTTCCCAGAAAAATCCGGCATTATGCCCTCGAGAGGAAAATCATAACTCTTGAGGATGCTGTCCGGGCCTCTACTTCGCTGCCGGCTCAAATACTCGGCCTCCGCGACCGCGGCATGATCCGGGAAGGGTTTTGTGCAGACATCGTCGTTTTCGATCCGGAAACCATCAAGGACACAGCCTCTTTTTTCCAACCTCACCAGTATGCCGAAGGTATATTCTATGTGCTGGTAAATGGGGTCTTTGTCGTGGATGACGGGAAACTGACATGGGAAAGACCTGGGAAGGTGTTGTCCAACAAACGATAGAATCCTCTCATGATTGTATTTTCGGATAATATAAAAGACGCAGAAAAGGCGTTCATTCTCCGACAGGAATGGAAACCCGAGGATTATTCTGCGATCGATCAGAACCTCGCACCATTGGTAAACAAGCTGTACGGCGGCAAATCTGTTTACAGGAGCGAGAGCCGGATAGCAGGACGCTGGCAATATGCTTTTTTTGTCCAAAGTGCTCCCTCTTCCCAATTCGATCTCCTCGTCGAGTTCGGCCAAAAAAACGTTTCATTGCCGGATGGGATCGTGTGTCTCGCCGGATCAGGGCAGCACTTTCACGGGCAGAGGGGACGTCCATGGGCAGCGCAAGAAGGCAATATCCATCTATCCATCTACCTTTCTCCTAAAAAAATAATTGACCATTATCATGCCGGGCTCCCCGCTCTCTCGGCTGTTTCCATCGTCCAGGCTATCGATGCCACAGAGGGCCTCGAGGGGTTTGTCCAGATCAAATGGGTTAACGATGTCCAAATCCAAGGGAAAAAAATCGCAGGTTTTTTGGTGCATACCCACACGGTCAAGGATAGGGTCAATGGGATTATCTTGGGCATCGGATTGAACGTTGAAAAAACACCTCGTATAACCGCCGATGCCTTTGTTCCCAAAGCCGGTTCTTTGAGAGATTTCCTCCCCTCATCTTCTTCCATAACGCAAAAATCGATTCTAAAACGCCTTCTCGAATTATTAGATATAAATTACGGTCTTTTGCTCGATGGCCGATATGAAAAACTCCTGGATTTTTACAGGAAGCGTTCCGCCGTGATCGGCCGGGAAGTCCGAATTTTTTCTGATATCCCGGGCAAAAAGCAAACGCTTATTTCCTCAGGCATCGTCAAAAAGATAGGGGATAATCTGGAACTATGGATGGAAGGCCAACAAAACCCTGTGACAGAGGGAAAATTAGAGTTGATCCCAGATTAACCGGCGGTTTCGACCGGGCGATTCTTTATTTTTTATCATTCAAAAGCCGTTCGATCGTTTCATCTGTGTAGCTCAAAAGACGGCCGAACCGCCAGCCCAGTTCCTCCTGCACATCCCCCAGTCGCCCCTCTGCGACGGCTTTATTCCGGAACGTTTTGATGGCAAAGTATTCATCCAGCACATCCTGGTTGTAGGCAAACAGGATGACTGTCTTTCCCTGGGCGATAGTCGGACTGAAGAGCGGGGTCACGAGCAGGTTTTTTTCGACATAGATGGGGATCCCATACTCTTTGGCCTTCTGTTCAGCATGGGGCAAAAGAACGGACAGTTCCTCATCGGAAAGAGTAGCGCTCAACGCGAGTTTTTTGCATCCATAGCTAACAAATTCAGTCGAAGTGGAAATGGTCCCGGCATAATAGGACATGAGGTGGAATCCCTCGATCACTTTTGCAGCAGGATGCTCGATCTCTTGAGAAACCACTCTGCACGAAATACCCAGGTGGACCATCACGCCAAGAATGAACATAATTATTGGGGAACGAATTTTTACAAAAACTCTTCTTTTGATCATTGCAAACTCCTGTGATAAGTTTAGCCTATCTTATCCAGCTACGAAAGAAAAATGGCTGTTATTGACTGCTCGGGCAGCGTTTGGTACATTCAAACTTTCCAAAACATTTTTTATGAATAATTCAGGAAAGGAAAATTCATGAAAACCTATGAATCCATCGCCATCGGTATACCGGACATTTTGCTTCCCAAAGCCGGCACTGACCTCAGCAAATGGGCTGTGATCGCCTGCGACCAGTTCACTTCCGAGCCGGAATACTGGCAGAAAGTCAGCGACTTCGTCAATGATGCTCCATCGACATTGAAGCTCATCTATCCGGAAGTCTATCTGGGGGAAAAGGACCCGGATTCCAGGATCGCAAGCATAAGATATCACATGAATCTCTACCTGCAAGAGGGGCTGTTGGAGCAAAAACAGGGATTTATCTATGTGGAGCGGCAAACCGGCCAGAAAATCCGGAAGGGTTTGATGGTGTGCCTCGACCTCGATCAGTACGATTTCCGCAAAGGATCGTCCAGTCTTATCAGGGCAACCGAGGGCACGATCATCGATCGCCTGCCACCCCGGATAAAAATTCGGGAGGGGGCACCTTTGGAAATCCCGCACATCATGGTCCTGATCGACGATCAGGAAAACACGGTCATCGGACCGCTGACACAGAACAAGGACGGCCTGGAAAGGATTTACGATATCGAACTGATGATGGATTCGGGGCATCTTGCCGGCTACAGAGTGAATGATTCCACCATTAAAGACGAGATCATCCAGAATCTCCAGGTTTTAGCCACGCCGGGAACTTTTGAAAAGAAGTATGATCTGAGCCCACAAACCCCTGTCCTGTTATTCGCCATGGGAGACGGGAACCATTCTCTGGCTACGGCCAAAAGCATCTGGGAAAAAACCAAGGAAAACGCTCCGAACAAACAGGCGATTATTGACTCCCCGTTGCGGTATGCACTCGTGGAACTGGTCAACCTGCAGGATGAAGCCCTCAGTTTCGAGCCTATCCACAGGGCCCTGTTCGAGCTGGCAAGCGGAAGAGATGTAATGGAAGAGATGAATTCTTTTTACCCGGGGCGAAGTAAATTTTTGCCGGTGGCGAGTGCCGATGAGATGATGGAAACTGTCGATGACCAACGCGGCAGTCCTCACAAAATAGGCGTGATCATGCCAACTGGATTCAGCGTAATGGAAGTTTCCGATCCCGATTCCAACCTCCCTGTGGGAACGCTGCAAAACTTTCTCGATGTTTTCATGGAGGAGGGAGGTGCAAAAGAGGTCGATTATATCCATGGCACCGACACCATCATCCAGCTGGGGAAAAAAGAGGACAACATGGGATTTTATCTCCCTGCAATGAACAAACAGGATCTTTTTAAGACGGTTATCCTGGATGGAGCCACCCCCCGCAAAACATTCTCGATGGGTGAAGCCTGGGAAAAACGGTTCTACATGGAAGCCCGCAAGCTGACATAAGGAGAGATAAGCAATGCCTTCCGTAGAAGAAATTATAAAAAAATTGAGAGCCAAGGCCAGGGCGGATCAATTAGAGGGGATGGCCCGTTTTGCGATCGTCGGGGAAGGAAGACTGGGGGTATCCGTCCCAGAGATGCGGAAACTGTCAAAAGAGATCGGAAAAAACCACAAACTGGCACTTGAGTTGTGGAAAACGGGGATTCCCGATGCCAGGATCGTGGCAGGGATGATCGGAGAACCCGACAAGCTTACAGAAAAGCAGATGGAAGACTGGGTCAAAGATTTCGACTCCTGGGATGTGTGCGATCAGGTTTGCATGAATTTATTCGAGAAAACACCGCTGGCCATAAAAAAAATCCATGACTGGTCCCAAAGGGATGAGGAATTCGTCAAGAGAACCTCCTTTACGTTGATCGCGTGCTTGGCTTGGTACGATAAGGGAACGGAAGACGAAAAATTTACGAACTTGTTCCCGTTGATTAAAGATGGGGCTACAGATGAGCGAAATTTCGTGAAAAAAGCGGTCAACTGGGCCCTGAGGAATATCGGCAAAAGAAATCCGGCTCTGAACAAAGCGGCCATCAAACTTGCCCAAGAGATCAAGGAACTGGATTCCAAGGCGGCCCGTTGGATAGCCAACGATGCCCTTCGGGAACTGGAAAGCGATGCCGTAAAGCAGCGACTCCGCAAAAAGCATGGGGACATCCCATAAGGTGCCACCCTATACGCTTTTGTAACATGAAAAGCCTGTAGAGTGGTACCTAAAGGAGCGTCCCAAAAAGGATAATGGGAAGCAAAAATATCTTATCGCTCTTAAAAATTACGCCGTCCCATCAATCCGTGGATTACGTCCAAAATAAAAAACAATACCAGCTTCACTCCCTCCTGACCGAACAAAGGCATCCCAAAACGTGGAATGTGAGTTTTGTCCTCAAAGATGATGTGGAGGAAGGCCTCAGGCAGATCTTGTCGGTCGATGAGGATATTGCGGAAAAATTTCATCGGATGGCCGAGGACACATCTTTGCTCGATAGAGCGGCCAATGAAGTCAGCCAAGCCATCAAGGAAAACAGGAAAATCTTCCTGTATGGTTGCGGGGCCACTGGCCGGCTGGCCAAACAGATCGAGAGCGCGATCTGGCGTCCTTTTTGGGGAAGGATCAAAAAGAGTCGGCATTGGCAAAAATTGAAAGACTCGATCCCTGTGGATATCGAAGATCGCCTCATCGGAGAGATGACCGGAGGTGACCGGGCCTTGATCAGTTCTCTAGAAGGCTTGGAAGACTTGCAGCTTGTCGGCAAACTTCAGTTGCAGGATAGAGGAATCAAAAAAGGCGATGTGGTGTTCGGCATCACAGAAGGGGGGGAAACATCCTCTGTTATAGGTGCTGTGCTGGCGGCACTGGGACAGTACGGGACATTGACCGAGGAAAAAATCACGGAGGCCAAAAAACATCTTTATTTCATCTACAATAATCCGGACGATGCGATAAGGCCCTTCGAGAGGAGCCGGTCTGTTATCGAAAATCCGGCCATCACAAAAATCAACTTGACGACAGGGCCTCAAGCCATCACAGGCTCTACGCGGATGCAGGCCACAACATCGGAGACTTTCCTGATAGGGGTCATCCTGGAAGCGGGGATACATGAGGCATTGAAAGAATCGTTATCTGAAGAAGAACTGAACGAGGTCGGTTTCTCAAAAAATTATCGATTCGGTGAACGATTGCGCTTTTTCGGCCATATTTTGGAGGTACTAAGATATTCTACCAAGAACATAAGCGCCTTCACACAATTGGAGTCGGAAACCTATCGGAATAAAAGATTTGCTACCTATTTTGCAAAAAAAGCGTTGATCACCGTTTTCACCGATTGCACTGAGAGAAGCCCGACCTTCCATCTGTATCCGTTGGATACGATCCAGGAAAAACAGAGGAAATGCTGGTTCCAGGTGTGGACAGAGGGCGAGGATCCAGGACAAGCATGGAAGAATTTTTTAGGGAGAGATTTTCGCGGTTTGGAAGAAGCCTTTTACTCTCCCTATTTTGTGGATAAGATCGATGACGTTTATCTCAAAGAAGCGGCCATAAAGAGCTTGGCCAAAGCCGGGAACGATCAGGAAAAACTCTACGATTTTTCTTTTTCTGCCGGAAATATCCATCGCAGGGGACCTCATGAGGGAGACCTGGGCGTTTTGGTGTGTCTGGATGAGGAGATCGATGAGCTGTCCAGAGCCGATTCTGGAAGTTATCGATTCCTTTCCCATTTTAAAAAAAGCGGATCCCACCTGGCTTTGATTCTTATCGGCGATAAGGATCCCCGAGGATTTCGGGAGATCGTCGATCGCCTGCCTCTGGATAAAGGAGATGCCATCATTACGATCTCCATGGAACGATCTGAGGACCCCCTCTTGTTGAACAGACAGACCCTTCTCAAAATCCTTCTCAATGCCCACTCGACCGCGGTGATGGCAAGGATGGGAAAAGTGGTGGGAAACACCATGACCAATGTCAATCCCAGCAACCTCAAGCTTATCGGCAGGGCGACCTACCTGATCATGAGTCATGTGAATGATGCCGTAACCCAGGATGATTGGCAAAAGAAATGGGGAAAGGCCGATTCGATCACCTATGACCAGGCCAATGCCGTGCTGTTCGGGGCCATGGATTATGTGAGAGAGAGAGGAGAGCAATCCAGCGAAGTGGAGCTATCCATAATACGTGTCCTGGAAGCTTTTCGAAGGGATGATTTTTTCGGTTGGGAAGAGGCTCTCTCCCTATCCGAAAATATCGGGCTAGAGGGGTATCTCGAAAAACATAACCCTACTTTACATTATCGAAAAAAGGATAGTTAGAGAAATGGGATTCGGCACATTCGATTATTTGGTCGTGATCCTTTATCTGGGTGGTGTCACCGTGTTCGGGATTTTGATTTCGGGCAGGCAGCGTTCCACTTCCGACTATTTCCTCGGTGGCCATAAAATCCCATGGTGGGTGGTCCTTTTTTCGGTCGTGGCCACAGAGACAAGCACGCTGACCTTTATCTCGATCCCGGCCGTGGCCTATGGGGGGAATCTGACCTTTCTGCAGATCACTTTCGGCTACATCATCGGGAGAACCGTGGTCAGCCTCGTTTTCCTTCCTAGATATTTTCAGGGCAAATTAACTACTGCGTACCAATTCCTCGGGAACAGATTCGGCGATAGCATGCGCAATATCACCAGCACGACATTCATGGTGACCCGATTGCTGGCCGATGGTGTCCGTCTTTTCGCTTCAGCCATACCCATTGCTATCATCCTCCGGTTAGCGGGGATGAAAGCTTCTAACCTCAAAATCTATCTGATCTCCATTTTGATCATATCCGTCGTGACCCTCGTGTATACTTTCCTGGGAGGAATCAAAGCCGTGGTGTGGATGGATGTGATCCAAATGGGCATTTATATCAGCGGGGCTTTTTTGGCTGCGGGGATCATCTTGATCCGCTTGCCCGATGGCTGGGGGGGAGTTGCTCAGATCATGCAAGGGGCCGAAAAATTAAAACTCATCGACCTGGGAATGGGCCTGAATTTCAGAGACTTTATCGCTCAGCCGTACACTTTTTTTGTGGCACTTTTTGGCGGCGCCGTGTTTTCCATCGCTTCCCATGGAACGGATCAGCTTATCGTCCAGAGGCTGCTGACGACCCGAAACCTCCGGTCAAGCCAAAAGGCCCTGATCGGAAGCGGGATCGTGGTCTTCTTTCAATTCGCCCTGTTCCTTTTCATCGGACTTCTCCTGTTTGGATTTTACAGCGGACAAACACCCGGACAGTTGGGATTGGCCACCACAGATGAAATCTTCGCCAAATTTATCGTGGAAGAACTCCCGACCGGATTATCGGGTCTGATCATAGCCGCCATCCTGGCTGCAGCCATGAGCACCCTGTCTTCTTCTATCAACTCCCTGGCATCCGCCACGACTTTGGATATCTATAAACCCTATTGGGGGAAGGCCAACTCTCCTGAGAAAGACCTGCGGATTTCCCGGATGATCACCATCGGTTGGGGAATCGTCATCACCGGTTCGGCATTCGTATTCGCCTACCTTCAACTCCGGTCTTCGGGAGAACGCCCGGCTGTGGTTGAACTCGGCCTTGGGATCGCCTCCTACACCTACGGAGGTTTGCTGGGTGCCTTTCTGCTGGGAATTCTTTCAAATAAACTTCGACGGAAGGATGCCGTCATCGGATTCTTTGCCGGATTGATCGCCCTGATCTTCATTGTGAAAGGATTGACCTTAGCCTGGCCGCTGTACACACTGGTCGGCGCTTTGATCGTGATCGTTGTCGGCCACCTTTCTTATCTCATCCGCAAGCGGTAAGAAATTGGGGACAGGATACGCTTTCACTTAATTATGGTTGTACCCTAAAAATAGGTGAAAGCGTATCCTGTCCCCAATTAAAAAAAAGTGTAACCATTTCTACAAGTTTGCAGTATATATATGTGAAAGAGGTTAAAATCATTAAAGATCTGGATTTATTGAGCCGGTGGGAAGAGGTTTATCTCCTTTCTATCTGGGAGCTCCAAAACAACGCGTATGGTGTCACCATCAAAAAATCAATATCGCAAAAAACGGAAAAGCCGCTTTCTTATGGAGGCCTTTACTTTATGCTGGCCCAACTGGTCAAAAAAGGATTGTCCGTTAAAACTCCTGGCGAGCCCACGCAAAAAAGGGGTGGCCGGCGGAAATATTATTATACCCTGACAGAGAAGGGGAAAAAGGCCCTGCAAGACACATACGTGCATCAAAAAACCTTGTGGAAAAACGTCACAGAAGAAACCATCAAATAGGCTATATTTAGATGGGCAAACAAAAAACGGGAACACCCAGAGTGGCCATTTGGCTTCTCCGACACATTGCCGATCCCGAAGACGCCTTGTCCTTGATCGGCGATGTCGAGGAGGATTACAAAGACATCTGTTCGCAGAAGGGAATTTTTAAGGCCAAATGCTGGGCCTGGCACCAGGTCTTGATATCCCTTCCTCCCTTCCTCAAATCTTATGTTTACTGGAGTTGCGCCATGATAAAAAATTATCTGAAAATCGCTTTCCGGGTCATCAAAAAACACAAAGGGTACTCCTTTATCAACATCACAGGACTTGCTGTCGGCATCGCCTGTTGTGTCCTGATCCTCCTCTGGGTACAGGACGAGCTGAGCTTCGACAGGTTCCACAAAAATCATAAGCAAATCTACAGAACCACCCTCAACATCAAGGGCCAATGGACGAGTTCCAGCCCCTGGGCCCTGGCGCCGATATTAAAGCGCGAATATCCTGAAATCCGATTGACTACCAGATACCGCGAAAACGACCTCCTTTTCACTTACGAAGACAAAAGCTTTTATGAGGAAACAGCGTTTGTGGACCCGGATTTTTTTGATATCTTCACTTTTCCCTGGATGAAGGGCAGCCAAGAAGATCCTTTTCCCACTTTGAACTCTGTTGTCATCACGGAAAGAACGGCCGCAAAGTATTTCGGGAATGAAGACCCTCTGGGAAAAACGTTCACCGTAAACAACAGGACCAAGCTCTCTGTAACCGGCGTCATAGCCAATGTTCCATCCAACTCGTCTTTGGAATTCGACATCCTCGCTTCTGTCAAACTCTACGGAGAGGAAACCCTCAACACTTGGGCCCTCGAATCAGCCAGCTTCATTCTCTTGGAGAAAAATGCCTCACCCGATGCTCTTCAGGAAAAAATCGAGGGCATCACCATGGAATACGACAAAAGAACGAATGAGACCGTGACAACCCATATTTACCCCTTTTCCCGCGTTCACCTTTATTCATTGGGAGGAGGCGGCAACATCATCTATATCTACATCTTTTCCACCATCGCCATCTTTATCCTTTTGATCGCCTGCATCAATTTCATGAATCTGTCCACCGCTCGCGGGAGCACACGCGCCAAAGAAGTCGGAATGCGCAAAGTGGTCGGCGCTCGCCGCAACCATATCATCAACCAGTTTTATGGGGAATCCTTTCTCCTCTCGTTTGTCTCCCTGTTGATAGCCATCGCGCTGGTCTATCTTTTCTTGCCAGGATTCAACAATCTTGCCCAGAAGAGCATGAAACTGGACCTCAGCCGCAATCTTCCCATACTTTTGGGATTGCTGGGATTAACCCTGTTCACCGGGATCGTCTCCGGAAGTTATCCGGCCCTGTTTTTATCCTCCTTCCGTCCTGCCAATATCATCAAAGGATCGCATCTTACCCGCTCATCCAAACCCTTTTTCCGAAAAGTCCTTGTTGTCACTCAGTTTACGATCGCCATCGTGCTGATCATCGGGACGATCGTCACAGCCAAACAACTCAATTACATCCGGAACAAAGAACTGGGATTCAACAGGCAGCATGTCATTGTGCTACCGATAAATCCTGCCCTGTGGGAGAGTTATGAGTCATTCAAAAACGAAGCATTGAACCATCATTCCGTCACCAGTGTGACATCCGCCACCAGCCGGCCGACCCGTGTGGGCAACATCAATCCGGTCTATTGGGAAGGGAGGGGACCGGAACAGTATGAAACCATGAGGTTTATCGCATGTGACCACGACTACATCAAGACCTTCGAGATGGAAATCGTGCAGGGGAGGGATTTCTCCCGGGACTATCCGACCGACATACAGAACTACATCGTCAATGAGGAGGCTGTCAAACTGATGGGATTAGAGGATACGGTGGGCAAGCTCTTTTCCATCTGGCAGAACGAGGGCCAGATCATCGGTGTCGTGAAAAATTTCCATTCCCGCCCCCTCCACAACACCATCGAACCTCTGGTTTTGACTTTGGCTCAACAGAATTGGGGACCCAGCCAGGTCTTCCTCAGAATCAGCCCGGAAAACATTTCCCAGACCTTGGACGATGTGGAAAAAACGTGGAAAAAATTCTCACCCAACTACCCCTTCGACTTTCTCTTCCTGGATGAGGATTTCGAGCAGCTCTACAGAGCCGACCAGAGGACCGGGACCATTTTCAAGTATTTTTCGATCCTCGCTATACTCATTTCTTGTCTCGGCATATTCGGCCTGGCAGCCTTCACGGCCGAACAGCGCACCAAAGAGATCGGCATCCGAAAGGTGCTGGGAGCCACAGTATCGGGAATCGTGTCTCTCATATCCCGAGAATTTGTGATTCTTCTCACTTTGGCCAACGTCATCGCTTGGCCTATCGCCTACTTCCTGATGAAACGGATGCTGAACAATTATGCCTACAGGACAAACATAACGGTGTGGATATTCTTGATAGCAGGGGGACTGGCCTACACCATCGCCCTTTTGACGGTCAGCTTCCAGGCGTTCAAAGCGGCAAGGATAGACCCGGCCCGCGCTCTCCGGTACGAATAGTCTCTACAAAGCCGATTCCTAAAGAACTATTGACAAATCATCGAAGTATGTTAATACAGTTCTTGTGATTAACATTAAGCGAACGATGACGACACGAAGGGATTTCCTCAAAACGCTGACCCTTTCTGCCTTTGCTTTACCCATAGGCATGCAATGGGATTTTACAAAAAGCAAGGTCGATGATATGACCTTCCCATTGCAGGACGATCCTGGATTCTGGAAAAAGATCCGGAAGATGTTCCCCATGCCAGAGGACAAAGCTTTTTTCAACACCGGGACCCTTGGCGCCCAGCCCACCGTGGTTTTGGAGAGCACGATGGCCCACATGAAGAAAGTGGCCATGGACATCGCCGAATGGGATTACAAAGGAGACGACTGGATCTCGGGCTACCAGCCCTATTCAGACCTCCGGGCCAAAGTGGGCCGTTTGATCAACGCCACAACCGAGGAGATCGCCTTGACCGAAAACGCCACCATGGCCATGAACACCATCGCCCACGGTCTGGATCTGGATGAAAATGCTGAGGTCCTGATGACAGATCGTGAACACTCGGGCGGCCGATCCGGTTGGCTGGTCCGGGAAAAGCGATATGGAACCAAAGTCACACCCGTACCCCTCCCCGATCCCTGCCGCGATCCCGAACAGATCATCGATCTCTTCCTCAAAGCTATCTCTCCCCATACCCGTGTCATCGCCATCTCCCACATGGTCACAGGAACGGGCTCCATCTTGCCTGTCAAGGAGATCTGTGCCGAGGCAAAAAAAAGAGGCATCTTTACGGTGCTGGACGGCGCGCAATGTGTGGGACAGATCCCGGTGGATGTCAAAGATATCGGGTGCGACGCTTATTTCAGCAGCTTGCACAAATGGATGCTGGCCCCTCCCGGGACAGGGCTCCTTTATATCCGAAGGGAGCGGATCGCCGATATCTGGACCACATTTGCCTCAGGCCAGTGGGACAACAACGAAGATGAGGGATATCGCCTCAGCCAAAGGGGGACAGGGAACCTGTCTCTCCTGGTTGGCTTGAATACAGCCCTGGATTTTCATTTCCGGATAGGGCCTGAAAGGATTTACAAGCGCATCAAATACCTGGGAGATTATCTCCGCACAGGTTTGCGAAAGATCCCAAAAGTCGAAATCCAAACATCCCCCCATCCCGACATGTGCGCAGGGATCACCGTTTACAACATCTTGGGACTGGAACCGGGCACCATTATGGAAGAATTGTGGCGTCGGAAAAAAATCCGCATCCGGGGAGTGCGGCAAAGCACCCACATCTACAACGACCCAGCTGAAATCGATGCAACCCTTGAAGTCGTCCGGGACATGGCAGTCAATTCATGAAAGCGAATGGCATACTCCTCTTTTTTCACTTCTACGGGATGGTTTGCAGTGGTCGGTATGGCGAGTTCGATAAGCAGGTTTATGAGAATCGGCAGTATTTTTATTGGGTGGTACTGAATGGGAC
Organism: uncultured Eubacteriales bacterium; assembly: GCA_964538085.1. Lineage (GTDB taxonomy): Bacteria > Acidobacteriota > Aminicenantia > Aminicenantales > Aminicenantaceae. The sequence continues at coordinate 6,628 of CAZIDF010000006.1, read as the reverse complement.
GTTCCCCATTATTATTTTTTACACTGTTCGATATAAGATTCGATCTTCTTTTTGAGATCATCGGGA
>CAZIDF010000006.1:0-6462 GCA_964538085.1 uncultured Eubacteriales bacterium | reverse complement strand
TTATTTTTTACACTGTTCGATATAAGATTCGATCTTCTTTTTGAGATCATCGGGAAAACGTGGAAAAAAATTATTTTTGAGATTCAGAAATATCTCCAAAGCCTTGTTTTTTTCACCTTTTGTCAGGTAGGCCTCACCCAAGTAAAACAAAGCAAGCCCGAAGTCGGGCTGAAATTCGACCGCCTTTTCCCAACAGTAGATGGCGCCATCCATATTGCCCATTTGCCGGTATACCTTGCCCAAACTGAAATAAGCAGGAGAATATTCCGGATCCATCTCGATGGCTTTTTTGAAACTCTCCGAGGCCAACATGGCCAGATTTTGATCTTTGTTTTTTTGGGCCTTTGCTAGAAAAGCCTCCCCACGATTGAAAAAGGCTTCGGCATATCGGGGATCCAACGAGATCGCCCGCTCAAAAGCCGGTATGGCATTGTCCCAATCTTCTTTTATCGCATAGGCAAATCCCACCTGGTTCCAAATTTCTGGATCGACCTGAATTTCTCTGAAGCTTCTTTCGTTGAAATTTTCGATGATCTCATCGAAGTTCCGGGCCCGGCGCAGCGTTTTGACATACTGCTTGTAAATCTCGTACATCTCGGGAAATTTAGAAAGCCCATCTCTCAGCAAGTCCAGGCTCTCTGCCAACCTGCCTTCATCCGCCAACACAGAACTGAGATAAACATAGGTCATCCCGATGTTTTGATTTTCTCTTAGGACATCTTGGAGAATGGCTATCGCCTCCTGGATCTTTCCTCTTTTATGAAGACCCATGGCCTCCAAATTTTTTGTGTGGATGGGCAGAAGAGTTTTCACATCGTCCTCTGGTCCGAAAACAGCTTTTCCAGAACCGGAGGAGCTGGAAATGTAGCCCAAACTTCTCAACCTTGCCAGCGTATCTGGATCTGCCCTTTCTTTAGCGTGTACATTACCGGTAGAAGATCGATCAAGAACGATACTCTCCAATTGTTTCCGGTATCTCTCCAATTTTGTCTGTTCTGCCAAATTTGCCATCTCATCGAAGTCCTTTTCTAAATCATACAGCTCGGGAATTGGAGACTCGATGAACTTCTCGTTTCGTTCGATAAAACCCATCAACGGCGCCCATCCGTGGGAATAAAAGGGATACATGGACTCAAAATAAATCGTCCTGGCGGGCAGTTTCTTCCCCTCCAGCACCGGAACAAGGGAATCCCCTTGAAGAAAAGAAGGCTTTTTGATACCGACAGCATCACAGATGGTGGGAAAAATATCCAGATGGCTGACGTACTGGTCGACGCTGTTCCTTTTGATCCCGTGGACTTTTATGATGAGAGGAATCCATATCGTCGCGTTGTAAGCAAAAAAACCGTGGCTTATCTCCCCGTGCTGCCCCAAAGATTCCCCGTGATCTCCGGTCAAGACGATCACTGTCTCATCGTACACCTGCTGTTCCTTCAAGCAATCCAAAAGCTTGCCCATCATGAGATCGACATAGGCGACTTCGCCATCGTACAAATTTTTGGCGAATTGGCTCCTGAATGGTTCGGGAGGCTCATACGGAAGGTGAGGGTCATAGCAGTGAACCCAAATAAACCAGGGCGGTTTCACATCTTTTAATCCCTCACAAGCTTTTTCTACAACAACTTCGGCTTTCCTTTCCAAAGCGGTCAAATCTGAATAATAATCATGGGGGTAGTCCGCATCATAAATATCGAAGCCTTGAGCGAGGCCAAACCGGGCATCGAGAGGATAGGCACCCACATAAGCCGCTGTAGCATATCCGTTAGCTTTGAGATGCTCAGCAAGAGTCAGGTAATCTTCTCTCACGACAAAGTTCAGATTGTCGTGAACGCCATGATAGAGAGGAGAAGTACCCAAAAGGATATTGGTGTGGGAGGGCAGGGTTGTGGATGTATTGGAGAAGGCTCGAGAAAAAAGCACGCCTTCCTGGGCAAGGCTGTCGATGTTGGGTGTTTGCACATGTTTTGAGCTATAGCAACTCAGTCTATCCGGTCTCAATGTGTCAATGGTGATGAGGAGGACATTTTGCGGCCTATTATTCTCCGAGTTTTTGGCCCCCAAAGGAGAGGGAAGGACAAAAAATGCAAGAGACACACAATAAAAGAAAATGATGATGGTCAAACTGAATTTTCTCATTTTGGATCTCTTTTCGATCTCCTTCTATTCTATCAAATACAGCCGTTTTTTTTAATTCAACCGTTGGAAGAGGAAATTTTTAGCCGACGACAGGGGATTCAACGCTTGCATTTCTGGATCAAAACTAGGATTTTTTGTCGCTCTTCAGGTTCAAGATAGGGGCCGGTCGACTTGAGGTATCTTTCGAAATACTTAAGCGCTTCAGCTTTATTTCCCGTTTCTAAATAAGCCTGCCCCAAGTTTAAAACTACCGAATGATCTGCAGGGTTTAATTCCAAGGCCTTCTCCCAAACCGAAATGGCCGCATCGATCCTTCCCCCCACCCTGTATCCCAAGCCCAGCGCTTTATACGCAATAAACAGATTGGGATCATGACCGATCGCTGTTTTGAAATATTCCATGGATTGCTTATAATCCTCCCATTTTTTGGTCCGCGAAAATACAGAGAAATAAAAAACACCCAGGCTGTGGTATGTCATGGCAAAAGTGTCATCCAGGGCAAGTGACTTTTTATAATAATCCAACGCTTTTTCTTCCTCGCCTTTTCTCCAATGAGCAAATCCCAGATAATTCCACGTCAAAGGATCAAAATCCACCAGAGCCAATGCCTGTTCCAGCACTTCGATTCCCTGGTCATACTTTCCTGAGTCGACTAAAAGAACACCATAATTTGAAACGATATTGTAATCATCCGGATTATTTTGGATCCCCAGCGCGAGAATCTCTAATGCCTCTTCCAGCTTTCCCTGTTCCTTATAGGCGCGAAATAGGTATATGTACGCCTGAACCAGATCTCGTTTTTCTTCGATGATGTCCTTCAGCAAGATAAAAAATTCTTCGACTTTACCTGCGTCCTTCAAAACGATCGCTTCATCCAGCTTTTGCTGATAAGGAAGAAGCGTTTTTACATCATCTTCGGGGCCATATTTGGCCTTGATCTTAGGACTGGATAGGGAAATATAACCCAGGCTCCTCAGTTTTTCGAGCGTATCCCGGTCGACCTGCGTTAAATTTCTCTCATCGGGGAAAGTCGAAGATCTCTTGATCATCTCGTCTAGTTTTTCCTTGTGCTTTTTAAGATCGGTGTGAGAAGCGAGATTTTTCCGTTCTTCAAAATCATTCGCCAGATCGTAAAATTCTGCCAAGGGTGAATCGAAAAATTTTTTTCCTTCTTGTATGAATCCACGGAGCGGAGCGGCACCGAGATTGTAATGAGGTGACAGGGACTCAAAATAGATCGCTCTTGTTTCCGCCGCCTTCCCCCTCATCATAGGATAAAGGGAGATTCCCTGGAGAAAAGAAGGTTTTTCGATCCCGAGGATATCGCAAATAGAGGGGAATATATCGGTGTGGCAGGCATAATCTTCGACAATCCTGGAGCTTATGCCGGGACCGGACACAATCAAAGGAACCCAAAGAGTGCTGTTATAAGCGAAGTAGCTGTGAGTGGATTCTCCATGCTCTTCCAATGATTCTCCGTGGTCCGCGGTCAAAACGATCAGCGTGTTGGCCCAAATTTCTTTGGTTCTCATAAAATCGAAAAGCTTTCCCAACTGAGAATCCACATAGGCCACTTCCCCGGAGTATGCGTCCTGTTTATATTCATCTTGAAAAGGCTGGGGCGGGGAATAAGGCGCATGAGGATCCCAGATATGAATCCAGCAAAACCATTTGTCGTCATGCACTTTGAGCCAGTCAAGAGCGGATTGGACGACCTCCTCCGCTCTTCTTTCAGGTGGAGAAAATTCCTGGGAGCTTTGGGAAGAAAAAGTCGCATCATACACATCGAATCCTTGAGAAAGACCGAAACGCGAATCCAAGGGGAAGGCGCCGATAAAAGCAGCGGTGGAATATCCGCTGTTTTTGAGATGTTCCGCAAGGGTGAGAAAATTCTCGGACACCTTGAACTTTGAGTTATCATGAATCCCATGATAAAGCGGTGTGGTACCCAGCAGGATATTGGCATGGGAAGGGAGAGTGGTGGGGGTGTGAGCGAAGGCTCTTTTAAATAAAACACCCTTGGACGCAAGTGCATCGATCTCTGGAGTTTGACAATATTCGGAGCTATAGCAACTCAGTCTATCCGGTCTCAATGTGTCAATGGTGATGAGGAGGACATTTTGCGGCCTATTATTCTCCGAGTTTTTGGCCCCCAAAGGAGAGGGAAGGACAAAAAATGCAAGAGACACACAATAAAAGAAAATGATGATGGTCAAACTGAATTTTCTCATTTTGGGTCTCTTTTCGATCTCCTCCTATTCTATCAAATACATCCGTTTTTTTTAATTCAACCGTTGGAAGAGGAAATTCTTAGCCGACGACAGGGATTCAACGCTTGCATTTCTGGATCAAGGCCTCTAGTTCCCTGCGTTCTTCGGGAGAAAGGTTCTTTTGATTCAAAAACAGATATCTCTCAAAATATTTCAGGGCTCGATCCTTGTTTCCTTTCTGCAAGTAGGCTACACCTAAATTATACATGGGAAAACCAAAATCCGGACGCAGTTCCAACGATTTTTCCCAGGCTGACATGGCTGTGTCGAGCTGGCCCGCCGCTTTAAAAGCTCCGCCCATCCCGTTGTAGGCAGAAGCCAAGCCGGGGTCCAGTTCGACTGCCTTCTGGAAATTTTCTAATGCGGCAATATTGTCCTCGTTTTTTCCTGTTTTCATATAGATGGAAAAATGGAGAAAACCCAAATTATCGTGAATAAGTGCATTGGTGCTGTCCAAGGTGAGGGCTTTTTCAAAGTGTTCCAGAGCCTTTTGTAATTCCCCTTTTGCCGTATATGCCATTCCCAGTTGAATCCATGGATCAGGATCATTATCCATAATGCCTGCAGCCTTTTGAAGTAACTCGATTCCTTTGTCAAAATGCCCTGTTTTGACCAGGAGAACACCATAATCCAGGATTATTCCATAATTTTCCTGAATATTCCGAAATCCCGTTTCCATGACCGACAGGGCATCCTCATGAAGACCCTGAGACTCATAAATACGGGCAAGGTCGCTGTAAGCATCGGGAAAATCCTTCCGCATCTGGATGATGTCATGCAAGAGCTTGACGGCTTCCGGTATCTTATTATTCTCCAACATTTGAATGGCCGCGGTCTTTTTTTGATGGAGCGGCAGAAGGGTTTTTAAATCATCTTCCGGCCCGTATTCGTTTTTGCTTTGAGCCAAAGAAGATATGTATCCCAGGCTCCTGAGTTTTTCACGCGTTTCGCTATCCATGCGCTGAGGATTTTGGATTTTCTGGGAGGAGGTGAGATCGTTCACTAACGAATCCATGTTTTTCTTTTGGCTTCCCAAATCCATTTTTTGGGCCAGATTATTTTGTTCGAGGAAATCAGCTTCCAGATCGTAGAACTCCATCAGAGGAGAATCGATAAACTTCTTATTTTCTTGGATATATCCCTGCAAAGGGGCCCATCCTCTGCTGTAGTGAGCGACCAAGGATTCAAAATAAATGCCTCTTTTCGCCCATTTTTTTCCATCCATCAAAGGAAGGAGAGAAACTCCCTGGAGAAAGGAAGGCTTTTCAAGTCCCAGAAAATCGCAGATGGTGGGAAAAATATCGATATGGCTGACATACTCATCGATGCGTGCCGCCTTTATGCCCGGGCCAGCCATGATCAAAGGCACCCAAATCGTGCTGTTATAAGCGAAATAACCATGTGTAGATTCTCCGTGCTCACCCAGGGATTCCCCATGGTCTGCGGTTAAAACGACAAGAGTATTGTCCAGCAAACCTTTGTTCTCCAGGCCTTCGAACAGTTTTTTTATCTCAGAGTCTACGTACGCCACTTCTCCTGAGTAGGGATCATCCTTGAAAGTTTCGCTGAAGGGTTCGGGGGGAGAATAAGGAGCATGGGGATCCCAGATATGAACGAATGAAAACCACGGGGAGTTTTGCTTCTCCAGCCAATCAAGGGCGGAATGGATGACCTGCCGGGCATTTCGCTCCGGAAAGACAAACGCCGAGGCCGATTTGGATGGATACGCTTCATCATAAACATCAAAGCCTTGAGAAAGCCCGAAACGGGAATCCAACGGGAACGCACCGATAAAGGCACCGGTGGAATAGCCCTTGTTTTTCAGATGCTCTGCCAGCGTGAGAAAATCCTCGGCGAGCACAAAATTGGCGTTCTGGTGAATGCCATGATGAAGAGGAGTGGTGCCCAACATGATACTGACATGGGAAGCGAGCGTGGTGGGTGTATGAGCGAAGGCCTTTTCGAACACAACGCCTTTTGATGCCAAGGCATCGATGTTCGGGGTTTGACAATAATCGGTGCTGTAACAACTCAATCTATCCGGCCTGAGAGTGTC
>CAZIDF010000005.1:144489-236104 GCA_964538085.1 uncultured Eubacteriales bacterium | reverse complement strand
CCGAGGTCAGGCTTCGGAAGCATCTCTATTTCCGTGATACCAAAAGTCTTTATATCAGCTTTTAGAAAGGATATTGCTCCTATGAAGATTTTTTACGCCATTACCTCACCGCCCTTCTCGGCGGCGCTGAACTCCGCTCGTCAGCACCCAATCTCTCCTAATCTCTCTTCAGTTCCCGCGCTTGCCCTCATCTTGAATCCCAAGGTAAAGTCGTGCTCAATACAACATCGCCGTCTGACTCCGTCAGATTCCCTCGAAGAGCGTCGGCAAAAGAATTGTATAAAAGTTCTGGATATGTGTTATCAAAATGATAAAATTATGAAAGTTATAAAGCCTGATCCACTTTGAGGGTAAAAAGATGAAAAAATGTGCATTTATTCTTTCGATCTTATGGCTAGCCGTGAATTGTGGGGGAGCCGAACTCTTGAGCCTATCCCATGTGTTTCTTCTTGGCAAAGGAATCTTGGACCAGGATAAAGACGGCTTTGCAGATAGGATAGCCCTTTGTATCGTCATTCCCGATGAACCATCGGCCTCTGAACTGGCGTCTGCCTCGGATATTGCCGCTCGTGTGAACTTCGATAGCCTGGTTGTCGATTTTTCTCTGGTAAAAAAAGAATCCGATTTCAAAAAGACCCCCTCCTCGACACATCCCATTTTTATCGGGTCAAATTTGGATTCGGTCAAAAAATGGGCCGCGCGAGAAAACCTCTCTCTGGATGAACTGGAAAAAGACCAGGGATCGGTTGCCCTTTTCTCATACAGCGGACAAAGCGGGATCGTTTTGGTGGCAGGGTCGGACAAGGCACTTTTACAAACGGCTCGAGAATTTTTCCTACGCTGGCCATATTTATGGGATATTTGGGGCCGAGAGGAGGGAGATACTTATCTTTCACTGGAAGAGGATATCCATGCCTTTTTTAATGGAAAAAATCTGCCGCCTACTCACATATCGATCATAAAAGCTGCGTACGAATTCCCAACGATTAAATCGCCTCACGATGCCATAAAAAAATTGCAGTTTGACAGAGGCGAAATCAAAAATCTGTTCGTGACCGTCGACTTTGATACTCCTGAGTCACAGGCCAAAGCCTTCGCAGCTATCGAAGAATTGAAGCATCTCCATAATCGGGGAACCGCAACCCAGACGCTTTCATATTCAGGTTGCGCTCAGATTACATTCCAGCTTCGGTCCGAAGAAAAAAGCACCCAAATATCTCTCCCCCGCATGGGCTACCCGAAAAGAATGCTGACCCCCTCCTACAGACCGCACCCCAGAGCCGGACAGTCAGGAAAGGAATTCGACCTTACCTCTCTATTCACGACCAAAGGGTTTTATTCTGACGAAGACAGGGATAACATCCAAGATTCGCTGGACAGCATCATGATCCTTCCCCAAGAAACACCCAGCCCAGGAATCCAATGGCTGACATCCCGTTTGGTTCTCGACACCGCAGGGGCCTCCTTCCCGATGGTCTACCTCGATCGAGAAATCAAAAATAAAGAAGAGCTCAAAGCGCCGATCCTCATCGGAAAAGACAATCTATGGAGTCAAGAGTTGATCGCTGCGGGAAAAATGAAAAACCCCCAGCTCGAAAAAGGCTGGGGAATGGTGCAGATAGTGCCTCAGGCGCTCAACAAATCCACTGCCCTGGTGATTCGTCAAGAGGATTCCCTTGGCCTGGAAAGGACCCTCTCCTATCTCGGACAGACATTTCCTTATTTCGACGAATTCAAGGAAGGCCACGCAAAAGTACAGGATGTTCCCATCGCCATCGAGGAATTTTTAGAAGGAAAACGCGGAAGCGCTGAAGCCCACTTCTGGATCAAACTCAAAACTTTCATCGAAGAAATAAAGGATAAAAAATTCTCCCAATTCCATCTGAGCCTTTTCCTCCCTGAAGAGAATAAAAAGTTCGTCCGACACGTCCAGGATTACCTCAATAAAACTCTGGACGCAGATAGGGTCGACATCGAAGACCATGTTCTGCGAGAGAGCAAAAATATCTTCCAAAAGGAAAAAGAATTTTCCTGGGAGGGGGAAGATGCCTTTCAACTGATCCAGGAGAAAATAGAATCCTTGAAGCCTTCCGATTCTGGTATGAAGATCAGCCTGGGCGTGAGTGAATCCCCGGAGGTGAGAAAAAAAATCAAACAACGGATCGAAGCTTTCCTCAAAAATTCCGGTTTTCTCCGCTTCGAAGTCGATGTTTTATCCTCCTATAAACAAGGGTTTTTCTGGATATTGGAGAAGGCTCTTCCCGCACTCAGAAGCAAAAACGCCCACCATTTGCTGATCCGGTTCGCCCAGGAACGTGAGGATTTTTCCCTGCCAAAACGTTTCTACAGCGAAGCCTACCGCTGGCTCCAGGAACTCTATCCTGTGGATGAACTCATCGTTAAGGAGACCAAAATACCACTGGACGGGATTTTATTCGAAATGAAGGAGGAGGCAGATCCAGTCTATGATTTTGTCGCCTTCGATGAACAAAACAACATTCTTTTCGAGGACCATTTTTCGCCGCGCACAAAAGAAATCCTCTACATGCAGGCTCTCCCAGAATGGGGAAAGGTCAAACTGACCACAGGCTGGCTCTCGATCGAACAAGATAAAAAGATCGTGCTGGATACGGGGATTAAAAGCGATCTGGAGAAGTTTTGGGAATTCTACCAATCCGAAATAATCAAGGAGGTTTACGACCACATCCTGAAAAAAACAGGGAACCAACCCACTTTCGAAAAACAGCCCTATTTCAAAAGATTATTGATCGAGATATGGCTCAGCGAACCCGATTTTAAGATTGGATTGGACGAGGAGATCGTAAGCAGCCTCGAGGCCATACATGATGAGATTTATTTCGACACGCTCGATTTTCTTCGAGGGATAACGGAGGTCGAACTGGACCAGGATGATGAAATTCCCGAAGACACCTCCCGGTATTCTGCTCCCGGCAATATCCTTCCCAAGATCTATCCTTCATCGGAAGGAAATCATGGAAAAGTCAAAGTCACTTTCGACGGCTGGCAAGCCAGCTCTCCTGAGATGCTTTTGGAGTGGGAAGAGGAGGGACGAAGGGAAAAAAGCAAAAAATTCACTTTTCCCAAGATAAAAGCCAAAAACCTCCGTGTTTCCTCATTCACCTATAACGGGGTAGAAGAAAGAATGGAAAAACTGGTGACCGAAGTAGAGATCGAAAAAGAACAGGACTACCTGGCCGTTCTCGAGATCATCGAAATGCACAAAAAACTCCAAAGCCAAAATATCGCGGTTCAGCCTTTCCGATTTCCGAAGCTCAAATCTCTGGCATTCCTCGTCAAACATAAAGATTGGCAAAGGGAAGAAATTTTCTCGTTCGAGCCCGTCAACTCAAAAGAAAAACCATCCACAAGTATATCCCTCCAGGAAGACGTTGCAATCCCCACAAATGAAATCATATCGCCACAAATGTGCCTGGACCTCGTGGACCGACTTGGTCGTTTGGATAATATCCGAACCTATATCGGAGGAACTTCCTACGAGAGCCGGAAGATTCCAGTCCTCGAGATCTTCACACCCTTGGAAAAATACATTTCCATCCCGCGGCTAATCACTCTCAAGCCAACCCTTTATCTCAGCGGGCGTCAACATGCCAATGAAATCTCGGCCACCAACTATATCCTCAAATTCGCTGAACTTCTGGCAAAGGACCCCAAGTACCTGGATTTCATAAAAAGAATAAATTTCGTCCTCCATCCGATGGAAAATCCCGATGGCGCTCAATTGGCTTACGATCTCCAAAAACTCACGCCATTGCATAGCCTGCATGCCGGGCGTTACACATCCCTCGGAATCGATGTGGGATATCTGGTCGGTGTTTCCAAACCTATTCTTCCTGAGGCCAACGTAAGGAAGAATCTGTATGACAAATGGTTGCCAGACATCTACCTCAATTTGCATGGATATCCTTCGCACGAATGGGTCCAGCAATTTTCCAATTACATCCCCTATCAATTCCGAGATTACTGGATCCCGAGAGGATGGTTTGCCTACTTCAGGGCCCTCTCCCTCCCTCTGTACGAGAAGTGGGCCAAAGCCGGCGAGGAACTCAAGAACGTCATAACCCAGGAGATCAACGAAAATACAGAATTTCAAGCATCCAACAGAAAATTTTATGACCGGTATTACCGCTGGGCCGCCCGTTGGCAACCGCACATGAACTACCTGGAAGACCACGACGGCGTGAACCTGTATGCCAAAAGACATGCCTCAAGAGAAAACAAACTTTCCAACAGGAGTCGAACAACCTTCGTGGAAGAAACACCTGAGCTGATGGATGAAACAGCTCAAGGGAACTGGCTCAACTTTCTCGTCAATCAGGGCCTGACATATTTGAGAGCCCATGCCGAATATCTGTCAAAAACCCGGTATGAAACAGTCCGGATCGAAGAAGAAGGCCAGGAGAGAGTCCATATCCAGCTCATCCGCAGTCGCCCGGGAAAGATTGTCAAATAAACACAAAATTGATAAACTAGGACAAATTTAGCCATGAACCAACGTATAAAATTGCTGATCATCTCCGAGACTCCTGCACTTGTCGATAAAACGAAAAGATCCGACATCTTAAAAATTCACGACATCCTGCACTTGTCTCCTCAAGAAGATATCCTCACTTTTCTAGGATCAGAGGAAATCCATGTCGTCGCTATCGATCTTAACCTTGGCAAACATCAAAAAAAGGTTTTGGAACTGCTCAAAAAAATAAAGGATTTCGATGCGTTGATCGATGTGTTGATTTTTGGAACTAGCTCTCCAGATGAGGATGTTGTGGAATGGATCGGCAAGGGCGCCACGGATTGCTTCAAACAGCCGATTCAACCGGAAGCACTGGAGCGCATCCTGACTAAAATCTCCCGGAAGCGGGCCCTCCGCAGGCATACCCTGCGATTAGAACAAAGACTGGAAAAAAAGTATTCTTTCCAGGGAATCATCGGCAAAAGCCCCTATATGCTCGAGATATTCTCTCTCATCCAAAATATTGCGCAACATTTCACGAGCGTTTTGATCGCCGGGGAGACGGGAACGGGAAAAGAGCTTGTCGCTCGGGCTATACATAAGCTGAGTGAGACAAAAAACAGAAGATTCATCGTTTGTGATTGCGTAGCTATCCCGGAGAGTCTTTTCGAATCCGAACTTTTCGGGTACATAAAGGGCGCATTCACCGGAGCAGACAGGGATAAAAAAGGATTGTTCGGAGCCGCCGATGAAGGGATCATTTTCTTGGACGAGATCGGAGAGATCCCTGTTTCCATTCAAGCCAAACTGCTGCGTGTGTTGGAACACAGCCAGTTCCGCCCTCTCGGATCCAATGAGACTCGGTCGGTCAATGTGCGTGTTCTTGCAGCAACGAGCAAAAATCTGAGAGAGGAAATCAAAAAAGGCACATTTCGCGAAGATTTGTTTCACCGATTGAACAAAGTCGAAATTTTCCTTCCCCCATTGAGAAAAAAGGCTGAAGATATCCCTTTGCTTGTGAGGCATTTTCTCGATATCAACAGCAAAAATCTTTCGAAAGAGTTAAACGGGATCTCCCGACAGACACAAAAACTCTTCCAGAAATATCCCTGGACAGGGAATGTGCGAGAGCTGGAGAATGTCTTGGGGAGCGCATCCATCCTCACCAAAAAAAATTACATCGATGTACACGACCTTCCAAAGTATCTTCAAGAATACCACAATTCTCTGGATAAAATTCCGTTCATCGAAAGAGAAAAACTCTCCACGCTGGAAGATCTGGAAAGGGATTACATCGTCCACATATTAAAACACACAGAAAACAACTTGCAAAAGGCCGCAAAAATACTGGAGATATCTAGAACCACCCTGTACAGCAAACTAAAAAAATACAGGATCCGGCCATAGACGATTTATCTGACATGTCCATTTTCTGAACACATCCTCAGGCATAGTTTATCCCTCCATTTGGATTCTAAAAAAAACCATTGGAATTGTACTTGTGTTCAGTTATTGAACACTTATCATTGAAAAGGCCCATTCTCAAAATACATACAATTAATTTATTATCAACTACTTACAAATTTACCCAAGGTGGCATGCTTCTTGCTAAACAAAATGATTCAAAATTTTATCGAGAAAACCATGGAAAACAAAAAAATATTGAACCAAAAAGCATTCGAAATTACTCTAGCTATTGGCCTCATCCTGTGTTTAGCCTTTCCTGGTTTTTCAGCAAGTTTGGAGACGGAAAACGAGATTAATCCCAAGCAAAGAGAATTCTTGAAACTCGAGAGGCTCGAGTTTCAGCTGACACCCATAGAACAAAAAGGGGATACAAATTTCCCCTTGTTCACGATGACGAATAATAATCTCTCTGTGCAAAATCTGCATTTTTCATCTATAAAAAATCGTGAAGCAATATCACCTCGAATCGTCAAAAGATCACCAACTAAATCCAACCAGTTGGGAGATTCTCTTTACACAGCCTCCATCCTGACACTCACCGCGCTCAACATTGCCGATTGCATCTCCACGGTCAAAGCCCTCCAGATCCCGGGGCTGGAAGAAGGCAATCCGATCTTGCGTCCCTTCACAAAAAATATGATCCTGTTCAGTGCGGTCAAATTGGGAATCACCGCTCTGGATTTTTATTTATTGAAAAACATCTATAAAAAAAATAAAACCTTAGGATGGGTCCTTTCCGTCGTCGGAAACATCGCCATGTCCTACGTCGTTTCCAACAACATTCGGAAAATTCAATCTGTCACGAGGCATTAATAATAGAAAAGCAGAGGCGAAAATGTCGATTTACCTGAGCTATTATCTGGAAATGAAAAAAAAACAAACTCCCGGAGAGAAACTTCCCTCCTTGGAAGATATAAAAAAGAACTACATCCAGTACCTTCTTAACGTCACGGGCAAAAACCTCGAAGAAACGGCAACGATACTGGATGTACCCTCAACATCCTTGAAAAAGAATATCAACGAATAGCCAGCTTATCCAGACGGACTTTCACTCAGGGCTTTTCGTATATTGGCCAAACCCTCCGCTAAGATCTTCGAATCTCCGCCAAAACCCAGCCGGAAATGTTTCGGTCTTTCGAAAAAACTGCCTGGAACGATAGCCGTGTCGTAATCTGCCTTGAGGACCTTTGCCAATTCATCCCCCGTTAGGCCGGACTCGATCCGAGGAAAACACACCACACCTCCTGCTGGCTCTGCCCAAGAAAGATTCCTTTCCTGCTTGACCAAATCCTTCACCGCAGTTTTATTTTCCTCGATGACTGCCATGGTTTTCCCCTTGATCAAATCCAATTGCCTGAACATTTGATGCGCGATTTTTTCTCCGATAAACGTGCCCTCCACATTCATATAATCGATGATCCTTCGCATCCTTTTGACCAGATCTGGTTGGGCTAGAACCCATCCGCACCGGAGATGCCCCAAGCCAAAAACTTTAGTCAAGCTGGATATGATGATGACATTGTCGGATAGATGAAAAGCCGTCGGTTCTCCAAACAAAAATTCCAAATAAATCTCATCGATAATGACGGGCACTTTTTTTTCTGCAGCAAGATGAATCACCTTTTCGAGAAAAGGGCGGGGGAGCAAAACACCGGAAGGATTGTGAAGGTTCGTCAGCAGGACAAACTTTGTGTTCGACGTGAGCAAAGAGGCCAGCTCTTCCAGAGAAAAACCGTAGTTCTCCTCAAATCTTCTGGGAAGCCTTATCACCTGGGCTTCGAAAGCAGTGGGCACGGCCAACAGGGGTTCATAGGCGGGTGCCTCGATCACCACAACATCGCCAGGCTCCACCAAGGCGGCACTCACCAAAAAAAGCGCATGGGATGTTCCGATCGTGGAAACGACATTCTCGGCTTTCACCCCGTATCGCTCTGCAATAGCCTCGATCAGAGGAGGAAAGCCGTAAAAGTTTTTGCCAGAAATTTCCAGATCGTCCCAATCGATATCCAGATCCTTCTTTTTGAGCTGGGTTACACTGCTTGAGCAGAGGTCGATACCGACCTTAGACTTTGTCTTGTACCACTCGATGTATTGAACGGTTTTGAATCGCATATGTTTTCTCCTTGCACCTTCCTATCTAAAAAAATATCCCCTGTCAAGGTTGTGTAAAGATTTTCTTGCTCTTTAACCATGCTTAAAATTATAATAATCTGGATTCCAGTTCTGCTAAATCGACAATGAAAAAGCAATCAGAGGAGGAAAGATTCATGAAAAAATGGACCTTTGTTTGTATTTTAGGGCTTTTTCTCTTTGCTAACCTCAACACACAGACAGCGGCCCAATCGTCCGAAGAGATCCAGGCCAAGATGATCGAAGCACAGGGGGGAAAAGCAGCTCTTGAAAATATCAAGGACATGACACTCTCGGGGACGATTGAGATCATTTCGATGGGAATCAACGGTTCGATTACCATGTACCGGAAAGAGCCTGATAAAACCCGTATGGACATGGAGTTCCAGGGCATTGTTGTAACTCAAGCATACGATGGAGAAAATGGTTGGGGTGTGGATCCCAATACAGGAAGCGTTCAAGACATGCCCGAAGAAGAGGCAAAGGAACTCAAACGAATGGCCATGGGAAACGGCGCTCTTCTCAATCCGGAGAAATTCGGCATCTCCTACACCTACAAAGGCAAGGAAACTATCGAAGGAAATGACTATGTCGTCGTCGAGCAGTCATACGATGACGGGCACGTTGAGACCTTGTATCTGGATGCCAAAACATATCTTGTGCACAAAACCAAGGCCATGGCTCTAGGTATGGCAGGAGTCGAAGTGGATACCGAGACCTTTTATTCCGATTATGAAAAAATAGAAGGCGTAATGGTTTTTCACACCCTCAGAATTGTTCAGGAGGGCGAAGAAAGCATGGTCATGACCTTCACGGATGTCGCCATCAACACAGGCCTTGAGGATTCTTTATTTAAAAAAGAGGAATAAACCCGCAGATCCATCACAAAAACGAGCTTTGAGAGCTTGGCTTTTCCACCCAAAGGGATGGAGGAATACAGGAGGTTATGTTTATGTCACGCGAGGCATCCTTGCCTTGATGAATTCTGAAGCAGAGCTGGCCCGTGGTATTGGCACACGAACTGGGACATGTCAATGCCCGTCACAGTGTGGCCAAACTCAGCCAACGGATTGGCTTCCTATCACCAGATCTATGATATTTCTCAGCAGGAAGGCGGGGAGACTTGAGTGCAAAACCCGAATTTGGCCAATATGACACACAATTCCAAACCGTAGTCGGCTCCTTCCAAGAACTAAGGGATAGAAAATTTCTCGACAGACAACCTCAAAGGATTCGGTTGGTCAAGGCGAATGGAAGAGACAGTCTCCAGACGATTTTCCAAAATGCCGGAATAGCCAAAGACCTATGGCCCAAATTCGCCATCATGAATGGAGGGGAGCTGGGTTCAACACCCAAGAGTGGCCAGACCGTCAAGATCCTGCGCTAATCAGCTTACGCCTCGGCTTCGCTCAGGACACTGTAGGCAAGCTTGAGAGCCCGGAGCCCTTCTTCGCCTGTGACTTTCCTCTTTTTCCCGTCGATGATGCAACGAAAGAAATTCTGTAGTTCTTTTTTGAGCGGCTCTTCTTTTTTTATCTTCAGTGTCTTAATGTCCGTTTGACGGCCGTTGAGCGGAAAAACTTTCACCTCTTGGTCGATGTAATCGATGGAATAATAGGAGGTGGGTTCAAAGATGCGAAGCTTTCTCACCTTGCCCTGATGGACACGACTGGCCGTCAGTGTTGCTATACAACCTGAGGCAAACTCCAATCGGGCATTGGCGATATCGATCTTATCGGAGAGAACATGAATACCTGAAGACCGAATGACTTTCACCTCATCCTTGATCAGCGCCATGATGATGTCCAGGTCGTGGATCATCAAATCGAGCACGACATCGATGTCCAGAGACCGAGCAGAAAAAGATCCCAACCGCTGAACTTCGATAAATTTGGGTTCAGAAATCAGATTTTCCAGCGCCTCGACAGCCGGATTAAACCTCTCGAGATGCCCGATCTGCAGGATGATCCCGTTCTTGTTTGCCACAGAAACCAACTCCTCGGCTTGTTCGACTGTCTCGGTAATGGGCTTCTCGACAAGGACAGATTTTCCCTCTTCGAGAAGTCTCTTAGAAATAGCGAAGTGTTCGGAAGTGGGTGTGGCCACGATGCCGGCATCGATCTCATCCAGCATGTTTTCATAATTGTCATAATACTTTACACCGTGCCGGTTTCCGATAACCATGGCTTTCTTAAAATCGATATCGGCGACGCCTATTAGCTCGGCTCTCTCTAAATAGGACAAAATTCTGGCATGCTGGGTGCCCAAATATCCAACGCCGATGATGCCTACTTTGACTTTTTCCATGGCCCTCACTCTGATTGAATATTATACACTATTTAGCGACAATGGACACGCCATGCTTATTTGCCAGAAATATCGCTTCCTCTTTCTGGAAAAAAGGAATTTTATGCGCTTCGAAACCCAACCCTTGCCCTCCGGCTTGGACAAGACTTTGGATGGTCTCGAGTCCGATCGCAGGCAGATCGATCCGCGGGTCTTGAGAGGACCGGCTGACCTTCACGACAACGATCCCCTTTCCTCCCAACTCTCCTGCGCGTAGGATGGCTTCATCCGTTCCTTCGATTCCTTCCACCGCTACAATCGCTTTGCCTTTGACGATGACGGTCTGTCCGATGTCGAGATCAGCAAGTTTCCTGGCAATATCCCAACCAAAAAGGATTTCCTCCTCCATCTGAGGAGAGGGTTTCGTTTCAGTCAGGTTCCCCTCCTCACAAAAAGCTGATGCGATGTAGGGGGTAGGATCTTTAATCGTGATCCCTTGATCGGCAAAAACTTGGATAGCTGTTTGGATCAAAGTCGTGGGAGTCCAATTTTTTCCCGTTCCCAACAGCAAGGGCAAGGTTTTCCTCAATTCCTCGCTTTTATAGATTAGGCGGTGGTCTATCTTTCCGGCAAACACGGCTTCCGAAACCTGGTTTTTTTTGAAAAAACCGATCAAATTGCCGATCTCATGGATACCGAACCACGCAAAATTTTTAACATTTTTTTCAAAGTTATGTTCTGCTTCCCCCTTGATTCCAGCAACCACACACAGGTAACCCTCTCTCTGAGCTTCCCGGCAGACATGAACCGGAAACTCGCCAGAGCCGGCTATCACTCCCAGTCTTGGTTCCATTTCTCCGATGGCTTCTTCACGATCCCTCTCTTAGAATCCCGGATGAAACGAAGAATCTCATCCCGATCCTCTCCTGGAGGATATCTTTTCTCGATCTCTTCGATCGCCTGGGTCGTATTCAGGCCGGAATAAAAAATAATCTTGAACATTTCCTTCAAGGCCTTGATCCTCTCTTTGGCAAACCCCTGTCTTCGCAGGCCAATGGCATTCAATCCATAAAAGAGGGTCGGCCGCGCTCCTGCCACCCGGCAATAGGGAAGGACATCCTGAGTGATAACCGTATTACCTCCTATGAAAGCGAACTTCCCGATCCGGCAGAATTGATGGATTCCACTCAAGGCTCCCACGGTGGAAAAATCATCGACATCGACATGCCCGCCGATCGTCGCCCCATGGAGGAATACGGTTTCGTCTCCCACAACACAATCATGGGCGACGTGAGAATAGGCCATGAAGTAGTTACCGCTCCCGATAACGGTTTCTCCCCGGCCCCTGACGGTACCTCGATGAACGGTCAGAAACTCCCGGAAGATGTTATCGTTCCCGATTTTGACGCTGGTTTCCTCCCCCTTGTAGGAGAGATCTTGAGGTTCTGTTCCGATGGAAGAAAAGGGAGAGAACCGGCAGCATTTTCCCACTTCCGTCTTCCCCAAAATACAAACATGGGCCTCGATCACGGTGTCTTTGAGGATGGTGACACCTTCTCCGATAACGACGTAGGGGCCGATCTTTACCCCAGTATCCAGTTGTGCTTTGGGATGAACAGAAGCAGATGGGTGGACGGATGCTTCCCCGTCACTCATGCAGCCCCTCAAAGTCCGTCAGAGAGGCCAAGATATCGCCTTCTGTCACGACTTCTTGATCCACGATTGCCCTTGCCCTAACATGGGCCACACGACTTTTGAGCTTGACAAGCTCGATCTCTAGCCTGAGCTGGTCACCAGGCACAACGGGCTTTCTGAATTTTAAGTTGTCTATCTTGCTGAGGAAGACGAGTTTTTCATCGGGATTCGGAATAGAATTATACAGAAGGATACCCCCTGCTTGAGCCAAAGCTTCCACGACCAATACTCCTGGCATCACCTTGAGAACCGGAAAGTGTCCCTGAAAAAAATGCTCATTGATCGTCACATTTTTAATGGCCACGATGGACTTTCCCTTTTCCATCTCTAAAACCCTATCCACCAATAGAAAGGGATACCGGTGGGGAAGCATGCGGAGAATTTTTTCTATATCGAACAATTTCGTTTATTCAGAGCCCTTCGAGGCGTCGTATTTTTGGATGACCTCTTGAGTAAGATCCACGGCCGGATTAAAATAGATGATACCGCTCCCGGCTATATCGAAAATCATATCTAAATTTTTTTCCTTTCCGACTTCAGTAATGATCGGGCGGAGATCGTTCTGTAGCTTCGCGAATAGTCTATTCGTAAGATCATTCAGTTCTCGGCGTGAATCCTCGACAAAACGGGTCCTATCCGTTCTTTGTCTTTCTAAGTCTGCAACGAGATTGGATAAGGCTTCTTGGCTGAGGGTGAGTCTCTGCGTGTTGAGCCTTGTTTCAAGATCCCGGATTTTGTCATCCAGTCGGGCCAAATCTTCCTGGAGTGTCTTGTTCTTTGCCTCGAGCTGGGCTGTTACCTTTTTCCCTTCCGCCGATTTTTCGAGCACATCTTGGGAATTGACCACGCCATACTTCATGGGTTGTTGGGCATACCCGAAAGATACCAAACCGGCAACCAATAGAACCAGCAGGATTTTTTTGCGTGCGCTTCTCCTTTTCATCCTAAGCCTCCTTTTTTAGAATCTGTTTTTTCGTGTCATTGGCTAAAATGTCGTTCCTATCGCAAAACGAAATGCGAAATTGGAATCATCTCGGTAGATTTTTTTATTATTATAAGCAAAGATGAGCCTGAAGGGAACACGTAATGCCGGAACAAAAATTCTCATCTCCAATCCTGTAGAAAAATACATTTCGTTGAAACTGAACTTCTGCTCCCTTGCTAAAGCATTTCCGATATCGAAAAAGAAAATGGAGTAGATCGGCCCGCCCACGGGTATGATATATTCGGCATTTAAAACCAGCGATTTATCCCCTCCAAGGTTTTGTCCATTTTCGTTGCGGGGCCCGATGGTGTAGATCTCGTACCCTCGGATAGACCGTTCTCCACCTAAATAAAAACGTTCCCAGTAGGGGATGGAAGAATCTCCGGATGTCCTGATGAAGGAATATTCGAAGTGAATCCCGAACCTTTGCTCCCCGAATGTAGGTTGATAGTGAGTAAACTCGAAACGCGGTTTGATGAGCTGGACATCCCCACCCAGAGGACCGCCTGCGAACTTAACCGATGCCAAGATCAAAGTTCCCCTCGAGGGTGTCAAGGGACTATCGATGGTGCTCTGGTACAGCGTGGGTGTGATAGAACTCATGTTGTATTTCCCGTAACCATACGAGCCGTAATAATACGGATTCATATAGCTGCTGCCGTAACCATAATAGGGGTCATAATATTGGTTATATTCCACACTGGGTTCGGACATCTCGAGATTCTGGAGACTGTACACGAGGCCCGTTCTCCAGTAGCCAAAAATCCTTGCGGAGGCTTGCAGGTCGATTCCTTTGGATTTTTGGTCGAACAGACCCGGATAGGCATTGAAACGATCGTATAAATTGAATCCGAGAGTCAAGGGTAGATCGAAAACATATGGCTCTGAAAAACCAAAGGAATACGTCTTGACCCTCTTCCCGTATTGAACTCCCAGCTCCAGAGTCTCTCCGGCTCCTAGAAAATTCACGGTGGAGTAGCTCAATGCCACGAAGGTTCCTTCATATCCGCTGTAACCTGCCGTAAATTGGATGTTGTTCCTCTGTAACTCCTTCACGCGAAGGGTGATGTCGAGCTGTGTGGGATTATCCGGACTGGGTTGTATGTCCGGCTCTCCCTCCATATCGACCAATCCCAACTGCCTCATTCTCAGGATGCTGTCTTTGAATATGGCGAGGCTGAAACGCATGCCTTCAGTGAGCAATATCTCTCTCCGGATGACCCTATCTTTTGTGTATGTGTTGCCTTTGATTTCGAGACGATGGACATAAAATACATCACCCTCTTGGATATTGAAAGAAATATTGACAAGTTTTCTTTTAGGATCCAGGCTCTCGACGGGCATGATCTGCGCGCCCAGGTACCCTGTATCATTGTACACCTCTCTTACTTTTTCCACCGAATCCTCGCGCAATTTCGCGCTGTAAATCTCTCCCTTTTTCAGCTGGATCAGTTTTCGTAGGTACTGCGTGGAGATTACTTGGTTTCCTTCGATATTGACATCCCCTACAAAATACCGGTAGCCAGGATCGACCGGGATGGTGATCTTTTTCATCGTTTGTTTCTTGAGAAAAATCGTTCTCTTGGTAATATCCTCGATAAGGGGCTCTCCGATCGTGGCCTCCATGAACCCATGTTCCTGAAGCCTTGTTTTAAGATTGGCGATATCCTCGTCCAGCTTGTTTGGCTTGTAGGAATCCTTCCCCATTATCCAGGCCAAAACACTGTGCTCTCTGTTTTCGGAAAAGGCTGAGCGAAGTGTGCTTTCGCGCAGTTTCGTTCTTCCTTCAAATGCGATTTCCCCAACCCTAAGTTTCGGGCCTTCGTCGACTTCAAAAATGATCTCTACCTCATTATTCCCTTTTTTGGCTGTCTGGACGTCGACTTTGCCATCCATAAGACCTTTTTCGAACAAGAGATCCTGAATCGTCGCTGTGATCCTTTGTATTTTAAAAGGGCTGTAGTAGGAATAAGGAAGCACATTTTCATCATTTTCATTGAGTTTTTCGAGAATATCCTTTTCCTTCACCTTTTTTCCAGTCTTGTAGGTGATTTCTTTGACTATCGGATTTTCTTCGATCGTGATCCTGATGATCTTTCCGCTAGTTCCTCTATCCTGTTCGATCTTGATATTGGCAAAAAAGCCAGTCGACCACAAAACCTTGAAATCCCGTTTCAACAAATTTTCGTTGAAATACTCTCCCTCTCTTGAAGACAGGTAATACATGATGGTCTCATCGGTAACCCTTTCGTTCCCGACGATTTCGATCTTCTCCACTACATCCTGTCCGAACATAAACAGGGGGAGAAGGCTAAAAACCAAAACAAAAATCAGTCTTTTCATGACTCTTTCCTTATACCATATTCTCCCTGAAAAATAAAGATATTCAGGGGCAATGGAGGTTTGACTCCATTCAGATCAGACCAACGTAATTAAAACTTTATGGGAGGGATAAAAGTTTCAACTGACCACTTTCCATCAACAATACACTGTCACAGAAATCCGCAACTCTCTCATTGTGCGTGACAATAATCGAGGAGAGGTCTTTTTTTGTGTGAAGGGATCGGATGAGCTCCAAAATACTATGGCCCGTCTTCCAATCCAGGTTCCCTGTCGGCTCATCGGCCAGCAATAGTTTCGGTTCATTAACCAAAGCCCTTGCGATCGCGATCCTCTGTTGTTCTCCACCTGACAGCTTGCCCGGACGAATGTGGGTTTTTTCCTCAAGTTTAACTTCCTGAAGGATACCGGAAGCACTCTCGAAGGCCTTTTTTTTCTCCACTCCCCCGATAAGAAGGGGAAAGGCCACGTTTTCCAAGGCCGTAAATTCAGGGAGAAGGTGGTAGAACTGGAAGATAAAACCGATCTTTTCGTTCCTTATCCTGGCCCTCTCTTTTTTGTTCAGGAGAAAAACATCTTCCCCTTCGAGCAAAACATGACCACTTGTGGGCGTATCGAGCCCGGCAACAAGATTGAGGAAAGTTGTTTTCCCGACACCCGAAACCCCCATGATCGCAACGATTTTTCCTTTTTTCAGTTCGAAATTCAATTTATCGAAAACACAGAGTGTCCCTTTGGGCAAGGGATATTCCTTGCCCAGATCTTGTGTTTCAAGAATGTTATTCTTATTCATATTTCAATGCCACTACAGGATCGATTTTCGAAGCCCTATGGGAGGGAAAAAGTGTCGACAGGAAACTGATCAGCAAGGCGACTCCGATAATCGAAACCAGGTCGAGGAATTTCAGGCGAAAGGGAACATAGGCGATATGATAGATGTCAACAGGGACTTTTATGAGCTCGAAAGTATTGGCCAACCAGTTCCACAACAAACCCAGGGCCGTTCCAGCCGCTGTTCCGATGATCCCGATCATCGCTCCCTGGAAAAAAAATATTTTCCGGATGTTTTTGGCCGTCGCTCCCATAGCGATAAGAATCCCGATTTCCCTGGTTTTATCCATGACCATCAAAATAAGAGTGGCCACGATATTCAACGCGGCCACGATCACGATGAGCGTGATCGTCAAGAAAAGCAGTTGCTTCTCCAGTTTCAAGGCAGAAAAAAGAGGCTTGTTCATCTCCATCCATGTCGTCACATAGGTTTCGGGAGGGAGGATATTTTTAATGCGATTAGCCACTACCTCGGCCCGAAAAATATCGTTTATGCGGATCTGCAAGAGGTTGACTCTCCCTTCCCGCTTAAACAACTTCTGGGCTTCTTCCAGAGAAACCAAGGCTGTGGCATTGTCGAATTCGTACAGCCCGGTTTGGAAAATGCCGGTGACCCGGTATCTCTTCTGGCGAGGAATCAGGGCAGTAGGAGAAAGCCGGAAGGTCGGGGTCATGACATTCACAAGATCACCGATCCCTGCGCCTGTGTTCAGAGCCATGTCCCGACCCAACAATATCCCCGGTATGTTATCCTCAGGCTCTGGGAGGTGTCCTTGCAGATTCCGGAGCCACTTGGTGGACTCCCACTCCAAGTCAAAATCGATTCCTCGGAGAACACCCGGCGATGTCTTGTAAGGTCCGGTCAATAGTATATAGTCATACACAACAGGAGAGACGCTGATCACTTCCTCATCGGTCTTTAGTTTTTCCATGATCTGAGGGTAATCGCTCAACCCTTCTCCAAGATAATGAGAAACCATGAGATGGGCTGTGGAGCCCAGAATTTTGTCCTGAACATCATCCTGAAATCCTGTGATGAGGGCGATGGCGATGATGAGGGCCATGACGCCGATGGCAATCCCCAGTGTAGAGATAAAGGTGATCACCGAAATGAAGGCCTGCTTTCTTTTTGCCGTTAAATAACGCCGGGCAACGAACAATTCAAAATTCATGTTGGCTTCTTTCTATTCCTGTTTTGGTCGGAGGAGCGGGAAAAGAATGACTTCTCTGATGGATTTTTTATTGGCCAGTATCATGATAAGGCGGTCGATGCCGATTCCTTCGCCTCCAGTAGGCGGCATGCCATACTCCAAAGCCTGCACATAATCCATGTCGATCATGTGAGACTCATCATCTCCTTTATTCCTTTCCTCGGCCTGCTGTTCAAACCGACTTTTCTGTTCTTCAGGATCGGTTAGCTCGCTGAAGGCATTGGCGATCTCCATCCCTGCGATGACGAGCTCGAACCGCTCGGCCTCATCGGGAAATTCCTTGTCTGCCTTGGCCAACGGGGAGACTTCCTTTGGCGGGTTGGTGATAAAAGTCGGCTGGATAAGCTGGTGCTTCACGTTTTTGTCAAATATGATATCCAGCGCTTTCCCCAGGGAAAGATATTGGCTATCCGGAGCGAGGGTCGATGCCAATTCCATAATCCCGGCTTCGTCATCGAACTTGTTCGGTGCCAGGCCGCTGTACTCACGCAAAGCTTGCATAAATTTTATTCTCTTCCAGGGTCTCTTCAATGAAATCTTGTGCTCCCCGAAGGGGATCTCATCCGTTCCCAACAGATTCTCCCCGAGTGAGCAGATCAATTCTTCTGTCATGTCCATCATTTCATTATAGTCGCTGTAGGCTTGGTACCATTCCAACATCGTAAATTCCGGATTGTGTTCCGATGAAATTCCCTCATTCCGGAAATTTCGATTGATCTCATAGACTCGCTCCAATCCACCCACGATAAGCCTTTTGAGGTACAACTCTGGTGCGATACGCAAATATAAGTCCATCCCTAGAGCATTATGGAACGTTTTGAACGGCCGCGCCAAAGCTCCTCCAGGGATCGCTTGCATCATGGGAGTTTCGACTTCGATATAGCCCTTTTCATCGAAGAATTTCCTGATGTGAGCTATGATCGAACTCCTGAGCCTGAATACATCGCTTTCCTCAGGATTCATGATCAAATCAAGATGGCGCCTTCTGTAGCGGAGCTCCACATCTTGCAGACCGTGCCATTTTTCCGGAAGAGGATGCAGGCATTTGGCCAAAAACACAAAAGAGGAGGCCAAAAGGGTAAGCTCACCCGTCCTAGTTTTGAACAAGATCCCCTCGATGGCCAGGATATCCCCGATATCGACAAAAGAGAACACTTTGTTATCTCGTTCACTCACCTTGTCTTCTCGCAGGTAAATCTGCAACTTTCCTCTGCTGTCGCCGATGTGAAAAAATGTGGCTCGGCCCATTCGGCGGATGGACATGATCCTTCCTGGAACAAAAACCTCGATTTTTTTCTCTTCCAATTCTTCTGGAGAAAGCTCGGAAAATTCCGTGAGGACATCCGATATGGAATGGGTGGGGGAAACATTGTGTGGAAAGAGATCCACTCCCTCCTGGGTCAGCATTTCTCTTTTCTGTTCGCGAACGATCTCTTGATCGATCTTTTTGGATTCGTTTTTTGTTTCAGCCATTGATTTCTTCCTCGGACAAATTCTTCATTTTCTGGATTTCTTTTTTGACGGCATCCAATATCCCATTTACAAAATTTGCGCCCTCCTCGCTGCTGTATTTTTTTGCGATTTCTATGGCTTCGTTGATAACGATAGCCGGAGCAAGATCTTCTCCGTGTAAAAGCTCGAAAACAGCGATCCGTAAGACATTGCGGTCCACGATGGCCATCCGGGTTATCCGCCAATTTGCAGACACGGATTGAATGAGACGATCGATACTTTCACGGTGCGACATGATCCCTTGCACAAGCCACCTGCTATGTTCCTTGATCTCTTTTGTGGCTTTTTTATTTTTCCAAAAGGAATCGATGACTTTTTCCGGCGGCGTGTCATCGAATTCCAGCTGAAAAAGAATTTGAAGCGTGCTTTCTCGGGCTTTTCGTCGTTTACCCATTAAGGTATCGTTTATTCAAGACCAGATTCCTTCAGAAGATTCAACATTTCCACTAAGGAGAAGGTAGCATCGTAGCCCTTGTTCCCGGCTTTTGTCCCGGCTCTCTCGATCCCCTGCTCGATCGTATCCACTGTCAGTATTCCATAGCCGACAGGAATCCCTTCATCCAGAGCGATCTGGGCTAATCCCTTGGTGACTTCTGCGCTGAGGAAATCGAAATGGGGGGTATCCCCTCTGATCAATACTCCCAGGCATAGGATACCATCCACTTTCCCGGCTTTTGCCAGCTTTTTCGCTAAAACTGGGATTTCGAAAGAACCGGGGACTTTGTAGATGGAGATATCCTTTTCTTCCGCTCCCAGTTTATAGAGAGCATCCACCGCTCCTTCCAACAGTCTTTCTGAAATGAACTGGTTAAACCGACTGAGAACGATACCGATCCTTAGACCAGTCGCTTGCAATTTCCCCTGGTAAGTTTCCATTTTATCTCTCCCTTACTTTCCTTGAAAATTGGCCTTTCTCTTTTCCAAGAAGGCCTTTGTCCCTTCCTTGCTATCCTCTGAGCTGCATGCATTTCCGAAAAGTTCTGCTTCAAGAAGCAAACCTTCGGGCAGGTTCTTGTCCAAGCCCTCGTTGATCGCCCGGATAGAATATTCCAGGGCCAGAGGAGCATTCGCGATCATATCCATTGCAAAGACTTCCACGGTGGATACCAGATCGCTCTGCAGGACGACTTTATTGACCAGACCGATAGCCAGAGATTCTTGAGCATCGATCATCTTTCCGCTAAGGACGAGTTCCATGGCTTTTCCCTTGCCCACCAACCGAGCCAATCTTTGGGTGCCTCCAAAACCCGGTATCAACCCCAATTTCACCTCAGGCTGACCCATTTTGGCATTTTCCGATGCGATCCGGACATGACAGGCCAAAGCAAGTTCTGTCCCGCCCCCTAAGGCAAAGCCATTGATGGCCGCGATGACCGGTTTTCTGAAATTCTCTATCAACTTGGTGAGTTCCTGACCTTCAAGAACATAATCTTTTCCTGTTGCCTGATCCAAGCTGGCCAATTCACCGATATCCGCTCCTGCCACAAAAGCTTTATCCCCGGATCCTGTAAGGATCACGCACTTGATTTCAGGATCATCGCGAAAGGACATGAAGGCAGAATACAACTCTCTGATCGTCTCGGCATTCAATGCATTCAGTTTGTCCGGGCGGTTGATGAATATCCAACCGAGAGGGGCTTCCCTTCGAAATTGTACATTCACATACTCCACTGTTCCTCCTTATCCAAACCTGAACCATGTATAAAAAACATCAATTTATACTTTTCTCGAACATACGATATTTTTTGTAGATCTTCCCACCCAAAGATTCCACAAAACGATTGACAGGCTCATTATCTTCCAGTTGCCACGAAGTCTCACACCATTCATAACCTTTGTTCATTTCTTTTCCTGTTGTGACTCTCTCGATGCGAATGTTGTTCACTCTTGCTTCCTCGGAAATTTTTCCTATTTTAACAGATATGACGCTTTTAATCCAATGGGATTCAATCGGGACATCTCCAATTTTACGTCTCCAATTTTACATTAAAAGAGAATTGTGCTACAAAAGAATCTGCTCACTTTTGGCTTTATGGATTATCTAAAAATCAAGTTTTACAAATAATCCAGAACGATTAAAACGGGCTGGATGGAGGACATAAAGATGAAGAAAGCGACAAATTTCGAAGAACTCACTCCTGATATGCTGGCATGGACACTCGATGTGAAAAAGATCCCATTCGATTCGAGCGAGCTCTGTGAAGCTTGCGAGGGGATCATCGGTCAGGAGCGGGCTTTGAAAGCCATTCAAACAGGTTTGGAAATCCACAGCCTCGGTTACAACATCTTCGTAACCGGAATGGTCGGAACAGGACGAAAGACGACCATCAAGCAACTTCTAGAAAAAATGCGCGATGAGGAGGAGAAACCGGACGATATTCTGTATGTGAACAATTTCAAACATCCAGACGAACCGACTCTCATCACTCTTCCTGCAGGACAAGGCAATCAATTCAAAGAAGGCATGGGGCATCTTATCGAGATGCTCAAATCCAACATCCCCGAGCTGTTGAAGAGCAAGTATTACACAGAAAAAAGGGACCAAATCGTCGAGAACTCTCAGAAAACACAAAAGCAGACGCTCAAGGAATTCGAAGAGGAAGTCGCCAAAGAAGGTTTTTCTGTCATTCAGGTCCAGATGGGCATGTTTGTCAGGCCGGATCTCATCCCGATGATCGAAGGGAAGCCAACTCCTTTCAACCAGCTGGAAACCTTGG
The DNA here is from genome assembly GCA_964538085.1 of uncultured Eubacteriales bacterium. Lineage (GTDB taxonomy): Bacteria > Acidobacteriota > Aminicenantia > Aminicenantales > Aminicenantaceae. The sequence goes on along the minus strand of CAZIDF010000005.1, from coordinate 214,438 downwards.
TCAGGGAAGGAAAATACCCGAAGGAGAAACTGGAGGAACAAAAGAATAAATACGAAGAATTGACAGGCAAGCTGGAAGCTATCCTCGCAAAACTCAAGGAGTCGGAGGAAAGAACCCGTCGAAAGCTCAAGGACTGGGACGCGGAATCCATAACACCCATCATAACAGGAGGCATCTCCGGGATCCGTTCCCAATTCGAAGCCAAAAAAATCATGGAATACCTGGACGATGTGGAAAATAACCTCAGAAAAAATATCGATCTTTTCAAGTCTTCCCAGAAGGAGGCCAAAGAAAAAGAGATGGTCGACCCCTTCATAGAATACAGAGTGAACCTTCTTATCGACAATTCTGATGTGAAGGGCACACCTGTGGTCATGGAAACCAATCCCAACTACCTGAATATATTTGGATCCATCGAAGCCACTGTAACCAGATCGGGAATCTGGCAGTCAGATTTCACAAATATCAAGGCGGGATCCCTCCTCAAGGCTAACGGCGGATATTTGGTGATGAATGCGCTGGATGCATTGGTGGAACTGGGTGTATGGCAAACCCTCAAGCGCACACTGAAGTACCAAACCCTGGAGATACAGAATCTTTCCTCCATGTATTTCATCACCACAGGCCGGTTGAAACCGGAGCCGATCGACATAGATGTCAAGGTCGTTTTGATAGGAGATACCCACATTTACAATCTTCTGTATTTTATGGATGCAGACTTCAAAAAAATCTTCAAAATCAAATCGGAATTCGATTCTGAAACGGGCAGAGATGACAAAACCATCGGGGAATACGCCCGATTTATCAAAAAAATCTGCGATGAGGACAACCTCAATCATTACAATAGAGAGGGCATGGCTGCAGTGATCGAATACGGGACAAGGCTTGCAGGTAAGCAGAAAAAAATATCCACCCGTTTTCATATCCTGGAAGATGTAATCCGCGAGGCATGTTATTGGTCAAAAAAGGACAACAGCGATGAGGTGAAACGAAAACATGTCGATCAGGCAATCAGGGAACGAATTGAAAGAGTTAGCCTGATCGAGGACAAGATTCAGGAGATGATCGAAGAAGGCACGATCATGATCGACACGGAAGGCAGCAAGACAGGGCAGGTGAACGGTCTTTCAGTCTACGCGATGGGAGAGTATTCTTTCGGGAAACCGACCAGGATAACGGCCTCGACAGCGGTTGGAAAGACAGGGGTAATTAACATCGAGCGGGAAGCCGACATGAGCGGAAGAACGCATAACAAGGGTGTGTTGATCTTGGGAGGCTACCTGAGAGGCAAATATGCTCAAAACAAACCCTTTTCCTTATCGGCAAGCCTGGCATTCGAGCAGTCCTACGGAGGCGTGGATGGAGATAGTGCCTCTTCTACGGAAGTATATGCTATCCTCTCCAGTCTCTCGAAACTACCTCTCCGGCAAGATATCGCGGTAACCGGATCCCTGAACCAAAAGGGTGAAATCCAGCCCATCGGTGGGGTGAACGAAAAAATCGAGGGCTTCTACGAAGTATGCAAGGCCAAAGGATTGACCGGGAATCAAGGTGTTATCATTCCCCATCAGAATGTGCAAAATCTTATGCTCAGAAAGGAAATAATCGATTCCGCTTCGGAGGGAAAGTTCCATATTTATCCTGTTAAAACCATCGACCAAGGCATCGAGATATTGACAGGCGTTGAAGCTGGAAACAAACAAAAAGACGGCACCTTCCCGAAAGATACGCTGAATTATCTTGTGGACCAGGAACTGCAACGATTGGCCAAGAGCTGGAAAACCTTTTCAGCTCCCTCCGATAAAGACAAAAATAAGGACTCAGTCTAACCGGACTTTCTTTTTAAGTCGAGCGATTTCTTCCCGCGAGAGATGACGCCACTCTCCTTTTTTAAGATGCCCCAGTTGGAGACTTCCCAGCTTAACTCTCTTGAGGGCCAGGACATTGAATCCCTTGTACTCGAACATCCTTCTCAATTCTCTCTTTTTTCCTTCATGAAGCCTGGCCAGGAGAAGAGTCCCTTTCACGGTTGTGGCGAGGATGCGAAATTTTGCCGGAGCCGTTTTTTTCCCGTCAAGCGGGATACCTCTTTCCAAGGTGGCAAGTGTCGAGCTATCGGGTTTGGGGTTGACCCTCACCCGGTATTCCTTCGCTACTTGAAAGCTAGGGTGCATCAAGCGATAGGCCAATTCACCATCACTGGTGAGCAACACCAGTCCCTCCGAGTCAAAATCCAATCTCCCAACAGGGAAAACCCTGTTTTTCATTTTGGGAAGAAGATCCATGATGGTGGGGCGTTGGAACGGATCTTTGGCCGTGACTAGATACCCAGGCGGTTTGTTCAGCATCACGTATACTTCCGATTTTAGTTGTTTCACACCTTTCCCGTCCACTTCGATCCTATCCTTCTCCCCATCGATTTGGGTACCTAGCACATCGACCGTTTCTCCGTTCACACTCACACGGCCTTCAGAAATCATCCTGTCTGCTTCTCTTCTGGATGCAACTCCCGCGAGCGCCAGGTATTTATTCAGCCTGATTTTCATCTTTTTTTATCGGGGACGTCCCCTCTCTCTTTTCTAGAAATAAATGTTGAAGCCACCGCTCAAAGTGTAATTCTTCAACTTCAATTCAACATCTTCTATATTCACCTTCACGTTATGATATTTTCCCTCAGCCATCAAAGAAAATTTGTCTCCAAGTTGCAACTCAACCCCTAATCCAAGATTGATCCCCATGTTGGAATCCTTGGCGATGGTTTTAAGATTAGCGGAATAAGATCCATAGCCGACCGTGAAATAAGGATGCACGAGAATGAGGGGAATATACACCCTCGCGTTAATACCCAAGTAATTGTAATCGACTTCCACTCCGTCCCAATCAAAACCCACCAACTCCTTTACCACAAGGTTATGGGCCGCTTGGAAAAAGTTGGCTTCGATGGCAAACATCATAAATTTCACGCCTACACGAGCTCCATACAGAAAGGTTGAGTCCGAATCGAATTTCACTTCGTCAAGGCTGGGTTTCTGCATAGACCAGCCCCCATGAACACCGATAAAAAAGCCGCTTTTGGCGGCGGCCCCGGAAACAAAAACAAAACAGAAAGCCATCAGCACAAAAAATCGAATCGTTTTTCTCTTCATTTTCTACCTCCTAATTGATAGTTTCGAGTCCTATTAAATGAGTTGTGGTTTTGCCAAGATTTCCAGAATTTTCATGTCGAAAAAATTCTGGGCGTGCGCCGGTTGTAATAGGATCGCCGTATCCGCTCCCTGTGAAGTCCCTCCCACAGAAATGCAGGGTTCCAAGGTCGAGACAAATCCTGCATCCGCAGCCATCAAGGCTATCTCTATCGCTACTTTTGTGCCTTCACCGAAGATGCGCAATGTATAGGCGATAATCTCTTCCAATTCATACGTGGCCAGTTTTTTTCGAACCGCGCGCCCCACTCCTCCCAGAGCATGTTGGCAGGTGAGGACTTGGGCTCCCTCTTTCTCGATCTGTTCCCTCAGATCCGGCGGAAGCTGTTGAGAATCGGGTTTTAGAAAGCCGGTTGAATGGCTAACCACAACGACCTTTGCCTTCGAAACAATACGGGCGGCCAGCAGTCCTGTCTCACCTGCTGTCGAGGCCACCAAAACAGTTTTGATCCCCAATTCCTTCGCTCTCTGATTTGCGATCTCCAACGTTTCCTTCGTGTTTTCTTTTCCTGGCCTTCGATGGTATACGCATGGAACAGAAATGGAGGATTCCTTTCGGCTATGCCTATCAAACTCCATGATATCTCCTTCCTTCTTATTTCATAATAGCATTTTTCATGGCCTATTCACGAGTCGAGATTGCTGCAGCGGCAAAAAAGCGGTCCATGTTTATTAAGGAGTCAAAAGAACTTTAATCACTTCGGGATCTTCGGCTCTGTCGAAAGCTTTTTTGGCGTCTGTCAAAGGAAAATCCGCATCCACCATCTCTTCTAACTGGATCGATTCATTATTTAAAAATTCCAGCGCTTTTACGAAGGAGCCGCACCGCGAACCGATCAATTGAATCTCGTTCACGACAAGAGCGGAAAAATCTATCTTCGCCATACCATGGAAGGTGCTCTTGGCCACAATCTTTCCTTTGGGTTTGACAAAACGGAGTGCATCCTCGATCCCCTTGGACGCACCTGTGGCTTCGATCACCAGATCGAACTTTTTACTCCATTCTTGTGCATCCTGGGTTGCCTGGATTCCCCTTTTCTGCAGCAGAGCTAGTTTTCTTGGATGATGCCCGGCACAAAATATTTTCGTGGTCCGGGTCTGCATGACCTGCGCTACAAGAAGGCCTAATTTTCCATCTCCCAAAACCAACACCTCATCATTCCGATCTAACCGGATCTGGTCGAAAATGGCAATGGCCGCAGCCAAGGGCTCGACAAAAACCGCCTCCCTATCGGATACCATCGAGGGCAAGACATGTAAATTATCCAGAGGGAGAGTCACATATTCCGCAAAAACACCGTCTTTTCGATGGATGCCCAATACTTTCCTGGAGGGACAGTGTTTGGGATCGATATCAGAACAGGTCGCACAACTGCGACAGGGTATGTTGATCTCTCCGACCACTCTTTTTCCTATCCAATCTTTATCAGGAGACTGGGCAACCCGACCCATGAATTCATGACCTAAGATTCCCTCAAACTCCATGTACCCTTTGACAAGCTCCAAGTCTGTGTTGCAGATTCCCGCCTTGCCGACTTTGAGAAGCGCTTCACCCACAGCTGGCGCAGGAGTCGGGATCTCCTCCACACAGATGCTTTTGCCTTTCAACAGGACTGCCTTCATCGCCTCCTTTCTATTTTGTTGCCTCATCCCAACGCTGTCAACCTCATTCTTATTTGTAAGCATCGTTTTTTTTCGTGATGAACAGGGCTTCTAGGGATGGTTGAAGCGATATTAAGTTCGTTTTACGATCAGGATAACCTATTCCTTCCAATATTCGTATCATATATAATGGAACAGGATGAAAAAAAGATTAACAAGAATACACATCGGTGAATCCGTTGCGATGGCCATGAGTTCCCTCTGGTTGAACAAGCTCCGAACGTTCCTCACCCTTTTGGGAATCATCATCGGTGTTCTCACCATCATTGCCGTGGTGTCGATAATCCAAGGCTTGAACAATTATGTGTACTCAAAGATGGCGTTTTATGGAGCCAACGATTTCTCCGTCACGAAATTCTCGATCGGAATAAGATCCATTCAGGAGTTTCGTGAGCAACTGAAACGCAAAGATATCATACTGGAAGACATGAGACTGCTTCGGAGACAATGTCGATCGTGCGAGTTGATCGGGGCATCGACATCGACCTCACAAACCGTCAAATACGGGCCCCAATCCCTAAAAGACGTGGACATAAGAGGCCTGACCTATGTGGATCACCTGATCGGGAATGTTCAGGAACTGGAAAGAGGAAGGTACCTGTTAAAAGAAGATGAGGATCACTCGCGGAATGTGTGTGTCATCGGTGCCGATGTTTTCGAAAAGCTCTTCCCTTATACAGATCCCTTAGGCCAGCGGATAAAAATAGGCCAGCAGAATTTTTTGGTGGTCGGACTGGGTAAGGCAAAGGGGAAAATTCTCGGGATGACACAGGATAACTACGTCAACATCCCGATAACGACCTTTCAGAAGATCTACGGTTCAAGGCGGTCGATCGATATCAATGTCCACACATCCTCTCAGGAACAGATGGAAAATGCCCAGGAGGAGGTCCGGACAATCATGCGCGCCAAACGTCATCTTACCTTCGATGAATCCGACGATTTTTCTTTTCGAACATCTGAAACATTCATTCAAATCTATAAGACTGCCACATCAGGCATTTATTTCGCCATGATCGCCATCGCTTCCATCGCCCTCATCGTGGGGGGGATCGTCGTCATGAATATCATGCTCGTGGCAGTCACGGAGAGGACAAAAGAAATCGGTATCCGTATGGCTGTGGGCGCGCGCAGGACAGATATCCTTTTTCAATTCCTGGTAGAAGCGGCAGTCATATCGACTGTTGGAGGGATGATCGGGATCCTTTTGGGATTTTTGATCGCACGTGTGGTGACATTGGCCACATCCATGCCCTCCACCGTCGATCCGGCTTCCATCATCGTGGCAATCTGCGTATCCTCATCGGTAGGGATTTTCTTTGGCTTGTATCCTGCGAGCAAAGCTTCCAAACTCGATCCGATCGAATCATTGCGGTCAGAACTATGAGATTAGGCATACTGAAAGAAATCGTGAGCATGGCGATGGATTCTTTGCGCACGAATAAACTCCGCTCTTTTTTAACACTCTTGGGAATCGTCATCGGCGTGATGACCGTAATTGGGATGGTTTCCATCGTCCAGGGACTTAACCGCTCCTTTCTCAGCGAACTGGAGTCCATAGGATCGGACATCATCATCGTGGAAAAATTCGAGCCGGGCATTCAAGTCGGACGTCTTTCCGAAGATGAACGTCAAAGAAAGGACCTTAAATTCGAGGATGCCCAGGCCATCCAGGAGGAATGTTCCTACGTGAAAGCGGTGGTCGCCTCTCTCGTCGTCGACCTGTTTGCAGATATCCCTATTAAATACCAGAACAGGAGAAGCCGGGATGCTTATATCGTGGGCATGAGCGAGAAACAGCCTGAGGTTATTTCTGTATACCTGCCAGAGAGAGGAAGATTTTTTACAGAGTCAGATGTGAACCACCGGACCAAAGTCTGTGTTCTAGGATTCGATCTGGCAGAAAATCTTTTTCCTCATACAAGCCCCCTTGGCAAAGATATCAGAATCGGACCGGAAAAATTCAGGGTGATTGGAATACTCAAGAAAAGGGGAAGTTTTTTTGGCCAAAGTCAGGACAATTTTGTCGGGATTCCGATCACGACATTGATGAAACATTATCCCTATGACCGTTCAGGATGGCAGTTCATCGCCACGCCCACCAAGCACGAATATCTGGAGGATGCTATAGAACAGATCATAAACCTCCTCAGGAGCAGAAGAAAAGTCCCTTTCGGCAAACCCAATGATTTTGCAGTCTACACGCAAGATACCATGGTCGACTTGTATAATCAACTCACCGGAGCCGCCTATCTGGTGATGATCGTGATCTCCTCGATAGGTTTGCTTGTGGGGGGGATCGGTGTGATGAACGTCATGTTGGTGTCCGTGAAAGAAAGGACGAGAGAAATCGGAATCCGCAAAGCCATCGGGGCCCGTTCAGGGGATATTTTGAAACAGTTTCTTATCGAGGCTGTGTTCCTGACCGCAACAGGAGGCATTATCGGTATCCTGATGGGCTTCGGGATCGCTCAATTGGTCAAAGCCGTCACTCCTCTTCCTGCTTCCGTGACAGGTTGGTCGGTCATTCTGGGCTTCGTTGTATCGGTATCTGTCGGCATTTTTTTCGGGATCTTCCCAGCCCAGAAGGCTGCCAAACTCGACCCCATCGTCTCCCTAAGATACGAATAAATCAAGATTACGATCTGTATTCATTGTCATTAAGCATACCCTCCGCTATAGTTCAGATTTTTAACGCCATTCCCTCATCGCTCTTCTCGGCTCCTGCGTAACTCGCGCTATATCCCTATGCATCAATCAAGATATCTTGTGTTGCTTACTCAACATCACAGATTGCATATAGCTATGCTCAATACATACTCGGAGCCCTTTCCGGGTTCCCTCGAAGAACGAATCGGGAAGGCTAAATCTTCAATGTCGCTGCGGGCATGTCTAATGACAATATGGAAGATATGTATAACGTTAAAGTTTATTGCTAATGTCCTGATAGGCTTTATCGAGGGCTTGCTCGAGGCCTTCTTTTATTTCGCCGGATATCTCGACAAAGGAAGACCTTCCTCCCCCCTTGCCCTGAATCAGAGGGGAAACAACGGGTACAAGCTCCCTCATATCCAAACCGAGACTTTCGGAACGGGCAAGAAACACATGGATTCTCTCTCCACCTCGAAGGCCAAAAAGTACAACATGCTCCCCCATCCCGATGACAGTCAAGGCCAAATGCCTGATCTCCTCTTGAGATCTATCGGAAAAAATCTTCTTGATGATTTTTCCATCGGCCTCTTCTATGATCTTCGCCGCTTCATTCTGGATGATCTCCTCCTGCAATTTGCGGTTAATTTTTTTCTGTGTTTTCAGTTCGGAAACGAGCTTTTCAAAAGAGGCTACGACTTCCCCGTCATCCACAGTCAAGCTGTTGGATAAATTTTTCAGATCCCGATGTTTGCGGACGTAATCCTGGAGCGCCCGGTTGCCACAGATGAACTCGAACCGAATATTGTTGCGAATCCTATCCCACTTCAGAATTTTTATCGTGCCTATCTCGCCCGTGTAGTGCGGATGGGTGCCGCCGCAAGCCGTGTGATCAAAATCAGAAATCTCGACAACCCGAATATCCCCCTTTTTTTTGGTGGGTCTTCTCAACTGGACATCGGAGATTTCCTCTTCTTTGTACAGACATGATTTAATTGTCTTGTTTTGGAACACAATATCATTGGCAAGTTTCTCAATTCGTTCCGTTTCTTCTTCTTTGATTTCCCGCATATCCACCTCGAGGGTTGAGGTCTTTTCCCCCAGATGAAAAGAGCGGGTTGCCGCATCAAAGAGCTGGACGAAACACTGGGAAAGGATATGTTGGCCGGCATGTTGCTGCATGTGATCGAAACGCACAGTCCAATCGATGCTTCCTTTCACCACATTGGAAGAAACATCCCCCTCGAGTACATGAATGATCCTGTCATCCTGCTCCAGAACTTGGACGACAGGAATCCCGCTAAGAGTTCCTTTATCGGCAGGTTGTCCCCCGCTCTCTGGATAAAAACAGGTCTGATCCAGTATCAAGGCAGGATGCCCCTTATGAGAAAGTTTTTGGATCACCCGGGCTTCGAATTCGACCCGATACGGATCCTCGAAATACAATCGCTTGGTTTTCTCCACCAGCCTATCTCCCTCAAAAATGCATCCCCGAATCCGTGAATGCTTATTTACCTTTTGCTAAATCCAAGATGCGTGAAGTGAGCTTGAAATGTTTCTTTGCTACCTTATCCAGAACATCCGCCCCGAGTTTTTTCACCAATATCAATCCCACCTCTTCAGATCTTGGCGAGGAACCCTTCGGGATTTCAACCTTAAAGTCCTGCGAGAGAAAATAAAGGCGTTTGAGAAATTCAGCTCGGGCTAGGATCGATGCCGCCGCCACGGCCATATCCTCTTCAGCTTTTGGTCTCTGGATCAGTTCGATATTCCTCCCCTTCTTCATCATGGCGTTTTGAACAAACAGCTTATCTCCGAACTGATCCGTGATCGCTTGGGCACATTCCACTTCTTCTAAAATGTTCTCGATAGCCCTGGCATGAGCCCATGCTAAAAGGCGATTTAGATTTCTCAGCTTTCCGTAAAGCTCGTTATATTTTTCCGGGCCGATAGCCACGATAGAATGTTTATATCCCGTTCTAACAAGGTCTGCCATTTCCCTTACCCTGTTGTCCGAAATTCTCTTGCTGTCCCTCACCCCCAGTTCCTGTAGCACTTCTTGCTGCGCATCCGGAACATAAACGCCAGCCACGACAAGGGGTCCAAAATAATCCCCTTTTCCGGATTCATCCGTGCCGATATGTCCCTTTTCTGTCGGAAATAAACCAGTCTGCCGCATCGCTATACCGATCAGGACAGGAGATTCCTGTTTTTGGCTTCTTTGATCAGCTCATCCCTGAACTTGGGATGAGCGATGTCGATGAGCGACTTTGTCCTCTCCTGGAGGTTCTTGCCATGGAGATAGGCAATCCCATATTCGGTAACCACGTAGGTCACATCGGCTCGGGTGGTCACGACCCCGGCTCCTTTTTTAAGAAACGGGACAATCCGTGATAATTCATCGCTTTTGGCTGTAGAGGGCAATGCGATGATGGGTTTTCCCCCCTTCGAGTGAACGGCGCCTCTGATGAAATCCACTTGGCCGCCAAAACCGCTGTAAATATAAGTCCCGATCGAATCGGAACAAACCTGGCCTGAAATATCCACTTCGACCGCGGAATTGATAGCGATCATGTTATCGTTCTGAGCGACTTTGAACGGGTGATTGGTATAATCGGTGGGGTGCGCTTCAAAAGTGGGGTTGTTATCCACGAATTCGTACAGCTTGTTCGACCCTAGAATAAATGTCAAGATCACTTTATAAGGATGGAAGGTTTTTTTGGCCCCTGTAATGATTCCCGCTTCGATGGCATCCATCACTCCGTCCGAGACCATCTCCGTATGGATCCCTAAATCCTTTCTTCCTTTAAGAGCGGACAAGACCGCATCCGGGATCCCTCCGATGCCCAATTGGAGGGTGGAGCCATCTTCGATCAGATCAGCGATAAAATGGCCGATCTTGCGTTCGACTTCGGTGAATGGCTTTTTCTTCAACTGGGGGAGATCCTCAGAAATTTCGACGATTTTGTGAACACGCGAGACATGAATAAAAGAATCTCCCAATACACGCGGCATTTTCTCGTTAACCTGAGCGATGACCACTTTGGCCGTCTCCGCAGCCGCCTTGGAAGCGAGAACCTCGACACCATAGCTCATGAAACCGTGTTCATCGGGAGGAGAGAGATGGAGCATGGCCACATCGATCGGCATTTGGTTAGAGTAAAAAAGATTGGGGATTTGGTGGAGAAAAATCGGAATATAATCGGCCCTTCCCTCGTTGATGGCTTTGCGGTCTGCCGGGCCCACGAACAAGGAATTATGACGGAAATGCCCTTCCATTTCCGGTTTTGAAAGGGGATCTTCGCCGAGAAGAAGAACATGAACGAGCTCCACACCTCGCAATTCGGTCTTTCTCTCTGCAAGAGCATTCAACAACACATACGGTGTGGCTGCGTTTCCGCTTATATAAATGCGGTCATTGCTCTTGATTGCAGAGACCGCTTCCTCAGCTGTCGCTAATTTCTTTTTGTAATCATCCACCCAAGGCATCTGAACCTCCGTCCATCCTTAGCGCTTTTGGAGATATTTATCCATTTCGTTAGCGGCAATTCTAGCATCTCCCATGGCCAGGATCACTGTCGCTCCTCCACGAATGATATCTCCACCCGCATAAACACCCTTCATGCTGGTTTCCATCGTATCCCAATTGACTTCGATATTTCCCCATCTTCCCACCTTGAGCTGGGGCGTGGTTTGAGGGATCAAGGGATTGGGGCTGTTCCCGATCGCAACGACGACCAGGTCTGCCTCCATGATGAATTCAGATCCTTCTACCGGAACAGGCCGGCGCCGTCCGGAAGAATCAGGCTCCCCAAGCTCCATCTGGATGCATTCCATGGCTTTGACATGACCCTTGTCGTCGCCCATAAAACGTGTGGGAGTAGTCAGAAAATGGAATTCGATTCCCTCTTCCTCTGCATGATGCACTTCTTCGATCCTTGCCGGCATTTCCACTCTCGAGCGCCGGTACACGATGGTCGATTTTTCGGCGCCGAGTCGCTTCGAAGTTCGGACCGAATCCATGGCCACATTCCCACCACCGAGAACGACCGCATTCTTTCCCAAATAAACAGGCGTATCGTACTCAGGAAATTCAAAGCCTCTCATCAAATTAACCCGTGTCAAGTACTCGTTGGCCGAATACACACCGATCAGATTTTCGCCGGGTATCCTCATAAAATTCGGCAGTCCGGCTCCAGTCCCGACAAAAAAGGCATCAAATCCTTCCTTTTTCAATTCATTGAGAGTGGCCGTCAATCCAACCACAAAATTGGTCCTCAGTTCTACCCCCAGCTTCTTCAAATAATCGACCTCAGCTTCCAATATCCTTTTGGGAAGCCTGAACTCCGGGATCCCGTACCACAACACTCCACCGGGAAGATGAAGCGCTTCGAAGATCGTGCATTTGTGTCCTTTGAGGGCCAAATCGCCTGCAACCGTCAATCCTGCAGGCCCAGAACCGATAATGGCCACTTTTTTTCCTGTGGATGGCGGAAGAGAAGGGATAAACATTTCTCCTTTTTCTCTCTCATAGTCGGCCGCAAACCGTTCTAGGTTTCCGATAGCAACCGGCGTCCCCGTCGCTTTTTTCAGGTTGCACACCTCTTCGCATTGAGATTCCTGAGGGCAGACTCGTCCACAAATAGCAGGGAGGGCATTGGTCTCTTTGAGTTTGCGAACGCTTTGATCGAAATCACCGATCTCGATCATCTTGACGAACGCGGGGATGTCGATACCCACGGGACAACCCTTCACGCATTGCGGATTGGCACAATCCCAACATCTCTTGGCTTCAGTGACGGCAGCCTTGGCATCTAAGCCACGGTTGACTTCGAAGAAATCCTTGTTCCTTTCGTCAGGGTCTCTCTCCGGCATCTTCTGGCGCTCTATCTTCATGCGTTCCTTCATGGGAAACGATTTTCGGAGTTCCTTGCGCCACTCCTGGTTAAAGCCGGCTTTCAGTTTTTCCCTCATCTCGGGAGGCATTTCTTTTTTATTCTCGGCCATTTCTCACTCTTTCCTGTTTAAAGCTTTAAGGGAAATTTTTCTTTTCCCAGTAACACATGGATTGGATCTCATCGTCAAAATAGGATTTCCTTCTCATGAAAAGTTCATCCCAATCGACCAAATGACCATCAAAATCCGGCCCATCCACACAGGCAAATTTTGTTTTGCCGCCGACGGTTACACGACAAGCCCCACACATCCCCGTCCCATCCACCATGATTGGATTGAGGCTAACCAAGGTTTTGATCTCGTGAGACCTTGTCGCCTCTGCACACGTGTACATCAGATAAGTGCACCCGATCGAATGGATACGGGCAATCTTTTTTTCCTTTTTCAAAATTGCATCCAAGGTTTTAGGGATATATTCTTTACAATCATAAAAGCTATCACGGCTCGACACATGGAATTGATCGCTCACTTCCCTCAATTTTTCTTCCCAATAAAGTAGATAACTCGCTTTGACATCGAGGAGGGTTATGACTTTATTCCCTTTTTCTTTCAGGGCTCGGGCAATCGGATAAACAGCCGCTATCCCGAAACAGCCACCGGCAACTAGCACTGTCCCAAAATTATCGATTTCAGAAGGTCTTCCCAATGGCCCGACAAATACAGGCACATCATCCCCTTCCTTCAACTGTGCGAGCTTGTGTGTGGACGTTCCTACCACCAAAAAAACAGAAGTGATCGAACCTTTTTTCTTATCCCAATCCGCTATGGTCAACGGGATCCTCTCTCCTTTTTTGTCTGGCATGATGATGACAAACTGGCCAGGCTTACACTTGCGGACAATCTCGGGAGCTTCAACTTCGATAACATGGATGTTCGGGACCAATCGCTCTCTTTTTAATATCTTTGCCATTATTTTCCTCTTTTTACTTTCACGGGCAGGGGGGACCTGGAATCTTCTGGCCCATCGCTCCAGAGAAAGCTGGCTCTTATCGTTCCTCTGGGAACGGCTTCCGTGATCTTGGCGACTCCCCTTGTTTTGCGTCCTGGAGATTCCAAGATAACAATTTCTCCATCTTTCAATTTCAGTGATTTTGCATCCTCGGGGTTTAATTTTACCCACTGGGAATTCCTCAGCATTTTAAAACCTTTGATTTCCTGGCTGAACACAAGATTTCTGTAATAATCCAAGTGGTGTTCGGCCCAAAGAATAAAGGGGAACTTTTTATCGGTCTTCGGGATCTGATCTCGGGATTTCATAGGTAAAAATTTCTTTTTTCCTTTTGCTCCAGCATCGACGAATGGGTTTTCCCCCTTCTCTAAGCTGGCCGGGTTGATTTTGGAAAAGGCGGGAATCGTTTTATTCAATTCCTTCAGGATATCCAGTGAGTTCTTGAAATCAAAGTCCTTTTTCCTCAATTTTTTCGCCAGTTGGCTCAAAATCCACCAATCCGGTTTGGCATCTCCGAGAGGTTGTATGACCCTGTGGAATCTTTGGACTCTTCCCTCTACGTTAACCACTGTTCCGTCCGTTTCGACAAAAGTGGTCGCGGGAAGAACGGCATCGGCACTTTCCGAGATTTCACTGATGTAACTGTCTTGCAAGACAAGAAACTCTGTCTTCATTTTTTTATCGAACGGAACCGATCCGATCACATACAGAGCTTTAAGTTGCCCCTCCCGTAAATTTTGCATGATTTGTGGCAAAAACTTCGCTTTGTGCGAATCGTTTCGTTTGAGTTCGAAAATGCCCCTGTTGTTGTTTTCCGACCCCAAGGGGATCAACTGGGCATTGCACAGCAGAGACAGATTCCATAGCGCCGCCATATTTCTGTTTTCCCGAGAGAATTGTGTCAGTTCCATTCCCGCGATAAAACAGGATTTGCCTTGCATCAATAGATCAGCCGCTTGGGACAAACTTTGTTCATCGATACCGATCTCTTCTTGGGACTTGGAAAGATCGAGTTTATCCAATGTCCTCTGAAAGATGGGGAATCCCTCAAGGCTTTTCACACTGCTCCCTCCTTCCCCGAGAATCATTTTGGAGAGAGAGAGGAACAACAGGTCTTCAGATCCTTGTTTTATCGGAAGCCATATTGAAGCAAACCTGTTTCCAATCTGTTCGTAAGGGCTTGCAACAACGAGCTTCGCCCCCTGGCGCACGGCTTTCAGCACTTCTAGCCAGAGCAAGGGGTGAGAGAGAGCTAATTCCGTTCCTGTCAGAAAGATGACCTCCGCTTGAGCGATGTCTTCTTTTTTGAAATTGAATGACAACTTGATCCCATTCTTTTGGATTAATTGGGAAAGCGAATCCAAAGGAGTAAAGCCTGCGGTCGTTGCCACATTCTTGGTTTTTATGACATCCTGGGCAAACTTTTCTGCAACAAAGTGATCCTCACAGCCAAGCTGGGGAGAATGGATTAATCCGATCTCGTTCCCTTTGAATGTTTTTATTTTTTGCGCCACGAAATCCAACGCTTCTTCCCAAGACACTTCCTCCATCTCTTTATTCCGCCGGATCATGGGTTGCAGCACTCTTCGCTGGCTGTACACCGCATCCTTGATAAGGAACCTCCCTCTGACACACGCCTGGCCCTTGTTGACGACGCTATTATCGGAGGGTTTAACACTCAATATCCTTTCTTTGTACAACATCACTTCCAGCTCACACCCGATGCTGCAAAAAGGGCAAATGGTTTTGCTCGAACCTTCAGGTAGAGGTTCATATTTGATGGCTCTCTCTGTCAGAGCACCGGTGGGGCAAACATCCACACACGCACCGCAGAACTGGCATCCCGACTGATGAAGGGGACGATCCAAAACTGTCCCGATCACCGCCTTTGATCCCCTGTTTATGAAATGCACGGTCGAAGCTCCTCTCAGCTCATGACAGACCCTTACACACCGTCCACAGAGAATGCACAGATTATAGTTCCTGTCAAAAAAAGGATCGTTTTTTTTGATCTCTAAATCCCGATAAACAGAAGGAAAATCGACCTTGTCGATCTGAACGGTTTCAACGACATCCTGGAGGTCACAACGACCGTTATTAGGACAGAGCACGCATCCCGTCACTTCCCCGACTTTCCTGATAGTGGATTTAAAATTGTCACAATTTTGTTTTTCCGAGCACACAAGGCATGCATCAGGATGTTCGGTCAGTATGAGACCGAGGATTTCTTTGCGTGTTTTGCGAAGCAGAGGAGAATCGGATTTAACTTCCATCCCCTCTTCAATATATGTGCTGCAAGAGGGAGCGAAACCTCTTCGACCTTGGACCTCGACAATACACAAACGACATCCGCCGAAGGGTTCCAAAATCGGATGATCGCACAAAGCTGGGATAGGGATACCATTCTCCCGAGCAACATTCAAGATGGTTTTTTTTCCCTCTGCCTCTATCTTTTTTCCATCGATGATTAGTTTCATTTTTCAACTCTTTTTTCTGAAGCATTTTTCAAAATACTGGCTTTTTTTCTTCCTGTAACTTTGGATACAGCGCTGATCTTGACTGGGCAGACATCCAAACAGGCACCGCATTTTATGCAAAGCTCATGATCGATAACATGGACCTTTTTTCTTTCGCCGGCTATGGCATCGACAGGGCAGTTTTTTAAACACAAAAGACATCCCACACACTTTTCAGGATCGATGGTGTAGGCAATCAGGCCTTTACAAACCAGTGCAGGACAGGTTTTCATTTTTATATGAGCTTCGTATTCCTTCAGGAAATAGCGAAGTGTCGTTAAAACGGGGTTTGGTGCCGTTTGTCCCAGTCCGCACAGCGATCCTGCCTTTATGGTTTTGGAAAGATCTTCCAATTTTATCAGATCGCTGTCCTCCCCCTTTCCATCGGCGATTTTATTTAAAATTTCGACCAACTGCTTTGTCCCGATACGACAGGGAACACATTTTCCGCATGATTCTTCCTGAGTGAAATTCAGAAAATATCTGGCGACATCGACCATGCAGGTTTCTTCATCCATGATGATCATGCCCCCTGATCCCATGATCGATCCGGCCTTGGCCAAAGTATCGTAATCTATCGGCAGATCCAATTTTTCAGCTGGAATGCACCCCCCCGAAGGCCCGCCTGTTTGAATGGCCTTGAATTTTTTCTTTCCTTGAATGCCTCCTCCTATATCATAGACAATTTCCCTAAGGGTGATTCCCATCGGGACTTCGACCAATCCGGTATTATTTATCTTCCCGACCAGCGAGAAAATTTTTGTTCCTTTGCTGCTTCTCGTCCCAATCTTTGCGTACCATTCAGCACCTTTCCGCAGAATGAGAGGGACATTCGCCCATGTTTCCACATTGTTGATATTGGTTGGTTTCCCCCACAGTCCTTCCTGTGCCGGGAAGGGTGGCCTCTGCCGAGGAAATGCTCTTTTTCCTTCGATCGACGCCATCAAGGATGTTTCTTCACCAGAAACAAAAGCGCCCGCACCTTCGATTAAATGGATGTCGAAGGCAAATTCTGATCCGAGTATAGACTCGCCGAGGAATCCGTACATTCTGGCTTGCTCAAGGGCTAGGCTGACGTGTTTAACGGCGAGAGGATATTCCATCCGGACATAAATGTATCCCTCTTGAGCGCCGATTGCGTAGGCACCGATGATCATGCCCTCGATGACACTATGAGGATTTCCTTCGAGCAAACTCCGGTCCATATAGGCACCAGGATCACCTTCATCAGCATTGCAGATGATGTATTTCACATCGGAGTCGACTCTTCGGCATATTTCCCACTTCCTTCCTGTAGGAAATCCTGCCCCCCCTCTTCCCCGCAATCCAGCCTTTTCAACTTCGGCAATCACACCTTCGGATGTCATGTTGAATAATGCTTGGGCTAAAGCTTGGTATCCATCCAGCGCTACATAATCTTTAATATCCTTCGGATCGATCTTCAAATTATTCTCAGTAAGAAGCCGTTTCTGTTTTTTATAAAAGGGAATTTCGCTCTGTTTATCGGCCTTTCGTTTTGTCTCGAGATCTTCAAAAACAAAAGAAGAAGCGATCTCATTCTTGATGATGGACTTTTCTATGATTTCTGGGATATCTTCGGGCTTCAGGTTTTTGTAAAAAGTCTCTTCGGGATAAACGATCAAATTCGGTTCCAATTGACAAAAACCATGACAACCTGTCACCTTCACTTCCACATTGTCTTGAAGACCTTTCTTCTTCAACTCTTGATTGACCGCATCGATTATTTGGAGAGAACCACTGGCTTGACCGCAGGTTCCGGATGAAATGACGATGACCTTTTTTGAGGGAAGATGGCCCGCTAATATCTCGCTCTTCCAAGAAGCCAGTTGTTCAGGATGATTGATTCTTTCCATAATGGTTACCTGCCTTCACTATACTCTTTTATGATCGCATCCATTCTCTTCACATAGGAATGATATTTGCCATCTACCACAACCACAGGACCGATGGCACAGCAGCCCAAGCAATTGACAGTCTCCAGGGTAAAATGTTTATCTGGAGTAGTCTGGCCGACTCCGACTTCCAACTCCCGGCTCGCATCATCCACCAACCTGGGAGCTCCCCGGACATGACAAGCCGTTCCCATACAGACTGTGACGACATGTTTGCCGCGCGGCTCGAGGGTGAATGCTTTATAAAAAGTCAATACGCTAAAAATTTCGTTTTCAGAGATCTTTAGATGTTTCGCGATGGAAGCTATAGCCTGAGGAGAAACATATCCTAATTCCTCTTGAACCCTATGCAGAATATGGATAAGTTCTTTTTGGTCTTGTTCAAAATCTTTCAGTATGTTTTCCATTTTGTATCCTGTTTTATAATAAGGAGGCCAGCTCTTTGAACGGCATGGCGAATCTTTCTGCCAGTCCTTTCCTTACAAGCTGTCCCTTGTACACATAGATTCCACTGGCTAGAGATTCGTCTTCCTTGAGTGTGCTGTTTATCCCCTTATCCCCGATTTGGAGGAGGTAGGGAACAACCATGTTCGAAAGCAACTTGGTGGATGTCCGGCTGACGGTGGAGGTGATGTTCGGCACACAATAATGGATGATCCCTTCATCGATATAGGTGGGTTGCTCGAGGGTAGTCAAACGGGATGTCTCTGAGCATCCACCTTGGTCGATCGACAGATCGATCAGGACAGATCCCTTTTTCATCGAGCTGACCATCTTGCGTGTTATCATGACTGGGGCTACCTCTCCTGGTCTCAGCACCGCTCCTATCAAGATATCAGCGATTTTTACCATTCGCGCCAGGTTATACTGGCTTGCTATCAGGGTGACCAATTGACCCGAAGTCATTTCTTCAAGATCCCGCAGCCTGTCCATGTGGGTACCTAAAACGATAGTGTGGGCTCCGGCTCCGAGCATGGCTTTGATCGCGCTTCTGGCAAGAACACCGCTTCCCACCACAACAGCCGTGGCCGGAGGCACAGACACAACCCCCCCGATAACAATACCTCGACCTCCCTGGCTTGTCTGAAGGTAATGTCCCGATATGACTAAACACATCTGCCCTGCAATCTCACCCAAACACTCGATAAAGGGAAGTTCGTTGTCTTGTTTTTGGATAATCTCATATCCCAACATGGTGACATTCTTTTTGAGAAGTTCTTCCAGGATTTTCTTGCGGGAAACAGCCAAGTGGTGAAATCCGAACAGGGTCTGATCTTTCCTGACGAGTTTACATTCTTCCTCATCCAGAGGGGATATGTTGAGGACCACGTCTGAACGGCCAAAGGCTTCTTCCTTGGTGAACACAATATTGGCCCCTAAAGAGGAATACTCCTCGTTCGAGTACCCGGATTTTAATCCTGCCCCTGCTTGGACATAAACATTGTGACCTTTCTCCACGAGTGAGGAAATCCCACTGGGAGATAATCCTGCCCTATTCTCGATTTTATTGCTTTCGTTTATGACTCCAATATTCATTCGGTCCTCCACGTATCAAAAGGACAAATAATAATACCAGACCCTGTTTTTAAGTCAAGAAAATTTGGAGTCAGGCTTTCATACTCTGTAAAAATATCCATACGAAACCATTGTTTTATGAAAGTTATGAAAGACCGACCCCGTTTTTCAAATAAAAATCCGGAGCAGCAAAAAGATATACAATCCATACAAGGAAAGAAGGAAAAATCCCTTGAACTTGGTCAGCCGGCAACCGATCCTCAGGCTCAGCAGCATCACAACGACGATCAAAATCATGAAGGGAAAAGAAAAATTGATTATGTCAATGTCTACCTCGATGGGCTTGACAAGCGAAGCGACTCCGATTATCCACAAGATATTAAGGATGTCGGCCCCGATAATGTCCCCGATGGCGATCTCTCCTTCCCCTTTTAGAGCCGCCGTGATACACGTGCTTATTTCAGGGAGGGAAGTCCCGATTGCGATGATAGACGAACCGATGATGATTTCAGATATTTGAAAAAACTGGGCTATTCTAACCGCCATCTCCACAACGACAAAGCTCGTCAAGGCTACACCGATCAAACCCAAGAGGAATAGTTTTGCTGGCTTGATCAATGATTTTCTGTCCGGCTGTGAGGCAGCATCTCCAGAACAGGGCAAATCCACCCTATCATCATTTTGTCGAGACCGATTCCGCCACTGGCTCCTGATAAGGAAAAAATAATAAAGGCAAAGAATCAGGACAAGACAAAATCCTTCAACCCGTCCAAGCCGTCCGTCTTTGGCCAAAACATAAGCCAGCACATCGATGGAAATCAAAAATAATCCCGCTGCTCTCAGGACACGGCAATTGACAAAGATCACCGAAGGCGCAACGAGCGCAGCCAGTGCAAGCGCTACCCCATCATCGCAGATGACAGAACCGATGGCATTCCCGATAGCGATTTCGCCAGCTCCCTTTATTGCGGCGATCAAAGTCACACCGAACTCAGGGGCAGTTGTCCCCAACCCAACCAAAACAATCCCTATCACCAACTTGGGAACACACAATATGCGAGCGATGCTCGATGCCCCATCAACAAAAAAAGAGGCGCTCTTGAAAAGAATGGCAAATGCAATAAAAAGCGCGACAAAATAAAGATAAATCATCGATAATTTCTAGTTTTTATAAATAATTTTCCCGTCGAGGACGGTCATGATAACTTGGGTATCCAAGATTTTTTCAGGGGGAATTTCGAAAAGGTTTTGATCTAGAACGACCACATCAGCCAGTTTTCCTTCCTCCAATGACCCTTTCAAGTGTTCGGCAAATTCTGTGAACGCGGCATTTAATGTGTATCCTTTGATGGCCTCTTCCAAGGAAATTTTCTGCAACGGAATCCATCCATCGGGATTTTCGCCATCCAAAGTCTGGCGTGTGACTGCGGCATAGATTCCAGTCAATGGATTTATCGGAGCGACTGTCCAATCCGATCCGCATGCCAGGACAGCTCCACTCTCTAGGAGAGACTGGAAGGCGTATGTGTGACGGATCCTTTCCTCCCCGATCTTTTGCACTGCCCACCGGCCATCATCGATAGCATGATAGGGTTGAACAGATGCGATGACACGGAGTTTGCCGAATCGATCAAAGTCTCCCGGGACGAGATGTTGGGCATGTTCGATCCTCCAGCGACGATCTCTCTTCCCGTTCTTTTTCATGACCTCCTCGAAGATGTCCAGAATGATATGATTGGCTTGATCCCCAATGGCATGAACGGCAACCTGGAGGCCTGCCCGATCAGCAGCAAGAAGTCGTTCCTGCATGATCCCGTCCGGGAACATATCTGCAACCAACAGGCCTCGTCTCGAAGGGTCATCCGAATATGGATCAAAAAAAAGCGCTGTCGAAGATCCTAAGGATCCATCCACAAACCCCTTGAGTCCAGCTATTTTCAAAAAGTCGCTACTCGGAAAGGAGTCCTTCTCCAGTCCGGTCAAAAGATCGATAGAAGAGATCGGAATATAGATTTTGAGTCGAGCGGTCAGCTTTCCCTGATTCAACAGCTGCTTGTACACCTCAAAATTCGATGTGTATCCCATGTCATGAACAGAGGTCACCCCAAAGCTGTTGGCATGCTTCAAGGCCGCTTTTGTGGCTGCAATTTTTTCCTCAAATGTTGGCTCTGGAATATGCTGCATAACAAGGTCCATCGCTGCATCCTTCAAAATTCCCGTCGGCTCGCCCGTTTGAGGATCCTTGAGAATTTCACCTCCATCGGGCTCAGGTGTATCCTTGGAAATCCCTGCCATCTTCAACGCAACGCTGTTCGCTAGCACCATATGACCATCATGGCGGTTTACACAAACGGGATTATCCGGAGTCACCGCATCTACCCAGTCCTTACTCGGCAATTCCGGCGGATCGAACCGCTGATGATCCCAATTTCCATTGAGGATCCAGATTCCCTTTCCCAGCTCCCGGGCCTTGTCTTCGATCCGCGCAGCAAATTCATCTCTTGTTTTTGCCTCTTTCAATTGAACATCGGATAGGGAAAATCCCCCATCGAGGAAGTGGGTGTGACAATCCGTAAAACCAGGCAGGACGAATGCTCCATCCAAATTAATCACGTCTGTTTTATCTCCGATGATTCTTTCCATTTCTGATGAGGACCCGACTTTCAGAATCTTATTTCCTTTGATAGCCAACGCTTCGGCCCAAGGTTGATTTGGATTCACCGTCCATATCACACCGTTTAGAAAAACCAAATCTGCCAGCTCATTTTTTGATATGGATTGACAGGAGACCCCCAAAAAAAATAGGAAGGCGACAAAAACTACCGAAAATCCTTTCATATTTGCCTCCTTGTGGAACTATAGAGGGGAATCGTGGAAAAATCCTTTGGAACAGTCAGTTCACCTCGGAAATTCTTCCTGATTTCCTCCTCGATTTCGCCCATAGAGTATTCGAGCTCTCCGAAAAAGTGGCAGGGTATCAGATGCTTCACTCCAGCCTCCTGGGCCATTTCCCCTAATGTCAATGAATCCGTATGCATAGAATAGAGGGAAGGATATTCCTCGAAAAACCTAGAGGGGGCGCTGCAGTCATGAACCAAATAATCTAGGTTTTTCATCCTCTGAAGCAACTCAGGAAACCGGGGAGTGTCGCCCGAATAAAACAATCCTATCTCCTCCTTACTCTGGGTAAAACCCACCGCCATGGAAGAAGGGCTATGGGGGACCTTATGGAAGGCACAAGTCAAACTCGGAGATATGCGATAAGTTTCACCCTCCATGACCGGAACAAAATTCACATGGCACTTGACCTTTTTGCTCCTCAGATGAAAAAGATCGAGCAAGCTTGCGCAAAAATTCACGGTTATTTCTGATCCTAAAATCTCGATGACACTCTCATGGAGCATCAAGCTATGGACCAGAGAAGGCAATCCATAGATATGATCAGGATGGATGTGAGTGATAACCATGGAATGTACGCTACGGGGATCGATTCGGGCTTTTTTCAATTTCTGGATCACACTCCCAGGACAATCGATCATCACCACATTCTCCTGACTCAAAAAGAGAAAAGAAGTGTTGTCTCTCTCTTCGGTCGCCACCGAACCCCCTGTTCCGATAAAATGAAGTTCACTCATTCGTTTTAATTGCCCTGTTCTGGAATCAAATCATTTATATAAAAAAACATGGTCCCATGCAAGAGTTGACAGTCAAGTCTGACTTTGGATAATAGATAACATGGAAAAGAAGGAAATATCCGTCTCGGCTCCAGGAAGGATCTGTCTGTTCGGCGAACATCAAGATTATTTTGGATTGCCCATAATAGCAGCCGCAATAAATTTGAGGATTTTCATCCGAGGAACTCCCCGAAATGATCAACTCATCAAAATCGACCTTCCTGATCTTGGAGAAAGTGAAGAATTTTCGATAGATGAGGACATCACCTATCGTAAGAGGCGCGATTATCTTAGGAGTGCCGTCAACGTTCTCAAAAGAAAAGGCATTGGATTCCACTCGGGCTGGGATTGTCATCTTCACGGAACCATCCCGATCAATGCAGGAACTTCCAGCTCATCGGCCCTGGTCGTGGCATGGAGCAAGTTTATATTGGAAGCCGCAGGCAAAAAAGCCTTCAACAGCCCAGAAGAAATTGCCGAACTCGGCTTTTTAGCAGAGGTGGCCGAATTCCATGAACCCGGCGGCAAAATGGACCACTACGCATCTTCTCTGGGAGGAGTAGTCAATGTGACTTTCGAAGATGAGCTGAGGGTGCGAAAGTTGAAAAATCCCCTGAAGTCCTTTGTCCTGGCTGATTCTCTTCAAAAAAAAGACACAACCGGTATGCTGGGATATATCAAGAGTCATGTTTTGGACGGAATGGAGACCATCCGAAGGAAAATCGAAGGATTCGATCTGAAAGGCCAGATAGGAGCTAGGGAATGGGAAGAGATGCAAACACTCCCCACAGATAACAAGCGGTTGCTCCAAGGAACTTTGATGACACGGGATTTGACAGTGAAAGGGAGAGAACTATTCGAGGATGATGAATTCGATCATGATAAGTTCGGGCAACTTCTAACTCAACAGCATGAAGTGCTCAGAAATTACCTTCAGACTTCCACTCCGAAGATCGACAAAATGATGGATGCCGCCCTCGATGCAGGAGCCTTGGGGGGAAAGCTCAACGGTTCTGGAGGGGGAGGATGCATGTTTGTTTATGCTCCAGACAGGACAGAACACATCGCCCAAGCCATAGAACGGATGGGAGCAAAAGTCCATATCATCCATGTGGACGAAGGCGTGCGCAAGGAGGACAGATGATAAACGCAACTCAACTCAGAAAAGGAATGACTATAAAATGGGAAGGGGAGCTGTATAAAGTGCATGAAACAACCCACGTTACTCCGGGCAAGGGACAAGCTCTGATGCAAACCAAACTTCGGCGACTCAGCGATTCGACCTTGCACGACATCAGGTTCCGGTCTAAAGACAAAGTGGAACAGGCCTATCTCGAGGGGATCGACATGCAATACCTCTATCAAGAAGGAAACGGATACATCTTCATGAATCTCGATAACTACGAACAGATCAAGCTCTCCTCCGATATTTTGGGCAGCACGGTCAACTACCTCATACCCGATATCACCTTTTCCATTGAGATGTTCGAGGGAAAACCTGTGGGTGTGAATCCACCGTTGACCATCGAACTCGAAGTAACAAAAACCGAACCTCACCTTAAAGGCGCGACCCAGTCGGCCAGTAACAAACCTGCCACATTAGAAACAGGAATCACGATCTCGGTTCCCCAGTTCATCAAAGAGGGAGATGTCGTGCGGATCGATACGAGAGATGACTCCTACCTCGAGCGCGCTACCAAATAACTTGGCCAACCCTCCCCACGCCAACCCACCCCACCCTAACATAAAGGTATGGACTGGACTATTTACGAGTTAAGATTGCTGTAGTGGCAAAGATGTAGCCCGTGAAGCTGTAGTAAACTACTGCGAATGGGCTACGATGAAGTCAATGCAGTAAGATTGGCTCGCCCGCAGGGTAAAAATTGTCGATTTTTAGAATTTCTTTTGGTTTAAAAATTTAATCTGACTTATTGAAAAATGGAATCGACAATTTTTATAAATAGTGCAGGCTAGAAGGTGGAGCGGTAGATCCCGATATTCCCATGCCGATCCATCACCTGCACGACAATCAGGTTATCCGCGCCTTGAGGAAGCACTACCGAGAACCGGAAGGTTTCGCTTTTCGAATCACATATCCCATCCTCAGGAAATACAACTTGCCAATCATCCGGAACGATCAGAAACTTCGCTTCTTTGATATGGGAATTGGCATCTTCAACAGTATAGGATATGGACAATTGATTATTTTGTTTCTCTGCCCGAAAATTCCTGATGACTGGAAGAGAATTATCGATAACCAGCGGACGACTGATCTTCTCCGCTTTCATATCCGTTCCCTTCGGATTGGATGGGGAATCGGAAGCTTCCACTTTGACAAAATATATGCCATCAGGAAATTGGGATGTGTTGAAAGCGAGAATTTTATCTGCCCATTTCGGTTCGAGCACTCTCCAACTCGTTTCATTTTCTCGACGGATAAAAACAGAATAGAGGAGGCTATCACCGTTTTCATCAAGAGCATCCCAGGTTATGGTTCGATACCCCTTTTTCTCGATTTTTTTTGGAGTCATATAGATCTTTGAATCGTTTTGGGCTAAGGCTTGATCGGAAAAACTGATCCTCTCTCCCCATATAACATCATCCTGATCCAGGGGTTTCAAATAAACTTCATTCGGGGAAAGCAGATCGAGCTTTGTCAGCGACGGAGGAAGATTGTAATGGAGATAGAAAAGGGTGGTCTTTTTGAGACTTGGAGATATCCGGCTAGATTCAGTCTTGAGCTTTACCATGAACTGCAAATAACGACCTTTCGGGCTCAGTATTTGCTCTCCTTCGGCTTTCTGGTAAGGAGGTGACCAATCGCTCCAGGTTCGATCGGGTTCGGCAGAATTCCCACTTCTTGTGAGAAAAAGGATTATCGCTCCGGTCGGCAGCTCAGCCTCCCACTCAATTCTTCCCCACCTGGAAAGAGACTTGGCATCCATGACAGGGCTCTGGTACTCCCCATCAAACCTCTGTTCAGGAGAGATGCGACTCAATCTGGGAGGGTTATTGGACAAGGCATAAAAGGCTCTTTCCTGAGCGAGGAGATAATAGGCCTGTTCAGATTCCCTTTGCAGAAGTAATGAGATTTTCTCATCGGCATCGATCTCATAAATCCGGCCTTTGTTTCCCGTGCCAAAAACGATCGCTTTTCTTGGTTCATCCCAAAGTAAAGAATAGACCAACTCTTCATCAGATGACCATAATTTTTTTTCCAATCCATCAGGATCGATCCGGTATATCGCACCGGGCTGTTTGTCTGCCGAAACCACCGATTGCCTTGTCGAAGAGGCCGAAGGCGTCGCAGTAACTGTGATCTCGGTGGCCTGTGTGTCCGGAAGAAGGGAGGTTGCATTCTTTTTCGGCTCGACCACCTTCCCCCCTGCTGCCGCAAGGATATTGCCCTGACCATCCAGGGCAATGCTTTTGATCTCTTCATAGGAAGACTCGAACAAAATGGTAGCTTTTTTCCCAGGGACAACGCTGTATATGGCGCCTTTGCCACCACTGCCCGCAATCAATCCGTCATTTGGCGTTCTTGCCATACAAAGGATATGGTTTTCCTCTGCTTCCAAGATTCTTATCCCTTCTCCTTGATCGTTGATCTGATAGATCCCCCCGCTTTCACCGACAGCAGCAAGAAGAGCTCCGTTTTCCGCAAACATCAAATCCCAAATATACTTCTCATTGGGATTGAAGAAAGGTTCCGGTACTCCTTGTGAGCTGATTTTATAGATTTGGCCATTGGGTGAAGTGCCGGCATACAAATTCCCGTTTCGCTCCTGTATGAGGCAATAAATATCCATTTCAGGCATTTGGCAAAAAAGCTCTACTTGTCCGTTTGTGCTGACTTTATAAATTTTCCCGCTATGTCCGGTTCCCAGATATTTGGTTCCATCCGATGCTATCAAAAGCGAAAGATAAAAATCCTCAGTGGGCCCTTCGATGTCCTCTACTTTTGGGCTTAAAGAAAGCAAACCTTCATGAGAAATGGATATCCCATCGAATTTCCCGGCCAGATAATCGTCAATTTTATATAACTCCCACTTCTGAGGGATTACGCCTAGCAGCATTTGAGCTGTTGCCAGCAGGAACAAAACAATCGATATTCTTGTCTTTTTCATTTCATCTCCAGTTATTCAGAGTCGGCCTCATTTTACTTTATCTTAAGCGGAATCACGGCCAAGCCACTAAAAACATAGGGGATGCCATGCCGGTACTCGCCCAGTGTCGATCGCGTGATCTCGACAGGTGGTGTTGAAGCTGCCCGTGGAGATGAAAACATGGATTTCATCGTGGGAGGCAAATTCGGCAACTCCTCGCCTCTTAAAAAGAGCCCTGGTTTAGCGGCAATAATTTTGAAATAAATATAGTTTCGCTTCCTCAAGCTATTCAATAACCTGATCAACTGAACCAAACTCCGGGGGACAAAACCTGATGTCCTGTATTGACTGACCTCGATACTCTGTATAGATGCCGCATCCCCTACCACAAGACTGAATTCCGAACCAGGAGGCAGGTTCGGTGCAGGGAGGGAAAGCTCGTCGACAATGGTTTCCCCTCGAAAATTCCTGTAATAGACCTTCATGGGAATGATCTCGCCAGGTTTTGCTTCATACTTTCCCAGCCAAATCTTCTCGAGAGTGGCAAACCTCAATTCCTCCGCGATACCGATATTGAGGTCGATCCGATGAATGCCCAACTCTTTGAATTCATTGTTGCTCAGATAATAAACCACCGCGGCTACAATGCCAGATAGATCGGTGGCTGCCATATCGAGGTTCCCGGAAAAGAGATCCTGCAACTGGACCGGAGGAGCGTCATCGAGATAAATGGTCCCTTTCAATTCAAGAGATAGATCCCCAAAATTTCTTTCTTCAGATAAGACAAGGCTTGACACCACTAAATTCACTAAAAGCGGAGTGAACAGTTTATCATCGGCGATTTGCACCTTAAACTCTTTCGTCTCGCCATCGGCAGTCAGAAGATTGGCATTGATCGGGATGTATCGGGGCAATTTTCCGAGCTCGCCGAACACACCTGAATTTCTGTCTTGCACGAAACGTCCCACTGTTCTGTCGCTGGCCGATAGCACGAACGAACGCTCGAGACTTGGAAGAACAGCAAATATTTTGGCTTTGGTCATGGCAAAATCAACGGCGCCCAAATTATAAAACGGGTGTCCGAACGCCAAAACTTTGTTGCCTTCAACATGGGTTACCGTTCCCACAGCAGCCATGTCCATGTCTCCCTTTATTAGCTGGACTGCAACCGGTTCTCCAGCCTGAAGGCTCATTTCAGCAGGAGAAATTTTTGGCTGAATCTGACCTGAGGATCCGGACTGAATCGGCGAAAATCCCAAACGGGAGAAAAAAGGCTTGGCTTCATCGAAGACATGGGATGAAAATCCGCTGAATAACAGGGGAATGCTCAAAGGTTTGACCAAATGCCCTTCAACGCTCGAAGCTTGTGAGGGATAATAAGCCTTGCTCAATTCTTGAAAATCTTCAGAGGTTATAAAATTTCTCATCTGCATTCTTGGCGCATAGCTCGATTCAGGGCTTGTTCTGTCGGGAATAGCCATCATCTCTTCGATCGGAGTGATCCCGGCAATCGCTTCCTTGGCAAAAGCTCCCAGAGAGTATGAAACAGCTCCGATGAGTTTGCCATCGATATAAACAGGACTACCGCTCATCCCCTCTACCACACCAGCCCTGTCCAACACATCGCTGTGGAGTTTGGCCAAAATCAAATTCCTTTTGGGTTGCCAATTGTGCATCACGCCGAGAATTTCAACCTCGAATTCTTCAAACTGGTCACCCTGGAGGAAAGTTTTTCCTTTTCCTTTCATGCCGACTTCGATCTGGTTCACCGGAAGAACAGATACAGAAAAATTTTCAGACCATCCAAATCCACACACAAACAGGATCATAGATAGAAATATTTTGAGTTTATTTATCATCATAGGATGCCATGTATCACCGGAGGATACCGAGTTGCTTTCCGCAATTCTCAAAAACTCCAAGGACTGTATCGAGTTCTTCATCAGAGTGGCTAGCGGAATAGCTCGTTCTGATCAAAGCTTCTCCTTGTGGAACAGCTGGATAAACAACAGGGTTCGCGAAAATACCGTTCTCCCTCAATAGATTCCATAACATGAAAGCAAGTTCATCGCTCCGTAAGTAAACAGGGATGATAGGGCTTTCTGTAGGTCCAGTGTCATAGCCCATGGCCTCAAAACCGGATTTCATCTTTTTGGTGATTTTCCATAACCGTTCTCTGCGTTCGGGCTCTTTCTGGATAATTTCAAGCGTAGCTAAAACTGTTGCGACCGAAGCAGGCGTGATACTGGCACTGAAAATCAATGATCTGGCAAAATGCTTTATGTAAAAAATCACTCTTTTGTCTCCGAGGACCATACCTCCAAGAGAGGCAAAAGATTTGCTGAAAGTGCCCATGATAATGTCGATCTCGTCCTCCACTCCAAAATGTTCCGCTGTTCCGCGTCCATTCTTTCCCATCACTCCTATACCATGAGCATCATCGACCATGATTTTCGCATTGTATTTTTTTGCCAACGTGACGATATCCGGCAGGTTGGCTAGGTCTCCTTCCATGCTGAATACGCCGTCCACAACGATCAACTTGCTGACCTCACCTCCGATCGATGAAAGCTTATTTTCCAAATCAGTCATATCGTTGTGTTTGTATTTGTACACATCCCCGTATGAAAGTCGGCAGGCATCTATGATGCTGGCATGAATCATCTTATCTGTGATGACAGCATCTCCTTTGCATATGAGCGTGGAAATGATGCCTTGATTCGTTTGGAAGCCCGTACTGAAGGTAAGGGCCGCTTCTTTTTTCATGAACTGGGCCAGTTTTTTTTCCAACTCCACATGAATATCGAGAGTGCCGTTAAGGAATCTTGAACCGCATGTCGCAACTCCATACTTATCGACAGCATCTTTTGCAGCCTTCTTCACCTGGGGATGGTCTAGCAGGCCAAGGTAGTTATTTGACCCAATCATGATTATTTCTTTCCCATCCACTTTGACCTTATTGCCATAGACTTCCTGTATCGGCGTAAAGTACGGATATATGCCCATCGCAATGGCTTCATCGGCCCTGGTAAATTCATAACTTTTATCAAAAATTCCCAAAGTTTCCTCCTCGTCTATATAATGAAGGCGAACCGTTATTCGTTACCAGCCGATAGCCATTCCGGTGAAAGAAATAAGTTTGACGCCCCACAGCATTTTTCATACAATCTTTCCTATGAAAGCTTTGGTCACCGGTGGGACCGGATTCATCGGAAGCCATCTTGTCAATCACTTGTTAGATGAAAAAAACGCAGAAATATTCGCACTGGTTCGGGATTTAAGCGACCTCAAATGGCTGAATGGCATGGATATCCACTTTCTGAAAGGAGATCTTTTTTCAATGCCATCTCTTCCTTCTAACATCGACTACGTTTTCCACATTGCAGGCATAACCAAAGCTCATAAATTAGCAGATTATTATACAGTAAACCAACATGGGACAGCAAGTCTTTTTCAGACATTGCGTGCTCAGAACATCGTACCAAAAAAGGTCTTTTTTCTCAGTAGCACGGCCGCTGCCGGCCCGTCTCTGGATGGAAATCCTGTGAAGGAAGACGATGAATCCCATCCTGTTTCTGCCTATGGCAAAAGCAAACTCCTCGGTGAAAGAGAAGCCCTCGAATTCAAAAAGAACTTCCCGATTGTCATCATCAGGGCGGGAGCTGTTTATGGTCCCAGAGATGAAGATTTCCTCCCCCACTTCAAATCAGTCAAAAAAGGGATCTTTGTATCCCATGCGTCGCGGGAGAGTTGGTATGACTTGTGCTACATCAAGGACCTTATCAACGCCATCGATCTTTGTATCCAAAAGGATATCGAATCAGGGGAAATCATCAATATCGCTGATCCTCACCACGTCACATGGGATGAATTCGGAAAAATCTCAGGAGAAGTTGTGGGGAAAAAGCTATTGACGATCAGATTACCTCCATTTCTTTTGAGAATGATAGCCTTGGTTTTAGAATGGGCGGCAGTGATAACGAAAAAACCCAGCAATCTTAATAGGGACAAACTCAAACTTATCATGCAAAAGAGCTGGCTCACCGATACGACGAAGGCAGAAAAACTCCTGTCCTTTTCTCCCCGTTATAGCCTCAAAGAAGGGCTGCAAGAAACCTTGAAGTGGTATGTCGATCAGGGCTGGCTCTGAAAGCTATCTTTCTTCACCATGGTGCTTCGCGTATAGAATGAGGCCGAAAATTTCGATGTGCTCTTGAGGCACCACCCATCTTTTTCGGAGAAAGCGAAATATTTTATCCTTCCAGAAACCGAGTGGTTCCCTCTTTTCGCTTCCAAGCTAACGGTGAAAGGAATTTCGATGGCCTTATCGAGATACAAATACTCATCCCCATTCTCCTCTTTTATTTCGATCTCTAGATCGGAAGCCGTGAAAAAATTTTTGGGGAAAATAAGCTCATAGGATGTATCGCATTCGATAATAAACGACGGCAAGGGATTGATCGTGATCCCTTCGGCTAATTTTACTTTTAGAACGACTTTTCCTTCTTGTCCTCTTGAAAGGTATCTCGGGCTTATCGATGCATTGACTTTTAAACAATCCGCTTCCTCTTGCGCCATTCCCCCCGAGAAGAACAGCACGATAATCATTAGCCCGACAGCGGTTTTTCTCATACACTCTCCTGGAACAAAGCTAGCGAATAAAATGGTACCCCCTCAATCTTCCAGAGTCAAGGTCTTCTAAGCTTTATTTTTCCCTTTCTATAGAGTATATTATATTTGCGGAGTCAAAATTATGAATAGATCTATAATCTCCGGGACTGGCCGATATATCCCTCCAAAGCTCATCACGAATTTCGATCTTGAAAAGGAAATGAACACTTCGGACAAATGGATCCAACAGCGCTCCGGGATCAAAGAACGACACTATGCTGAACCTGGCATCGGAAGTTCTGATCTTGGTTATAAAGCAGCATTGAAAGCCATTGAAGACGCCCAAATCGACAAATCTGAAATAGATTTCATCATCGCGGCAACTCTATCTCCAGACCACTACTTTCCAGGTATAGGTGTTCTCATTCAAGCGAAACTCGGACTCAAAAATATCGGCGCTCTCGATGTCCGAAACCAATGCAGCGGTTTCATCTACGCCCTCTCTGTTGCAGACCAATTCATCAGGACGGGAACCTATAAGAAAATTCTCCTTGTGGCAGCAGAAAAGCAATCGGCCAACCTGGATTATTCCGATGACGGAAGAGATTTGGCTGTGCTGTTTGGAGACGGAGGGGCAGCGGTGATCATCGAACCAGGCAACTCCGATGAAGATCGAGGCATTCTCTCCACCCATCTATTTTCGGATGGAAATTATATCGAGGATCTGTGGATGCAAAGGCCAAGCTGCAAGGATCATCCCTGCTTTTCAATGGACATGATAACAGATAAAAAGCTATTTCCCACCATGAACGGGCGGAATGTTTTCAAAACAGCTATAGTCAAAATGCCGGAAGCTGTGCGTGCTGCATTAGATCAAAATAATATGACCATCGAAGAAGTAGATCATCTGATCCCCCATCAAGCGAACGATAGGATCAGCCAGATGGTGGCGAGGAATTTGAAGATTCCCGTCGAAAAGGTCATCAGGAACATAGAACGCTACGGAAACACAACAGCTGCCTCTATCCCGATTGCATTGGATGAGGCTCTCGAACAAGGAAGAATCAAACCGGGTGATATGATCATGTTGACAGCATTCGGGTCAGGATACACATGGGCCTCTGCGGCCATCAGATGGTAGCCATGTATTTCGACTTGGATAGATTGCTTTTAGGGAAGAATTTATGATAGGATTGCACTTTATATTTTCAACCTAAACTTAGGTATAGATGAACACAAAAACGCCTGCACACAGGAGGACCCAATGAGGAAATTCATCACCTCTGTCTTCATCATCGTCTTCGTCCTGTTCAATACAGGTCTGCTTCTGTCCCAGCAAAATGAAGAGGATGGAAAGTTTCAAAAACTGACGGAAGAATTTTTAGACGCCATTTGGAAGTTCCAGCCGACAGCTGGCACAATGGCCGGCTTCCACAAGTATGACAACAAACTGGAAGATTTCACAGAAAAAAATCTCGAAAAACGAATGGAAGAATTGGATAAGTTCAACCAGGATCTCGTGACCAAAGTGGACAGGACCAAAATGAGTCCTGAGGTCCAGATCGATCACGAAATTTTGATGGATGCCCTTGACCTTGAAAAGCTGAAGCACGAACAGCTTATTCCTTGGGAATACGACCCCATTTTTTATAACTCCATATTCATCAATTGCGTAAGACCTTTATTGGAAAAAGAGTATGCCCCTCTAGATGCCCGAGCCAAAAACGCGACAGAACGGCTCAAAAACCTTCCTAAGCTTATCAAACAAGCTAAGGATAGCTTGAAAACCCCCACACAAATCTCCGCCGAAACGGCTATCAAGCAATTCCCTGCCATTTTCGAGATTTACAGAACCGAACTTCCCACCCTGATCTCACAAGTCCCCGAGGAGCAGAGAACCAAACTTCTCGCAGAGCTGGGAAAAGTCATCCCGGCTCTGGAAGACTACCAAAACTATCTGAGCAACGAGCTTCTGCCCAAATCAACAGGAAATTTCAGACTGGGAGAAGCCCATGCCAGGCTCTTGCGATTAACACTCCAGAATAATATTCCTGTCCAGGAGCTGGCAGAGAGAGCGACAGCCGACATTAACAACATCACAAAAGTCGAGATGTCCATGGTCTGCCTCCCATTGTACAGATTGATGTATCCAGAAGTCGATATGCAGCAACTCGCAGCTCAAAGGGGAGAGGACGAAATGAGACGGATAATCATTCAAGGCGTTCTGGAAAAGGCAAGGCAAAACCATGTGTCCAAGGATGAATTCATGGACAAGCTCACATCATCGGTCGAGGAAATCAAAAACTTTCTCGTGGAGAAACAGCTCGTCGATTTACCCGAAAATAATCTCACCATCGAACCTATGCCAGAAGCTTATCAAGGGATCACGTGGACCAGGCTCGTCTCTCCTGGAGCTTATGAAACATCGAGCGCCTACACATGTCAGATCGCTCCAATTCCCGATGATTGGGATGTGGATCAAACCACATCGTTCCTCGAAGAATATAACAATTTTTTGCTCCCGTTTTATGCGGTCCGGAAAATCTATCCCGGAACATTTGTTCCATCATTTTATGCCAGAAAAAATTCCTCCTTATTGAGAAACCTCTATCCCAGTTTGCCGCTGTTAAAAGGTTGGTCCATTCCCTTCGAAGAGATGTTGATATTCCATGGTTTTGGAAACTATGACCTCAATCTCCGACTCCACCAGCTCAAGATGAAGCTCAGGGTCATCACGGATTTTATCGCAGAAATCCAGGTCCACGAGAGCAACTGGACCAAAGAGAATGCCATAAACTACATGGTCAGGGTTGGATTCCAGACTGAAGCTGAAGCGGAGAGAAAATGGAAACGGATTCTGCTCCTTCCTGGCGATGCAACCTATGCCTATGTGGGCATGCAAGAAATTTTGGACATGCAAAACGAGTATAAGCAACTCAAAGGGGATGCATTCAACGAGAAAGAATTCATGTCCAAACTTCTCAGTTATGGAGCCCTGCCACTCAGGCATCTGAAAAAGAAAATATTAGAGCAGTAACCGGCTAAAGGATCTAAATAAACATTCGGATTTTTTGCCCTGTGTACTAAGCCTTACCCACTTGACAGAACAGCTATGAAATTTGTCGACTCCCATGCCCATATCAATTCGGAAGAATTCCAGGATGATCGTGACCAAGTCATCGCTAGGGCTTTCCAAGATGATATAGAAGCCATTTTATGTCCGGTTGAACTCACAGAGCCAAAAAATCTCCGGATCGCTCTAGACCTTATCGAAAAGCACAAGAATATTTTTGCAGCGGCCGGTGTGCATCCCCACAATGCCAGGGAATTTCATGCAGGAGTGGCATCGACAGTCCAACGGTTAGCATCTGAGAAAAAAATAGTGGCTATCGGAGAGATCGGGCTCGATTTTCACTACAATTTATCTTCGCCTGAAGAACAAAGGAAGGCGTTCAGGAACCAATTAAACCTAGCTCAAGATCTGGGCCTTCCTGTCGTGATCCACAGCCGGAATGCTGCCGCTGAGATCGCCGTGGCAATCGAGGAAGAAGGTTTTTCCAACGGCGGTGTGCTCCACTGCTTCGCCGAAAACTGGGAATTCGCCGAACACATGCTTGAACAGAATTTTTTGATATCTTTTTCAGGAATTCTTACATACCCGAATGCTCAGTCGTTGAGAGATGTGGCAAAAAAACTCCCCCTGGCAAAAACTTTGATCGAAACCGATTCTCCTTATCTTGCACCGGTCCCTTATAGAGGAAGGATCAAAAGGAATGAACCGATATACGTAAAGGAAGTCGCAAAAACTCTTTCCGGCATTCATCAAGTCGATCTGAGTGAAGTCGCCCAGTTAACATCACAAAATTTTGCGTCTCTTTTTCCGATTGAAATATGAAGAACGAGATGTTAATATAAGGCGACGATTAACGAGTTAATATGAAGGAATTACTCAAAGAGCTGGATACTTCCCAGATCAAAAAAATTCCAGGAATACGCGATCTATACGGCGATATCCAGAAAGACCTGGATGCAGTAGAAGAAGAACTCAAGAAATTCATAAAATCTCCGAATAAAATTATTGCAGAAATCAGTTCCTATCTCTTCAAAAATTCGGGAAAAAGGTTAAGGCCTGCGCTTCTCATCCTTTGTTCAAAACTCTGCGGATACACAGGGGATGAGCACATCACCATGTCCAGTCTCGTTGAAACTATTCATACAGCCAGCCTCCTCCACGACGATATAATCGATAATTCAAACACAAGAAGAGGGCAAGAATCCGTTCATACCAAATGGGGGCCGAATATCACCGTTCTTTTGGGCGACTATCTGTATATCAAAACAATCGGCAATTCTCTTCAAAGTAAACACAAAAGGATCGTGCAAATTCTCACCGATGTTTCATCCGAAATGATCGAGGGAGAGCTGAACGAATATGCCGTCAGCTGGAATCTGGATATCGACGAATACGCCTATCTCGATATAATCAATAAAAAAACAGCTTCCTTGTTCTCGGCTTCCTGCAAAATCGGGGCAATTCTGGGAAACGTTCAAGAGGAAGTAGAAAATATCCTGGCAGATTTTGGAACGAATCTCGGGTTGACATTCCAAATTATCGATGACCTGTTGGACTATACCGGAGATGAAAAGAAACTGGGAAAACCGATTCTCTCCGATTTACGGGAAGGTCGCATAACCCTTCCCTTGATCTACACCCTTCACAATGATGGCAAGGAAAACCGCGACCGCATCTTGGAAATGCTGAATAAGAAAGTGCTGGATAAATCCTCTCTCGAGAAGATCCTTCGCACTGTAAAATCCAACGGGGCTCTAGAATACACCCGAAAAAAAGCTGAAGAATTTTCGAACCATTCCAAACAACTCCTCCAACAACTGCCTTCATCCGTCCACCGGGACGCTCTTTCCTTATTCCCTGATTTCACCTTGTACAGAAAAAAATAATCAGAATAGGGAATATGACAGAAATCGAAGTCAAAATAAGAATTGACGATTTGGCAAAGTTGGCTAGAAAACTTCTTGTCTTAGGGGCTAAATTAGCAAAAGACCGCTTTTGGGAGGAAAATACCCTCTACGATTTTCCATCAAAACTTCTGTACAACCGAAAAAGCGCGCTGCGGCTCAGGACAGAAAACAAAAAAGCCTATTTAACTTATAAAGGGCCTCCTCAAAAATCGAGGAAGTTTAAAATTCGCGAAGAATACGAAACAGAAGTAAAAAATGCAAAGCATATGAAAAAAATCCTGAAAGAGCTGGGATTCGTCCCCACATTCAGTTATGACAAATTCAGAACGATTTATCGAACAAAGAAATTGAAAATAAGCGTGGATGAGACATCTATCGGAAACTTTGTTGAATTGGAAGGGGAACAATCCCATATAGTCAGGTTTGCAAGCTCTTTGGGATACGCAAAAAAGGAATTTATCAAGAAAGATTATATCCAGCTACTAAAAATGGGGGATAAGAGCTAGGATTTTTTGCTCTTTTCTGACTTCTTTTTTTTCTTTTCTTTCTTTTCTTTCTTCTTTTCTTTCTTTTCCGGCTCTTGTTCGGCTTCTGGTGTTATTTCTTCTCCGATAAATATTTCCTGATAGGAATCGGATACCTCTTCCAATCCTTCTTTGGCTGATTTGACGATCTCGAAATCCACAAGCCCCTGTTTCACTTCTTCCTGTGCAATGCGGATTAAGTTTTTTGATCTCGATTTGAGGCGAGGCTTCGCTCCCGCCAGCAATTGTTTTGCGCGTAGCGCTGCTAAAATTACATACCTGAATTTGCTATCGATATCGCCGTAATCTTTCAACTGGTAAGCTCTCCTCTGCTCTAAATAAAAGGCCTGTAAGAAAATATACTCGTATAAACATGTAAAATAACAGAATTCGCGCTGTAATTCAATAAATATATTTTTTTGTATCTTTTGTTTAAATTCAACTTTTTAATGTGCTAAAATGAAAATTCATCAAAATCGCGAGGCTAAGAAAATTTAAAACTTCATAATAAAATGCACCAAACAAACACAGATATAAATATTCCTCTCCTATCCATTCACAAGGGAAGTGAAAAAACCATTTGGGCCGTGGGCGGAGGAAAAGGTGGCACCGGAAAAAGCTTTGTATCAGCCAGTCTGGCTATTCAGCTGGCCAACCTGGAAAATGATGTAACCTTGATCGATGCGGATCTAGGGGGGCCCAATCTCCACACTTTTCTCGGCATGAAAGAAAGCAACCTCGACCTTGGTGATTTTATAACGAATAAGGTCCCGAACCTGAAAGATACCGTTATTTTAACTCCATTCGCTGGACTCAAGCTTATAAAAGGCACTGAAAATATTTTGTTCATGGCCAATTTGAATTATTACAAAAAACTGAAACTGATCCGGCATATCAAAGCATTCGATGCCAAAAGGGTCATCGTGGATATCGGTACAGGAGCTTCCTATAACTGTATCGATTTTTTTCTTCTTTCCAATCCAGGAATACTTGTCGTGAATCCCGAACCCACTTCCATAGAAAACGCATATTATTTTCTTAAATCCTGTATCATCAGAATCCTAAAAGTCTACACAGAATTTTATGGCATCGAGGATCTGGTAGACAAAATCGCGGTCCACGTCAAAGATAATTCCAAGTCTATCTACACCTTTCTGAATGAGATCATTTCGCATGATAAGCATTATGCTCATGTTTTGTTCAGGGCCTTCAAAAAATTTAATCCCTGCCTGATCATCAATAATGCGCGGAGTGAAAGAGATTTTTTGCTGGGACAATCCATCGTGGACGTGGTGAAAAAATATCTCGCCGTGGATATGAAGTTCCTGGGAGCAATCCCCCATGATGAGAGAATACATCTGAGCTTAAAAAATATGACGCCCTATATGAGCTTATATCCAGATTCAGAGGTTGCGCTATCCATTCGATCGATCGTGGAGAAATTGGCTTACAAATAAAGTCATTTGCCATCCAACCTCGTATCTGGATCAAAAGGCAAAATTGCCTTGCAGAATACGTAAATATATGACAGACACAGAAAGTTGATGAACGCGATGAAGATAAAGAATGTCTCAGAGTTGAATTTTTATGAACTTCTGAATGTCAACAAAAACGCTTCTCTTCAGGAAATCGAAAGAGCCTACGAGCTTTGTAAAACAACCTATCAGACAGATTCTATCGCCTATCACAGTCTCCTCTCTGAGGAAGATCGAAAAGATATTCTGGTTCGAATAGACCAAGCATTCGAGACGCTCAAAAACACAAAAAAAAGAAAAGCCTATGACTTCGAAACATTCGAGCACAAAAAAGATTACATGGAAAAGGCTTTTTTCCGGAAGACAACGGAGAAAATATTGATCGAAGACACTACAGAAAATCCGAGCATCTGGAAAAGAATAAAATATCTGTTTTTCTCGCCTAGAAAAAGATAAAACTCAGTTTATAAGCTCATACACATATTGACCATTCTTTAAGCTTGCCTGGCTGTAGCGCCCGATCATTCCTGGGGGCATCTTTCCAGGACCTGTTACCTCGCATAGTGTATATCTCAAACCGTTGATGACCAATCCCTCACCAGTAAAGGAAGGTATCCCAAGGCCCACAAAAAAATGATCTGGCACGGTTATAAGCAGAATAGGATATTTCTTGAAATTGGTCCAAAAGGATGCGAAGGTCACTCCTTTTGAGTCGCAATCACCAAAATTGTCTGCCAAAACCCTGGGAGGAACCCAAAAAGAAAGGATGACCTTCCCTCTCTCTTGAAGAGGAGGAATATAGAATCTAAGATCTTGGATATAGGAAAGCAATAGATCTAAAAACTGGTGAAGGGAAAGATCTCGGTTGTTTTCCCGCATGATTTCAAAGATAGGTCTGACTCTTGCCTGGTTATTCATCACACATACACGATGATCTACTCCGATCTTCCCATCAAAAAGACGGATACCACGACTCTTAAAAAACAGGGCTTTTGCTTCTTCTAGTTCCTTATCCATGCGTTTTTGATATTTTTCTTGCTCTTGGGCCAACTTCCCCTTTATCTTGTCGAATTCCCGCTTGACCTTTTTATGAAGGGAGGGAGGCACAGATAGTTTCAGGCCAAAACTTTTCGCCGTGGTATTTTCTATGAAAATATATTCTGGATATTTACTTTTCTGGATCAACTTTTGTACAAATTCTCTGAGGTATTCAATCATCTGCTCGCTGAACCTCTCCAAGCTATCATCCACGTGTTTACGCAGATCTGCCGGGAAGTAGCCGAACTCTTCCTCCGCTTCATTCAGCATTTTCTTAGATAGGGGAAAAGATATGTTGCGGGAGCTCCCGTCAAAATCCGTCCATCCATACGAAAGGTAATAGTTTTCCTGGTCCTCTTGGCGATCGAATTCAGGCAAGTTCTGAAAAGCATTTTCTGCAGCTCTATGATGAGCGCGCATGAATAATGGTGATTCGCGATGGCTTGGCAGAAGCCAGAAAAGCAGGATAAGCCCGACAAAAAAAGACAATGTGATCAAAAAGATAAAAATATGAGCGTATTTTTGAATAATCAAGGCCATTATTTGAGGGGGATGGAACCGATCTCCGGGAATGGGATAAGAGCGCGAACAAGACCCGATACGCCAGCACTCATCAACAAACAAATCCCGACAATGAATAGAGCCATCAATACGGCCACCGCCAAATTATTTTCCTGTATTTCCTGATAGGTATCTATGTTCGGTGTCAATCTGTTAAATAACCAAAAACTGAACAAAATACAGAGGATAGCCAATATTCCGGCAAGAATAACATAGCCAAAACCGTACAGTAGCAGTTCTAAAAAGCTTCTTGCATCTTTCTCCTGCCCCAACACAAAAAGCTGAATAACGGCCATCACTGGATACAAGGCCTGTTTGACCACCAGGGCTTCCCCGATGAAAATGCTCCCCAAGACTATGCCGACAGATACATTTTTTTTCTTGAGCTGCATTTCTTCATCGATGCGACGAGTCAGGACAAGAATGATCTTGTAGCTGCCAAAAATCAGGATAAAGCTGATCAGGACAGTGACAAAAAACTCAAGAAGACCGAAAATTATCTGTTGACTGCTCATTGTTTTTCAATTCTCGATGACAATATCATCATCCGTATTAAAGGTTTTATCCTTCCCGGCCGAAATAAGCCGATAGCTCGAGTCCGAGATCCTTTCGTATTTAATTTTATTTCCCCAGGAATCCGAGTCAACATAGATAGAGGGACCGAAGGTTTGAATTTCCCTCAGCTCCGTGGGGACTCTCCCCTGTTGTGCGATAAATAAATCGATGGCTTTTTCCAGTGAAGTCATATTCGTGCGGGTGGTTTTCTCTTTTACCTCGGCAAAAGCGTCCACTTGTTCCTTCAATCGAGATTTCCCTCCCTGTTTTGCCACATAAAGGAAAAAGACCAATATCACTACCAAAAGAAAAATGACCAAGAATCCCTTCATTTTCATTATTTTTCCCCTCTAAAATCCAATTTTCTTCCTCTCTCGCCATTAGCCATACAGAGAACAGATGATCCTTGATTCGGCATTTTTTTTTAATAATCCAAGATCATTATATAATCGTGGGATGACAATGAGCAAGGACAGGCAATAAATTTTTTCTGTGTAGCTATTTGATCGAAACTTTTTTTATTTTTCGGTCGACTTCGGCAAATTCAAAAAGTTGGGCGACATAATCTTCTGCCCCAAGTTGATCAGCGACTTTTTTCAGTTCTTCAGGATTCAAATGGGAAGCCATCAAAATGACCGGAATGGATTTCGTACCCTTAGATTTCTTTAAAATATCAAAAATCGTGATCCCCCAATCTTCTATCAGGTCGATATCCAGCAATATGACATCGGGAGCGATTTTCTGTACATGGTTCACATCGAACATCCGGGGAGGCCTTGAAATCACCGAGTAGCCGAATTCCTTCAAATAAGAGGCCATCAAGGTCACAAGAGCAGGATCGTCATTGATGACCAACACCTTCTTCTCTTTTTGATCTTCATCTGATGTGTATTGGTGGATATGCTTCAGTAGTTCAGAAAAATCATAAGGTTTTTTTATAAAAACACATATCCCGTCCTGATAGCAGGCATCCACGAACTCGGACGAACCCATCGCTGTGAGGGCAAAAATGGGGATGGTCTTTGTCTTCGGATCTTTTTTCAAACGGATGGTCGCTTCAAGCCCATGCATTCCCGGCAAAATCATGTCCATCAGGATCAAGTCCGGTAGATGCTGACGGGCAAGTTCGATTCCCTCCTCCCCTTTATTTGCCACGATGACATTGTATTTTTTCGCTTTTAATCGAAACTGGAGAATGGCAATGGCGACAGGATCGTCCTCGACGAGCAATATT
Source organism: uncultured Eubacteriales bacterium (assembly GCA_964538085.1). Classification (GTDB taxonomy): domain Bacteria; phylum Acidobacteriota; class Aminicenantia; order Aminicenantales; family Aminicenantaceae. The sequence goes on along the minus strand of CAZIDF010000005.1, from coordinate 172,317 downwards.
TTAATAGTTTTTTGGCCTGACATATCTTGAACCTGTGCTTCTCCCTTTTTCATTCCACACCAAAATATGCTCCCATTCCCAAGACTCGTCAATCGCCCTTAGAGATGAATCAGGGGGTGATTTTGATATATAATAATCACAAAATAGAAGGAGGGCGATATGCCGCTTGTAGAAATACACATGCTGAAGGGACGAACCGAAAAGCAAAAAAGGGCACTATTGAACGGTGTTACAGAAGCCATCCGAGATTCGCTAGGCGTTCCCCTGACATCCATCCGGATCTGGATTAGAGAATTTTCACCAAAAGATTTTATGGTCGCTGGCGAACTGTATGCTGATCGGAAAAAATAATGTATGGCTTTTTCGTTTTGACCCCATTCGTGACCTCTATCCTCCGACCCTAATTTCCATCAATCAGCGATATATCCTGTGCGGTGCGTTACCTTGTAATTTTTGTCCTTGATTTTCACCTCTATCTTCCTAAATTTTCCATCGGCAACATAATTTTTTGGGGAATAATACAAAAGATAATAATTCTCCGAGGCAGCAGCAGCTTTTTCCAGGGTAAAGGCGATATTGGCAGAGGATTCTGTCAGCCCTCCGGTGGATTGGGCCATTTGCTGGAATGTATTGAATATTCCCTCGGATATTTCTTGCCACACTACCCCAGGTTGCCGGGAATCGTACTCTGCTGCGATCTCTTTTTGAGGTTTGGTGATGTAAAGGAAATGAATCGCGATAGAGGAATCCGAGAAGCTCTGCTTTATCCTGTCGATGTTTTGAGGAATAAGGGTCGCCAATTCACTCATGAGTTCAAGATATTCATAGGACTCGAAAGGCACTTCTGGATAGGGAAATAGTTCCCTCTGGTAAAAAAGAAACACATGTTTTTGACCCGATATATCTTTTAAATATGCGGCAAAGTCATAAATCTTTTTATCATCCAAATCCCTAAGTTGCCGGAACTCTCTGATCTTTTGCCTTAGCAAATACAGCTTTTGGTCAAGAGGAAAGTTTGAAGACATCAGGCTTTTATAATCTCTTAAAAGGCTGTGATATTCTCGGCATCCTGTTGTGATGTCCTTTCTCAATTTCTCAGTCAACAGAGCGGAGATATTCTCTCTAGGCATATCAGCCAGGGCCTTTTTGTTGAATCTGTAGGTTTTTACCGGCGTGACTACGGTCAGGGTGTCTTCTGGGGTGATAACCTCTTGGAAAAAAAAAGCGATAGCCTCTTTCATCTTGGGAAGGTAATCTGTCACTTCAAACAGAAGGACAAAATGTCTGGAAACCTTTGGAGCGTATCGTTTCCGTGCTTCTTCCTTTTGCATTTCTGTGGTTTCTCTTTCGATCGTCGTTTTTTTCATGAGATAAACGGCCTCTATCTTCTGTTGTACCCCATCTTCGTAGACTTCAAAATCTTCAATATCGAGATCATCAATGAAATTGTTTCCTTTAAAAACACGAACTGGAATTTCAATATTAATGGCTGTTGCTTCTTCTTGGATTTTTTGTCCAAGCAATGATAAGCTCAGAAACAAAACGCTTAAAATGAAGGTTGACACTCTCATTTAATTTCCCCTTCATTGTATTATATTCAAAAAGCATAATAAATAATAACAGTTAAATGAATGCGCTTTGATAGTTTCTCCCATTTCCAATAAATGTGGATTGTGTGTGGACAAAATCGCTTAAAATGACTCAGTTTAGTTGACTCAGGCTAAAACCTATAAACAAGGCAAGTTGCTGAAAAATAGGGAAAAAAAGGAATGACCCGTGAAGGACTCGAACCTTCAACCTACAGATTAAGAGTCTGTTGCTCTACCAGTTGAGCTAACGGGCCATTTGGTATCCCCTAGTTTAGAAAAGTCGCAAAGTATTGTCAATTCTAGCCCCTCGCAAATTAAGAATTTGCGCGATCCTGTGTATTAATTTATAATGACTCACAAGAAAAGTATCCATGATAAATACCACTCTTCTCATCATCATCCTGACAGCGGTTGTTGTCCTCATTATGCTTTTGCTTCTCTGGTCTTTGAGAGCCACCGCATCTAAAATCGACGGGCTCAAAAAAGACCAAGCCCAAGACAAGTCCCTCGAACTGATGCAACAGCAGATCGGCCAGCTCACCCAAAACATCAACCAACAGCTCCAGAATATGAGCAGTCAGTTTCGAAAAACCACAGGGGACATAGGCGGCACTCTGGGCGATGTCAAAAAGGACTTAGGCAAAATGGAGGTGATCACCCGAGAGGTTTTGGAAAAAGCCAAAAACATCTCCAACCTGGAAAACCTCTTGCGGGCTCCCAAATTCCGCGGTGGTTTCGGGGAGCTCTTTTTGGGAGATTTGCTGGGGCAGATCCTTCCTCCTGCGTATTTCAACCTCCAACACAAGTTCAAAAGCGGAGAGATGGTGGATGCAATCATCCATATCGGCGACAACATAGTCCCGATCGATGCCAAATTCCCTTTGGAAAACTTCCAAAAATTCGCTAACGAAGAAAACCCGAAAGAAAAGGAAGACCTCCGAAAAAAATTCGTGACCGACGTCAAAAAACACATCGGTGAGATATCCAAAAAGTACATCCTTCCCGATGAGGGAACCTATGACTTCGCTCTGATGTATATACCGGCCGAAAACATCTATTACGAAACTATTCTCAAGGACGAAAATCTGGGAGAGGAGCGGAGCATCTTTTCCACAGCTCTCAAGAAACGGGTGATCCCCGTCTCCCCCAACTCCTTCTACGCCTACTTGCAGGTCATCGTGCAGGGACTTAAAGGACTGCAGATCGAAAAATCCGCACGTGAAATCTTCCAGCGCCTCACAAGGCTTCAAGGAGATTTGAACAGGTTCCGTAAGGATTTTCAGACTTTGGGATCCCACCTTGGACATGCGCGGACAAAATTCGATGATGCCGAAAAGCGCCTGGATCGTTTCTCGGATAAATTGGAAGTAATCAGCGGGGATGAAGTCGAAAAACTACCCGAAAAAATCGAAGAAGACATGGATGAGGATTAACACTTGCCAGCTTCCTTTTCGATCTGATTGACCCTATCTACCGTGGCAATCAGAACGAGGACATCACCAGTTTGAATCTTCGTGTCTTTTGAAGGATTAAAATCATATTTATCGCTTCCTTTTCTCCGCAAAGCCACCAAAAGGGAACCGGTCTCTTTATCGATGTTGGCTTCCCCGATCGTTTTTCCAATAAAAGAAGCGCCTTCATCGACCTGGAATTCTTCGAATCGGAGCACATCTTCTCTTTCCCTCAGCATCATATCCAGAAACGTCACAACAGCCGGGCGTATCATCTCGGATACCATCCTCATGCCTCCGATGAATTCTGGAGATACCACCGCGTCTGATCCCGCCTTGAACATCTTCTTATGGGATTTGACATCGGTCCCTTTCGTAACTATCCGGATATGAGGGTTGAGGCTTCTTGCCGTTATCGTGACAAAAAGATTTGCCTCATCATTGGGCAAAGACAGAATGATTCCCTTTGCTTTCTCGATGCCGGCCTGGATAAGAACATTATCATCGGTTGGGTCGCCATGAACGATCAGGATATTCTCCGAAGAGGAGAGCTTTTCGATCTTTTCCTGAAGCGCCTCGACCACCACGAAGGGTCTTTTAGTCAAAACAAGCTCCTGAATGACTGTCTGAGATGTTTCATCCGAACCACACACGATGAAGTGATCCTTCAGTTTGGAAATTTCTTTTTCCATCCTTCGTCTCCCTAGAAGGTTTTTCAGCTCCCCCTCGACGATAAAGCTGGTTAAGGAAGTCACCGCAAATGCGATCGTTCCCAGGCTGAGGAGGATAAAAACGATGGCGAATACTCTGGCTGCAGGATTTGCGCTGAGATCGACGACTTCTCCATACCCGACAGTGGACAATGTGATCACGGTCATGTAAAGGCTGTCGAGAAGAGACCATTTATCTCCACCGATAATTTTGAATCCGATGACCCCGATAAAAAAAACAACAAAAAAAATCGAGATGGAGAAGTAAATTCTTTTTTTCCCTTTCATGAGGAATCTAACCTGGTTTAACGATTATAAAAAATAAATCGAGTACTTACAACTTATTCTAGCCTGAAATATAAGAAGCATCGGTATTTTTTATGAATGATCCAGGTTTCACTTTTCTTTGTAAATAAGCGACCGTTTCTAAAAATTCAGTAAAGGGGAACATATCAAAGGCAGAGATGGATCGGATCGCGTAGCCATCCTCGATCCATTGTTTGAGATCACGGATGTGCGTTTGATGATTGCAAGAAATCGAGATAATACAGTTCGGTTTATTCCGGGAAATGATGTCGATCACCGACCTGGGACAGCCTGAACGGGGAGGATCGATGATCACAAGGTCGTTCGAACCGAAACAGGCATTCTGCAAAAAATTCTCGACGGGGCAGCATGTAAAATAAGTCTGCCCAAGACCCAGGTTTTTAGCATTTAGCCTCGCACTATCGATGGCTCTTTTATCGATATCCACGCCTATGGCTGTTGTATTGTCGTTCGCTAATGACAAAGAGAACAGGCCAACCCCACAATACAAATCTAGAATTCTGTCAAATCCCAAATTCCGGCATTTTTTTTCGATCTCCTCCACTAGTTGCGAAGTCAAACTCAGATTGGATTGGAAAAAAGCAGAGTATTGGCAATAGAAATCTTTTCCGTTGATTTTGTGCAGGAGATAAGGTTTTCCGAAGTTTTGTTTTTTTGAGGGAATGGAAACACCCTCGAGAAAAGATATTTTGTCGAGCATTAACTCGGCCTGTTCTGTATAAGATCGCTTTTCCCCTCGTTTGACAGACAATGTGACATGCGCGGATCTGTTTCCGTGTGCAAGTTGAACCTCGAAACCGTCGACCCAAAAACTCGCTAATCTGTCCGCAATGATTTCAATGATCTGGACCACCAGCTTTTTTCCCCATGAAGGCATCATCCAGAGAGAATTTCCATAGGGGACTTCCCCCTGGATCGGGTCGGTGGCTTTTATGCTGAAGCTATCGGGATTGCCGAATATTTTATATTTCGCCCGGCTCCTGAAGCCTTTGGCGATAGGAGTGGGAATAAGCCCAGAAAAGAAATGGTCGGCGGAAATTTCCGCAAGACCATTCTCCCATAGCCTAGTTTTATTCCGAAGACTATTTATGTAATCGGCTCGCAAGGTTTGGCCTATCATGATGGCTCTCAATTTATAATTTTCATGGCTTTGATTTTACAAAAATTAAAGTAATTATGAAAGCCATGAAAGCCTGATCTTATCAATGTCGGGTACGGTAGTCGATTTTTTCAAAAACGATTTCAAAGGAGGTGCCATTTTTGTTCTCAATGCTCATCTTTCCCTGAAGTTGTTCGACCAACATCGTGACCAACTGGAGACCCAATGATTCGGTTTGCGTCACATCCATATCTTTCGGCAACCCCACGCCATCGTCGCTGATCACCAGCTTGAATTTGCCGCTATTTTCAGGCCGCATGGTCACGTGGATCTTCCCTTTCGCTTTTCCGGCAAATGCATGTTTGAGAGAGTTGGAGACAAGCTCATTAATGATCAATCCACAAGGGATAGATGTGTTGATATCCAAATACACATCTTTGACATCCACATCAAGATCGATTTCCGTTGAAGTGATTCCATACGACATGAACAGATGACGGCTCAAGCTCTGGATATATGCGCAAAAATCCACCTCAGCCAAATCATCCGATCTGTAGAGTTTTTCATGAACAAGGGCCATGGAACGCACACGATTGCGGCTCTCATGAAACATATCCAAGGCAGGTTCATCTTCTACGAGACGGGACTGCAGATTCAAAAGGCTGGAAATAATCTGGAGGTTGTTTTTCACGCGGTGATGGATCTCCCGCAGGAGGACTTCTTTCTCCGCAAGGGAGGTTTTCAGTTTCTCTTCTGCTTCTTTACGGTCCGTTATATCCTCAACGATCCCATCAAAATATCTGATCCTTCCTTTTTCATCCTTCACCGCTACCGCGCAAATTGATCCCAAGAAGGGTGTTCCGTCTTTTTTCTTCAACAGCACTTCCTCATTCTTCACAAATCCTTCGCGCAGCATTTTTTTCTGGAAGGATTTCCTGCCCTCTGGACTGAGATAGAACTTGGAGACATCGACTTTTAAAAACTCTTCCTTATCTTTGTAGCCGAACATCCTCACGAAAGCTGGATTCGCCTCGATAAAATGGCCTTCGGCTCCAGACGAAGTTCGATATATTCCCACCTCGATATTTTCTGCGATCGTTTTGTATTTTTCTTCGCTCTGTTTCAGCGCTCTTTCTACTTTTTTGCGTGCTGTGACATCCCATAGATAACATCTAGTCCCGACAATTTTTTTTCCTTTTTTTATAGCTTTGGCATCGATCTCCAAATAGATCAAAGAGCCATCTTTTTTTATTCCTCTGAATTCATACCGGGAAGGGGCCTTTTTACCTTGAGTGCGGTTCTTGTGATACCCCAAGACCCTATCCAAATCGCCGGAAAAAACAACATCGCTAATGGATTTTTTTCTCATCTCCTCTTCAGAGTATCCGAAAAGCTTAGCGTATCTTTCGTTCACATATTGGAAATTCCCGTCATTGTCATCGATCAAAATAGCGATACCGGCGTTTTCCACCAGATCTCTGTATTGCTCTTGAGATGTTTTTAAAGCTTCTTCCGTTTTTTTGCGTGAGGTGATATCTTGGCTTACACCGACAAGCCCGATAATCTCGCCAAACTCATCAAGAATCGGAGATTTTATCGTATCGAAGAAAGATATCTCTCCGTTTTGGCTCAGATATTTTTCCTCCCCATGATATACTTTTCCTGTTTCTAAGACTCTTTCATCGCTTTTTTTGCAATGATTTGCCAACATTTTCGGCAAAAGTTCCTTGTCGGTTTTTCCAATGATTTCTTCCCGCCTTCTGCCGACCAATTCTTCATAAGCCTTGTTCACCACAAGGTTCCTGCACGCTGTATCCTTGAAATATATGGAAGCAGGAATGGCCTCTATCAACGCCCGGATCTGTTTTTCACTTTTCCTCAACGCTTGGGTGGTCTGTTTGCGTTCGATGGCCATAGCCACTTGCTCGGCAATAAACGTCAGGACATCTTTTTCTTCCTCGGTGTATCTCACTCCCTCCGTATAGCTCTGGAGAGTTAAAACACCGATGGTTTTGCCACCAATCTTGAGAGGAACGCCTAACCAATCGATCGATGGAGGTCCGATCGATTTGACTTCCCCTTTTTTCTGCAGGTCAGCAAACACTTTGGGCGAGGCTAAAAGCGAAAGACCGGTTCGAAAAACATACTCAGTCAGGCCTTTGCCTAACTTTTGAGGTCCAGGATTTTCCTCCTCTTCATCCACAAAATACGGAAAATAGAGTCTATCCGTACTCTCATCATAAAGAGCGATGTAAAAATTGTCTTTAGCAGGCATGAGTCCGGCAATGATATCATGGATGATCTGGTAGAATTCCTGCAGATCTTCTGCTGAATAAGCAGCCTCGGATATCCTGTATACCGAGGCCCGGATTTTTTCTTCTTTTTTCCGTTCGGTGATATTCCGGACAAATACAAAGGTGGTGGGTTTTTCAAGATACACGTTATGACTGACATTGAACTCGACTTGAATCTTGTGGCCATCCTTGGCTTTGATGGCCGATTCATAGATAGAAGGCACCTCCTCCCCTGCCAAACGGCGTTTGTGTCGATCCACCACCTTTGGTAATTCATCCGGATGTATAAAATCTGTAAATGGTTTATCGATAATGTCTTTGACACGATAGCCGAGCATTTCAGCTAATCGAGGATTGACATATGTGAATTTCTTATTTTGAATGATGGCAATCCCATCGCCTGCTTTTTCGACCAAATTTCTATATTTTTCCTCAGACTCCTGCAAATATAGGTCAGTGGAAAGTTGCTTTCTGGACGGGACACGTTTTTTCATCAAAAATAATATTACAAGGGATAAAAAAATTGACAATCACCTTTAGGGATGATTTAGGGGATGATAAATATAGAAAAATCACCCCACATATCACCCTTTGAGGCGATTGTCTCCTAGGCTCCTTTCTGGCACACTTAAAATGCCTTGTTGGGCTGGCTGGGCAAGGTTCCAGCAGTTACAGCGAATCTCGCATCTCGCCGTTGCTTAGATTCCTCAACAGCCAGCACCACCCTCTCCTCTAAGAAAATAAGCAAACATTTTTAGATTTTCTCGTCCTTGACAAAAACATAAGCTAGCAGGTCTTTTCCCAAATCGTTAAGATTCCTTGTGTCTGGATCCGTGATAAGTGTAGCCGTATCTCTCCCTCCGATATCATTCAGCCTAGTAGAGTGTAACTTTTGTTTGCCTTCGGAGCCTCGAACTGGACCACTCCTTTTTGACTAAACGCTACCCATGCGCCAAACCGATCCGCTCTAACGACCATTCTGTTCTCGTCCACTTCCTCGACATCGAGATCGCTGATCTTGATCGTAATTAGGTCCCCCGGATCCTTTGTTTTTTTAAAGTTCGTCAGAAAACCTTGGGTATGATTATAAACATCGAAAGACAGGATGACAGGTTCCGAAGGTTCAGGTAGTAGCATTTTTTCCGAGGTTTCTTTTTGGCAGGCACACAAAAAAACGACTGAAATCAAACAAAAGACAACAAAGAATCTTCGACAAGTCACTAGTTCAATAAACAAATGGCTATATATTTTCTGAGGGAAGTTCTCTGGACAACCGGTATTCCACTGCTTTTCTTGTCTCGAAATACACCTTGGACAAGATCTTATGGATTTCTTCCCTTTCAAAGTCTTTGCCCAAATTTTTCTTGAACGCTTCCAAAAGTTCTACGCTGGAAATCCCCGCTTTGTATTCAGGGTAAAAGTGGGATACCTGGCTAATGACGGCGAAGCAAATCTCTGCTCTGATGATTTCAGAAATGCTCAGGTCATACCTTTCGGCCACGTATTTTATATAGTCTTCCAACCAATCAGGAATCAAAACTTGGTATTTTTTTAACACGGCTTCCTCCTTTCTAAATAATACTAAATAAAATATTTAAAAAAAACCCCATTTTTGGTTGACACACGCAGTTCGAAATATTATATTTATGATTACTAAAAGTAGTATTGTCGGTATCATCTGACAGTGGCAAGGGATTTTCTCCTGCGAGAAAAATCAGCAAAACGGGGGTGGTGTATAATTTTCTCAATCCTTTTATATATTGATTAGCATCCTCATTGTTGATATAGTGATTTTTTCAATTCTATGGAATCAGCCTCAGATCCTCGATCAAAACGCCTTCTCCCCCTGGATATTCTTCGGGGCCTCATCTTAGTCCTGATGGCGATCGATCATGCCAACTACTTTGTGGCCAGAATGCATCCAACAGGCGAGTTTTGGGGCGTATCCCTTCCTCGATACAAAAACATCGCTGAATTTCTCACCCGATTTGTTACCCATATATGCGCTCCTGGTTTTTTCTTTTTGATGGGAGTAGGGATGGTTCTGTTCGCCAATTCTCGTCGATCACTTGGATGGTCCGAAGGAAAAATCTCGCAGCATCTTTTTTATCGCGGCTTTATTCTGATCTTTCTTCAGTTCTTTCTTGAGAATCCTGCATGGGTATTGGGGCCAGTCACCACTTTCCATCCTCCAGGTGCTGGCGAAACCGTTTGGATCTACTTCGGAGTTCTTGCCGGCCTCGGGGGCACCATGGTTATCGGAACTCTTTTTCTGAGATTAAAAACAGCTTTGCTCTTTGGCTTCAGCACGATAATTATTGTGGGCACCGAGTTCCTCGTCCCCGATCCAAGTCATGCATCCCAGCTTTACTCCCCCCTAATTCGGATACTCTATCTCCCCGGACAGACGGGGATCTTTCAGTCATTTTATCCCATTATCCCCTGGTTGGGCATCGTCCTGTTCGGATTCATTTTCGGAAAATGGCTTCTGAAAGACCGAACCCAAGCTTACAAACGAGCCTTCTTTTTGGGAAGTACATTTATCTTGCTCTTTTTTGTCATAAGGATGTGGGGTGGATTCGGAAATATCCACCCTCCGGAAGGATCTGGTTTGATTTCATTTCTGAACGTCACGAAATACCCGCCCAGCCTTGCTTTTATATTGTTGAATCTCGGCCTCTGTCTCGTGATTATTTGGGTTATTTCGCAATTGAAAGACACGATCCAGCACTGGGGAAAGCCATTCCTGGTGTTCGGAAGATCGTCTCTTTTCTTTTACATCTTGCATCTTTACTTTTTTGCCATCATCGGGCTATTGTTTATTTCGCGAGGAGGTTCCGGTCTGGCATTCATGTATCCGATTTGGCTGATGGTCCTGATTATCCTCTACCCCCTTTGTCTACTCTACGGAAGGTTTAAACAAAAAAAACCAGAAGACTCCCTCTGGAGATTCTTTTGAGATATAAATAGGAGGAAAAACATGAAGAATCGAACAATCTTGCTCGTCGGATTCCTGTTTGTCATTATTGCCTGTGTGATGATGTATGGGAATCAAGGACCGGCACAAAAGACGGAGTTGCAGAAAAAACCGCCCGAAGCAACTAAAGTTCCTCCTGAAATTAAACCTCCATCCATAACCAAACATACCATCACGATAGACGGAAAAACTGTATCCTACACCGCTTCAGTCGGTGAGATGATCGTCAATAAGCTGGACGAAAAACCCGGTGCTTCGATGTTCTACATCGCTTACACCCGAAACGATATCCAGGACACATCCAAACGGCCCATCACATTTGCGTTTAACGGCGGGCCAGGATCTTCCTCGGTCTGGCTGCACCTCGGGGGACTGGGACCGCGACGTGTCGCCATGGATGATGAGGGACATTCCACCTCTCCTCCGTTTAGCATGACCGACAATGAAAACTCGCTGATCGATGTCACTGACCTCGTTTTCATCGATCCGGTCTCTACCGGATACAGCCGCCCTCTTCCCGGGGAAAACAAGAGCCAGTTCCACGGAGTCGAGGAGGATGTCGCATCGGTCGGCGAATTCATCCGCCTTTACATCACCAAAAACGAGAGATGGGATTCTCCCAAGTTCGTGCTGGGCGAAAGCTACGGGACCACACGCGCAGCTGGCCTCTCAGGCTTCCTTCAAGGCCGCACCCACGGTATGTACCTCAACGGGATCGTGCTGGTGTCATCGGTTCTTGACTTTTCCACGATCGTGTTTATGCCCGGAAATCTTATGCCTTATATCCTGTTCCTTCCCCATTACACTTCTACGGCGTGGTACCACAAAAAGCTCTCTCCCGAACTCCAGAACAAGCCCCTCAAGGAGGTTCTGGAGGCAGCAGAAAAGTTTGCTCTCGATGAATATTCTGTCGCCCTGCTCAAAGGAAATAACCTCCCGGAGGACAGCTACGAGGAGATAGCAGGAAAGGTAGCTGCATTTACAGGTCTCTCTCTGGAGTATGTCAAGCAGTCCAACCTGCGCATCCGTCACGACCGCTTTGTCAAAGAACTCCTTCGCGACGACATGCAGACGGTCGGGCGACTGGACAGCCGGTTCAAAGGGCGAGATGATGACGCAGCCGGTGAAAACTACGAGTTCGATCCTTCGAGCGCCGCCGTCCAAGGGTCCTTTTCCACATCACTGAACTACTACCTCCGGGAAGAACTCAAATATGTCAAAGATATCCCCTATGCTATTTACGGGAATGTGTATCCCTGGAATTTTTCGCAGATGCCATCGGATCCAAGTCAGATGAGGCGCGGCAGTATGGGCATGGGCTTGAATGTGGCCGAAACATTGCGACGGGCCATGGCTGAAAATAAAAACCTCCAGGTATTCTGTTGCAACGGCTATTATGACGGGGCCACTCCTTACTTCGGCACAGAATACACCTTTGCCCAGATGGGGCTCAACAGCGAATTCAAAGATCGCGTCAAAATGGGCTACTACGAGGCCGGCCATATGATGTACATCCACAAGCCTTCCATCGTCAAACTGAAGCGCGATCTTGCCGCTTTCATCAAAGAGGCTTCTGGAGTGAAATAGATCGATCTTTGCATCGAATCGACAAAAAGGAGGTTAAGTATGAAGAAAAAATGGGTGTTTATCGCTCTGAGTTTAATGTTTGTTTCCCTAATTTTGTATGCAGCGGAGGAAAAAGTGTTTAATGGACTCTACCTCAATCTCGGGAACCTGTACCGGCTTTCTCATGCCAAAAGCCGTTCCATCAGTCCAGAGAATTTCACCGGCGAAAAGGGCAAAGGCGGTATGTCTGTGGATGGGCTGGCTATGAATGCCGCACGGGACCTGGGTCAGGGATGGAAAGTCTCCCCCTACATTCATATCGAGCCCAATCAAACCTATGTCCTGGCCGAGATCGATGGTCCAGGCGCAATCCAGCAGATATGGATGACACCGGCAGGTAACTTTCGCTATTCCATCCTGAGGTTCTACTGGGACGGGGAGAAAGAGCCATCCGTTGAAGTTCCTGTCGGAGATTTTTTTGCCTGTGGATGGGGGAAATTCGCTCAGATCTCCTCCCTTCCGATTTGCGTCAACCCTGGGAGCGGACTCAACTGCTATTGGGTGATGCCCTTCCGGAAATCCTGCAAGGTCACGATGGAGAATCTGGACGAAAAAAAGATGACCCTTTACTTCCAGATCAACTACACCCTAACAGAGGTTCCTGACGATGCGGCTTATTTCCATGCCCAGTTCAGACGCGCCAATCCGTTGCCCTACAAGACAGATTATACCATCGTCGACGGTATCCAAGGATGGGGTCATTTTGTCGGGACCTACATGTGCTGGCAGGCCAACAACACCGGATGGTGGGGTGAGGGGGAGATCAAATTTTTCATCGATGGTGATTCGAAGTTCCCAACGATTTGCGGGACCGGGACCGAAGATTATTTTTGCGGTTCCTATGGATTTACCGTAGATGAAAAGTATCAAGAATACACAACCCCATACGCCGGAATGCCCCAGGTCATAACGCCTGACGGACAGTGGCAATCCCAGCAGCGGTTCGGCCTTTACCGCTGGCACATCATGGATCCTGTGCGTTTCGAAAAGGACTTGAGGGTCACGATCCAGGCGCTGGGCTGGCGTTCAGGCGGACGATACCTTCCGCTCCAGGATGACATCTCCTCGGTCGCGATCTGGTATCAGACAGAACCTCACGCCAAGTTTCCCATGCTGCCGTCCAAAGACGAATTGGAAATAATATAAAGGCTTATTTTTTGATTTTCCCCAGTTCTTCCTGGAACTCGTGTATTAACTTCTTTATTGTGTCTATAGATTCAACGGCCTCTTTATATTCAACGGCCTCTTTATCTTTCGTGATTTTGATGATTAGAGTGCCCTTATCATCGTCGAATGTGGATTCGACGTTGTAGCCCTCAGGGAGGTTATCCTCGAGTTTTTTTATAGCCTTCTCATAAGCCTTTTTTTGATCCGGTCCGAGCTCCGCATGATAGATCAGAGAGAATATTCCCTTATCATTGATGATCCTAACCGCATGATAATCTTTTTCACCATCGATATGGATATCTTTCGTTCTGATTTTATAGGAATGGGAAACTTTGGGGCTGACACTGACAGCGACATGCTCTGATTTTGCATATTTTTTTTCGAAAGCTTTTTGCAGTTCTTCCAGGGTTTCTTCGATGCCCTCGAGTTCCATCTCTTTCATATCGGCATCCAGGTCCTCAGCCCTAAGCTTGGCCAGTTTTTCCTTTATTTTCTCTATCAGTTTTGCATATTCCTTTGTATCGATAACGACATGGACATCGGGATGCACTTCGACATGGGAAGATGTATCGACATCGACGGCTACATGTTTCCCGTCCTTTCCGACTTTTTTCACCTGTATGTGTGGGGAAACGAACTTGATCACCTTTACTCCATCCTCATCCTCTTTATCGATGTAGATGACCGATCCCTCATCGAGCTCGATCTTTTTGGCATCCTCAGAAAGATGCAGCTTGTCCGCTTTGATCGTCCATGTCACGTTTTTGTCTTTGTCGTGTTCTAAATGTGGTGATGTTACATAAATGATCTTTTTGGGATCATCCTTGCCTATAATGATTTCATACGTTCCCTTTTCACCTTCTTTGGCCGTCCAAACAAGCGTGGTTTTTTCTTTTTTCTGTTCTTTTTTTTCTTGTTCCTGTTCATAAGCCAACGTCTCGTGAGAATCGGCCCAGGTTGTGATCGAAGCACTTTCAGGAGAGAAGGCTTCTGCTTGGCTGCTGGATGTATTACCAGGGCGCGCTAAACCGATAAAGGAAATAGAAAGGATAGCCAAAAAACTCAGCAATACTTTTGTTTTCATCCGAACCTCCTTGAGGTTGAACCTCTGTTTTAAAATCGTCGTAAGCCTGTCGTTCAGGTGGGACTTGTTCATCGCACCTAAAACAGCCGCGGGCGGATTCCAATGATCCGAAACAGAATTCCGGATAAAAAGTAGGTTTTCAGCATAGGTCGATGGTTTAATGCCCGCTTTCAACACAAGCTCGTCACAGGCTTTTTCCTGTTCCCTCTTGATCATCCCCAAAATGATCCAGCTCAGCGGATTGAACCAGTAGATTGCTCGGCTTACGCGCGCCAGTATCATGACCAGATAGTCCCCTCTTTTGATGTGAGAGAGTTCGTGATAAAGGGCGGAAGAACGCTGATTTTCGCTCCAGTTTTTAGATTCTGCCGGCATCATCACAACAGGTTTGACAACACCCCAAGTGAGAGGAACCATGGTTTTGGCATGACTCAAAAGACTGATCTTTCTTCTTAAAGAAACGGCCTCTAAAAAGCGGTACAGGAGTCTCCTCCACAAGGAATCCTGAATATCCTGCCCTTCTCGTGTGAGTCGCTTTGTCCCGTGAATGCCCAACACGATTCGAATAAAAAGAAGCATCGATCCACAGATCCAAACCATAAGCGAAGCGAATCCAAAAACAAACCAGGAGTCTTTTTTGATCCCTTCCATGTGCAGGTCGATCTCGGAAGTTATGACCTCAGATCCAAAAGTTTTTGAAAAGCTATTCAAATTTCGAGATGTGCCTACAGACTCTAGAGCAGCGGCTTCCCCTGTTTGCCATGAGGGAAGAAGTTTTGTTTCCCAACCCGTGGTGACAGTCGAGAGAATCGGCAAAAATAGGAGCCCGATCAGAAACACGGAAAGGACAAGATGCCTCAGGCCTGCTGATTTTTTCCTCAACAAAAAGGCCAGCACTATCGAAGCGGATAAGATCACGGAGCTCTTGATCAGATATTCGCTAAGAAGGGCAAGTCCACCGCTCTCAAACAAAAATCCCATACTTATCTTCCTTCTTTCCTTGCTTTGTCGATAAGCTCAAGCAAGCGGTGATAATCCTCATCGGAAAGGTCATCTTCCGAGATATCGAGCAGGGCGGCCACGATCTCCTCTGTCGAACCGTTAAAGAAGGTTTTCCGAAGGTGCTGAAGGGCAGTCTGTCTTGCTGTTTCCCGGGAAAGGGTTGGAGAGAATACATACCGGGGTCCATCCTGTTTGTGAAACAGGTGTCCCTTGTTTTCTAAAACGCGCAACAAAGCTCTAACTGCGGAGTAACTGGGAGGGTCCGGAAGTCGCTCGAGCACCTGGGCCACTGTGGCTTCCTTTAATTGATAGATGATATCCATGATCTGCCTTTCCCTGCGGCTGAGATTCCTCTGTTCTTTCATGCTTTTCACCTTCTTATACGGCTGATATTCCATGTTGTTTTTTTAGCATGTTAAAATTTTAGCACTTCCTTATGTGCTTGTCAACAGGATCGGTGAAATTTTTTTCGTTTAAAAAAGATCGGGCAAAGTTATGAGCCTAAACGACTCTGCTATACAGGCGCGAATCTCTTCTATTTCTGATCGATCAAGGCCACTTTTCCGAGTCCCAACTTCTCCAGGGATTTCATTTGAGTCGCCGCATCTCCGACAACTAGATAGATCATCCGGTCGGGATCGATATACTTCCGGGCCAATTCTTTATGCTGATCGGCAGTTAGCCCTTTGACGAATTCTTCCCTCTTCTTGATGTAATCATCCGGTCGGTTGTATGTGGCGACATTGTTCAGGATTCCGAGCAGAGCACCCAGCGTCTCGAAATTTCGGGCATCGGATTTGATCAGTGCATCTTTGGTGAACTGCAAATCCTCAGAAACGATCCCTTCTCTGTACTTCAACATCAGGTCTCTGAAAATCTGCACCGATTCCAGAGTGGCGGGAGATTGTACCGACGAGGAGGCCACAAAAGTTCCCGGCTGGAGAGAGCCGCTAAAACCTGTTCGGGCCCCATATGTGTAGCCTTTTTCTTCCCTCAAGATCAGGTTCACGAACCCGTTAAAGCTTCCCCCCAGTTTGTAGTTCATAACATAGGCAGGATAATAATCCGGGTCAGTCGCAGAAATAGAAAGATTCCCGATGTTGATGACAGACTGACGCGCCCCGGGAATATCCACGAAATAAACCATGGATTTTTCAAGAGGTGCCGGCAGTTCGAACTCCGGAAATGCAACGTCCTTGGCCTCCCATTTCTCTTCTAGGGTCTTGAAAGTGTTGACCGCATCTTCTTTAGAGATATTGCCGACGATAGCCACGTTGGTGATGGAGGGAGAAAAATTCCTAGCATAGAATGCTTTCAAGTCATCGATCGTGATAGCCTCCACAGACTCCATCGTTCCCAAAGTCGGGACACTGAAGATGTGTTTATCTCCATAAACAAGCTCGTTGAACACATTCCTGGCAACTGCAGCCGGATTGACCTTGCTCCTGTTGATGTTTTCGATGGTCTGCTTTTTGACCCTGTCGAATTCCTTCTCGTCCCAGCGGGGTTCCAGGAGGATCTCCTCCACAAGATTGTAAACATCGTCTAATTTGGATCTCAGACAATTCACGGACAAAGTGATGGCTTCCTGACTCGTATACATATAGATATTTGCCCCGAGTTCATCGATGGCTTCTTCCAGCTCGATCGGCGTCTTGTTCTTAGTGCCTTCCATCATCATGTCCGTTATCAGGTTGGCCACACCCGCTTTGTCCATGTCATCCAGCAGTTGCCCGCCTTTGATCATCATGGAAAATTGGACAAGGGGTAATTCTGTCTGCTCGATCCCAAAAAGCTTTATCCCGTTGGAAAGCTCATCTTTCCAGATCGTCGGGAGGGTGATCTCTGGATCGGGGCCGATGAGCGGCTCCTGGCTTCGGTCGAACGATGAAGGAATGGGTTCGACTTTGAATTCTTCCACCGGCCTTTCCGCAGCGATCTTTTCCGCTTCGGCGTCTTCTTCGACGATCGCGAAGGGTTCCGATCCTTCGACGATCAGATCCACCTGTCCTTTGGGCACAAAGCTTGTCATCACATAGGGCTTGTCCTTGATGTAGAATTCATACACCCGCAGGATGTCTTCCTTGGTGACGGCTTTGATTTTTTCGAGATCCGTGGTGATGTATCCGGGAGAGCCGGCATATTCGTTGTAGCGTGCAAGTTGAAAGGATTTTCCGAGAATGCTGGAAATGCCGTTATAAAATTGTGTCTCCAACCCTGCCTTGATGCGTTCCACATCCTCCTCTGTGAATGACTCTGTCTCGAATCTCTGAAAACTTTCGGCGACGGCGTTATTGACATCATCGAGATCGATATTCGGGAAGGCTCGTATCCGGATCATGAACTCTCCGGCAATCTCGTTGCTCATCTGATACCCGATGACAGAAGGAGCTAGCTTTTTTTCCTCTACGATGACTTTGTATAGGGGAGCCTTTTTACCGTACGCAAAAAGCTGGCTCAAGAAGCTCAACGCATAATCGTCAGGATGATACTCCTCTACTGTCGGAATCACCATGGTTAGTTCTGGCGACTTGGCGAATGTGTCTTCCCAATAGGCCATTTTGATACTTTCCAGGGTGACGGGCTGGGGTTTGGGATCATCCCTGGATTCGCCGGATTCGATCTCTCCATAATATTTTTCGATCAACTGTTTGGTCTGCTCCCGATCGAAATCCCCTGCGACAACGAGTGTGGCATTGCCAGGGCGATACCATTTGTCATGGAATTCATGGACGTCTTTCAACGTGGCCAGGGTCAAGTCCGCCATCGACCCGATCACGGTCCAGTTGTAGGGATGGCCTTCGGGATAGAGCAGTTTTCCGAGGATATGTTGCGTATAACCGTACGGCCGATTCTCCCCCTGCCTTTTTTCGTTTTTGACGACATTCTGCTGGTTGGCAAAGGCTTCCTGCGTGATCGTGGGTGTCAAAAAACCCAACCGGTCTGCCTCCAACCAGAGGACCATCTCCAGCGCGTTTTTAGGGACAACTTCGAAATAAACGGTACCATCCCGGCTTGTCCCTCCATTCAGGGTTCCACCGGCAGCTTGGATCTTCCTAAAAAACTGGTCCTGCCCCACATGCTGGGATTCCTGGAACATCATGTGTTCGAATAGATGGGCAAAGCCTGTGTGGCTCATTTCTTCCCGGTTGGAGCCGACATGGTATTGGATGGCGACAGCTGTAATAGGATCGGATTTGTCTTCATGCAGCACAACTTCCAGGCCATTGGCTAACGTGTATTTTTCGAAGTCGATCTTGAGTTCGGCTTGTTCAGCGGCTTTTTTTGTGCATGCAACCGGCACAACTAAAGCCATCACTAAAATGAAAATGAGAGTTTTCAATCTTGAATGCATAATTCCCTCCTAAAGGTTTACATAGAGAATTTTTATTCTATCCCTAAATAATTATAATGTAAAGAAGGATATTGCTATGTTAGCATCTCTATTCCCATGATAAATGGGGCTTTTGGGAATGGTTGATGCGACCTCGAAGATTTAGCCAGCCCACCCGATATTCGAGGGAATCTGACAGAGTCAGACGGCGATGCTGTATCGAGCACGACTTTGCCTTGCTGTCAGAGATGCAGGCAGGCACGGGAACACAGGACAGAGTGGAAGAGATCGGTGTTAAGGAGCGCAGTTCAGCGCCGCCGAGAAGAGCGGTTAGGGAATGGCGTTAAAAATCTTCGCGGGAGCAAGACCATCCCCAAAAGCTGATTTAAGGCTTTTTTGTATCAAGGAAAGAGAGATACTTCTTTACTACTCATAGCGGAGGGAGTCGGCAGGATTGGACAGGGCGGCTCTCAGCGCTTGGTAACTCACGGTCAAAATAGCGATCACAAAAGTCAGCAATCCTGTGCCGATAAAAATCCACAGTTTGATGTCCGTCCGGTAAGGGAACTCCTGGAGCCATTGATTCAACGCAAAATAGGAGAGTGGCCAAGCAATCAGGTTAGCTACAATCACCCATTTCGAAAACTCTTTTGTCAGGAGAACGACAACGCCAGAGATGGATGCTCCCAGTACTTTGCGGACACCAATCTCTTTGGTCCGCCGCAGCGCCATGAAGGATGCCAGTCCAAAAAGTCCGAGACAAGAGATAAAAACGGACAATAGGGTAAAAACGTTGATAATCCGGCCCACCTGCTGTTCTCCGCGATAAAGGGTATCCAGACTCTCGTCCAGAAAATGGTAATCGAACTCGAAATCTCCGGCATACTTTTTCCAGACACCACCCATAAATTTGAGAGTTTCCGGTGTATTTTCAGAACTGATGCGAACCATGATCGAGCTGCATTGTTCTGGAGCGAACAGCAATATCATGGGTTCGATCTCGGTCCGCAAGGATACATAGTGGAAATCTTTCACTACCCCGATAATTTGAAACTGGCTTACATTTTCGCCGCCTTCTCCCAGGGTCACGCTTTTCCCGATCGGATCCTCGAAACCCATGGCTTTTTGGGAGGTTTTATTGATGATGATGCCCGTGGCATCCGCGCCATAATCTTTCGAATAATTTCGGCCCATCACTATCGGGGCCTTCAGGGTTTCCAAATAGTCATAGTCCACAAAATTAGCCCGGAACAGGATATCCTTGTCCGGATCCTTTCCTTCCCAGTTCCAGCGGCTGTTGGAAAAGTAATAACCATCTGTTGGGAGGCCGGCGACACGCGTGATATTCAAGATATCAGCATTTCCCAAAAGTTCGTTCCGAAAAGTTTCGTAATTCTGTTGGACTATCGTGTTGAGAGCCAAGGTAACCAAGTTCTCCTTGTCATACCCCAGATCTTTGTTGCGCATGAAGTGGATCTGGGAATAGATCAGAAGGCTCCCGACCATCAGGATCACGGCAACGCTAAACTGGAAAACCACCAAGGCCTTCCGGAAAAACGACCTTCCGCCCACTGTCCCAGTTGTCCCTTTCAGCACAGATACAGGCCGGAACTTCGAAAGGACAAAGGCCGGGTAAAATCCTGCGATGAAACCCGCAAAAAGCAGTATCGCTACCAGCCCCAGAATGATATCCGGCCGCCAAAACAGATGCGCTGAGAAGTTCTTCCGGGCTAGCTGATTAAAGGCAGGGAGAAGCAGCATCCCCAGTCCCACAGCCAGGATCATCGCGATCAGGGATTGGAAGATCGCTTCTCCTAAAAACTGGCGGATAAGCTGACCTCTGAACGCCCCGACCACTTTGCGCAAACCCACCTCCCTGGAACGGAGCAAAGATCGCGCCGTGGACAGGTTCATGAAATTGATGCAGGCAATGAGCAGAATGAAAAGAGCGGCCGCCAAAAAGATGACGATATACTTTGTATTCCCTGTACCGAAAGCATCATAACCGATTCCCGATCCCAGATGGATCTTGAAAAGCGGCTGGAGGGAAAGCTTTTCCCAGTCCTCCAGCGTGGGTTTGGCATCCAGAAAATTGTAGATCTTTTTGTTGGCCTCCTCCATGGAGACATTTTCGGCCAGCTGCACATAGGTGGTGAAATGGCTATTTTTCCAGCTGTCCACGGTGCGGCCCACCTCTTTGGCAACGTCCATGTTTGCCAGAAATTTGAACCGGAAATGAGAATTATCGGGGATATTTTGGAGGATTCCCGTTACCTTGAAATCATAATCGCTGCCCACATGGATGGTCTTACCGATCGGGTCTTCATTACCGAAGATCTTTCGCGCCACCTCTTCGGTCAAAACCAAGGATCGAGGATCCGCCAGAGCGGTCTCTGGGTCTCCCTTTATAAAAGGAATGGTGAACATTTTGAATAAGGACGGATCGGTATACCCTCCCAGTTCCACAAAGACCTGGTCATCGTATTTCATCCTCCATTGGGAAAAACAAAACCGGGCCTGCTCCTCGATTTCGGGAATCTCTTCCTTCAAAGCCGGCCCCAGCGGGCCTTGGTTGATGGCCCATGTGACGATTTCCGAATATTGGATATGCTGTAATATCCGGTAGATGTTCTTGCCGTTTTTGTGATACCGGTCAAAGCTCAATTCATGCTGTACCCAGAAGAGAATCAGGATGGTACAGACCATGCCGATGGCCAAACCGGTGATGTTGAGAATAGAAAATCCTTTGTGCCTTATTAAATTCCGAACTGCGATTTTTAGATAATTGCGAAACATGAGCACACTCCAATAAATAGATTCTTTTATCGATGAAGGGATCAGGAGGATGACCTGGCTCCAATACCAAAGCAAGGCAACCAGCTTCCCTTTATCTTTTATTTTCTCCCGATAAATTTCATCAAAATCCCCGACCAGGGATTCCCGCTCATCGTCAGGCAACAGGAACCACAGGATCCTCCGACCCAGTCTCGGTCGAGAATCTCTTTCAGTTTTCATTATTCTCTGTTTTAAGCTTTGACTTTCAGGTAATCCGCCCACAACCGGTCAGTGATCCTTTTACTTTCTTTGAGGGCCGCAAGGCCTGCAGCTGTCAACCGGTAGATCTTTTTCCGGCGTCCACCCCGGACAGCCGTCGATTCTCCGAGGGAAGCCGTTATCAGTCCTTGTTTTTCAATGCGCCGAAGAGGGATATGGACAGCCCCGATCGACAGCTCTTTCCCCACTATCTTTGACAAATGTTTCCGTAAGGCCACAAGATAGGCCTCTTCCCGTAGGTACCCTACGGCCAGCAAAATCTGTTCTTCCCTTTGACTCAAATATTCCATGGTTTTCTCACTTGCGCTTATTTCTTACTAATATGTAGAACATTTCATACTCTAAGACGTTTAAACTCCTCAAAAGGTTGACTCGAATTTTAAAATGCAAGCTCTCCCAACACCGTGATGATTTTAAATTTATCAGGGAAGCTGAAATTGATTTATTGACACGTCTCCCCTCTCCTTGATAAACTTTCGCCAGTGGAAACTAGGGATTAATAGTGGCAACAAAGTGCCCAAAATGCGAATTCGACAATCCAGAAGGCACGCGATTCTGCGGCAACTGCGCAGCTCCGCTCCATGCTGCTGAAGATGCCAAGCCCTCTTTTACCAAAACCCTCGAAATACCTGTTCATGAACTGCGCAGGGGAACCCTGTTTGCTGAAAGGTACGAGATCATCGAAAAACTCGGCACAGGAGGGATGGGGGCCGTCTACAGGGTTGAAGACACGAAAATCGGCCAAGATATCGCCCTGAAACTCATCAAGCCCGAGATCGCCTCAGACAAAAAGACCATCGAGCGCTTCCGCAACGAACTGAAGACCACACGAATGATCTCTCACCGGAACGTGTGCCGGATGTTCGACCTGGGCGATACAACAGACACCTTTTACATCACGATGGAGTATGTGCCAGGCGAGGACTTGAAGAGCTTTATCCGGCGCTCCGGCAGGCTGGACATACCCAAAGCTATCTCTATCGCGAAGGAAGTTTGTGAAGGATTATCAGAAGCGCACAGGCTGGATGTTGTGCACCGTGACTTGAAGTCCAACAACATCATGATCGACAAAAAGGGCAATGCCCGGATCATGGACTTCGGGATTGCCCGCTCACTCAAGGCAAAAGGTTTGACAGGCGAAGGTGTCATCATCGGCACTCCCGAGTACATGTCCCCTGAGCAAGC
Source organism: uncultured Eubacteriales bacterium (assembly GCA_964538085.1). Taxonomy (GTDB): domain Bacteria; phylum Acidobacteriota; class Aminicenantia; order Aminicenantales; family Aminicenantaceae. Next base: position 149,418 of record CAZIDF010000005.1, on the reverse strand, counting down.
GGAAGCCAAGGATGTGGACCTGAGATCGGACATCTATTCACTCGGCGTGATCTTGTACGAAATGACGACCGGGCAGCTTCCTTTCGAAGGGGAGACGCCTCTTAGCGTTGCCATGAAGCACAAAGGAGAGGTGCCGAAGGATCCTAAACTGCTCCATGCCCAAATTCCAGACGATCTCAGCCGTGTCATTTTGAGATGTTTGGAAAAATATAAAGAAAAGAGATACCAGAGCGCAGGGGAACTGAGATCCGAGCTGGAAAATATCGAAAAAGGCATCCCCACGACAGAACGGGCCGTTCCAGAACGAAAACCCTTCACATCGAAAGAGATCACGGTCCAGCTCAGCCTGAAGAAGCTTTTTATCCCAGCCCTATTAGTAGTGGCCGTGGTCGTTATCGGATTGATTCTCTGGAAATTCCTTCCCAGAGAAAAAACCGTTCCATTTCTCCCATCGGACAAGCCTTCCCTGGCCGTCATGTATTTCATGAATCAGACAGGAGACGAGGCCCTGGATCATTGGAGAGTCGCCCTTCCCCTCTGGCTCATAACCGACCTCTCCCAATCCAAGTACATCGATGTCTTGTCTGCGGACAGGCTTTTTAGTGTTCTCAGAGAGCTGGACCTGTTGGAGGCCAATCGTTATGCGTCAGAGGAATTGAAGAATGTCGCCAGAGAAACAGGAGTCAATCATCTTTTCCAGGCAAGCCTGTCCAAGGCAGGAGATATCTATCGAATCGATTATTCGTTACAGAGAGCAGACACGTTGGAGATCATCGCTTCAGATTTTATTACCGGAAAAAGTGAGGAGAGCTTTCCTTCTTTGGTAGATGATATTACCAGGAAGATCAAGGCAAATCTTGAGCTCACAGAAGAGCAGGTGATAGGTGACATTGACAGCGATGTAGGCACAATCACCTCCAACTCTCCCGAAGCGTTTAAGTACTACAGCATTGGAAGAAGATTTATCACCCAAGGAGAGCAACGAAAAAGCATAGAGCTGATGGAACAAGCTGTGGCCATAGACCCGGAGTTCGCCATGGCTTATAGATCAATGGCAATAGCCTATTCTAATTTGTTCTACTACCAAAAAGCAGAAGAGTTCTTGCAGAAAGCCTTAACCTTCAAAGACAGATTATCGGATAGAGAACGATATCTAATTGAGGCAGCTTTCTATTCCCAATCAGAGATGACCTATGATAAGGCAATCGAGGCCTACGAGAAGTTGCTGGAAATTTATCCTGATGATCCGATAGCAAGAACCAACTTAGGCGTAAATTATTCTCTCATTGAGGAATACCAAAAAGCCAGAGAACAATATGAGATTTCAATTAGTGAGTATCAATCGGATTTTATTTACGATTATCTAAACCTAGCTTCCATTTATGATGAATTGGGGTTGTTCGACCTTGCCAAGGAGACTTTGGATAAGGCCCTGAATAATTTTCCAGATAACGCGCGGATCCATCGAGCCTTAGCAGTGTCCTATCGAATGCAAGGGAAATATGAGCTTGCCCTTGAAGAAATGGACAGAGCATTCGCCCTTGCTCCGACAGACTGGGATAACTTTCTTGATAAAGGCACCACGTATTTTTATACGGGGGATTTGGAAAAAGCGGAAGAGGCATATCGGAAGCTATTGGAAAAGGAAGAACCCGCCGCTCGTTCATGGGGAACGCTTGGTCTAGGATTGCTGTTTCGTTTACAAGGGAAATTCAAGGATTCTATCGAGATGGCAAAAAGAGGGAGCGAGCAGGCAGAAAAACTCGGTGAAAAGTCATGGGTAAGGAATCGTCAGTTGATAATAGCTGACATGGATGTCGTACTCGGCAATCCGGAAGAAGCATTGAACAAATTGGATTTCGTCTGGGAAAGCGCCGTTGAGGATGAAAGTTTGGGTGATCAAAGACGCGTTTTGAACACCAAATCGCTTGCTTACCTTGAAATGAAACGAACAGCGGAGGCACAGAGAACAGCCGAAGAACTGAGGGAAATAATCGAACAAGGAATAAACCAGAATCACATCAGGCTATACTACCACTTAAAGGGCAGGATTGAGCTGGCAAACAATAATTATGCCAAGGCAATTGAATTCTTTAAACAGGGCCTGCCTTTTGTAGTGCCAACATCTGACGTGCGTCTAATATACGCCGATTCTTTAGGGCTGGCCTACTACAAATCAGAAGAATTTGAAAAGGCACGCGAAGAATATGAAGGCATGGCTTCCCCTAGAATAGACAGATGGTACTATGGCGATATCTATGTCAAATCATTCTACATGCTTGGCAAGATCTATGAACAGCAAGGCAATACAACTAAAGCCATCGAGAATTACGAGAAATTCCTCGACCTCTGGAAGGACGCCGACCCAGGAATCGCCGAAGTCCAAGATGCTAGAAAACGCTTCCTTCGCTTCAGTAGAGGATGGACAGTTCGATCAGGTCGTGGTGATCAAGCGACGGTCACTTCTTCCGATAAATAGACATCCTGGACCGCGTGGATGATCTCGATGCCATCGGCCATGGGCTTCTGGAAAGCCTTTCTTCCCAAAATCAAGCCCATCCCACCTGCCCGTTTGTTGATGACAGCCGTCCGGACAGCTTGTCTGAGATCGTCCTTTCCGGAAGCACCACCAGAGTTGATAAGCCCCACACGCCCCATGAAACAGTTGGCAACTTGATAACGGGTCAGATCGATGGGATGGTCAGAGGTGAGTTTTTCGTACATTAGGGGATTGGTCTTTCCGAAATCCACAGCCAGGAAACCCCCGTTGTTGGTGGGTTGCTTTTGCTTGATGATATCCGCTTCGATGGTGGCACCCAGATAATTGGCCTGCCCAGTCAAGTCGGCGGATGCATGATAATCGATCCCATCCTTTTTGAACGCTTCGTTTCTCAGATAGCACCAAAGGACCGTGAACATCCCCATCTCGTGGGCCATCTGGAAAGCATCCGACACCTCCTCGATCTGATCCCGCGATTCTGCGGATCCATAATAGACCGTGGCTCCGACTCCCAAAGCTCCCATATCGTTGGCCTGTTCCACAGAAGCGAACATCCGCTGGTCGTAGGAGTTGGGGTAGGTCAACAGCTCGTTGTGGTTGAGCTTCACGATAAAAGGAATCTTGTCTGCGTATTTTTTTGAAACTATTCCCAGAATTCCCAGTGTGGAGGCCACCGCATTGCATCCTGCCTCGACAGCAAGTTTGACGATGTTTGCGGGATCGAAATAAACGGGATTAGGAGCAAAAGAAGCTCCGGCCGTGTGCTCCACACCCTGGTCCACGGGCAGGATGGAAAGATACCCGCTTCCTATCAATCGCCCATGGCCAAACATTTTCACCAGGTTATCTTTTACATCTTTAGACCTGTCCGAAAGACCAAAAACCCGCTCCACAAAGTCCGGTCCAGGAAGGTTCAACAACGCTTTGGGGATGGTTTCACAAACATGTTCCAATAAATCAGAAGCTTCCTCGCCAAGTAAATCCTGAATATTATCGCTCATTTCATATCTCCTTCACGTCAAAATTTTGATCAACCGGTAGTCCCGTTCATAGTCGATCTTTTTAGGTTGAATGGCCGTTTCCAAAGGGATCGTTAGGAAACGATTATCCTTTAGACTCACGCATTTATCCGTCTGCCCTTCCAGCAATAATTCAACGGCATGACTCCCCAGGCGGGCGGCCAAAAGCCTGTCAAAGGCTGTGGGGACACCTCCTCGCTGGATATAACCCAGGACAGAAAGGCGCGTTTCCATCCCTGTCTTCTTCACAATGGTGCCGGCCACATCGCTACCCTTGGCACTTCCTTCGGCAACGATCACGATCCAGCTCATCTTTCCTTGGCGGCTTCCTTCCACAATATCCGCACAAACTTTTGCCATGGCCGTTTTTTTTTCGGGTATCAAGACTTCCTCACACCCTCCGGCAAGAGCCACTTGAAGGGCAATGTAACCACAGTCTCGCCCCATCACCTCGACGATAAAAACCCGTTCCAGACTGGTAGCGGTGTCTTTTATTTTATCCAAGGCCTCTACAGCAACGTTGACCGCAGTGTCGGCACCGATGGACATGTCCACGCCGTTGATGTCGTTGTCGATCGTGGCCGGAACGCCGATCACAGGAACATCGTATTTTGTGGCTAGAACATGAGCTCCTGTCAACGATCCATCCCCCCCGATAACGATCAAACCATCGATATCGTTATCGGCTATGGTTTTGAGGGCTCGGCTTTGCCCTTCCCCTGTGAAAAATCTTTTGGCCCGGGCTGTCTTCAGGATGGTTCCTCCCCGGTTCAAGATACCCGAAACTGACCGTTTGTCCAGTTCGACCAACTCTCCATCGATCAAACCGTCGTAACCTTTTATTATTCCCCGAACCTCGATGCCGTAAAAAGCAGCAGTTCGCACAACGGCTCTGATAGCCGCATTGACTCCTGCACAATCCCTGGTTAAAACTCCTATCCTTTTCACTCGGTCCAACGCCTTTTTCTTTTTTTTCATTATATCGAATTTTCCACCGCAACCTCAATGTTTTGTTTTAAAGTTCATTTCATGAACTTTTAAATAAACTGTTTGATAGGAAGTTAGATTGCAATGGAATGAAAGCTGAATGCAAAAAAAACGATTTAACTGTTCCTATGCCACAGTAATATTTAAAGTGCAGGACAAAATAAAACAGGCAGTAAGAATACTAGGAAATTCAGAAGGGTTACCATTCAAAGGAGGAAACTCCCCCCTGAAATTTATACGAAAAGAGAAAAAAAGCTAAAGACTTAAGTTATTTCTTTTTTGCCTTCTTCGGGGCAGCTTTTTTCTTAGGGGCTGCTTTTTTCTTAGGAGCTGCTTTTTTCTTAGGAGCTGCTTTTTTCTTAGGGGCCGCTTTTTTCTTAGGGGCCGCTTTTTTCTTAGGGGCCGCTTTTTTCTTAGGGGCCG
>CAZIDF010000005.1:126728-144389 GCA_964538085.1 uncultured Eubacteriales bacterium | reverse complement strand
GCTTTTTTCTTAGGGGCCGCTTTTTTCTTAGGGGCCGCTTTTTTCTTAGGGGCCGCTTTTTTCTTTGTCGCCATTATGTATCTCCTTTCTTAAGCTTGCTTCCTTCCCCAAATAAAGTTTACCTCGTGCCTCCTAGCTTAAACATATTATTCACTTTTTCTGACAACAATCAACATTTTTTTTAAATTAAAAAAAAATATTTTTTAAAAATTTTTTCCATTCCCCTTTCGATCGATACAATGAGAGAAAAATTTCACTGCGTGAGTTAGGAGGACAGCGCTTCTTTTTTATGCTGTAGCTTTGGCCGGTTTTGATTCGGCAGGCGGAAAAAGATTGTACTCGTCGCCGAACTGACCCAAGAACTCGACGCTGAATGCCCTGAACCAGTACCAGATCGGAAGAGTGACGACCGTCGAAATATACGGAATGATCAAAATGAAAAAACCGATGCAACAAGTCAGCAGGCCAGCCACGACTACAAAAATCACGAATAAAATGATCATCACGAACATCAACAATCCGAACAGGATAAAATGGAACGGATATTTCCCGAAAAGCGAAAGGAATCGTCCCCATCCATTGGTCGCTTTCACCCCGTGCTTGTACATGATCGGGACTACGAATCCATCCAAAAACACGGAAACGAATCCAATAAGAATGATCATCACGAGAAAAATCAATCCGACCATGATGATGAAAGGAACCGGAACCCTATGGTAAAAGCTGTCCTCGTAAAGTTGTGAAGCCCCTACAAAAAAGATGGCAATAAGGGAGACGAAAAATACAAAACAGATCAGGCCAAAAATCAGCCTCCACAAAAATAAAGAATTTCCTTCCTTTTTGTACTCTCTCCATGGATTGGCGACTTCGGCCTTGTTATGCACGACATTGTGGAGAAACATGAATTTTCCTCGAGAGCTCAGCCAAAGGATGACAAGCCCGATCACGATCAAAACGAATACGCCGAACGCGATCAGCATGAACCAGACTGGATGACCGATCAACCATTCCCAGGCTTTTCGGGGAAATCCAAGAAATTCACCGAAGTTCCAGTTATCGCCCCATCTCGATCCGCTCGATCCACGATTGCCGTCAGCCAAGCCGGCCAAAAAAGCCGTGAATCCCACGACAAACCACTTGTGCAGATCGAATGGCTGGAAAAGGGCTACTTTCATCCGGTTCCATGCCTGTCCTAAGGGTTCAAAAAAGGCTATATTATCCATTTTTCTTCCTCCTAGAATTCTCTCTTTTCCCTATCTCCCTCATATATATTTATATTACGCAAAAACGTCCACAAAAATTCGCCTAACGGATATATATCATTTTTCTTCTCCAAAATCAGCAATTGACACATCCATCTTTGGTTGGTATTCTTTTTTACAAGATAAAAAGGAGGGATAGTCATGTTTGTCCGGCAAACCATCATTCACACCGCCATCGACAAAATAGATGAGGCGTCGAAGCTCTTCGAAAAGAGTGTCATCCCAGCATTCCGCTCCCAAAAGGGTTATCGAGGAGCATCCTTCATCGCGGACCGCAAGACAGGAAAAAGCATATGTGTGAGTCTTTGGGACAGAGAGCAGGATGCCGTTTCCAACGAACAAAGCCATGTTTATCAAGAGCAGCTCGTTAAATTTATCGGTCTATTTACTATGGATCCCTACCGCGAGGGATACGAACTTATTGTCCAAGATGTGAAGTAGAACCTTATCGGTTATTTGCCGGAACCTGGCTCCGCAGCACTCATCAGCCATCCCAATCTTTCCTTGGAGGTTCTGACAAGCATGTATCCGTCATATTGTCCTAAGACCGCGAATTCCTCTCCCCCGTTTATTTTCTCTACGACCACAGCTTGGGCCATGGGAGCCGCCCTGACTTCGTGTATCAAATCGGCATGTTGTGTCTCCAATGATTGGGCTATCGATTCGATGTTGCGAGCTGGGACATACCCGGTAAGACCGTCGGGCAAGAGGACGCGGTATGTATCGCCTGCCGCTGCTTGAACTTTCATGGCGGTATAGGGACTCAACCTGACAATTTCAAGTGATCGCGATGCAGACGATGCCTTCAAAGCTACCTTGGATTGATCTGACCGGACCCATTGGCCGAGGATCTCCATATCGGCCTTGATTTCTTTCGGGGTCGAGTTTATTTTTTTAATAAAATTCACTGGATCCACAGGGCCTTCACCTCTTGCATAAATCCCGAAGTGCAGATGGGGCGGCGTTCGTCGGGCATTGCCGGTGTTGCCCACGGTTCCGATCCTTTGGCCGGGCTCCACATAAGTATTTTCTTCGACATCCTGGGTCTGCAGGTGGGCAAAATAGAGATGGAGGTCTCGCTTCGCATCATGGAGCCAAATATTGAGGCCGCCGATGTCGGATTCACTGACGCGGCGGACATAGGCTTTGGAAGGGGCGATGACCGGTGTATGTCTTTTCGTGAAAATATCCACGCCGTGGTGTTTCCGGCGGCCGCCGTCACGTGGCGCTCCGAATCCGCTTCCGATAGCCCGATGGTCATATCCCAAAACCGGGAATCCCAGGGAAGCCATGTTGCGGATGGTTATGGTGAATCTTCCACCACGCAGAAGCTCAGGCTGGAGGCGGAGCACGTATTCTGAATCCTGTTTGGGTTCGAATTCCAGGTGCTTTTCGTTGTTGTTTGCGCTGGCGACCAAGCTCCATTCTTCGTACGAAAAACCCCGAACACGGAAAAGATCCATAAACAGACGGCACCTTTTCTGGCCGTTGAATGCCACATCGATCTCTACCCTCTGACCTTTAATAACGGAAAATCGGTAGGCGACGGCAAAAGCAGAAGCATGGTCCACAAAAAAGGATTCTTCAAAGGGGAGTTCTACATCCACCGGATTTTTCATGGCATCCTCAGATGCCAGGATCCAGTCGCGAGCGATGGCTGTTTGAGCCAGTCCCACCGAACGCAACGAATGCACATAGGCCTCATGGCTGTTGGAGGGTTTATAAGACTCGGGAACGATCTCTTTTTGGCAATGGGAAAACAACAAAAGAGAAATAAAGAGTACAGAAATAAGGAGTGTAAAATAGAACTTGTGTCTAAACCTCGTGCGCATTTTTTCCGTCTTTATTATGATACATTACGACCGAATTGCCAACCGAAATTTCGGTTGAAATTAGACTAACATCATGTTACTTGTTAATTTCTCGCTTACAGGAGAGGGCCGATTATGAAAATAATGCAACAGAACAGGAGGAGTTCGATGCGTATTAGAAAAATTATGTTGCTTGTGTGGATCTCTCTGTTTTTTACAGTATCGCTTATAAGCATGACAAACGAAAATTCCGGAAAGGAAGAGGTATTTCTGGATCCGGAAAGCTTGGTGCGGGGATTGTATGATTCTGTAACCTTCGAGCCTGGAACTTTGCCGGATTGGGATTACGTGCGCAGCTTTTTTATCCCCGAAGCTATCTTTGGCGTGAGAAAATCACGAACGCTTATGGAGGTGCTGGATTTGGATGGTTTTGTGGACTGGTGGCTGGAAGACGTCGAAAAGCACAAGCTAAAGGAAAGAGGGCTCGAGGAATCGGTGGAAAAGATAAAGATGACCGTATATGGTAATATCGCCCACTGCTTCGTGGTTTACAAAGTGCGGATTTTGACACCTGCCGATGCCCCAGGCCAATTGGGATTGGACAGTTTCGGCCTGATGAAAAAGGATGCGCGCTGGTGGATCGTCTCCATCACCAACGACATCATCACTCCACAAAATCCCCTCCCCGAAGATCTCAGGTAGAATTGGGGACAGCATAGAATTGGGGACAGGATATGCTTTCACCTATTTAATAATTGTGCCTAAATTACCTTTAAATAGGTGAAAGCATATCCTGTCCCCAATTAAAAATCTACGAGGCCGGCGAGTTTAAGGATCTGGATATAGTTGAGAACGCTCTCCAGTTTGGACTTTTGTTGATACTGGGTATCGAGACTTAACTTAATATCGAGCACACTCCGTTTTCCATCGATCAAAGACTGCAGCTCGCTGGTGCTGGCGATATCCTGTCTGGAATAAAGAAATTTATCTCTTTCCGACTTTGGTACCTTCGCGATGAATTGTGAATACCCTCGGTATCCATTTTCTTTAACTTTATCCGTAGGTTTTGGAACTATATTCGCCGCCTTTTTTTCCTGCTCGCTCCACACGATTTTGACAGGCTTGACCTTCAGATTCTTCGCCACGGATTCCATATGTTTATCCAGCGCTGCCAAGGAGGCCTTACCTACTGAATCGATAGTCGACTCCATGATTTTTAGGTAAGAACCGACATCATTTTTATCCTTGGCAAGTTCCAAAACTGTGGCCAGAGTCACCTTTTCGTTAGCCAAGGCTGTTTCAACTTGGGCACGTGCGGTTTTATAAGAATCGGCCAATGTCTCAGTCGTTGCATCATTCAAAATTTCTAGTGCGATCACCAACTGATGACCCAAACGTCGCGTCCCGTTGCTCGTTGTCTCTCCGGCAATCTTTTTAGCCATAAAATCATCGGCACTGGCGATCGTGTAGGCCGCAGCAGCCCCTATTATCGACACCCGCTTGAGCTGTGTAGGATCAGCCTTGTCCGCCCTATCTCCCGATGTGTGATACCACTGGTCAGGCCAAGCATTCATGCATACCCCAGGAACCTGAACACCCCAGTCATTGAAAACTTCATGGTCGGAAGCCCCTGAATGAGTATCGATAAGATAATAAAACGGCTCATCCGAACCAGATGGGGCAACGATACGCCGCAGCTTGCCCCCGGCAACCCAACGATCGACATTGCCTTCGCCAATGTAACGGTAGTAGTTCTCCATGACATCATTGACATAATGAGCGTTTCCGAACGTTGTACGGACCATAGTCATAAACGCCTGATTTAAGCTCAACCATTCGCCCACCATATCCAGGTTGATGTTGCATAAGGTTCTATCCATGAGGTCTTTGTTGGCATTGACCCAGGGAATGGTTCCGGAGAATTCAGGCACCCAAATAAAGCGGATCGTCCTCTTAGGCCGGGGCAGCCTCCCTTCTTCGATCAATGTGTGGAGCATGCGCGCAACCTCAAGGATAGTTGCGGATCCAGACTTATTGTCGTTCGCCCCCTGCTTGGTGTATCCCTCGAATAGATGAGCCGAAAAAATGATCTCATCGGCAGCTGGATCGGTACCAGGGATGTGACAGACAACATCCTGGATCTCGTAGGGTTCCATACGGGATTCCACTTGGGCATGAACCTTAATTTTCTCGCCATCCAGCAAACGATCCTTAAGAGCAGCTCCCTCTCGGATGGGCAAATAAAATCCGAATTTTGGCTGATTTTTGGCATCCTGACGGAAACTTCTCAATCCTCCCCAAGGGATTTGGAGAGGATCGAAATAGGGCCTCGATGATTGCATGGAAATGACACCCAATGCACCCAGTTTCAAGCAAGCCAAATTATGGACAGAGCTCAGGCTTCCTTCGGTGACAACGATCTTCCCCTCAACCCCGGCATCTTTGATCTCATCCTCCGTTCCATGGCCCACCCAAACTAGCTCTGCCTTCACATCTGCAGAAGTGCTTCCGCTGGCGAGCATCGCCCGGAGGTCCTGGTAGGAGGCGAGTTTTTGCCGCTTCGGTTCTATCTCCCATAGTTCTCCCTTTATCCCATCCCAAGTTTTCCCTCCAGGAAACCGGACGATTTCCGCTCCGGGAAGTTCGTATTTTTTTAGTTGGTCATAGATGTACTGCGCTTCATAAAACGTTCCAGCATATTCTTCAGCTGGCCGATCTTGGTTATAACCTCCGGTCTCCAGTATCGTGTTCCACGCGGTTTCCCCTGAGGCTTCCCCGATGATTTCATCCATCTGCTTCTCAGGAAGCAGCGTCCATATCTTCCACGGCGTCATTTGCGCCATGGCCATACAACCTAACGATAAGATCCCGAGCAAACATGCTATATGCATACGTTTAATCACATGCTCCTCCTACCATAAACTCGACTCTTGCATATACCACACCCAAAATCCCCGGTCAATGAAATCCTGGTTTCATCTTCCTTCTCCTCCGCTTTCCAATCATTTACAGGGTGGTACCTTATGGCGAGCCCCCAATTTTTTCTCTTTTTTTTTTGTTTTCCTGGATGTAAAATAAATATGGTAAGAGCATGAGAAAAAGTCTAATTCTTTTTTCGATCGTCATTCTCATCCTTTTTTCTTCAACTCTTCTCAAAAGTGACCCCAAGGAGGATCAGAACTCCTCAAACGATAAAAAGTTTCCGATCCAGATAAAAGACCTCATCGCTCATTTTTCTTTGGTTGAAGACAATCCGGGTTCTTTTTCTATAGGGTTGGATCTAAACACAATCACATCTCCGCAAAATAATAAGAATTATCTCAAACCCATTTGGAGTATCACTAAGCTCAATTTACTCCTTTGGACAATCGATAGGTACGTCCTCAAGAGTAAATGGGCACACATTTCATTCCAAACCATCACGGATAATCTCAAAACAGGCTTTGTCTGGGATTACGACCCTTTCGGAACCAACCAGTTCATGCACCCTTACCACGGAGCCATATATCATTCTATCGCCCGATCCCAAGGAATGAGTTTCTTCGAGTCTTCGGTATACACATTTCTAGGAAGCCTCTCTTGGGAATATTTTGGGGAAAACGAACTGCCAGCAAAAAATGATCTATTTTTTTCCTCATTCGGGGGAATCCATCTGGGTGAAGCATTGTATAGGATGGCAAATCTCATTTCCTACGAGAATGAAACAGGAATCGGCAGGACTCTTATGCAAGCTTTTAAATTTCTAGTCAACCCAATCGTCGGGATCAAAAGAACCTCGGGGAATGATTTTGGCAGAGAGAGATTCGGGGCGGAACACCATTACGATTTCAAACTTCCTTTTGGTGCCTCTTATTCATCCGAGGATCAATTTATCATGTTTGTCGAAACACGTTTCGTGTACAAAGACCTCTTTTATAAAAGCGATTCAAAAATAAAACCGTATGATTGGTTCACTTTCGATGCCAAATTAGGAATCAGTGAAATGGGTTTTAGGGATCCCGAGATTTCCACATACGGCATCCTTTTTGGAAAAAAATTCCAAAGTGGTTGTGCCGGTCTGTTCGGGCTCTACGATTACATCAATTCGCACATCGCTGAAAAGATGTCGACCGTTGGATTTGGACCAGGTTTTGCAACTTCCTCTGGATCCGCGTCAAATCTTTTCTTTAATACTTCAGGAATTCTCTCATTCGTATTTGGAAGTTCCAGCGCAACTATCCCATACTCACAGCCCAACTACGAAGCAGAAGGCAACGAACCCTATCACTTCGGTCCAGGGATCATGGGAAAGGTAAAGTTCGAACTCGGGAAAAAAGGTCTCGGCAGTTTGAACACAGGTTTTTCCCAGTATTGGGTACATGCGACGCTTGCCGATGCGAACGAATTCATGTCTGTGATATCTCTCGATCTCAACTTCGATATGTCAGAAAAATCCCAGATATCTCTTGGATACGATTACTATCTTCGAAACGGTCGTTTAGATGACCAACGCTTGACGATAAGCAAAAATGCCATCCGGGCAATGTATGTTCTTAATTTCTAAGAATACCTCCTCTACTTTTCTCCCAGAATTTTGTTGACCTCAGAAACATGAAGAGAGAGCTCTCGATTCAATTCATCGAACCGCACATAGGCATCTCGTCCAGGTTTTTGGTCCGCCCTGTCGAGCATGGAAGAGAGATAAGAGATTTGATCGACTAGCATAGGTTGGGGATAGGGGCCTGTTGCCGTCACGAGTTTTGCGTATACGGCATTCAATCCTCCCTTTTTTTTTTGGCTGACTTCTACAGACTCCCGGGCCTTGCGAATACGTTGCACTAATCCATTGGCCAAACTCATCGTATCCCGGACCTGAAGGCTAAGGGATTCTTGTGCCACCAAGTCTGCCTGAGTTATGCCGTCTTCCGTCACCCGGGGATCGACCAGCACCCGGAATGTTTCGGTGTGACTCCAGTCTCCGATGACAAGTTTTGCCCGGTATCTTCCTGGAGCAATAAAGGGTCCTCCTCTTCCGCCCATACCTGCTCTCTGATTCAAAGCCCCGGCATGCCGCATATCCCAAAAGAACCTATTCATTCCCTGCTTAGAGGGGAGCAACGGTCCGCCCGCCCGTTTAAGCTCTTCCACGAGGACATCGAACGCAAGTCCCTCCAGGTGAATACTCTGCCGTTTGCTGGAAAACGAACGGATTAGATTATCGTTGTCATCCAGGATGTCCAAAACAACCATATCCTCCGGATTTTCGGCCAAAGAATAATCGATCATGACACCAGGTTGAAGATACTCAGGCACTTGCGCAGCACCCCTGAAAGAACGGGAGCGGTAATGCATACGATAAGCATCGCGCGGAGAATACAAATGGAATGGGGATTCCCCTATTTTTTCCCCGAGTTGATGTAGCGGAGTGACATTGTCCAGGACCCAGAATGAGCGTCCCATCGTGGAGAGCACAAGGTCTTTTTGATGAACCTTGATGTCAGTTACCGGCGTAACAGGAAGGTTGAGCTGGAAGGATTGCCAGTGAGCCCCATCATCGAAGGAGATGAACATGCCGAACTCCGTTCCGGCATACAAAAGGCCTTCCCGGTCGGGATCTTCCCGCACAACCCGGGTGGGGAAATCTTCAGGGATACCATTCCGGCCGCTTGTCAACCGTGTCCATGTCTGGCCATAGTCCTCCGTTCGGTAAATGTATGGTTGCCAGTCATTCATCAAGTACCGGTAGACAGCCACATAAGCTTTGCTGGCCCGGTGGGGAGATGGTTCCACATTCTGGACGCGCCCGCCAGGAGGAAGATCTTTGGGTGTCACGTTCGTCCATGTTTTGCCACCATCCCGGGTGACATGGATGGGCCCATCGTTGGCGCCTACCCAAATAAGGCCTTTTTCCAACGGAGATTCCCGAACCGCATAAATCGTGCTGTAGTATTCTTCGCCTGTGATATCCCGTGTGATCGGGGAACCGGAAATAACCTGTTTGGAAGGATCGAATTCAGTCAGATCTGGCGAGATGGTCTCCCACGTGACTCCCCCGTCTGTGGTCCGATGAAGATATTGGGAGGCATGATAGACCACTTCTGGATCGTGAGGGGAAACATGGATCGGGGAAACCCGTTGGAAGCGGTATTTCAGGTCCTTGGGATTGTGGCCGTATATATCGGCTGCACCGACATAAAATTGCATCTCCTGTCCGGTTTTTTTGTTGTATCGCCCGAACCTTCCCTTGCAGTTGGCATAAACGATATTGTGGTTACCTGGTTTGGGCACAGCAGGGCCGGTTTCGCATCCGCCTATGGATATCCAGTAGCCCATAGGGCCTACCGGTGAAGAAGAAGGGGGCAAAGAGGGGACGGCGATTGTGCTGCTATCTTGTTGGCCGGCATATACCCAATATGGAAATTGATCGTCGATATCGACCTGATAAAGCTCGGCTGTCGGCTGGTTAAACTGGGTCGACCACGTTGTCCCGCCATCCAAGGTCACATTGGCTCCGCCATCATTCGATTGGATAAATACATCTGGATTTAAGGGATTGATCCACATGTCATGGTTATCCCCGTGAGGAGTGGACCGGTTCTGCCATGTTTTTCCCGCATCTTGAGACTTCCAAAAACGGCCGGTGTTGACATACAGAATGTCGGCATTTGTCGGGTCGGCATCCAGGTTGGTGTAATAAAAAGGCCTGTTCACCAGTTCTTCCTTGTCCGAGACGAGCTCGAAACTTTGCCCACGGTCATCAGAACGATAGAATCCGCCACCTGGAGCGGCTTCCATCAACACATAGACACGGTCAGGATCTGCCGGAGAGACAGCGAGGTCGCTTTTCCCGATCAAATCTTGAGGAAGCCCCTCTGTCAGGTGAATCCAAGTGGCTCCGCCATCGGATGATTTAAAAACGCCACCTTCTTCAGCCCCGCTTATGATCGTCCAAGGCTTCCGTTCACAATGCCAGAAAGCAGCATAGATCTCATCAGGATTATCCGGACAGAATTCAAGATCCACGGCACCTGTCCTATCGGATAGGAAAAGCACATTTTCCCAACTGTCTCCACCGTCGAGAGATCTGTAAACGCCACGGTCAGGGCTCGGGCCGAACACATTGCCGATGGCAGCGACAAACACGATGTCGGGATTGTCTGGATGGACCTCCACAGCCCCGATCTGGCCCACATCCCGGAGCCCCAAAAATTTCCAAGTCTTCCCGGCGTTCTCGGATTTATACACCCCACGCCCTGTGATCACATTGCTGCGTATACCGTCCGAACCGGTCCCGACATAAATGATATCCGGATTGGAATCGGCAACCTGGATGGCTCCGATCGAACCTGTTTCCAAATAGCCGTCGGTCACATTGCTCCAATTCTGTCCATAATCAACAGTCTTCCATACGCCACCTCCTGTGGCCCCCATATAAAAAACAGAGGGCTGGGAGGCAATGCCGGTAACCGTGGTCACACGCCCTCCCCGGGATGGCCCGATACAACGATACTTGAGGCCTTCAAAAAGTGAAGGATCATAGATGGGGCTGGAATCTGAATCCTGATTCTGCGCAAATATCTGGGCAGACAAACCTGCGATCAGAAAAATCAACAGGACCAAACTTGTGTAAAAAAGGGCTTTTCTCATTTGCACATCTCCTTATTCCCAATTTTTCTATTTTAATAAAGGATCCTTGCGAATGGTGACCGTTCCTGAATAAGGACGTCCCTCTACCGTCAGGATGACCTGGTATGTTCCGGCTGGGGCATCCATCGATGCCAGGGCCGGGCCGAATAGATCCCTTCCTTCTGAATAATAGGCAAAGTCTTGAATCATCTGGCGGTGTATCCGGCTAAGATCCTGCTCCGTTTTTGCTTTTTTCAGCTTTTCCCGCATCTCCGACAAAACTGTCCGTTCGGGATCTGTTTCTATTAGAGAGGACAACTCGCCAATGACTTTCTCCAGGTGAATTTGAAAGACCGCGATCTCGGAATCCGAGGGAGGAAAACTCATGTTCCACCGCACCATGTTAATCCCAGATTTTGTAGACACCCTCACGCTCGCCTGCCGTTTTCCTTCTAGATCGTGGATTTCCATGGTGACTTTTCCTTCTGGAACAGATTTTAAATAAAAATGGATGAAAGCACCCGAGCGCGGATTTTCTCCTCTGAATTTAAAAAACGTCTGTTGCCGCCCTAAGGAAACGGACTGCCAGCGGGTAGCTGTCCGGTTCTCGAAGAGATGAACATCCTTGGACAGGACTTCCGGGGTGAGCTGTTGAAGGGGAGTCAGGTCGTCCACGATCCAGATGCTGCGGCCGTGGGTCCCGGCGATCAAGTCAAAATCCCGGGGATGGATGACCAAGTCGTGAAACGCCACGGTGGGCATGTTGTTCATGAAACGGTGCCAATTTTTCCCACCGTCGATCGTGGCAAAACAGGCAAACTCCGTTCCGACGAACAAAAGATTTTCGTTCTTGATATCTTCTTTGATGACATAGAGACTGTGACCATCAGGAATATTCCCAGAAATGTCCGTCCAGGTGGCACCAAAATCATCGGTCTTCAATACATAAGGAGTGAAATCATCGTTGCGGTGCCCATCGAAAGTGACATAGGCTGAACCTTCCTGGAAGTGAGAAGCCTCTACCCGACTCACCCATGTACATGAGGGCACATCTTGAATATTGGGTCTGACATTGACCCAGTTCACCCCGCCATCCCTGGTAACCTGGACATTCCCATCATCCGTGCCCACCCATAAAATGGAGGCATCCAATGGGGATTCGGAAATCGTGATGATCGTGCAGTGATTCTCCGCTCCGGTTACCTCATGAGTAAGGCCTCCGGATTCTGAGGAATTCCGCTTTTTTGGATCATTGGTGGTCAAATCAGGGCTGATTATCTGCCAGGTATCACCTCTGTCTTTTGATTTGAAAATATGATTGCCCCCAAAATAGATGGTGTGTGGATTGTGGGAAGACACGATCACAGGACTGCTCCAGTTATACCGGAACTGGGGCGGCAGCAGGCTCGAATAGCTGCTCCGGCTTGATTGTCGCCAGAGCCAGTGCTCACCAGGAAAAATGGAGTAGCGCACCGGTTGTTCCGGAAAATTCGGGTCAAAATATCGATTAAAATTCACTATACTTTCTGGCCGAGGAGAGATGAGTTTGTACTCCTGGGTTTCCATGTTGATCCGGCCCAATCCACCCACATGGCAGACGGTGTACACGGTGCGCCAGTCTGTCGGATCGACCTGCATGTGAAAACCATCTCCGCCGTTGACCTCGATATTGTGGTCGTTCAGGATGCCCTGATAATCGCGGCTGTTGCTGGGCCCCCCAAAACCACCAATATCCTGCATCCCCCCGTACACCCAGTAAGGATCACGCATATCCACCCCGATGGCGTAATACTGGGCGATGGCCATGTTGTTGAAAGAGAGGAATGACTTCCCATGGTCCAATGTCAGGTGGGCACCCTGGTCGGATGCGACATAAAAGACATTTTTATCTTTTGGCGAAATCCACAAATCATGGTCATCTCCACCGGCGCCACGCCATGGTTTCCCTCTGAAAGTCTTGCCGCCATCTGCTGAAAAACGATAATCTCGGGCTATCACATAAATCAGGTTGTCATCCAAGGGATTGACTGCAATCCGGCCGTGATACATAGGCCGGCTGGTATGCCGGAGCAAATAGCGCCAAGTCTCCCCTCCATCATCGGAACGGTAAACACCCGGGCCGGGAACATTCATATCCGCAGGAAGCTGGTCGCTGGCTTCCACACTGGCTACCACCACATCCGGCTTGGAAGTGCAGATATCGATCCCCACCCGACCGATATCTCCAGAAGGGAGTCCTTTTATTAGTTTACGCCAGGTCTTCCCTCCGTCCGTTGTCTTGAATAAGCCGCCGTCAGGACCTCCGCTGTGAAAGTGCCAGGGTTTTCGCAAGCGGTGGTACATGGCACAAAACAGGATATCCGGATCCTCAGGATGCATTTTAATCTCTGTGCACCCGGTTTTTTCATCATCAGGAAGACCGTTCGTCAATTTTTCCCAGGTCTCCCCCCCATCCGTTGTCTTGAACAAACCACGAGTTCCAGAATAGCCCCAAAGATGGCCGACAGCGGCAACATACACGATGTCCGGATCCGTAGGATGGGTGGCAATACGGGCGATTTGATGCGTTTCCTTCAATCCCATATTATGAAAAGTTATCCCGCCATCTGTAGATTTGTAGATCCCGTCTCCCCAGCCGGAACTATTGCGATTGTGAGCCTCGCCAGTTCCCACCCAGATTATGTCGGGATCTGCCTGAAAAAAAGCCACATCTCCGATGGATGCACTGCTGTAATCATCAAAAATTGGCTTCCAGGTGACACCGGCATTAGTAGATTTGAACACTCCACCTGAGGCACTCCCCACAAGCACGATACGGTAATCATCATCAAGGGCATCCAGAGCCGATATCCTCCCCATCATGTTGGCTGGGCCTATATTCCGCCAGCGAAAACTCCGGAAGATTTCATCTTGGGAATTTTCCCCCTGCAAACCAGTCAAACCAATCAGGAAGATGGCTGCTATGACCATCGATATTTGGAATATATGATTTCTATGCTCTAAACACATTCCTTTCCTCCTCCTTAATTATTTATAAATAATACCGATGCCAACATCCCTTTTTTTTCCCTTCGGGCGAGCCAGTTTCGTGGACGGGGAGGGTCTGCGGCTTCGTGGTAGCAATCTCGGCTCGTGAATAATACAGGTTTTTTTGTGCAAGCTAAGATTAATAAGGACTCAGAAAAATGTCAATGAAGTTCAGATTTTCTATGGATCGTATCACCCCTAATAATCACCCCTAAAAAGGATTGATTCCTCCTCCCCTGCCTGTTAGAATTTTTTTGTGGGGCGAGCCGAGGTCTCCCCTCCTTTCCTAGAGGAATTCGATGGAATTAAAAAATATCGGAAAAGAAGAATTTTTCCAGATGATCGAAAGATTGAAGGATTTCTCAAGAGAACTGCATATTTGGGAACCTGTCGCACATCAGTTGAAAATCGATATCGAAGAAATAAAGGTCTCGACAAAAAGCTTATTGCAGATCATGCAGATCGTCGATAGGCAGATCGAAGCAGATCCAGCCAATGAAGCCATAAAAAGGCAGTGCTCATCCTTCTATGAAATGGGAATGGAGATATGCTCCAAGTTCGAAGAACTGAACAGCAAATTGGAAGACAGATCAGACCGACACTAGCCTGAACTAGCGGTTATCAATTGCCGAAACGCGGATTCACCACATTGCTGTAGATCGATCCGAAGCGAAAACTGAATCCCATTTCAAGCCTTAAATCGTATGATGTCGCCAAGCGTCTTATTTCCAGGAGGATCTCTTCTGTCGAAACATCCCTTTTAGGCAGGGCCAACTGATCTCGAACCCGTGAGTATTCGCCATCGACATTGAAGGACAATCCTTTGATAATTCTCATGGAGATACCGGCTTCGATTTGGAGATTATTTTTGCTCCAATCATGCAAAAAAGTCGACCCGCGCAATTGAACCCCCAGCGATCCCCAAGGCTCTTTCATTTCCCACACAACCTGAAGTTGTTGACTGAAAAGGTTTTCTCGGATTTTTTCGAAGAGAGTTATCTCATCATAATTGCGAATGGAAAAGTCCAAACGGTATTGTATCCGCAGTTCTCTTCTTGTTGCCTGATCATAAGGAAAAATATTGTACTCTATGGCAGGCCCGATGGTCGTGAACAAATCGGCATTGTCATAGGTCGAAGAGTATAAACTCACCGATGCTCCGTATGACCAGTGATCATCGATGCTTTTGACAAGCTGGGTGAAAATCGTTTTCCTGCTGACCCGGGTGACAATTTCTTCCTCATCCTCGACTAGATAACGCCTTTCATTAAAATTACCGTTGGCCCAAAAACGAAATTTCGTGGCTTCGGTAGTCCTATTCGCAGAAAGCGAGACAGAGTAGGAAAATCGTTTCGACTGGTCTTCGAAGTTCAGATTCCCTCGAAAACTCGTGTAAAACACCCAATAATTCCATTTATCTTGGATAGGTGCCATTTGCGGCTGGCCTTGTTGCGCATAGGAAACAGTGATGAACTCCGACAAGGGGGTGTCATATAGATAGGGAATGAGCCCTTGTTTCATAACATTGACGAAGCCCTTGCGAATTTGGTCTTGTGTGTCCGTTGACTTGGAGTAATATTTTAGCGAGGAGTCCCGCCCCTCATATTGCCCCTTCCCTATGAACGAGAGCGTGTACTCCCTCCCTCCGCTTCCGGTTGATTGTCTTGTGACCAGAATATGCACATCCGCACTCTGAGGATCTCTCACATAATTGACAAAGGTGATTTCGGTGCGGATATAATCCATGTCACAATCTCTGCGCGAACAATCCAGAAAAACATTGGGTGCTATCGAGCGCAGCTCATCGGATTGTGGATCTTCATCAGGCACACTCAAGGAATACTCAGGAAAAGCAACAATCACAATCCACATCAGGATAATCAAAATACAAAACC
This sequence comes from uncultured Eubacteriales bacterium, assembly GCA_964538085.1. Lineage (GTDB taxonomy): Bacteria > Acidobacteriota > Aminicenantia > Aminicenantales > Aminicenantaceae. The sequence continues at coordinate 128,789 of CAZIDF010000005.1, read as the reverse complement.
GCTTTTTCACCATCACACACTTCCTTCACACAGCATTATTCAGTTCGAAAAAAAACCTGCGACCATGGAATCATGACCACCTCAGACCCGGGTACAATAGATGAACCCCTCAAGTATCGTTTGTACAACCAGGACTGCATCACCCAAATGCGCACGATCGTGGACTCTGGGAGCTTGCTTGTAGGCAGCATGACTTCGTCATTATAAAAATTACGTTTTTCGAATATCATTTCTCCCGTTTTGAAATTGTAGGCAAAAACATCCACCGGTGCCTCAAAACGGGTGTATTTCCAATTTATCACCAGGTCTTTAGAAGGTTCGATTATTTCAGGACGCGGGCTGAGCAATATCAACCAGGTGGGCACATCGAAAATATTTTTGACAATCCTTCCATCTTGTGCCTCGATCCGTAGATTCAGTTCTTCGACGAGCGATTCTTTAGATGTTCTGATTCTTTTCTCATAATGATCGATCTTGAAATCCAACAACTGAGAATTCACGAAAACATGGGCGTTGTCAATGATCTCACCGATGGGAGTTTTATCCCGCAGTTCCACATATGCCCGAATCTCGAATAGGTCCAAATCAATGTTGTAATCATAGCGTGAAAGGTTGGCTGTTGGATAAATTGTCGCTCTCACAAAAAGACCGTCCGGCTTTTGAACCAGTTCTTGGGTTTCCGGTTCCTGGGCTTGAAGACACACAGAAACGATCAGAAAAATCCCTAATAATACCAGGATGTTTCTTTTTTTCATCATGTCCTCCTCGATGAAAACTCATTATATTGCAATCTTTCATCATGTCCAGAAAAATATTATATAATCCAAAGATATCTCTATTCTTGTAAGTTGACTATCCTCTTATTCATTGCTATCCTTTTTTCGATGAAAAAAGCCTTTCAGATTTGGATCTCAAGTTTTTCCCTTATCGGATCCCTCCTTATTCCCCTGAACTGCCAGACCATGGAAGAAATATCAAAAGAGATGATACAAGCACAGGGAGGAAAGGCTGCGATCGAAAAGATCAGGGACATGAAAGTCACGGGCACCATCGAAGTGCCCCAACAAGACCTCGTTGTACCATTCACCCAATACAAAAAGGAGCCGGACAAAAGGCGCATCGAGATGAAAGTCATGAACACTGTCCAAGTTCAAGTTTTCGACGGGGAAAGGGCATGGGAGCTCGATCCGCAGACTGGAAAAGCTGTAGAAATTCCAGGAGAGGATGCTGGCGATATTAAAAGAGGATCTCTTGCTCTAGGGTGGATCCTCGATCCTAAAAAATATGGGATTTCTTTGGTTCACAAAGGAAGAGAAAAAATAGACGGTAAATATTATATCGTACTCGAACAGATCTTTTCAGATGGTGGAAAAGTTATCGATTATGTGGATCCTGAAACCTATCTTATCTTCAAGATAAAAAGCAAAATTCTGGATGAAATGATGGTCGAAGTGGAAACGGAGACCTTTCTTTCCGATTACAAAAGTGTGAAGGGCTATGTCATGGCCCACACGATGATTAGTTACATGTATGGCAAAGAATACATGCGGATCCTGTTCAAAAAGGTGCAACTGAACACACGATTGCCCGACCATCTTTTTTTTATAAAAAAATAAGAAGGGTCCTCTGATTGACGTCTTATTATTCCTGTGATATTATCGTTATTGTTGAAACTCAAAAAGACCTGTCCACACAAAGCGAAAAGGAGGGTTCCTAAGGTCTTTCCCTTATATCACTCCAAATTAACAAGGATGTCAGAATGAATATTTATGTCGGTAATTTAGCTCGAGAAGCGACGGAAGATGATTTGCGGCAGGCTTTTGAAGCCTTTGGGCAGGTCACATCCGCCAAAATCATCACAGACAAGTTCACTGGAGATTCGAGGGGATTCGGATTTGTTGAAATGCCCAACAGTCCCGAAGCCCAATCAGCTATCAATGGCCTCGACGGCAAAGATCTAAAAGGGCGTTCATTGAAGGTCAACGAAGCCCGGCCTCGTGAGGATCGAGGACGAGGCGGCTTCAACCGCGGCGGTGGCGGCTTCAACCGCGGCGGTGGCGG
>CAZIDF010000005.1:0-126628 GCA_964538085.1 uncultured Eubacteriales bacterium | reverse complement strand
GAGGACGAGGCGGCTTCAACCGCGGCGGTGGCGGCTTCAACCGCGGCGGTGGCGGGGGGAGGAGACGTTTCTAACAAACGGCTCTATAGCGACCGAAAACATCAGCTCGTTCATGGTTTTGTGTATTTATATGGGGAGAACTCTGCATGAAAAAATATGAGAGAAAAGAAAGAAAAAAAAGAGAACGGAAAAAGGAAAAGAGGAAGAGAGAAAATAGAAAAAGAAGAAATATATGAAACAAAAAAGGGTGTCTCCGATCCTGGCCCGTGATTCAGAGAGAATCCTTGATCCTGTCAGGATCTACATGAAAGATATGAGCACCATTCCTCTTCTAAAAAGAGAAGAGGAAATTATCCTGGCAAAAACAATAGAAAGGGGCGAGTGGATCATAACCAAGGCTCTTCTTAACACAAGATTATTCCACAACGCTCTCCAATATCTGGAAGAAAAGCTCCATGAAGAGGATACGATTATCTATATCGTGTATAAATCTTTGGATGACGACTTCACAAGACAAGCCTTTGTCAGGAAAAAGAAAAAACTACTCACCCTTCACAAAAAAATAGGTGATCTATATACCCAGCTAAAAAAAATACCCCCAGCAAAAAAATATGTATTTTCCCGAGGTCGGCTCATCATTCTGATGAATCACCTTTTCACAGAGCTTACAATCCGCGATTCATACATTGAGGAGATCACAGAAAATCTCCTTGAAAAACTCGAAATCATCACGGAGTTGGAAACAAAAAAAGAGATACTGAAAGCCTCTCTGACTAAAGTAAAAAGCAAAAAAGTAAAAGAAGACAAAAACCAGCGGATTAAAAAGATCGAAAAACTTCTAGGAGAATATAAGAGAGAAGTCGGTCTCAGCTCTCAGGAAATTAGAAAAACTATACAATCCATTCTCCGGGGAAAGCAGATCCGAGATCAAGCCAAAAAAGGACTTGTCAGCGCAAATTTAAGACTGGTGGTCTCCATCGCCAAAAAATATAGCAATTACGGACTTCAGTTTCTCGACCTGATCCAGGAAGGAAACATCGGTTTGATCACGGCTGTGGACAAGTTTGAATACCAGAGAGGATACAAATTTTCAACATATGCCCATTGGTGGATAAGGCAAGCCATAACGCGGGCCATAGCCGACCAGGCAAGAACGATCAGGATCCCGGTGCACATGATCGAAATCATCAGCAAGCTGAACAGAGTGTCCAAAAGACTGGTGCAGGAAAAAGGCAGAGAGCCGACCAATGAAGAGATAGCCAAAAAGATGGAATTGCCTGTTAGCAAGGTCCAAAAGATCATCAAAATTGCCCAAGTTCCTCTTTCCCTCGAGACCCGTATCGGTGAGGGAGAGGGAAGTTATCTAAGCGATTTTATCGAGGACAAGGATTCGATGTCTCCCCACGATGAGGTCATGCACATCAACTTAAGAGAAAAAATCGAAGAAGCGTTGAAATCCAACACCCAGAGAGAGGCGAGCGTGCTCAAAATGAGGTTCGGACTGGGCAATGGGATGGAACACACGCTGGAAGAGGTTGGGCAGCAGTACAAGGTCACGCGCGAGAGGATCAGACAAATACAAGAAAAGGCGATAAGAAAACTCAAAAATTCCAGGCACAGTCGAAAGCTGGAATCCTTCATGAAATAGCGGAGATCGGAAAACTCCTCCAACAGGCCAAAAATCAATAAATCTTTTTTACTGCCGCCGGAATTCGTACACCAGCAAGCCTGAACTTCTGTCGACTTCATAGATACGGTTCTCCTTGATAGCTATTGATATAGCCTCAAATGTCGGGTATTCATCGAGCTTGATAGGATGTGCAGGATCAGAGACATCGATGACCATCATCCCGTTGACAAGAGTAGCTGCAAACAAAATCTGACCGGAAACCTCCATATCATCGATGTAGGAACAATGTGTAACAAAGGTAGAGACCTCAAACGGATTTTGCGGATTGGAAACGTCTATTATCCTGATATTGTAATCGAGGTCTCGGACATAAGCATAATTCCCACAGACTTCCAATTCAAAAGCGCGAAATTCCATATTCTCAGTCTCATAAGCACCCACCTCATAGGGATTCATCGGGTCGGAGATGTCGACGATCCTCAAGCCTCTCCATCGAGCGGACACGTAAGCGAAATTTCCTGAAATAGAGACGGCAAAAGCACTAGAAGGCGTATACCAGGTGCTGACATGGACGGGATTGGAAGGATCGGAAATATCGATTATTTTAAGCCCTATATCATGATCTGCAACAAAGGCATAATTTCCGGAAAGTTCAAGGTCATAAACATTATTCAGATCTTCAAATACACCCACTTGATGAGGATTGGCAGGATCGGAAACATCGAAGATTTTCAATTTATTGTCACCAGTCAGTACACAGGCAACATCTCCGGATCGCCTTACCTGATACAGAAATGTCGGATTTAGATATGCGCCGACTTCAGAAATGGCTGAGGGGTTGGAAATGTCCAGGGTTCTAAGTTTGCTTTCACCGTTGCTCTTATAGCTCGTCATGTAAGCGTAGTTCCCGGAGACATCTACATCTCTGAGAAGTCCTTCATATCCTTCATAAGAGCCGATCTCATAAGGATTCTCCGGATTCGACATGTCGAGAATTTTCACTGAGTGATACCAGCCATCGGCAAAACAGTAATGGCCCAGGACATCCATGAAGTTGACAGAATTTTGATCCTCGAAATAATGCACACCGACCTCCTGGATATTGTTCTTGTCGGAAATATTCAACACCGCGACCGCATTTCGATTGACATCGCTTATGTAGGCATAATCGCCGACGATTTTGATCCAGCCCGAATTCTGCACACCGTTATAAACAGCCACCGGTGAAGGATTCGCAGGATTCGTTATGTCAAGAACATGCAGCCCCCCGCCACTAGTCGGAAGATACAGATAATTCCCTGAGACCTCAGGCCATCCTGGTGAGCTAGATGTCGGATAGAAATTTTCCTGCTCTGGATTTTCAGGATCTTCAATGTTCACAACCCTTATTCCCGTCTCTCCCTCGCCAATCCAGACGGCTGCTTGCAGGTAGAGATAATTTCCTGAGCGGGCAATTCCTCTCGTGCGGCCGGGGAAAGGAGTGAAACTCACTTCCACTGGATTAGTCGGATCAGAAACATTAAAGACCCTCAATCCCTGGAAAAAATGATCCGTGAGAAACACATAATCTCCGGAAAGGACTAATCCTCTTGCTAGATAGGGGCTTAGGTTGGAACCGACTTCTGTAGGATTGGTCGGATAAGTCATATCGACGATCCTCAATCCGTCACCAGCGACATAAGCATAGTGACCGGAAATTTTAATGTCGCAAATCCCTTGAGTACCCAACGCCAATTCGCCGATTTTTTCCGGATGGGCGATATTCGAAACATCGAGGACCTCGAGAACCGAACCATGACCGGTCAAGGCAAGGTTCCGTGCTTCATCACATGCGACAGCGTCAGACGTGCCCCCATGCCACATACCCAGCAATTCGAGATGCTCATAAGGCGTACTGGTTATGGTTATTGGTTGAGGGGAGTAATTATTCATCTCATCCCGTTCGGCCACAACGCCGGACTCATCCACAAGAACCCCTATGTAGTATTCACCCGAAGAAACAGTGGTGGGAATCTGTAAACCGGGATCGATGGCGACACTTGTCGATCCTCCTCCGCTTAAAGCCGCGATGGATGATCGGCCTTTCCAGAGGGGGATATCGGTCGTTGTGATCATAGGATCAGAAGAAAGATAGATCCCCACAGAAATATCCCCCTCGTATGGATCGGTTGCCCCATGATTCCCGACAGTTGCGCTGACTGATCCGGCGACGGTTTGGCCGGCATTGACATTTGAAGGCGCATCAAAGGAATCAATGCGGTAATCGGGCAAGTCGGCAATTAGAGCGAAATTAGCGGTGAGATTCTTGTCTCTTGTCATCTGGACATGGACGAGCGCAGCTATACCTGAGGCATCCCCGCTCCAGCCCGTAAAAATGTACCCAGAAGGAACCATCACAGAAACATTAACTATGCTGCCCTCGATATACCAGGGTTCATCCGGGTCGACAATCACATAACTGTCTCCTTGTGTTGTGGTTACGTTGAGCACATATTTATTGTAGACGTTCAGAGCGTATTGCTTGGTGTAGCTTTTTTCATCGTTATCTGTGGCTTTAATTGTGATGTCCCAATAGCCCGTTTCCAATGGCGTTCCGCTGATTTCACCCGTTGTTTCATGGAGTGTCAATCCTTCAGGCAAATACCCGGATACCACTTCCCAGGTGACGGGATCCGTTCCTCCAGCCGTTTCCAAGGTCGTGCTGTAAGCTTCACCCACAACCCCCGACGGTAGCGAATCTGTAAGAATCATAAAATCAAAGGAAAATGTCGCTTCGTACACCCCGGCAGTGGTCCCGATGAATACGTGGCGATGATCGTCAGGGTCAATTGCGATTGTTTCAATCCCCGGATTCGGGGGAAGCCCATCGTTGAACTGCATCCAGGAATATCCTCCATTTAGGGACACATAAAATCCACCCGAACTCCAGGTCCCCATATACACCAGGTTCGGATCGGTAGGAGACACGGCGACAGTATTCGCATTCTCATCGAATAATTTGGTCCAGCATTCACCTCCGTCATCACTTCTGTAGAAACCGCCATTTTCAGTCTCTGAGACCATGTAGACAATATCTGGGTTCCCTTCATAGAAGACAATTTGATTAACGTTTATGCGGTCTGGTAAACCACAATTAATCTGATACCAATTTGCTCCACCATCCGTGGTTTTAAAAAGCCCGTAGGTCGGATTGGGATTATCCCCCCAAGCTGAAAATGTACCGGCCAGAACAATATCCTGGTCTGTCGGATGGACAGCCAGAGTATGAATCCACTTGTTTGTTAGGCCATTGTCCACTAAGGTCCAGGCGGAGCCACCGTTTGTTGATCTATAGATTCCATCCATCGCAATATTAGACCACACACTGGAAAGATAAATGGTAGAGGGATTCGAGGGGGCGACGGCAATATCTCCCTCTCCAAAATCGCGGAAGGTATCATTGGATAGCTCTGTCCAGTTGACTCCGTAATTTATGCTCTTCCATAGATTCGAGAAGTAGGCATAAACATTATTCTGACTTGCTGGGTCAATCGCAATGGACCTGATGTCCCAATTGTAACCATCGATGTTCATCCGTGTCCAAGTCTGTCCGTTATTCGTACTCCTGAACCCTCCTCCGATAGCTCCTGCATAAAGATTGTTTGGATCACTGTTATCGATTTTCAGACTGTGGGCGCTGTAATGCGGGAAGTTGCGTGCATTCATTCCGTTGTTGACTGCGGTCCAATTCTGACCGCTGTCTGTGCTTTTAAAAACTCCATCGGTTTCAGTTGCTGCGTACAGTGTCCGGTCATTCGGAGGATCGACTCCAGAATTGGGATCAAGAACGATCGATTTGACAAAACTGTTAGCTACATAAGCTTCGCTCCAAGTATCACCTGCATCCGTGGATTTGAAAACACTTTGCCAGGAGGTCGCATAAATGATATCGCTATTACTCGGGTCAATGACGATATGTTGCCCGGGAACCCAATAAGGCGAGCAATCCCCCGCGATTCTAGTCCAATTCGCTCCCTGATCAGTGCTTTTGTATAATCTGCGTCCAGCTTCGTAATCGCTTCCAGCCAAGTATATGATGTCCGAATCACTGGGATCCACTGCAATATCAACAACACTCCAAAAGTCGATATTGCCATCACTGTTTATCCATGTCGATCCACCGTTTGTGCTTTTATATATTCCAAAATCCCATGTTCCGATATACATCACATCAGGATTATTTGGATCGATAGATAAACTCATCATTTCTGCCGCAGGAAGTCCTGAATCTATTCTTGACCAGCTCAACCCTCCGTCTTCGGACTTATAGAGGCCGTTGTCTTCAAGTTGGGAATTTTGGGTTAGAACAAAGAGCCAATTGTGTTGTGTGGGATGAAAGGAAAAGAACTGGACATAGCCTGAAAGCCCCTCGCTCCTGGATTCCCAGCTTGCGCCATCATCATAACTCACCAGAATTTGTCCATGGCTTACAAGATAAAGCTCGTTTGGATCGCCTGAATTTTGACTTGGACGAGCCATAAAAATTTGGATATGTGTTCTATCAAACGGAGGATTTTCGAAGCTATCCATCAGGTTTTCCCAATTGCCGCCCCCATTGATACTCTTGTATAATCCTCTCCAGTTGGCTCCTGCATAAACAATATTTGAATCCGAAGGATCGAGAACAAGGCTGTGGGGATTGATGTTTCCTCCTGATGGGAATGTCGTGGTCCAGAAGCCCTGGTGTTCGGCAGAGATGAAGAGATAAAGGGTTTGTTCAGCTGCCCGAGGTGGTATATCGGAATCGAGAACGCGTACCGTAAAAGAAAAGTCGCCTGCTTCGTTGGGAGTTCCGCTTATCACCCCGCTCGAGTTCAAAGTGAGTCCGGCGGGAAGCGAACCCAGAGGAACGCTCCATGTATAATTCGGAACTCCATCGGCAGCAACAATAGTTGTATTGTAGTCATCACCTTTTTTTCCATTGGGTATTGAATCTGTTTGGATCCATAGCGACCCTTGTTCATAGACGGTGTAATTTTGACCCATAATATCTTCAGTCACGTTGTTGTAGGAGCGGTTCGGAGGATTGAAGTAGAATCCTCCCATATTCGGTGTAACGGTTCCCGACCAGCCAGGGGGGACAATGCCGATGTAGGTTCCGTCTTCCTGAACTTGTGGATCACCCGCCAGTCCATTCATCCTGACCCAGGGAAGTGGGGATCCATCATCGAGTAGAACGGTTCCAGAGATCGTCGGCAATACGCCCGAAGAATAAATATCTAAGACTTCTTGCGGTCCATAAGCCATGTTGAAGACCATGATTTCATCAACTTTTCCGCCTAGCCAGTATTCAGACCACTCGGCACCGCCAACCCATAAATTCTGGACAGAATCATGAACCTCGAACGGCGCTCCTGTTGCCGAAGCCACTTCGCTCCCATTGATAAAAACTTTGTAAAAATCGCCATCAATGGTGACAGCAATCTGGTTGTACTCGTTGAGAACAAAGCCATTTGGGGAATCGTTAAGATCGACATCGATCTGATAATGCGGGCAGTTGGATATATCTTGGATCAACCCGTTCCCCGAATCCAGATGAAGCATGCTGCCGTTGATATCCAATAATATTTCGAGGGAATAGGGATGGCCTCGATAAGGCTCGTCATACTGCAGCTTCCAAACGAAGCGATTCTGTTGGCTGAAGTCATCGATCTTGACACGGGCCATGATCGTGGCCTGATTCACAAAATGAAATGATCCTTGATGCGTTCTTTCCAGCCATCCATTGGCTAGAATTTGTGCCGCATAACCGCCGTATTCACCGACAGAATCGTTGGTGTAAACGACGTCGCCCCACAGCGTGCCATTATCGTTATGACCCGAGGAGTCCAGTGCGAACGTTCCGTCACCTTCATCCAGCTTCCAGTAGAGAATTGGGGCTTCAGACGTGGGATCCCCGTAGACATTAATACTGAGTTCTCTTTCGACATATTGAGAGATAGGGGCGCTGGAATCTGAGACACGGACAATGAAATCATAATTATCGGATTGAGTGGGTGTGCCGCTGATGACACCATTGCTGCTCAAGGATAATCCGTAGGGCAATGGGGAAGAGTTAGGAGCAAGACTCCAAAAGTAAGGTTCTGTCCCGCCTTCAGCCATCAGATCCTGATTATAGGGATACCCTTCGGTTCCGTTGAGCAGCCATTCGGTCGTGATGTTCAACGTCAATTCATATGCCAAGTAATCTTGTCCAGAAAGGTTGGAGCTGACATCATCATATTCTCTGTTTTGCGGATCGAAAAAATAGCCGGAATGAGTCGGGGTGACCGTTCCGGACCAATTCTGCGGCACAGCGACGATGTATTCGCCATTGGGACTAGTCACTGGATTACCGGGTAAACCTTGGAGCACAACGCCTCCAAGCGGGGAACTATCAAACGCGATAGATCCAGAGATCAGATAGCCTGTGCCCTGATATGCATCGATCGTGAGGCTCAGGGTTTGTGTGTCGATGAGTTGCTGGTTCCGGCTGGAATCCGTCACTCGGACTGTGAAGTTATATGTTCCAGCAGCAGTCGGAGTCCCAGTGATCTCGCCTTTGCTGTTGAACATCAATCCCGATGGCAGAGAACCGCTGATCAGGCTCCAGTAGTAGAACTCCCGTCCGCCTGTCGCTTCGAGGGCCACATCGTATGCAGCTGCCACTTCTCCATTAGAAAGAGACGTGGTCGTGATGTTAACAGGTGGTATCGAAGTGAGGATGGCATTTATGTTCGGTGTTTCCATATCAAAAGTGACGGCCACGGAGTCAGCGGACGAATAAGTGCTCTTGTCATTGTAGTATTCGGAAACGAAGTTAAGATACTGAAGGTCTGCATTGAAGAAGACTTTGGCATTGCATGTCGGAACACGAGGAATAGTGTAATACCCATCGGAATCTGTATCCGTCCATGCAATTGCACCTTTTATTGTGTTGTCTTGAGCCAGAACTCTGACATCTTTTATACCGTTCCCTGACGTGTTGGTCACTCTGCCGGAAATGAATCCTCCGTTATCCAAAAGCTGTGCATCGATCCCCGATACATTGGCGCCCGAACCGACCGAAACGACATTCCCATCGGTGAAGGAGTTCCCGCCGTTATGCCATTGGGTGGCATAGTCACCATAAGTCGTGCGGAAGCGAACTTTGTAATTATCAGGCAGTAAACCAGAAATCGTGTAATTCCCGTCTGCATCTGTGTTCGCGGAGTAGAATCTTTCGCTGTCGATGTCAAAACAATGGACAGTAACACCTGGAAAACCATTATTTTGAGCATCGGTCACCCGTCCGGAGATCGTCCCTCCATCGGCAAGCTCAGCATCGATGACAGTAGATTGGCCAGCTTGAACAGAAACAGGATCGGCGTCTTCGATCAGCAATTTATCTGTGTAATATTCGGAGGCATAATTTCCTCCAGCTCCGCTGGCATCGAAGTATAATTTCACATCACCGGTTGGGAGGCGCCGGCCGATCCAGTAATATCCATCGGCATTCGTGCCGCCCGACCACAGCGCAATCCCAAACACATCGAATGCAGTCACCGCAACACCCTGTATGGGATTCTGAGTGCTGTTTGTCACCCGGCCTTGGATTATGGCAGAATTCTCCAGCTGCAGATCGATATTCGAGGTCGTCATCCCCACCTGGACCGGGATTGGGTGTCCATCATCTAATGATCCTTTTCCGTCATACCATGTCGATCCTTCGACTCCTGCACGAGCCCGTACTTTGTAATTGCCCGTTGGTAATCGCTTAACTGTGTAATTGCCATTTGAATCAGTCACTGAATAAGACGCCAAGACGTTATCGCTGGAATAAGCGTAAGCCACACCATTATTCACTCCGTTCCCATCAGGATCGGTAATTCGGCCTGCGATCGTGCCCCCGGGCTTCAACTGATCGTCTATTCCGGAAATAGTCGAGCCCGCAGTGATGGCCAGGATTTCATTCGAATTGTAGGTCTTTGGAATGTAATTGCGATCGAGAGCATAGTCCATATTAAAAACATAATCGTTGAACTGGACGGTGTAATTGCCTGGAATGAATCCTATCTTGTATTCTCCATTGGCATCAGTCGTGATGAGGGGCCGTGGGTTTGCCCAATCGAAGGGTTGGCCATAAATTTCGACATAGATTCCTTCGATCGGCTGTCCTGTCGTCTCATCCGTGACACGTCCGGATATATAACCGATACCGAAGTTGTCGCTGAGTTCGACCGTCAGGGAATAAACCGTTCCAGGTTGGCTTATGTAGTTTTGCCCGAAATAATACCAGCCTTCTTGGACATCTGTAAGATACAGGGTTTCATCATCCGAACTGCTCAAGGTGTAGCCCAGCATGTTTTCCGATTCATCGACAGCGATCAAATCCAAATCTTCGTAACCATTCGGTTCGGGATAGGATTGGGCTTTTATGTTGATCTTCAAGTCCTTGCCCTCATTGCCGGCAGGAATATGGATCTTGAACCAGTCTTCATCGTCAAGAACCAGATTCAGGTGGGTTCCGAACGTGATTTCGGCAGCACTGGCCGGGTCATTGTTTTCTTCGTAGATGTCGTCCTGTCCCCCTTGGTAATTGGTGGCATAATCCTGGCCAAGTTGATCGGCAGTTACGTTGGAGTAGGAAATGTATTCAGGAGTAAAGGTGAATCCAGGCAGTAATGGAGTCACAGTGCCTGACCACCCAGCAGGAACAGCCCTTGAATATTGCCCGTTCTCATCGGTATAGGGATCACCTGGTAAACCGCTCATCAGGACTCCTCCGAGAGGTGAACTACCAAGGATTACTTCACCCGAAATGATATAGCCTGTGGAAGCGGTATAGTTCTCAACCGTATGGCTAGTATCGACATTGTTGTAGGTTCGGCTTGCCGGTTCAAAAGCATTTCCAGCTAGAACCGGTGTCACTGTACCCGACCAGCCCGAATAAACGATGGCCGTGTATTCACCCAGGACGTTCGTTTCTGGGTCGCCGGGCAAGCCGCTCATCACGACACCAGAGAGAGCTGGAGTTACTGTCCCGGATATGACATACTCTGATCCGGCATAGGGATTGATCGTGATGCTGAGTTGCGTTATCACAGTCTGAGGCGAAAAATCAGAGTCCGTGACCTTAATCGTGAAGAGGAAGGTTCCCAAAGTAGTCGGGATACCATCGATATGGCCGTCGCTATGAAGCGTGAGCCCATCGGGGAGAGAAGAGCCTATGTCTAAATCCCAGAAATAGGGTGGCGTACCACCAGCTGCTTCGAGAGTTGCACTGTAAAACGTTGCTAAGTTACCATCCGGCAGGGTTGAAGTTACAATATCTAAAACAGACTCCAGCTCTAGGACCGCGTCGATATCAAGGATAACCATTCCGACTTGCACATCGATCAAGTCGGCATTTTCGAAAGTGAGTCGATTGTTGTAATACTCGGAGACATAATCGGGAGGTCCGATAGCACTGGCATCGAAATAGAACTTATACATTGAAGGAGGTAGACTTAACCTGTAATCACCGTTGGCATCGGTGGCTGTTGCAAAATAGTGATCCGATTGTGTGTCATAGGCCGTCACTTCGACATCTGACAATACGGCATCATCAGTATTCGAAACATTTCCGGTGATGTCACCGTTGCCGAGGTCGTTGCCAACTGAGATGGTTAGGTCGTAGGCGTTCCAGAAACCGGAGGTGCCCAAATACAACACATGGATGTAGTGCCAACCGGCGGGGAGGTCTGTCGCATAAGCAGTTTCATCTGATGGATCTCCATAGGCGCCTATGATCCGGTTTCCTGCACTATCGACAATCTCGACATCGATATTGTTGGGGTGTTCTCCGTCAACGACGACCTTCAAATCACTTCCTTGAGTGACATTCACACGGTACCAGTCATCATCGTGCAGCTGCAAATTTGTATACGTGCCTGCTGTCAAATCATTGGCACTGGCAAAATCATCATTCTCTTCGAAGGGATCATCTTGGCCAGCACCCACAAAAGTGGCCGTGTAGAATTGATTCACTCGGTCGGAGGTTATGGCCGAATAGGTCCGGCTTGGGGGATTGAAGATATAGTCCAAAAGTTGGGGAGTCACTGTTCCTGACCACCCGTGAGGGACAGATGCCGAGTAATAACCAGAGGCGTTCGTGACCGGAGTCCCCGGAAGTCCGTTCATGGTCACTCCTGCAAGAGGAGACCCGTAGAAAGTCACGGTTCCCGAAACGGTGTAGTTTAGGGTGTTTGCGATAAAATCCTGGCTAAACTGATTTACGGTGATTTGAGAGTATGTTCGATTGGGAGATGGATTTGTCGCAGAAACACGGAAGGTATACCCCGGCTTAATCGGCGTGATCGTTCCCGACCAGCCGTAGGGCACTGTGTCCGAGAAAAAGCCATAACTGTCCGTTTGGGGTGCATGAGGAAGGCCGTATATAGCGACTCCTGAAATCGGAGCTCCGCCTTGACCTGCTATCGTACCAGAAATGGTCAAGTCCGGTAACACAATATCGCTCACCGTTATACTGAGCGGTTGAGTATCCGTGCTTCCTTTAAAGCCTGTGACTTTGACTTCAAATAAATAAGTGTGAGGATATTGGCTTACATTAGAATCGTTCTGGATGGTTCCGCTGATGACTCCTGAGCTGTCGATTGTCAATCCAAGAGGAAGCGTTCCAGACGCTTTGCTCCAATTGCGTGGCGGCGTTCCGCCCGTGGCTTGCAGTGTATAGCCATAATATTTACTGACTGTCCCAGGAGGGAGGGTCGCGGTCACTATATTCAGGGGAGGAGTTGGATCTTCGGCAGAATTGATGGTAATACTGAGATTCTGTGTATCCACTTCTCCGCCCGATTCGACCTGAACAAAGAAGCTGTAAACATGAGGATATGTCACATTAGGATCATTCTGAGGGATACCGCCGATTATCCCATCATTTGTAAAACCTATTCCAGGAGGCATCAGCTCAGAATTGGCAGACCAAACATAATTCCCATCACCTCCGGCCGCTTCCAATTGAGTGGTCGGATAGGACATCCCCACTGTTCCGTCAGGAAGAGATGAGGTGATGATGATAAGCTCCGTGGAGTCGGCTTCGGCCGTTGTATCGCCCTGCTCGGCATCGGCAGAATCCACAGCCTGAGAGCTTGTTGCGGCACCAAGGGATTGAGCGAATTGTTGGATTTTGAACTTTTTTCCAGATTGGAGGAACTTTGCTGTTCCAGGCTGAGGATCGATCAATCTCAGCACCGCTTCTGCTTCTTCGCCTGGTGAGAGAAAGAAGGTTGCATTTTCGATGGCGGAATTGACGATGTTAGGATTGACGATGTTAGGATTGACGATGTTAGGATTGACAATGTTCGGGTTCACGACGTTCAAAAGAAGTTCATGGTGGGGAGTCTGTTTCAAATTGCAACTGGAGCCATCTGTGGCCGGGGTGTAATGCACCTTGTACACAAGAAGCTGGGCATAGATGCCGTCCGGCAGGGAATCCCTTGCAAAAATCTTGAATGTATAAGAGGAAATAGTATTCCCATTGTTACGCACAGGCCATGCAACGTCGGTTACATCCGCATCAGAAATGTTCGAATTGACGATGTTCGGGTTCACGATGTTCGGATTGACGATGTTCGGGTTGACGATATTCGGATTGACGATGTTCGGGTTGACGATATTCGGATTGACGATGTTCGGGTTCACGATGTTCGGATTGACGATATTCGGGTTGACAATATTTGGATTCACGATGTTCGGGTTGACGATATTCGGGTTGACAATATTGGGATTGACATAGGTCCAATTCACGATATTCGGATTGGCGATGTCTGGATCGTGGCTTTCTGAATTCTGAAGATCCCCTGTGACTCCAGGAGCAGAATCATCCGGGTTTATGATAATAGTGCTATGCCCTCCCCCTGGAACAGGACTTCCGCCAGGCTCATCGATCTCGAAAACTTCCACCGTCACCGTATCGTTTTCATCCGTGGATGTCACGAATAACGGTCGAGATATGGAAGAAAAAGGTGCGATGGACACGTCGATCTCCTCGAGGATATCGTACTCGAGGAATGATGCTGTTCCTTGGTTAGGCATATCCGTTATTTGAAGGCGATAATGTCTTATCTCTGAAGTTGGATTTTTCACGAAGATGACAAAAGCTCGGGGAATCATCTCTCCATTTGCCGGATTGGTCCCGAGTGTTCCCAACGGTTTGTTATTTCCTGGGGTTCCCGCCTCCATCACAGAAGTGATTATAGATGTGTAGACGTTCTGATTACGCATCCCTGTGAATTCGGCATGTTGACAGGTTTTGATCCCAAATCCTAGCCCTTGGACCGAAGCAGGAGGATTATAAGTCGTCCAATCATTATTGACGGGTGGACGCACATCCCGGTTATCTGTCCAAGCCAAATGGAATCGTTGAGAATCGGTGGTTTTGTCGTTGTAACGCCAAGAACCATCTGGTTTTTGAACAAACTGAGGCGAGGGGGCTATATCGATGTAGTCGCCATGAAAGGGCACTGTCCCGCCCTTGAACAACGGGTAGTTGGGTGGATTGAACTGGACCTGCCGGATGGAATTATCATTAAACAACGCCCAAAGATACCGAGAGACCTGAATGGAGGGGTCAAATACAGGAACCTGACCTGTTCTTCCCTGAGCCACGCGTATATCGATCGTATGCCTAATCGTTCCAGAATCACTGATATACTCCGGAGAAGTTTCGGGATTGTAATCATTCCGGGTGTCATACCAGGCAAGGATCAATCGACCACCGGCAAAAGCTATCGATGGCATGAACTGGTGACAGTCCATATGAGCACCGGGGGATTCAGGATTTAAAACCGGGGATTCGACTAGATAATGATTGGACCAATCTTTACCATCTTTTGAGGTCACAATTAAAATACGCGAGTCATTAGGATAGAGAGGATCTGCTCCTCGCTGGGAATAAGCGAGGTAAACTCTCCCCCCTGTATCCATTGCCATTGTTGGATAGCTGTTAGTGCGAAAGGACGTTCCCAATGGATATGTATAATCATCTGTTGTCGGCTGATCGAAAGGCCCGGGTACATCGCTGACTTCGACGGCATCTTGAAACTTCTTTCCCCCATCTGTCGATCTGGCTAGAACGATTGCATTGGATTGAGCTCCACTTCCTTCTCCAGAGGCAAAACGCCGCCAGGCCACGTAAACATGTCCATTCCCTTTTGGACTCACAGCGATGGTTGCCCCCTGGTTCAGATGGTGTCCAGAACTAAGCTCGATCGGATTTCCCCAAGAGATTCCACAATTAGTGGATCGGCAAAACATGATCTTACTTACAAGATTATCCCCTTCTCCTTCGAACACACTGTATACAATATAAACATTGAACTTCGGGATTTTCTGTCCGGCGATAGTGACGGATTTAGCGTTCTTGCTTGGGACATCGACAGCGATCCATGGTTTATCTTTGAATCGGCCTCCATTCAATGAATCGATAATTTTAGTATCGATGCGCTGGATGGGATCACCTTCTTCATCATTATTGTTGTCGATGAATCGAGTGACGAAAACCGCGCTGTTCGTCGGCTCTGTCCGGTTGAAGACAATGCCGCTATAAAAAAACAGACCGTTAGTCCCGGCGCGCACCACGGGGTCGGCTGCTGCTTGATAGCCATGCAACGGACTATTGCTGTTGTTTTGCTGGGGATATCCGTCGTGAAGGATGCTTTTCCAAGACTCACCGCCGTCCAAGGATTTAAGAACACTTACCCACGCATCTCCTGCGGATTGGTTTTGAATATGGCCGGGAAGAACATCTGTCGGGTCGCCAGGCATGTCGACCGTCCTGTAGTCGTTCGCACCTGCAAGAAGATGGAGAGGATTGCGTGTGGATACAGCAATGGACGGTTCGTTTTGACGCTGTAGATAGGGATCCCCATCTGGTAAGGTTATTCCTGAGATCATATTCACATTTCGACCTGCCAGAAGATCCGGATCCCCATTCGCTTGTATCTCATAATTTTGAGGCTCCGTTGGAACGACTGCTATCGCTACGATGGCAATAACGAACAAAGAAATAACAAGTACTTGCTTTCCCCGCATTTTACCCCTCCCTCATTTATACTTTGCCTTCATCAATGCGCAGCAATACCTGCATGTTAAAGAGACATTGTTCGATACAGTTATCACCCCGCAAATATTAATACCTTTCAAACCCGCACAAGCAAAAAAATCTTCACCGATGAGGATTATTTATCAGGTTGGATGAACAGTTGTCAAGAAACTTGTTGTCGAAATTTTGGCAATTCTAGTGACATTTTTTGCCACTTAATTTAATTGGGGACAGGATATGTTTTCACTTAATTCTTGAGAGGCAACATATGAGAGGCAACATAATTAAGTGAAAACATATCCTGTCCCCAATTAAATTTACTTTTCTTTGTATTTTTTCTTTAAGTAGGGGATGCCGTTCGTCATCCAGTCAGGGGCCGGCGTTCCTTTAAGGTAGTGATCGAAGTACTGTTTCATCCGGAGCTGAAAGTCCTTCTGGTTTTCTTCTTTCCTCAGATGGTGAGGCTCCCCTGGATAGGACAGGAAAATAACTTCTTTTCCCAACCGTCTGGCAGCATTATAAAATTCAAGACCCTGGTTCCAATCAACTGCCCCATCCTCTGTCCCTTGGAGGATCATGAAAGGTGTGGTAATTTTTTCAGCATGATGTACGGGTGACTGGCTGACATAAAGATCCAAGTCTTTCATCGGATACACATCCTTCCCGAACCTACCTTGGCTCGTTTCGATGATACCCTGATTTGTGTTCCCTGTGCTTTTATACAGGATGTTGTACATACTGGGGAGATTGGTCAACGGAGCACCGGTCACCACACAGGCGAACATGTCGGTCTGGGTCACGATAAATGAGGATTCATAACCACCCCAGCTGTGGCCCTGCAGACCGATGCGCTCAGGATCGGCATATCCCAGTTCGATGACCTTTTGCACCGCAGCCGCCACACAGTCCAAGGCATTGGAGCCGGGGGTTCCCACCGTATAAACGATATCCGGCATCAACACCAGATAGCCATCGCTGGCATACATGGACATGTGAGGACGGTCGTCATAGGTAGGCATGGAGTAATTGTGGTGGCGCTGGGACATTTTTTCATAAAAATAAACCAGCATCGGGTATTTCTCTCCTTCCACATAGCCAGCCGGGAGCGTCAGCGTGCCCTGAAGCTTCACTCCCCTGCTGTTTTCATAATCGATCAGGACCCGGCGCCCCCACGCATATTCCTTCTGCTGGGGGTTGGCGTCGGTCACCTTGACCGGATTCTGAAACCGGGTGTCGCTCACATAATAATCCGGAAAATCCACGAAAGTTTCCCGCGTGTACAGAATCTTATCCGCATTTTTTGCCTTTAAAATCCGGCGGCCGAACATCACATCGTCATAAACCAGTTCTTCTAGGTTTCCATCGGGATTCAAATGAAAATACCCGGCCTTTTTTGTCCACTCTCCATACGCAGATAAAAGAAGTGGTTCGGACACATCCAAAAATCTTTCTTCAGAATCCAACTCCACATAACGGAACCGGATTTCCTGCTCATCGCCACGTCCTTTTGTTAAATTAGCGGCTTGACTGCCGTCCAGCTTCAGCATCCAAACATCATATTTATGATACACAACCAGACCCGTCCCATCTTTGGTCCAGCCGGCAATCCCCCACGGCCGCTTATCCGTCGGGGTATCCATTTCCACATTCACGAAGCTTACAGGGGCTGATTCGGAAATGTTCGTGTATTTCTCCCCAGCCATTTCATACACCCATAGGTGATCTCCCTTGAAATAAAGGAAATATTTTCCATCCGGGGAAAGACCCATTGTTACGGGTAATTCTTCGATGAACAGAGTGCGTTTGCCTGTATCCAGATCGATTCGATAATAGTCTGCGGTAGAACGCCCCCGGTTGACATCAGCCCTGTATTTCTTGTTGTTCCGGCCAACTCCATACTTCCCGTTTCGAGGAATGTCGATCGTCTGCATGGCCTCGTCAGTCAAAGGAATAAATTGCTTCGTTTTTAAAAGAAAGGCCGACCGATAGGTGAATCGTTTATCCCTGTCGGCTTGAACCATCTGGACCGACTGTATGCGTTCGTCTTTCCAGTGCCACACATCCACATTGGCCACAGGATCTTCGCTCTTTTCAAGCTCAGCCTCCTGCTCTTTGATCCCACAGACAATCCGGGAGTTGTCCTCGCTCCACGTCAACTCTCCCTTTTCGCTCAGAACCATCCCCTCGAGAAAATCCGTATCATCCGCAGGATTGTATATGATCTTTGCCGACCTATCGGTGCCCAAGCCCATAAAAACCAGCAACCGGTTTTCTTTCTGGACGGATTTTTCCGGTTTTGTGCCCTTCAAAACAGCCAAGGCATTGCCCTTTGCGTATCCAGCCAAGGGTTTTTGTCCGTTGTCGTCCCAGGTTAGCTGAGCATAATCCGCATCCCCCGAATCGAGCGGCCTAATAGCTCCGCTTTTTAATACCAAAACATAAACTCCGTTTCCTGCCTTTTTATCCGCATCGATCGTGTAGGCCAACATGGTCCCATCATGATTGAAATGAAAACTCCCTACATTGCCGATATTCAAATCCAATCCCGTTTTAAAATTGTGCAGCACAAGATCGGTCCCGTCATGTTTGGTGTCTTTCTCCGTTTTATCTTTTTTGACCGCAAAATATCCGGAATCGTTCGAAAAGACAAAGGACGATGCATTTTCGTAGGTCCGTTTATCACCGGAACTCAAATCTAAAAGCTCCACCTTTGTTGTCACCGGCTTTTTCTCTTTACGCAACTTTTTCGCCTCTTCCTTCGAGGGGCTTATCTTGTAAGCTGCCCAGCGGGAATCGCTAGATATCTTTGGGACAGATCCGACGGCTATATCATAAATTTTCTCGTTATCCAGGTTCTTTATATACAAGGTGACATCACCCCCGTTCGGTCGATACCCGTAGGTAATCCAATCCCCATTGTCTGATATCGTCACCTCCTGGATGTGCTTCCACTGGGGATAATCATCCAGGGTCAGGATTTTTTTCTCTCCTTGACCGGCCATAAGGACCACAGGAATCAGGCAAAGCACAATGAATACCCAAACTTTCATGTTCTTTCTCATTTTCTTCTCTCCTTCCGAAAAAACGGTTTCATTTATAAGATATTGAAGCTACGGGAATTACCACAATTATTTTCGTTCAGATAATCCGATAAGGCCCGATAGACCCAGGACGGTTGTCAAAAAACAGGCACCCACACCCAGGAAAAGCGCGCCTCCCAAATGGCCGAATCCTCGCCATATAGAAAAAACTAGAGAACCGAAGGCCAGCATGGTCGTCAAAGAGGTCAGAAGAATCGCCTTGCCTGTGCTCGCAAAAATGAGCCTAATTTTACCTTTCCCTTCGTGTTTCCACCTGTGGATGATATGAACACCGTCGTCGATACCGATCCCGACGATCAAGGGCAATCCCATGACATTCATCACCGTAAGCTGCATGCCCACGATGTGCATCAGGCCCACCATCCAGAAAATACCGAAAGCCAGGGGGATCATGGCCATCAACGCCAACCGGGGACTTCGAAAATCGAAAATCAGAAGAACAAAAACGATGACCAAGGTCAAAAGGACCGCATTCCGCCCATCCCGCCCGATGATCTCGACCAGAGCTCTAAATACAGGAGGCATACCCGTCGCCTTGTCGCTGACTCCTTCCAGATCTTGGACAAACCTGTTCAAAAAATTCTTATCCTGCCAGATATTTCCTGCAGGAAACACCGTCACCAGAAACTGATCGCGGTTCTCGTTGCCATAACGGTCCAGTATGGAGTCAGGCAGATCTTCCAGGCGAATTGGGTCCGTGGATCCCATCTGCATAACAGCCTGTTTAAAATAGGGCGCGAACTTTTGATGAAAATCCGAAAAGCCCACTGTCATCCGATCCCCATCTGCATCCAGCCATAGCATAAGATCCTGAAATATATTTTTGGAATCCGTGTCGTCCGGATCCCCCACGATCTCCTTGCATTTGTTATCGACCTTGTCCTGCCCGCCGATGAAAGCCATGTCCTGCATTTCCATCACGTTCATTTCCAATCTCGCGATTTCCTCCTTCAGCTTCTCCATATCCTTCCGAACGATAGTATTCCGGATTTCTGCCGATTGGATCTTCTCTTGAATCTCTAAAATTAGGGGGATCCGTTTTCCTTGCTCCTCAAGGGATGGAAGATAGATGGAAATGTCTTCGGTAACGGCAACTGAACCCAATTCACGGCATTCTTTTCCTAAGGAACGAGACTGATCCACATCATCCGCTAAAATCAGGGCATAATCCATGCTCAGGTCGAATTTCTCCAATACCGTATCCTGCAGCGCAATGGAGGTCAGTCCTTTAGGCTCGATGTTCATGTAATTGTGGTCGAAGGTGATTTTGGTAGCCGACCACACGAGCAAAACCGTCACCACCACAGTTGTCAAGATCGTAAACACATAATGTTTTCCGAGCCACGCGCATAGGTCTCCAAAAAAACGGAATGAAATATCTCTCTGAACAAACTCCTTTTTCCCTTTTCCTCCATCAATCTTCCTATCCAGCCGCCGTTCTCGGAATACGAGAAGTGTCGGCAAAAAGAAAAGGGTGGCAAAAAGTATGGCCAGCAAGCCGGTGCCTGTAACAAGCCCCATCTCTTTCATGCCGCGCGAATGGCTGATCAGCAATGTTAAAAAGGCACAGGCTGTCGTGGAGGCTCCGGTGATGATACCCTTTCCGCTCTTGAGAAACGTGGCCTCCATCGACTGGGCGATGCTGTCCCCTGCGGCCCGCCTTTCGGTAAATCCAGAGATGAGATGGATGGAAAAATCGATACCCAAACCCAAGAGGATCACCGCCATCATCTGAGTCATGATGTTCAACTGCCCGACCGCAAGTGCCGCAATTCCCACAGCCCACACCAAACCCACCAAGAGGCTGGCCAGAGCGAGCACAGGAGCCACCCACATCCGGAAAGAAAGCATGAGAAGGATCAAAATGGCGATGAGAGCTATCAACGTTGTGTAGCCAAGGCTTTGTTCCGAATAAACCATCTCATCCCGGCCCACGGCGATAAAACCGGTCAAACCTGCCCGGACATCCGGAAAATCCATCAACAAGTTATCGACTATATCCTGCGCGGCATCCGTCCCCAGGACCAGGTAATGTGTGTCCAACATCGTGAAATTGGGAATGACATTCAAGATCAAGGCTTTCTCATCGTAGGAAAGAAGATAAGGTTCGCCGATAAGAAGCTTATCCGCAACTTTATGTACATCTTCCAAGGCTACATCCTTTCCTGCTGCAGCATCCTTCAGCGCTAGGACAAGCTCCTGGATCCCATCCAGGAAATACACCGCTCCATCTTCCTTTTCACGTGTGGAAATAGACTCCTCTTTTCCGACATATTCCTTTTCCATCGAATTGTTCAAATTGAACAACAGGCCGTCCAGGTTGGGATCGGTAAAAACGTCTTTCAAATTTTCCAGATCGTCTTCTTTTATCAACATCAAACCGTGGTTTTTTAAAAAATCGACCTCGGTTTTGTAATCCACACGCTTGAAGAGCTTCCTCTCGTTGTCATCAGGATCACTGAGGGCCACTATTTTCGGCGCAAGGGCATCTGCGAAAACCTTGATCCTGTTCTCCTCCCCCTGAACCACCACAACCAGACTGGTAGCAGAGACGAACTCATCGATGATCTTGTTGAACTGGATAGTTCTCTGATCATCGGATGGCAGCAGGTCTGACCACCGCATGGTCACGCTCAACTGAGTGGCAAACGCAGCAAAAAAAACGGTTAGCAGCAATACGATCAAAAGCATGCGCCACGGATGGCTAGCATGCAGGTTTGCCAGTTTAATCAGGATTTTTTCTCGCATTTTTTCCTCTTAGACTTTATCTCCTCAAATGACCTTATCACATCCCAAAAGAACCGGTCAACACCATCATCTTGACCTTTGGCCATGTGTTTTATATCGTTAGGGAACAGAAATGTCTCGATTGTGTCGGTGAGTAAAATGATCAACAAGAAAAAATGGTTTGTTTGGTGTTCGCTCGTTCTTATTGCGGAAGGTTGCACGACCTCTTACGATGTGGTCATAAAGGGAGGGACGATCTACGATGGGAAGGGTGGCGCACCCTATGTAGCCGATATCGGTATTAAGAATGGCACCATAAAAACCATCGGGGAAATAAAAAAAACTGCTGAATTGACTATCGATGCCGACGGATCGATCGTTTCGCCTGGATTCATCGATATACACACCCACTGTGAAAGCGGCCTTCAATCGGAGAAGGGAAACAATGCAAAGAACTACCTGATGCAGGGGGTTACGACGGTTGTCACAGGAAACTGCGGCGAGGGCACATACCGAGTCGAAGAATTCTTCGGCAAACTCGAAACACAAGGAACCGGGCCAAATGTCATCCATTTGATCGGTCATGGAACGATCAGAGGAAGCGTAATGGGCCAGGATGATCGGGGACCCACAAACGAAGAATTGGAACGCATGAAACAACTCTTGATCCAGGGAATGCAAGAGGGAGCGGCGGGTTTTTCCACCGGACTCTTTTATGCGCCCGGGAGTTTCGCTAAAACAGAAGAGATCGTCGAACTGGCTAAAGTGGTTAAAAAGTATAAGGGGATTTATGCCACCCATATCCGGGATGAAAGCGACTACACTATCGGATTGAAAGAAGCGATCAAAGAAGCCATAACCGTTGGAGAGCAAGCAGGAATCCCGGTCGAGATATCGCACATCAAG
Organism: uncultured Eubacteriales bacterium; assembly: GCA_964538085.1. Classification (GTDB taxonomy): domain Bacteria; phylum Acidobacteriota; class Aminicenantia; order Aminicenantales; family Aminicenantaceae. The sequence goes on along the minus strand of CAZIDF010000005.1, from coordinate 104,163 downwards.
GCCCTCGGAAGGCCGGTATGGGGGATGGCAAAAGATGTGTGCGATATTATAGAGAACGCAAGAAAAAGAGGCGTGCTGGTTTACGCTGACCAGTATCCCTACACAGCATCGAGCACCGGGCTTTCGGCTGCCGTAATTCCCATATGGGTTCAAGCAGGGGGGCAGATGAGAGACCGTTTGGAAAATCAAGAATTACTGCCAAAAATTAAAAATGAACTCGCCGAAAATATCGAACGGCGGGGCGGACCGGAAAGCTTAGTTATCGTATCCTATTCCAATAACAAAGATTTCGATGGGAAGAGCTTGCTGGAAATCAGCCGGATGGTAGGAGAACCTGTCATCGAGACGGCTATCCATCTGGTGCTTAACGGAAGCCCCAGCATCATCTCCTTCAACATGCAGGAATCCGACCTGGAGCATTTCATGAAAAAACCCTACGTCATGACGGGTTCGGACGGGAACGTTCAAATTCCGGACAAAAGTTTTCCCCATCCCCGCAGCTACGGCACATTTCCGAGAAAGATCCGGAAATACGTGCTGGAGAAGAAATGGATCACCATGGAACAGGCAATTCGCGCAGCTACATCGCTGCCTGCAGAAGTGCTAGGTCTTGCCGATAGAGGAAGCATACAAAAAGGATTCGTCGCGGATATTTTGATTTTCGATCTCGATGAAATTTCAGATAAGGCAACGTATGAGGATCCGCATCAATACAGCGAGGGTGTCCGGTATCTTTTGATTGGCGGCGACTTGGTCATCGAAAACGGCAGCTACAACGGTCGTCTCGCCGGTAACCCCATTAGAATGAACACAAATTAATGGATTGCATTCTTTGTATGGGTTTTATATATTGAAGGACGAAAGTCGGGATTGGTCCGAAAATGGGCATTCTTGCGTATGCGATTGTACTTTTCGCAGGAGCTTTTACAGCACTAAAACTGGGCGGAGTTTATTTTGCCATTGTCTGGGTCGGGATCTGCATAGCTTATGGAATAGCCGCTAAAAAATTATTCTGGCGGGAAGCGTTGAAACTGGTATTCCTCGGCATTTTTTCTGCCGTGATCATGCTGGGAGGAGGCATAATTCTTGCCAGGACTTGGGGCGTCGCCTTCGCATTCATCTGGATCATGATATGTATCAGTCTGATCATCATCTTCAGGAAAAGAATATTGAATTTTTTTCCGACCTTGAAGCTAGCTGAACAGTTTCAAGAAGTCGTCGACAATGCCTTGAAAAAAGAAAAGGAACGTTTATCGAAGGAGGGATCGAATGAAGGGGATTAGATCATCACTCTTTATTGTCCTGATTTTTTTCGGCCTAATCGTTCCTATATCAGCGGGGCCACAAAACGTGGCGTACCCGGAAGAGATCCGGTTCGACACAGTGAAAAACGTCGCCCTTTCGGGTGAAAAAATCGCTGAAACCGCCAGCACTTTTTCCGACCTGCTTCGGCTCGACGTTGTTGGACCGCTCGCAGAAGACACGATCACTGGTATCCTGGACGTGATCGTGCCCAAAGGGGAAATGACCCCTCTCCAGATCAGCATGGAAAAGATTCTGGCGGTCGTTCTGTACAGCGCCGGACCGGAATACCTGATTTTGAAAGAATTGTTCCTTTATGACAACCGGCGTGTATTTCTGATAAAGGGAATGAATCAAGCGGTGAATATCCTGGAAGATCTCGTGCTTCATGCCGGCCCTGTTCTCAATAAAAGCGCCACCGTTATTAACAGCACTCTCCGCGAGGGAATTGGACAGGCTGCGGATGTTATCGGTGGAATAGGGCGGTACCTTAGTAACCGCAGGCGAAGGGAGCGAGAAGCACAGCTCGAAAGATACAACAGAATCCCCAGAGCTGAACCAAGTTGGCCTTATTTAACATTTCCTCCCGATTTTACAGTTCTTCCTCAACCCAAAGACGGGGAATGGCTTTTCCGGTGGGAAGAGGCCATCTCCACCGAAGGGATTTGCGAATACGAAATCTATATAAAATTCCGGAATTCACGAAGACCGATGAGGCTGGAAAAAACGCCAAACACCTTTTTCAACTTCTCGAAAGAAAACATCTCCATTTCAGACGATGACCGGGAGTTCATGTACTGGAGGGTTCGGGCCAAAAACTGCAAGGGAGCATGGGGAATGTGGTCGAAGTGGGGAACGATCCACGTGCGGAGCATGAATAGTCGCTGACCTACAATTTCCAAGTGATTCTCAGCAGTTTGAGCAAAAACATCACACGTTTCTACTCGTATTCGTCATGCTTATTTATAATGAGTCCACATCCTGATGACTTTAACGATCTTTTCCTTTTCTAGAACCTGATAGACGATCCTATGCTGAATATTGATTCTGCGGGAATACGCCCCAGAAAGATCCCCCATCAATCTTTCAAATGGAGGAGATTTCCGGAAGGGATCTTCATGTAAAAGGTCGATCAACTTCTCTGCTTTTGGTTTCAGTCCTGATGCCTCCAATTTGCGTGCATCTTTTTGCGCTTGTTTAGTGAACACGACTTTCCACTTCACCAATCCAGTTCCTCGGAGCACTCATCTGCCGGTGTTTTAAGGCCTTTCCTTATGGACTCCCTCATGCCTGGGATTGAAATTAGATATAAAGTCTCCTGAACAGCGTTCCAATCATCCTCGGATATCAATACAGCATTAGCCCTCTTCCCGGATATAATTACGGGTTCATGAGATGATGCCACCTCATCTATCAATTGGTACAATTTTGATCTTGCTTTGGTCACTTTGATTACAGTCATATCGGCCTCCATCCATATAGTACGTAATTCCGTACGCTATGTCAAGGCTGAGATATGATACCCGATTAATACAAATAAAACGTTGTTAGGTTAGAAAATTCTCATTTTGAGAGATATTGTTGTCTATCGTCAATCCGGAAAATGTAGATGTTCAGATTATTCTTTTCGAGGAAGGTTTCTGTGCGTTCCAGCTTGTAGCCGGCGGCCTTCATTTGCGTTTCTACCTGCTCAGGCGAAGTGGCATTCAACCACTCTCCTATCGCAACCACACCATCAGGTTTGAGAGAAGGTTTGGCCTTGCGCATCAGCGCCACAGGATCTTGGAAATGATGGTAGGCGGAGATGACAAATATCACATCCAGTTCACCCTCCGGAAGCTTGGGATCCGTTATCTCCCCAAGTATGGTTTCGACATGTGCAAGACCCCAGCGTTCACACCGCTTCTCCAGATGCTGGAGGGATGCCGCATCGATGTCTTCTGCATACACTTTTCCGGTCTCTCCCACTCTGACGGCTATCTGCACGACATACCGGCCACGGCCTGCACCGATCTCGGCCACCACCATGCCCGGCTTGATCCCGATGGCATCCATCACCTGGCCGGGAGGCTGCAAACCATTGAGACGGGCTTCATTGGCACTTTCCGGTGTGAGAACATCCTGTTGTTCCTGGGAAATGCCGGCATCTGACAAGGCGAAAAAGAAAACCAAAATGATTATTTTGATGATGAAAGCTTTGCGATACATATCACGCTCCTCATTTTTAACGATTTCAATATTTCCGACACTATAACAACAACGTTTATTCCAGCAATAATTATGCCATGATACTTCTAGAGGGTGTTATCGCCATCTTGGATTCGATCCGTTCATATCCGAACGGTCTCAATCCGAATCCGGACAGGATGAATTTTTTTTGTTGACTCTCTTCTATTTTGTGCCGTTAAACATCCATAAAAAAAGACATGCCTGATGGAATAGATCCCTCGATTCAACTTTTTGTCTGAATGGCCTTTAGTTTAATCAGAAGCCGCTTGGCTGAAACGGGGTAAGCGGTCTTGAGCTCCGGAGCGAAAAGCGACACTTTGAATTCCTCCACCATCCAACGGTATTCCTCGATCTCGGCCTTTTTTTCCAATGATGTGTCTTCATGAATCTCTTTGTCGAGATTTTCGAGAGCTTGGGTAAAACGCGAGATCTGCCCCGCCTTCGCCCGATCCTTTGATGGATCATGTCTGGCCCGTTCCACTCTCAAGCGCAGGGCTTCCAGGTACCTGGGAATGTGCTTGAGTCTCTCCAGAGAATACCGTATCAAAAAGTCACGGGGCGCCAGGCTGTCCAAATTCTTTTTTGTTTCCTCGATCAAACTTTTGATCGCCTGATTGTTTCCCACGCTTTCCGCAATGCCGCTTATCGTCAACCGCACATTGTAGTATGTCGACAAAATTTCCTGGACCGCCCCCCCAAGGGAATGGCCGATGTCGAAAAGACCTCGTGTCAGGCTCTCCTTAAAAGTACGAAATTCTTCCTCGTTCCGCACATCCTTTTCCAAGGTCTCCTTTTGTAGAGCCTCCATCATGGCCTTTTCCAAGGCTGCCTTACCCCCGAAATACAGGGCTTGCGTCTGCATCTCATCCGGCAATACAACATAGCGTTTGACGTAATCTAGATCCTTTTCAAAATGAATAGTAAAGAGGGCGCGCACTCCTTTTTGGTGGGATGCATCAGCCTGCTCGGGAGTTGGAAACAATCTGATATTGATCCCTCTTTCTCCTGCCTCAAGAGCAGGATAGGCGGAAACAAAAGGCCCCACGGATATTTTTTTTGGCAGGATCCCGAAATTCCATTCAACGATCCCCTCTCTCTCCCATTGATCACGTGCCCGGCCCCAGCCATCGGAAGAGGGTGTCATGCCCACAGGCCATTTCTTTTTTTTAATTGATACAAAATCCCGGCTTGCTTCAAGTTCCTTGCCATCCGGTCCGATCACAGAGACGCGCATCCGCAAATGCGGGGGGATTTCCGCCTCAGCCCAGGCAGAAGCTGGGATGTCCACCTGGAAACGGCGACGAACAAAACCGGCAAGAGCTTGGAAAATCGACTCTTCCCGTAGCCCCAGTTCCTTTTCGATGATTGCCACTTTCTCTGCAATCGGGACCAAAAGTTTCCGGTAACGTTTGGGTAGGCCCTTGACAAGGGCAGCGATCTTCTCACTGAACTGACCGGGCACACCCCATTCAAGCGCCTGTTCGGAGATTTCCTCTATCATAGTGACCGGCACTTCCAGCGTCACTCCGTCATCCCCTTCCCCAAGAGCAAAGCGGTAGACCAAAGGAAGCCGCAACTCCCCGACTTCCAAATGACCGGGATAATCGGAAAGCACCTTTTCATCCGGGAAGATTAGAAGCAGGTCTTTTTCGCTCATCTTCAGGAAATCATCGCCTCTATCCTTTATCAGTTTCCGCAGACTTCGTTCATCGTATATTCCAGGAAGATGTCGGGAGTAGAATTCGGTCAATCTATCTTCTCCGGCTAAATACCCTCGCCGCCTCAATTTATCCTCGATATCCGCAAGCCTATCCACTAGCGCCAGGTTATGAGTAAGGAAAACTGGAGGATCATTGAATTCTCCTTCCACCAGCGCCGACCGGATGAATATCTGGTGAGCCTCATCCGGCTGGATGTGGCCATAGGAAACAGGTCGCCCCTCGATGATCCTCAGACCGAAAAGGGAAACTCGCTCCTGTGCAATGACTTCGCCTCTGTCTTTATCCCAATGGGCATCAGTGTAGGAATACCGGCAGAATGAGCCACCCAGTTCTTCCAGCCATTTCGGGTCGATCCGGGACACCGTACGGGCAAAAAGCCGTGATGTCTTGACCATCTCGGCCGCAACGACCCAGGGGCGGGATTTGCCGAATAGGGTCGATCCGGGAAAGACCATGACTTCCCGGCTTTTGGCCGCGGTGTAGAAGTTTTTCTCTCTGAGCACCGCGATGTTGGATAGATAGCCACTTAGAATGGACTGGTGGATCCCAGCATAAAGGGCATCGGAGATGTCGATCCGCTCTCGGCGTCCCAAAGGGATCTTCTGCTCCTCGCAAATGGCCAGGATCTGGTCGTGAACGAGCACCCACTCCCTCATCCGTGAAAATGAGAGAAAGTGGTCCTGGCAGAAACGGCGCTGTTTATTCCGGGAGGTTAGTTTTTCCAGTCTGTCATGATAGCGATCCCAGATGTTGAGCAAGGTCAAAAAATCCGAATCCGGATGCCGGAAAGGCGCATGTAAAAAATCGGCTTGTTCAGCTTTATCCAAAGGTCGCTCACGAGGATCCCGGATGCTTAAGGCCGCTGCAATGACGGCTATCTCCCGGAGACATCCTTCTTTGCTGGCTTCCAGCAGGATGCGGGAGATCTTAGGATCCAACGGCATGCGGGCCATGATCTTTCCTTTTTCTGTCAAAAGATGTTTGTGATCCTTCCGATAAATCGCACCCAGTTCCAGGAGGGTGTCATACCCATCCTTGATGTTTTTGGATTTGGGGCGGTCCACAAACGGAAAATCTGAAGGGTGCCCCAATCTCAGGTCGATCATTCGGAGGATGACTTCAGCCAGGTTCGAACGCAGGATCTCGGGGGGTGTGAATTCCTGGCGCATGTCGAATTCTTTTTCAGAATAGAGGCGGATGCAGACCCCATGCTCCACCCGGCCGCACCGGCCTTTTCTCTGGTCAGCACTGCTCTGAGAGATGGGGCTTATGGGAAGGCTGTTGATCTGAGTCCCGGGCTGGTATTGGGAAATGCGGGCCAGGCCCGTGTCGACCACATAACGGATCCCCGGGATAGTGAGTGACGTCTCGGCCACGTTGGTCGCGATCACGATCTTGGACCCTTTCACGTGATACGCCTTCCCTTGTTGGGTGCCGGGAAGGCGGGCATAAAGCGGGAGTATGGCCGTCCCAAAATACTTCCTCCCCTCTAAACGTTCGCAGGTCTCCAGGATGTCCTGCTCTGTTGGCATGAAGACCAGGATATCGCCGGGTTTCTTTTTCTGTTTGATGTGATGAACGGCTTGGACAGCCATGTCCACATAGTCCACGCCATCTGATTTGCCAGGGAAAGAATCGGCCGGCCGATATTCCACATCCGCCGGAAACTGGCGCCCGCTGACTTCGATAACTGGAGCAGTGGGGAATGCCCGGGTGAACTTTTCCGTATCCAGGGTGGCCGAAGTGATGATAAGCTTCAATTCCGAACGGGTTTCGAGCAGCGTGCAGGCAATGCCCAAAAGAAAATCGATGTTCAGGCTGCGCTCGTGCGCCTCATCGATGATCAGCGTATCGTAAGCCATAAGCTGGGAATCGGATTGTGTCTCGGCCAACAGCATCCCGTCTGTCAGGATTTTGATATAGGCATCAGGTGATGTCCGGTCACGGAATCGGATCTTGTAACCCACTGATCCGCCCAGATTCTCTTTGATTTCCGAAGCGATACGGTGGGCGATAGTGATGGCAGCGATGCGCCGGGGCTGCGTGCAGGCGATCATGCCTGCCACGCCGCGGCCTGCCTTGAGGCACATCTTGGGAAGCTGGGTGCTCTTGCCGCATCCGGTTTCTCCGGATACGATCACAACCGGATTAACCTGGATGGCCTTTATGATCTCTTCAGTGCGAGCGCTTATAGGTAGCTCTTCGGGAAAAGAAACGCGGGGCACAAACCGGGCACGGCGCTTTTTTTCCTCGACCGAAGCGGCCAGCTTCTTTTCCAACTTTCCCAGCTCATGGAAAGCCTCATCTTTTTTTATGCGGCGCTGATTTTTTTGAAGCCGACTTAGCCTTCTGCGAACATAAGATTGATCCTTTAACATGGCATTCGGCAAAAGAGAACGTATACTGTTTATGATCGTTCTTGCCGAATCTTCTGACTTCTTCCTTTCCATTCTTTATAATTGGGGATCTACCGCTTCTTCGAACCTTTCACAATCTGTATATATTCCTGCGAATCGCGCACGGAGTCGAAACAACCGTCGTTTTTCAGTTGAGGAAGGTCGGCCCAACCGCAATCAATGGCTTTTTTGAGGCATTCCAACGCCTCCTGTGGACGATTGATCAGAGCTTGATAGCTGGCCAGATCATAGTAGGCGTGGGCATCGCTTCCTTCCCAGATCCAACTGAAATCGTAGCCTTCTTTTTTTTCGATGAGCTGTAAAGACTTTTGGAAATGTGACTTCGCCTCTCTGCTCATGCCCAACTCGTGGAAAGCTTTGGCCATGCCGATGGTTGTTTTGACCAACACGTATCCGATCCCCAAGCCACCGGAGACTTTTTCTGTGATCTTTTTCGCCTTTTTGAAGCTTTGAAGAGCTTTGTCATAGCTCCTGGCCGCAAATTCGATCTGTCCTATTCCACAATAAGTTAAAGCCTGAAAGGCGCTCGTATAAACGTGGTCTGTTTTTGCCAGCACATTGAGAGAGCGCGTGTACCATTGAGATGCACTATCATACTTTTTTTGTCGAAGATAAAGGTTTCCCATCATCGTCAGGGATCCCACAAATGTGACGATACCCGATTTTCCGGATTCTTCGATCGCAACCGCCCTATCCAGTTGTTCCTCCGCCTCCTGATAGCATCCGTGCAGAAGGAGAATCCACGCCGAATTCATGTATGCCGGCTGGTAATTGGGTTGAAGCTTCACGGTGATCCGGTAATGATCAAGAGCCTTGGGATATTTTGATACTTCATATTCCATTGCTGCCTGTATTGTGTAGGCCACTCCCAGAAAATAATGGGCTAAAGGATTGTCCGAATCCAGCTCCACAGCTCGTATTCCGGATTTGATCGCCTCGCTGTAGCGATGTTCGCGGGTGTAGCCATAGGTCAACCAGAGGTAGGGATCGATGAGATCGGGATCCAATACGATGGCCTTTTGCAGGTAATCAATGGCAGTCTCCAGGTCCTTCTGATTGGACGTGTAGATGAACTTCATAGTCAACAGGTTTCCCAATCCGGAGTAGGCCAACGCATAATCAGGATCCTTTTCCATGGCCCTTTCAAAAAATTCTTGTGCTTTGGTCAATCCTTCTCTTCCCATCTGATTGATAATTTGGCGGCCGCGCGCATATAGTTCATAGGCATCGACTTCCAGGGTCTCAGGAGATGCGATCTTTTCCTTTTCGGTATCCGACACATCCAGATCGAGGGAAAACATAAGTTCGGTGATGATCTGATCCTGAAGTTGAAAAATGTCCCCCATGACTCCATCGACTTTAGCAGAACCGATAATTTCCCCGCTGGAAATCTCGGCAAAATGGGAAGTGATCCGGATGGCATTTCCCATTTTTTGGAACCCGCCCCACACCAGCCATCGCACTCCCAATTTCTTCCCCAAGTCAATGACCTCTTTTTCAGTGATGCTCTCGCTGGAGTGGTCTGCCAGAACTTTCAGGACCTTTTCGCGGCTCACGACCTTGAGAGACGCGATTTTCTTGAGATCCACAGACACGGTTTCTGCGATCCCTCCAGAAAGCCAATCGCAAGAAGGGTCCTTGGTGATATTGGAAAAATCGAAAACCGCCACAGAATTCTGTATTTCTTTCTTAGCAGGCAAAGGAGTTTCAATCGGAATGCCTGTTTTCAAATTATTGAGGTCCTGAAGAAATTCTTCAGCCGACCCATAACGTAAATTGACATCTTTGGCCAAGGCTTTGTGTATGACTTTTTCGATCTCCCTAGCGATATCGGGATCTAATCCTGTCATAGGAAGAGGAGCTTCATTCAGGATTGCAAAGATGACCGCCTGGGCCGTTTCTCCCGGAAAAGGAAGCTTTGCTGTCAGCATCTCGTAGAGGATCACGCCGAGAGACCAAAGATCGGTACGGTGGTCGAGTCTCTCGCCACGCGCCTGTTGCGGTGACATGTAGGCGGCTGTCCCCATTGTCGATCCTTCTTCAGTAAGGTAGGAACTGCCGGAAATCTTGGCGATACCAAAATCCATGATCTTAGCCTTGCCACCTTGTGTAATCATGACATTGCCGCTTTTGATGTCCCTGTGAACCACGCCTTTTTTATGGGCTTCCCCAAGCCCTTCTGCAACCAGGATGGCGATATCCAAAGCCTGCTTAACCTCTAAAGACTTTTTTTCGATTATCCTTTTAAGCTCTTGGCCAGCGATATAAGCCATAGAAATATACGGCCTTCCGTCTGCTTCATCGCTTTCATAAACAGTGCAAATATTGGGATGATCCAAGGCTGCGGCTGCCTGAGCTTCGAGAAGGAATCTTTCCCGAATGCCCGGAAGATGCATTAAACCCAGAGGCATGAGCTTAAGCGCCACAGGACGCTTGAGTTTTGTGTCTTCGGCCAAGTAGACAATCCCCATCCCCCCGCGACCCAACTCCTTTTCTATTTTATACCGTTCCGCAAAAAACTCTCCCAAGTTCAGCTCGGGAGATGTCGTTTGTATTGTCCGGGTAACACTATGATCTTCACCGAAAGTAACAGTCATACAAGCACCACAATTGGGACAAAAACGTGATTTTTCTGAAATTTCTGCCTGACAGTTGGAACATTTCATGGGAAGAACTTCCTGTTCTTTTACAAATCGACGATATCACACCAAAAAACCCGAAGTCAATTTGCTGTCATAAATAGACCGTATCCTTATTTCCGTGATATCAGGAGGCTTCCTCATGAATGCCATAGAAGAATATGCCGCATTTTGGAAAGCGAGAAAAAAGATTATTCGTATCTCAAGCAGTCGGCAGGGTTGGCAGAAGCGGCTTTCAGAGCTTGATATCCAACGGTCAAAAGCGCCACCGCCAATGCCATCCCACCGCTCAGGATAAAAATAAGGATGCTGATGTCGATGTGATAGGCATAACTTTCGAGCCATTTATTGAGGACAAAATAGGCAATCGGCCAAGAGATCAGGTTGGCAACAAGCACCCATTTGGCGAAGTTTTTCGACAGCAACACAAAAATGCCTGTGTTGGATGAACCCAGCACCTTCCTTATCCCGATCTCTTTGGTTTTTTGCTCGGCGATAAATGCGGTCAAGGCAAAAAGTCCCAAACACGAAATGACGATCGCGATGGCGACAAAATACTGCAATAACTGTTTCAGGCGTTTTTCGGCCTCGTATTGTCTGGCAAAGGATTCATCCAGAAAATCATATTCCATAGCGAATCCGGGACAAAACTCCTTGTACACATTTTCGATGTGCTTGATCGTATCGGCCATGTCGGTGCCGGCAATTTTGATGCAGGGTCTTCTTGTCCAATTAACCTTCCAGGAAATGGCCATCGGCCCAATTTTGCTGTGCAGAGAGTTGTAGTGAAAATCCTTGACTACCCCGATGACCGTGTTCCTTTCAGAGCCGACCGTGCGGCCAACAGGATCCTCGAAACCCAATTGTCTGACGGCTTCTTGGTTGAGAAGGTATGTTCTATCGAGATCGGTTCGGGTTTCATAGGAAAAATTCCTTCCCTCGATCACATCGAGACCCATCAAACCGACAATATCGGGGTCTGCATGAATGACTTTTACCGGTATGCTGTCCTCTCTATCCAGTGGAGTCCATGTCGATGTATTCGTGATTTTCCCCGGCACCTGGTTCACAAAAGTGATGCCTCGTATGGATGGGTTGGTGAATAAACGATCCTTAAAAGCTTGTTTGCTGCTTATTATTTTTTCTGCGTCGCCGCTGAATCTGTCTCCTCTCAAATAAAAGGTCAGCACCTGTTCATAATCCATTCCCAGGTCAGCGTTTTGCATGTAGTTTAATTGTTTCACCACAGTAATAGTGGCAATGATGAGGGAGATCGAAATGACGAACTGAAAGGCGATCAGGACTTTGCTTAGCACGGAACTTTTTCTCCCCTTACCGGATTTCCCTTTCAACACCAATACCGGTTCCAAAACAGACAGATAAAAAGACGGATAAACTCCCGATATAAAAGCCGTGAAAAGCATGATTCCGACGATCACGAATAATATCCTGAGATCCAGCAGCGCAAAGGTTATGCCCTCGCCTGTGAGGGCGTTGAAATGAGGAAGGAGTAATTTTGTCAAAAACAGAGCCAAAAGAAAGGCGATGAAAACAATGATAAGCGTTTCCCCGAAAAACTGTTTTTGGATAGAGCTTTTCCGCGCGCCGATCACTTTGCGGACCGCGATCTCCTTTTCTCTGGTTTTGGTCTTGGCGATTGTGAGATTGACGAAATTGATACAGGCAATGCCAAGTATCAAAAGGGCGACAAGGGAAAAGACCACAACCAAGTGAATACTTCCGTGTTTGGTGTTTTTTTCACGCTGCAGATTGCTGGCAAAATAGATGTCGTTGAACGGCCGTAGGATCAAAGAATCTCCTTGATACCGGTCCACTCCGGCGGCACGGTCATTGATTTTTTTCACAAGACCAGAGATATCGGTTTCGGGGCTTACAAGCAAATAAATCGAATAGTTGTAACTGCGGGATGTCAGAAAATCATCGTTCCCCTCCATTCTTGTGATATCGTTGACAGACGCGAAAGCATTGATGCTCATGTGGAAACCTTTGATATCTTCAATCACTCCCGTGACGGTATAATCATAGCTGTTATTCATCTGGACCATTTTGCCCATGGGGTTGTCCTCCCCGAAAATTCTTTTGGCGAGCGATTCTGTCAGCACAAGCGAATAAGGATCCCCCAAGGCCCTATGAGGATCCCCTGCGATAAAATCGAAATTGAAAACATCGAACACCTCGTCGTCGACCAGGGCAAATTCGGTCATCGTGAATATTTTTTCGTTGTGTTTGATGGTAGGTTCCCACCAGAAATAAAACCGGATGGCCTGCTCAACTTCGGGAAACACCATGGCCGTTTCCCGTAAGTAGGGCGGCATCACCACCCAAGTTTCATTTTCGAGCCTGTAAATCCGGTCTTTGTTGGCCTGATCCGAATCATAGCTCAACTGCACCTGAACCCAAAGAATGATCAGGATGGCGCATGCCATGCCGATTGCAAGGCCGAAGATGTTTATGAAAGATATGCCCTTATGCTTGATAATGTTTCTTAAAGCAACTTTAAGATAGTTAATTAGCATTTTTTACCTCTTAATCTATTTATACATAGGGACGTCATCATTTGTTGGAAGGTTGTCATGATCAGACAAATTCAAAATAGGGAAGGGCCGAAGCCCTTTAAATGGAGATGTTATTGCATATGAGGAAGCTGGCTGTCTTGTAATTATAAGACAAACTATCGAGGGAGCCTCCGCCCAGCCAGCTAAACAGAGTCTTCCTATGTTTTTAATAGGTTCAATATATTTTGTCAAGAAAAAAACATTATTTTTTTCCATTCAGATTTCAGATGGAGATGGATTGTTTTCCCAGATATTAATTTTTATACTATACAAAAATCCAAGAAGTTGAGAGGAGGCCATATGAAAAGATCAATTTTTGTTGGGTTAGCCTGTGTTCTCATTGCTTTGTATGCCTTTCCCAATTCCGGTGATTCCGAGCCTTTGACAATCAAGGGATCTTATTTGGGGATGGAAAAAACGGAAGTCCACCGACTCTACCAAAAACTAGAATCGGAGGCAGTGGCACGATACATTTCTTTAGAAAGCTCGGAGTTTCGAGATCTCATTCAAGTGGATTATGAATTCAGTATCCCAGAAATGACGTTCCAAGATATGGGAATGGTCAAAACCTGGAGTTACATCGATGAAGCACGAAAATTCTCGCTCTCGATAGATGACTATAAAAATATCACAATGAAAGCACTGTAGGGGCTCAGCAGCAACCCAATCGTGCTTTTCTTATTCCTTTTCTTTTTCCATCAGCCGGCGCCACTTCTCCATCAGTTCCTGATTCAAGTCTAAGGGTGGCTGAGCATCTGCAGGAAGGAACGGTTTGTAAGGGTGCTCGGCAGAATAGGCCTCGAATTCATCCCGAAGCTTCTGCAGTTCCTTCGGTTCGGTCATCAAATCGATGGCAGAGGCAGCCATCGCTTTCGCTCCGGCATTCAATCCTTTCCAAGCTGTCGTGCCATAGTTGCAAGATACCGAGGACCAGTGATGCCCGATAGCACCCGGAACTTGTCCTGGAAAAAGTATCGTCGCCGTCGGCGCGATCAGAGTAACATCGCCGACATCCGACGACCCCCCCCCGACAAAAAAACCGCTTCTATCCCTGAGTTTACCCACTTCAGACGGCATTCCCGTTTCTTCACGGCCCAGATCCTTCTGCAAAGCCTTGGCAAATGCCTGCTCTTCCTCGGTCCATTCGGGCATCCCCACAAGCTCTATATTTTTCTGGAACAGCTCAGCAGCCGCCTTGTTGGCATGGCGCTGGTGAACGGCAGATAAAATCCTGACATCGGATAATTCTGTCCCGGAAGCAAGAGCACCGGCTTTAGCGCAGTTGAGAACTCGCTCGTACATGTCCTCCAGCCTCTCGTCGCTGTTGCGGACGAAATACCAAACACTGGCTTTGTCCGGAACCACATTTGGAGCTTCTCCTCCCTGGACAATGACATAATGCATCCGGTATGTGTAGAACAGATGCTCCCGGAGAAAGTTGGTCGCTACGTTCATGATGTCGACGGCATCGAGAGCACTGCGCCCTCCCCAAGGAGATGCTCCATGAGCTGTCTTTCCGGTGAATGTGAAAATGACAGAAAATAGGGCATTGCCGCCAACGCCGTAGCCTGTGCCGAAACCGCTGCCGCTGTGGTTGTCTATAACCGCATCCACATCATCGAACAGCCCTGCCCGGATCATGTAGGGCCTGCTGATCAGGGTTTCCTCTGCCGGTGAACCAAAAACCTTGATCGTTCCTTGGAATCCATTCTTGTCCATGGATTCCTTGACAGAGATCGCTGCTGCTGCCGCTGCGGTGCACATAGTATTATGACCACACCCGTGGCCGGGAGCCCCCTCGATAAGCGGATCCTGATGTGCGACCCTTCCCTTTTGGGAGAGCATGGGCAAAGCATCGTATTCTCCAAGAATACCGATCACCGGCTTTCCCGAACCATAACTTGCCACAAAGCAGGTCGGCATCCCTGCAACTCCACGTTCGACCCTGAATCCGGCCTCCTCGAGTGTATCAGCCAGGAGTTTGGATGACTTGAACTCCTGCATCCCCAATTCTGCATATTTCCAAATGGTATCGGATATTTTCCCGAATTTCTCGACAATCTCAGGCTGGCTCAGCCAATCCAGCACGAGTTTCTTTTCTTTGCTTACTTTTTCCTTTGACAATCCATAAGAACAAACAACCAGACACATAACAATGACACACAATAGGGAATAAACCCTCCGCCTAGACATTTGTGACATCATTCTCCCTCCATTAATCTAATATTTTTCTCTTCGCTTATTCAGTCTATTCCTTGGCCCGAATTTGTCAAGGTTGAAGTTGACTCCCTTTTGATTCCTTGATATTCTTATTCTTGAGAAAAACAAGCATACAAACGTTAAAAAAGAGGACATTCAAGAAGGACAAATATAATGATAAAAAGAATTTTAAGCTTTGGAATTTGCTTCATCATTTTTTTTATAAGTTGTCAATCTTATTCACCCGCACCCGCATACGCTCCATTGGAGGAAAGTGACATTCAGTTGAACGCTGCATTGAAGGCCTTGAATCTCGACAGGTATATGGACATAAAATACACGAGACATGAACCCAATTGGAATGATCCTTTCTGGGAAATGTACTACTACCATCCGGATGACTGCAGATGTATTTCCGGATCAGAATATTTGGTAGCCTCCAGCCGGGTTAGAAGATCAAAAAACGTTGTGTTTTATTTGGAAGGTGGTGGTGCTTGCTGGCCGGGCGAAGATGATTGCACAAAAGAAGTCAACCCCGATGAAGTTTTGGATGGAAGAAGAATAATTCCTTTGGAAAAATGGAGCCATATCTATGTACCCTACTGCGATGGGAGTGTCCATATGGGAGACAACGCAGTGGATGAGGATGGGAACGGAGACCCTGAATACTGGTATTGGGGACTCAGAACCACCTCTGCCGCGGTTGCCTTAATGAAAGAACTGTATCCCAATCCCGAGAAGATCTTGATCTCAGGCATCAGTGCTGGGGGATATGGGACAATCATTGCCACCATGGTCATCCGGTTTCATTTTCCAAGATCGAAGTTATATGTATTGAATAATGCCGGGCCCGGACTCTGGAATCCGGAGGATCCTGCCACATGGGAGCTCATCTTAAAAACTTGGGATATTAAACAGTTTTTCCCCTCCGACTGTGAAAAATGCCAAGATCAGTTGATATATATATATGAATGGATGTTGGAAAGAGACAAAAAACTTAAGGTGGGATTGGTTACCTCATATATGGACCAAACCATAAGCGAAAGTTATCTGAGAATGAGGCCCGATTATTTTAAGAATTTGCTGATAAGCACTTCAGATTCCATCCGGGAAAAGCATCCGGACACATTCAAGCGGTTTTTTATCAACGGATCTGTCCATGGGGTTCCAAACGCTTACGAGGTGAGGGGCGTCACTCTTCGCAAATGGCTGGAGTATCTTGTGAATGACAGCGAGAAGTGGGTAGATATTTTAGAATAAAAAAGCGCTCTTTTAATCCTATTCTTTTGAAATCCGTTCCCATATCGCTTCGATGTTGTGCTCGGTGATATCGGTATCCCTCATTTTGGTTATCCTATCCTTGAAATAAGGGAAGTCCTTCTCTACGGTGAATTTTTTCTTGGCCTCTTCCAAGGTCATACCCTTCTGGAACATATCGGATACACCCTTCCACAGTGTGGATAGATACCGGTACTGCTCCTTGAAGGTATCGACAGAAAGAAACATGTCCGAATGGGCCATGTTCACATACTTGATTTCCCGTCCGCTATTCACGATACGGCCCCAGTTTTCCAGCGTAACGGAAAAATCCGATTTCAGCTCTTTCCTGATGAAAGGGAGCATTTGATCCGGGGCCACATCTCCAATCGCGACGAGCCCTTCCTCAGGCACAAAGATCACGATGTCGCTATCCGTATGCATACCCCCGATAGAGTACAGTTCGATGGTCATATCCCCCATGTCGAGTATCATATTTTTCTCAAATAAAACAGATGGATAAGTGGGAACAAAGCCGCTCTGCAATTCAGGTATCGCCAACTCGAGGCAGGCGATGAACTCCTCGGTAAACTTATAATCTTTGGATTCCGGATCCAAATGCTTCAGTGCTTCTTCTCTTTCTTTTTGCATGCCCTTGAACTTATCGACAAGCTTGACCAGTCCCTCCCCAGTGAGTTCCTCTTTCATGCCTGCCGGGACGTTTTTGTGCCCGACGACCGTAGCATCGGCATAAATCTGGTTCGCAGCCGTGTGATCGTGGTGGAAGTGGGTGTTTATCAGATATTTGAAGTCGTTTCTTGCGAACTCCTTTTCGATCGCCTGCCTGATCCTGGCGTCATGGGCCCTTATCAAGCTCGCCTCGATCACGACAATGCCTTTTTCCGTGGCAAGGGCTACTGTAGCGATCTGCTGCATGTAGTCGCCGATCCAGACAATGAGTACCCTGTCGCTAAACCTCTTTTGATGCAGGGGTAATTCCATCCCCGCCTGTAAAAACCCTGAAAAGACGGTAATCAGCACGATAGCCGTGGCTATTTTGAAAGTTGAGCGCATTAGTTTCCCTCCGATAATTTTATAGTGAACATAAATTAATACGAGATTTGAATTTTAAAGTTTTGTGTAAGATTTATCCAACCCACAAGGATGCATTGACTCCTATCGCTTGAATTGTTAATAACTATATCTGTAAGGACAAGAATTCATGATGAAAAAAGTCAATATCTCGCAGGTCGATGCGCTGTTCGCGAATGGTAGCTACCCGATAGAGTTTCTTTTTTATTACAAGGAAGTACTCGACACCCAAAAAATCAGGAATGCCCTGAAAAAACTATCGACTGTTTTTTGGCCGATGTTCGGAGAATACCGGGATGGGACCATAACATTCGAGAAGTATGTCGAAGATGAATATTATGTCGAAGAAGTCGTCCCTCAAGAATTCATCATCCCTCAAACCGAGAAAGAAAAATGGGACGCCTATTCACGATACAGCCTACCAGATGCAAATAGATTATTCATTTTAAAGGTTACGCAATTCAAAAACGGCACAACTCTGGTCCCCAAAATGTATCATCTGGCAGGGGATGGCTACAGCTATTTTTACTTTTTATCCTCGCTTGCCGCCCTAGCCCAGCATACATTGCTCCCAGCTAAATCGTCGCTGATGCAGCTATTCTTCAAGCCTCATCACCACAGAACTATCCTCAAGGACTTCTCATTCGAGGGAGTCGAATGGAAATCCGATCAGCAGGATACCCAATACACGATGGGGATGGATGAAGTTTCTCGAAAGGATGTGAATTTATTGATCCGCAAAGTCTCGGAATCGAAGGATTTCCGGATCTCGTCGAATGATGTTTTATCTGCTATGGCTGTTAAAAAACTTTCAGGAACTAAAAAGGAATTCGAAGATGAATTTTTCGAACTAACCATACCCATCGATGTCCGGAGGCAGGTCAGAGAGTACGGACGGAGATTTTTCGGCAATGGGATCATGCTGCATAGGATGAAGCTGAGAAAAAATGACATCGATAATTTGCCCGCTGAGGAGGTCGCCATTCAAATTCGAAAATCCGTGCCTTCTGTGTCGAAACAATCCTACACAAAGTACTTGTCTCTACTGGAAGAGATAATCTCCGAGAGAAAAATAGAAAAATTCAGGCCGTTCGATCCGGCATCCGGCTACCTGGTGACCAACATTTCAAGACTTCCTGTGGATAAATTGAACTTCGGAACCGGTCCTCCTGACTTGATTTTTCCTTTTACCATAGAAAAAAACGCAGCCGCGGTGCTGGCAAAGGATGAAAATTTCATCTTGAGATTTGCCTACTGACGACCGCTCACATGGGCTTGACTTTTTAACCGCATCGCAATATTTTATAGCTAACAAAATAAAGAGGAGGAAGAGGATGAAATGCAATAACTGGCTTTTTATGGGCTTTATTATCCTTTTGGTCCTAGGATTGACGGTTTCGACAGGGTGTACCAAAAAGGAAGGCAAAGAAGAAGCGGAAAAATTAGAGGTGGAGGAACCAAAGGCAGCGACACCTGAGATGGAACTGCCAGCCGCAGTCATGGATGCGATCAACACCCATGTCCCTGATGCAGAAATTGATAAGGTGGAAGTGGCTGAAGAAGCCGGCATCACCTTCTACGACATCGAGTTCAAGGCTAACCGTGGGGAGATCGAAGTGACCGAAGACGGAACGATCATTGATATTGTCACCATCATCACGATGGAGGAGCTTCCAGAAGCCGCTGCCCAAGCGATCAAGGATGCGATTGAAGATGCCACGATCCTTCGGCTGGAAAAATCCGAGATCTTTTCCGAGATCGATACAGAAGGCGAAACAGGCACAGTCATCAAATTGGACACGCATCGATTCATGTATGAAGCGGAAGTCGAGAAAGATGGCCGGACAGGCGAGATCACGGTCGATGCCGACGGAAATATCATCGAACCTCTCAAATGGGACCAGGAGGAGATCTAGAGGAGACCTTAAGGCTCGTAACCCAACCAAGCCTCGCTCGCCCTTGGTTTGAAAGGGCATTCAAAATCCGTTTATTTTGACTTAACATTCATTATCTTATAGATTCATATAATCTTTCCAAAGAGGAGAAGGGAACAAAATGAGTCAGAAAAGACTATTTCTCAAAATGTTTCCGATTTTTCTTTTGCTTTTTGTTTTTGGGAGCACTTTCTGTAAGCAATCCTCTTCAGAATTCTCTTTTGCTTTCCTGACGGATATTCATCTCCAGCCGGAATTGAACGCACCGGAAGGCTATAAAAAAGCCATAAAAACTGTCAACAAGCTCAATCCGGATTTTGTGATCACAGGTGGGGATCAAATCATGGATGCATTGGGAGTGGATTATGAGAGGGCGGAAATGCTCTATGACCTATATATCGAGACAACCAAGGAATTCAACATGCCGGTCTATAATACGTTGGGAAACCATGATATCTTCGGACTTTCTGTGGAAAACGGTGTCGATCCCAGCCATCCTGAATATTACAAAAACTTGTTTCAAAACAAATTAGGAAAAACACACTATTCGTTCGATCGCGATGGCTGGCATTTTATGGTGCTGGATTCGATCGGCAAAACAGTCGATCGATCATACTTCGGCATGATCGATGCAGAACAGATGGCCTGGATCGCTGATGACCTGAAGAATATCGGAAAAGACACACCCATTGTCGTAGTTGCACATATGCCATTCATCTCTGTTATAAGGCAGGTCAGGGTAGGATCTACAGAAGCAAATCCCGAAGGCTGGGTCATCGTGAACTCGAAGGAGGTCCTCGAGCTTTTTCAAGGCTACAACCTTAAACTCGTTCTGCAAGGTCACCTGCATTCCCTGGAAGAAATCAACGTGGGAGGGATTACTTTTCTCACAGGTGGCGCCGTTTCGGCAAATTGGTGGGAAGGGCCATACCATGGATTGGAAGAAGGTTTTGTTTTAATCAATGTAAGTGAAGATGAGTTCGAATGGGAGTACATCGATTTCGGATGGGAAGTTCTGGAGGACGGAAGACCCTAGTAATGAAAATTCTGGATAACATAAAACTGGATATCCCCATGGATATCGGGAGAGATTTCCTAGAAAAGGTCATGGGGGCTGCGCTCAATGCTCCAATGAAAAAACTGCTTGAAGAGAAAACTTCCCTGTGTATTGAAAGCATTGCCCCTAAAGCGATCTATGACCTTTTCGAAATAGAAAAAGTGGAAGGAGATCGAGTACATTTTAAATCAGGTGATTCGTTCAATGGCCCCAATATTTCCAAGATCCTTAATGGATCGAAAACCGCCATCCTCTACATCTTCACCCTGGGCAACAGAGTAGACTGGACAATTACCGATGAAGGTGAATCCGGGGATACACTGGCAACCATTATCATGGACGCTGTCACGACAAGCTTGTTGGGAATTCTGGGCGAATTCGTGGGTGAAAAGATCAAGATGGAAGGTATCGAAAAACAAAATTGGGGTGCGACCTGTGCTTATTCGCCCGGCCAGTACAAGTGGACCATCGAGGAACAAAAGAAATTATTTGAAATGGTAGATGGTAAAAAGATCGGAGTAGAATTAATCGAAAGTTAT
The DNA here is from genome assembly GCA_964538085.1 of uncultured Eubacteriales bacterium. Taxonomy (GTDB): domain Bacteria; phylum Acidobacteriota; class Aminicenantia; order Aminicenantales; family Aminicenantaceae. The sequence continues at coordinate 83,201 of CAZIDF010000005.1, read as the reverse complement.
CTCATGGTCCCTTTCAAGTCTGTTTCAGGAGTTTATGGTTTCGGCCCTGAAGACAAGATCGATAAGACAAGAGTAGCCTGCGACCTCTGCCCTCGAAAAAATAGTTGCTTGGCTGCGCCAATAGATTGAAATTAAAGAAGTTAAGTGCTAAATTCCCTATAATTTCCCCTAAAAAGCCTATTTTCTGTAAAAATTGTTGCTTGGCTTAAGTAATTGATTGATAATAAGTAAATTAACATCTTTTTGCCCTTTTATTTGGGCTTAAATGCAGATTTTTAATACCAAAATCCCCACTCTAACAAAATTCATATCATTGCTATCATTCTCCTGTCTTTTTGCATGGGTCGATTATCCCGACTCTACATCGATGTTCTTTCTCAAAATAGCCCGGGGCAGAATCGAGACCAATCCTTAAAACTTACCTTAATAAAATTTTATGAAGACTTTCGTGGTCGACCACAAAGCCCTCTTGAATGCTGAATCGAAGAGAGTCCAAGGCATCTACTATGACGAAAACGAGTAGCCATTTATCGAAATCGAGAATTGGAAGTGAGAATGTGTGCTAGAAAAAGAAGCCAAAGAAAAAGTATTTCTAACGTCCTTAATTTAACTATATATAGAACATCGTTTTTTATATCAAGAAGTTATGCTAGCCAAGTTGCATAAAACAAAAACATAAAACAATAACAAATTTAAGAAAGCATAAAAAAATGCAACACTTTTTGCTTTTTATACGTATTAATATGTGAATTAAGTTTATTTTTTAAAATAAATAGTATGCAAAGAGGAAAAATATTGTCATGAGATTATTGACACGAAAGGAAGAACTGATAATGTTGGCAATCTTCCATTTGGAAAATAATGCCAGTCTTGTGAACATCCGCAAGTTTCTCATCCTGCATACAAAAAAAATCTGGTCGCCAGGTAATGTATATGTCCCCCTGGATGCCTTGACCAGGAAAAAGTATCTGAACTTTACTGTGGGGGAACCATCCCCCCGAAGAGGCGGAAAAGCCAAAAAATATTACCGCTTGACGGATACGGGTATCGAGGCCTTGGAAGAAATAAAAAGACTACAGGACCTGTTTTGGGCCGGCGTGCTTAGACCGGCGACCAAAGAGTGAACCCATGCCGTCAAAATACCCAAGGCCGCCTCGATTTCCGGAGTTCATCTTGCGCTTTTTCTATCCCAAACGTGACTCCGGCTATCTAGACGGGGACCTCAGAGAAATCTACACGGATATCTATGAGGAGCGCGGATGCATTGCCGCAGCCTGCTGGTATTGGGCTCAATTCCTGCTGACTGTGCCGCCTCTTATCATTCATTCCTTGCGTTGGAGTTTGGTCATGCTAAAAAATTATCTCAAAACTGCATTCCGCTATCTATTCAGGCAGAAGATTTTCGCCGTTATCAATATCGCCGGGCTCGCTGTGGGTCTGAGCTGCTGTGTTCTTATCTTTCTTTATGTAGCGGACGAATTATCCTATGATAACTTTCACGACAAGGAAAAAACCACCTTTCGAATCCTATCCCGGTTTCATGCCCAGGATGGAAGCATCCGGTCGCGTGGCCCCGCCCTGCCTGCTGCCATGGGAGAACCTCTGGAGGAGTATTTCCCCGAGATACAGCATGTGGTGCGCTTTGCAGGGAGCAGAGCGGTAGTCCGTCACAATCAGATCATGAACCAGGAACGGATCTATTTTATCGATCCAGGGATTTTCCAAGTCTTTTCATTTCCTCTTGTGGAAGGCGATCCCGAAACCGTTCTTGCCGAGCGACACGCGATAGTGATCACGGAGAGTGCGGCGGCCAAATATTTTGGGAATGATGATCCCATAGGAAAGGCTATGACCCTCACTTTCAGCCAAAAAGTCCAGGATTTTTTCGTAACAGGAGTGGCGAAGGATACCCCTCGCAATTCCACTATCCAGTTCCAATTCCTGGTTCCCATCGTTAACATGCCATCCCTCGAGTATGACGAAGTCCTCACCAATCTGGGGGATTTTTCCACTCCGCTGTATATCCAAATCAAGCCGGGAGCCGATTCACAAGCGCTGGCTGATCGCTTTCCGGCCTTTGTCCGCCAAACCTTTGCAAAAGAATTCGAAAAATGGCGACAGGAAGGCGAGCCGAACAAAGACCACATTCCTGTATCTCTCGAGCTTCAGCAGCTGAGAGATATGCATTTGGATCCGGATTCCTGGGAAGGTTCCAGTGCTAGCAGCTCCTATATCCTGGGGGGTATCGCTCTTATCGTGTTGATCATCGCTTGCATGAACTTTATGAACTTAACCATCGGAAGAGCTGCCGCCCGCGGGAGAGAAATCGGTATGCGGAAGGTTATCGGAGCGTTAAGGCGACAGCTCATCATGCAGTTTTGGAGTGAGGCCCTCCTGACATTCATCCTCGCTCTCCTGACTGGAGCAGCCCTGGCAATTTTATTTTTACCCACCTTCAATCGCCTGGCCGAAAAATCCCTTCAATTGGGAGATTTTTTCAAGGTGGGCAACTTATCCTTTCTGGTGCTTTTGATAGTTGTCATTTCCGGCCTGGCAGCCAGTTATCCTGCCCTAGTGATGTCCGGGATTCAACCAGTCCAGGTCCTGAAAGGAAAACTAAGAATCGGGAACCGCCCCACCTTTGCCCGGATCCTCGTTGTGGTCCAATTCGCCCTCTCCATATTCCTGATCATCTCCACGCTCGTCTTGGGAAAACAAGTCCGGTTCATGACAGCGAGGAATCCCGGTTTTATCAAAGAAGGCCTTGTGGCTGTCAAACTCCAAGAGCGAATTGCTGAAGACAGTCAAAAGCTCGTGGACCTTTTCCGCCCGAAGGCACTTTCCTATCCTGATGTCCTCCATGTGGGGGCACAGACAAACTCCTTCGGGATAGGCTGGTCCCAGTATCCCCTGGAAAAAAACGGGCAGCGTCTGAATGTGTTTCAATACAGGGTCGATGAAGGTTTCCTCCCCACTCTGGGAATAAAGCTTGTTCGAGGAAGGAATTTTTCAAGGGATTATGCCAGTGATTCAGATGCCGCCATCGTCAATCAGAAGTTTTTAGAACGTCTGGAGATCACAGACCCCATCGGACACAGGATAAGCGAGTTTGTCGAGGGCCCCGCTGAAGAATACCCGTACAATCTGACCATCATAGGTGTTATGGAAAACTTCCATGTTCTGTCTATGAAACACGACCTTGCACCTGTAATGCTGCATATGCAGCCGGGCTGGTATATGGGGAGTATGTTGGTAAGAATTTCGGGCAGTTCCGTATCTGGGACCATTCAACATCTCGAACAAATCTGGAAAGAGATTCAGCCTGACAAGCCGTTCCTTTATACTTTCGTCGAAGATGACCTGGAGGCCCAGTACAACAGCGAAAAAAGGTGGAGCGCTATCGTCCAGTTTTCATCCATATTCGCCATCATCCTTGCCTGCATGGGGATTTTCGGTTTGACCTCCCTTGCCATAAACAGACGGATCAAAGAGATCGGCATCCGGAAAGTCCTAGGAGCCAGCATATCGCAAATATTCTCGCTCGTGACCAAGGAGTTTCTCATTCTGGTCGGTGCCGCAAATGTTGTTATCTGGCCGGTTTCTTATTTTGTCATGCACAGGATCCTAGCCCCCTATCACTTCAGGATTACTATAGGACCGGATGTATTTCTGATTGCAGCAGGATTGTCACTCATAGTCTCGTTTGTTACTGTGAGTTACCTTGCCATCAAGGCTTCTCTATTCGATCCTGTCAAAGCTATCCGTTACGAATAAAAACCTACCTGAAAACGTTGGGAATTTATTCATGTTTAATCGTCCGAACAGGATCGGAAAGTGCAGCCTTCACGGAATGATAGCTGATCGTCGTCAGGGCGATGCCTAAGGCCACAACAGCTGATATAAGAAATTTATCCAAACTCAAGCTGGTGCGGAATGCAAAATCTTGAAGCCATTGTCTCATGATGAAAAATGCGATCGGCCAGGCAATAATGTTGGCCAAGATCACAAGTTTTCCGAATTCAAACGCGAGCTTGAAAACCACACTGAACACAGAAGCCCCCAGAATTTTTCGAATGCCGATTTCCTTTGTGCGGTAGGCGACAGTCAGGGTGGCAAGCCCGAAGAGGCCCAGGCACGCAATCAATATGGTGAAAACTGACGCGTACCTCACGATCGCACCCCATCGTTGAATCTCCTGGTATTGCTGCTGTACATCCTGATCGAGGAAACTGAATAGGAAGGGATGTCCGGGAGCGATATTTTGCCAAGCGTTTTTGAGCATTGCAACGGTTGATTGGATATTCTCAGGCCTTATCCGCACGTTGATAAAATTCAACAGGCGAGGTGAATAAGAGGTGGATATATCGTTGATCCCCCTAAGGAGGGTGGTAGGATCCAACACGATGATGACTGGGGCAACGACATTGTGAAGCGATTCGAAGTTAAAATCTTTTACCACTCCGATGACACGGTGGGGGGGGAATCTCTTGCCGGGCAGGCTTTTTCCTATCGGAAAATCCCAGTTCATATAATCGACCAATGCTTCGTTGACGATGAGGGCTTCACTCTCATCAGTACGGAATTCTTTAGCAAAATTCCGGCCATTCAATATTTCGATCTCCATTGTGTCGAGATAATCATAATCCGCCGTGAGCTGGTAAAATTGTTTGAATGAGCCATCATCAGACCTGAAACCCATCACCGCCCAATCCCTGGCAAAAGCTGTGGACGTGCCGGAAACCCCGAGTACTTCCTTGCGCGTTATAATTGAATTTCGGAAGCGCTCCACTAGCAGACTACTCTGATCCTGCGCACTATGATTTTCGATCACCACTACATGATTTTTATCAAAACCCAAATCTTTGTTTATCAAGAAACGCAGCTGATCTTGCATTGTGAGCGTGCATACGATCAACCCAATCGAGAGGGCGAATTGCCCCAGAACAAGACCTCGAACCAGCAGATTAACACCGGCAGTCCGTGATTTGTTGTTCATGACTTCGACAGCCTGAAATCGAGAAAGATAAATGGCGGGATAGCTCCCCGCGATGCCTGCCACGAACAGCATAAGAGCGAACATAAAAGCTAATGTCCAGAAATCGGAAGAGAAAAAAAGGTTCTTGTTGATCATGGCATTAAAGGAAGGAAGAAATAGATGGACGAGCAATATGCCGAGAAAAAGGGCAGACACACTCATGAGAGCCGCTTCCCCTAGGAATTGCGCGATCAGCTGGGATTTCACAGCGCCTAAGACCTTCCGGACGCCAACCTCTCTGGTCCGGGTGGTAGCCCGTCCCACCGATAAAGTCATAAAATTGACACAAGCCACACCGAGTATGAGAATCGCTATGGCCATTAATATATATGAATATAACGGATCACTGGTCCCCTCGAATCCGGCCGGCAAATCCGGATCCAGATGAATATCAGTCATGGCCTGCAAATGAAGGGTCACCATATCTGAATTCTCCTCCGGATAGTGATTTCTGACAACCGTTTGGAGCTTTGCCTCGATATCCTGATCTTCTAGGGGATTGGCCGTGAGCACATAGGTCTCGAAAGACACATTGAACCAATTATCCAGCGCCCGGTCGCTCATATATTTATGCACATTATCGATGGGGATTAGCATGCTGAATCGAATGCTGGAATTGGGAGGAACATCCTGAGCAATCCCGCTGACGAAGAAATCATGGAACTCATTGCCGATCTTAATCGAAAGCTGCCGGCCCATGGGATCATCATTGCCGAAAATTTTAATCGCGCAGCTTTCGGTGAGAACGACAGAACTGATGTTTTGCAGCACAGTGCTTTTTTCGCCTTCGAGCAGCGGAAAAGTAAACATCTCAAAAAAATCCGGATCCACAAGATGGTAACGCTCGGTGTAACTTTTATCTTCAAAACGAACGACGTCCGTCCGAACGACCAAACGAACAGCCCGCTTTATTTCAGGAAAAGAAGTTTCCAAAGCTTCTGCAAGGTTCCAAGGAGCTTCGACGTAGGAAAAGGCATCACGGATAGGAGGATCCTCGGTGATATATACCCGATAGAGGCTTTCCTTGTTATGGTGAAATTTGTCATAGCTCATTTCATTCTGCACATATAAATAAATCAAAATGCAACTGGCTATGCCAAGAGAAAGGCCAAATACATTGATAAATGAGTAAACATGGTTTTTTCTCAGAATCCTGAACGCTATTTTAAGGAAATTTTTTAGCATGACAAAACTCCAGGTTGTATAAATTTTCAGAAAGAAAGCAAGGGATCTGAATGTCTGTTTCCACAACCAAAGACCGGCCTGCGTGCGGCCGTATTCAATCCTGCGGTAACGGTAGTCCTCTTCAATATCCCCGGAAAAACCCTCAACCAGGCTGAATTTGTACAGGCGGGTTAGTAGCCGCACAAGAAAATTCGGTCGGTCACCGGTTTTCTGGTTCATTTGAGGTAGCTCTTTGTGAGAGTTCCCTCGGAAATCCCGCTCCAGATCAGCTTGTGCTTATTGTAGGTGTTCTTCAATGCCGCGATAGCCTCTTCGGTGAGAGTGAAGTAAATTTTGCGTTTTCCACCGCGGATGGGCGCTGGCTCCCCGAAGCGCTTTACGATTAGGCCTTTGCGGACAAGCTGTTCTAATGTTGTGTAAAGCGTACTATACAAATAATCTCTTCCTGTCAGTCTTTTTATTTGATCTTTGATTGTCACTCCATAGGCGTGATCTTTCAGCCGGAATATCGTAAGAAGTATAGTCTCTTCGATTCGGGTTATTTCTTTCATTTTGCGTCTCTCTATTAAATCGTTTATTACGATATAATATATTATCGTATATTACAAAAAATATCAAAAAACATTATTGGGACGTTCCTATATTGGCAGCACATTATCACCCTGGGCAACGGGGTGGATCGAATTACTGACGAGACAAGTCGATCTAGGGTTACATTGGCTACCATCATAATGGACACCATCACAACCAGCTTGCTGGGTATTCTTGGTGAATTCGTCGGTGAAAAAATCAAAAGAGAAGGGATCAAACATGAAAGCTGGGGATCGACCTGCGCATATTCGCCGGGCCAGTACAAATGGACAATCGAAGAACAAAAGAAAATATTCGAAATGCTTGACGGAAAAAGGATCGGTGTCCAATTAAATGAAAGTTATCTCATGGTCCCTTTTAAGTCTGTTTCAGGAGTTTATGGTTTCGGCCCTGAAGACAAGATCGATAAGACAAGAGTAGCCTGCGACCTCTGCCCTCGAAAAAATAGTAAAAATAGTTGCTTGGCTGCGCCAATAGATTAAAATTAAAGAAGTTAAGTGCTAAATTCCCTATTATTTCCCCTAAAAAGCCCATTTTCAGTGCCAAAATACCCATTCTAACAAACTGAGATCTTTATGATCCCCTTCGGCATAATGCAAAGATCGATTACCCCGACTTAATCTCGATGTTCCTTATCAGAATAGTCCGGGGCAAAAATGAGGCCAATCAATATAACTCACCTTAACAGATTGTCATGAAGACTTAAGTTGTTGACTGATATGCCTTCTTGTATGCTTGAATCGATGAGCGTTTCAAAGGAGGCTATTATGTTCGCAATAAAAAAGAAAAAATTCTTATTAATCCTATTGATTTGTCTGCTCCCAGTCTCAGCACTAGCCAACACGGGAATTGTAAAAAAAGTACTCAACGGGGATCTCGTCCAGATAGGCGACACATTCATTGCCCGGCTTACAGGAATCAAGGCACCTCCTCAAGATGAGATATGGGGTTACAAAATCTATGACTTCACCAAAAAAGAACTGGAAGGAAAGACGGTGAAACTATTCACATGGACGACGGACAATACAACCGCTGGCATCGTCCGTGACGAAAACGGGCACCCTTTTATCGAAATCGGGTATTGGAAGGGAGAATATCTAAGCTTCAACGAAGTCCTTCTTAAAAAAGGTTATGCCCGAGTCGATCGAAAATACCTGCCAGAAAACCTAAAGCATTACAACAACCTCGAAAAAGAAGCTAAAGAAAAAGGACTGGGAATATGGGAAAAAGAATATATCAATTGGTCTTGGAACTTCTTTCCTTGAGCACTTCTATCATGAGGAGCCCGATCTCGGTATTATCGAGGTAAAGCCCCCGCACAGGATCTTTCTCATCAGCTAAAGCGGCAAACCGATCGCTGCCATATCCTTTGGCGTACAAAGGGACGAGTGAGTTGGTGTGGTAATCATGATGCCACTCCATTATCGGCACCTTGCCTTTTCCGTTGTTCACCAGGGGTTTCCAGTTTTTGCCTGAACCAGGGCCTGTGATGTATCCTGTTTCATGGTCGCTCGTGACAATGAGCAGGGTATCCTCCCACCGGCTGTGGGTCTCGATCCAATCCACCACAACCTCCACTGCCTGGTTAAAGGATATCTGTTCCTCGATCAGACGGCCTTTCTGGTTGTCCTCACAAGCCCAATCGATGGCTCCTCCTTCGATCATCAGAAAAAAACCATCAGGATCATCATCGAGGACATTGAGCGTCCCCGAGACCATTTCACTCAACGTCGGGACGGTCTGAACGAGGGGGACTGCGTATGGATCAGCTTGTCCATCACCATCTCGTTCCTGTTGAAGCGTTCTGTAAATGGGAGCGATACCGAACACTCTGTTTGGGGTCTGGCCCTCGATCAGGGCCCGGAATCCTTCAACCGTCTCGATCACTGTCCAGGGGTCGGGATGCCCGTCCATGTCGGAATCTGTAAGTATGTCACCGCGAAGAAGGGCTTCCCAAGTTTCTTGATCACCCACATATCGAAAGTTCGGTTCTTCGACTGGCCTCCCAGACCTGTCATAATAGGGATGGCCGCATCCCATGATAACGTCAGCTGTGCTCTCGTTGATGATTTTCCTTGCAATATCTTCATACATGTAGCGATTTGCCGCATGGGTAAGAAAAGCAGCTGGTGTGGCGTGGCAGTAATTCACCGATGTGATCACGCCTGTTTTTTTCCCGAATTCTTCAGCCACTTCGACAATGCTCGTGAGCTTTTTCCCTTCTGGATCGAGACAGATGGTGTCATCGTTTGTTTTTACGCCTGTGGCCATGGCTGTGGCAGCAGCCGCAGAATCTGTGGGATCGGAGAGGACAAATTCGAACGTGGCCCAGGCTTTTTGCGGATCGTAAGGTGTGGAGGATGCAGAATAGGTGCTGACAGGGAATTGGACGGGAAAGGAATCGTACACCTGTGTTCCGGTTTGGCCGTTTTGGTAAAGACTGGCCAAATCGAAACAGTTGTAACCGCAACCATCCGTGATCATGAGAATGATATTCAGCGGCCTGGGAGCTTTTCGGCAGGAAGGGACAATAGACAGAATAAGGCCAATGATCAAGAGGCCCAGTATGAGAGCAAAGGATTTTTTCTTCATGTTTGCTTACTCGTTGTTCACTAAATGAAGAGCTTTATTATCACAGATGATTAGATGGAGTCAACCTGCAGTACCAACCCGAACGAACACCCGGACAAACTCATAAAATTCATTTTTCATAAAAAAAACTTGACAAAAAAGGGGACGGATCGTATATTGTCAAGTAAACACTTTACATTCAACAAAGACATGATGAATCAATTGATGTTCGGCCATACGTTAAGGATGCTGAGGTCAGCAGCAGGCATCAGCCTCCGAGCTTTGGCAAAAAAGATGGAGGTGTCACCGGCATACATTTCTCAGGTAGAACTGGGGAAACTACCAGCCCCCACACACGATCGAATGATAAAAATCGCTGAAACCATCGGTATCCCGGTGTCTCTTTTGATCGAGATGAGCCATCGTCCTAATCCTGATTCAATTTTACTCCTGCGAGGACATCAGGAATTGAATGAGCTTATCAAGATGGCTGTCAACATCGGCATGGAATCAAAGGATGTTTTTGAAATTATCGCTCTAATGCGAAGTCTCGGTGGTGAAGGATTCAGAAAACTTGTGCGCTACGGCGCAGATCACTTTACCGATTTCATGCTTCCAGGAAGCTCCAAGCATTCCCCAGATTATTTCCCCTCCCCCATGAGTCAGCTGTCATTCTCAGAAACAACGGATCCGCGCCTGGTTTTTAAGAAACTGGACTTTGCGGAAAAGAGCGATCTTTTAAGATATATGATAGAAAGGGTCAGCACCATTTATGGCTCTTTAGATTCAGATCGTGCATATAAGAAATTGATGTCGAACGAAGCTGAAGATTCCTCGGGAATCGGGAATGGGGCAGCCATCCCACATCTCTTCGTTGACGAGCTTGACCAGACCATTGTTTCAATTGCAAGAATCCCGGAAGGGATCGATTTCGGTGCCATTGATGAAAAGCCGGTTCACCTCGTCTGCTTGATTCTTAGCAACCCTGATTTTCAAGGAAATCACTTAAATCTATTGGCCTATTTTGCTCGAAAATTTCAAATCCCGACTTTGATAGATGAGATTATGATGGCGAATTCCAAAAAAAACATTTTATCGATCCTGTTCGATGAGGATGACGCAAACATCCATTAGACTATACATTCCATTAGGAGGATCAAGCAATGAATGAATTCGAAAGAGACGAACTCTCGAATGTGTCAGAGGTGAATGGAATAAGAAGAAATAGTGATGCTCCTCTTGACTACTGCGATGTGTGTTATATCGCATTCGGCAGTCAAGAAAAAAGAATCCACATTGGTAAAAATGTCGTTCATCCAGACTGTGCAAATAAAGCAAAATCGAAAATTGTGACAGCCAAGTTACACAAAAATAGAATGCGGGCTGTAGTCACCAAAAGGGATTCGATGACCTAATGCAGAGAACTCTCTCCAGCCCGCAAAAGAGAGCTATATTTCAAAAGGAAAATTCAAAGCCCAAATATAAGGACCGGGGCTTTGCCGGCCCATACACGTAACCTGAATCTCGGTCGACTCCCTTATCCAAATCTTTTTGATACGAATTAAGTACATTATAAACACCTAAAGATAAAGAGACGTTGCTGTTTTCAGTGATGTTAATGGATCTGTTAAGTTTGATATTCACAACCCAAAGAGAAGGAGTTGTTTCCAGCTTGTCTTCGTCAATATAACCAGCATAGTGAGGAACTGTCATAGACCCGGTGTATTCACCTGAAAGGTCGAGGTTTGCCCATTTTTTGCTTTTAAAACTCACATTGACATAGCCATACATATCGGGAGTTCTGAAAAATATTATTGAATTGAAGTCTGGTTCAGGTTCATCGCGTCGGCTTCGCTGGAAAGTCCATCCCGAGGAGAGAGAAAATCTGGGACCTAGAACCAATCCAAAATCAATCGATAATCCGTAGACTTTTGAACCAGATCCGTTTATTCTCTCAAAAATTCTGGCATTTTCTATTCGCTCGATTTCGTGAAGAACGAATGTGTTCGTCAATTTATTGTAAAACGCTTCTACACTGAATTGAATCAGGTTCCTCTCGAACTGCTTTGCGTAATCGAAACCGCTATTCAGACTGTAAGATTTTTCTTCTTTCAGATCCAGAGAGTTTTTCACCATCATCCCTTCCCCTCCGACTTGAGTGATATGCAAATCTTCATCGAAAACTTGAGGAGCCCTAAATCCTGTAGAGAAAGATGTGCGAAAACCTAGATCTCGAGATAGGTTGACAAGAATACTCACACGAGGGGTAAAGATCATCCTGTCGAGAGCCGAATGTCTATTCAGTCGTAATCCCGTGAGTATGGAAAACATGCTTCCTATTTGAAAATCATCCTGCAAAAACAAACCGCTTTCATGATAGACCTCTTCGATTATCCTGTCATAGCCAGTCGCTTCATCTCTTATTTCATCTCGTTTGTGTTGCGCCCCGAACGAGAAGACATGACTCCCTATTTGATAATTGATCTGGGAATTCAGGAACAGCAAAGGATTTTTTGTTGTTCCATAGGCACTAGGATCTTTATGGCTCCCATAATACGTATCTCTTTTGGCATCCACAAGAGAGAAAGAGAGGTTATAGTGCAGCTTATCCGACAAATAATGATTCCAATCCGAGCTGAAGCCTATCTGGTTCGTTTTGATCCATTCAGCGGTGTTGGCTTCGTGTGGGGGATTATCGAAGAGATCTCCGCCTCTGCGTTCTTCGAAAATCCTGAAAAGGCTTAATTTAAGCTTGCCATTAATCCCAGAAAAATAATTATAAAGATTCACCCCAAAGGAAGTATTGGATATGCTGCCAAGTTCAGAAAATTCATCATCGTTCAAATCTACAGGTTCTCTATCTTGGTAGCTGCCGAAAAGATAGGCTTTTGTGTTTAGATCTTTGGAGACAAGGCTGGAACGAAATCCTAGATTGGTGAAAGGTTTCCCTGAAACAGATTCTTGATGGAGTTTTAGAAACGTTTTGTTTTCATCCGGCTCCCTGGTTAGTACATTTATCACTCCGGCAACCGCGTTTCCTCCATATAAGACCGAGCCGCCTCCTTTGACAATTTCAATCCTATCCAGCATTTCTGCAGGGATCTGTTCTAAACCATAAACACCTGTCATTGCACTAACAACAGGAGAGCTATCAATGAGAATTTGAGTGTATTTTCCTTCCATACCATTGATGCGGACCTGGGTGAAGTTGCAATTTTGGCAATCGTTTTCGACTCTGACCCCTGTGGTTTGATAAAGAGTATCGGCAAGATTGGCCGGAGCTTTCCTTTCGATGTCTTCCCGGCTTATTACTGCAATCTTCACAGGGGTTTCGGTAAAAAGCTTTTGTGTTCTGGTTGCCGTTACCACAATTTCTTCTGTAAGTCTTTTAGTAAGGACGATATTGTAGCCGGTCTTATTCCCTGCTATGTCAAAGGGATCAGAGCAATATTCTAAAAAGCCCTCTGCATAAACTTCCAGATGGTAGCTTCCCTGTGGAATTTGCGTAATCTCAAAGGCACCCCGTTCATCCGTCTCTACAGATTTTCCCAACTCTGGGATCAAAACCACTGCTTTTTCAACATAATTCGTATCCCAATCAACAATCTGACCTCTGATGGAATAATATTTTTCTTGTCCCTGCCTGAGCTGATGACGATTTTGCCGCTGTTGATAGGCTGACGTGAATTGAGCCAAGGTCATTGGAATAAGAATTAGTAGAATAATAGTAAAAAATGATTTTTTTGTCATATTTTCCCCTCCTTTAAGCCCTTATTATGCAAGGAGCTTCAATGGAGTCTGAAAAAAAGAGGTTAACGCCTAGAATTAATTGGAGGGATTAAATCTTTGGAGGGGAACGAGAGTTGGGGGTTATGGAAAAAATAAAATCATAATTAAAGGATTCAAACGATTTTAGGACGCGAAGAAAAGAAAGGCTAGGGACAGAGAAAAAGTTAATCTGTGCCGTTGTGAGGGAGGAATGTTGAAACTGGCAGGCAGGACAGTTGTTGTCCTCTGAAAGTGTTTTCTCTGTGTGCAAAAAGTTGGCGGATAAAATAATGAAAAGAAATATGAACAGAAAAGTCAGATTGAAGCGTTTCTTGTATTTTATAAACATCCCTTTTAACATATATATAAGACATGCAAGTCATAAAGTCAATGTTCTGAGGAAGCGAATGCTATCACATCATTGCGATAAGGCGTTCAAGAATTTTGCGACGGCATCATTAAAAACTGTCGGCTGTTCAATCGGAATCAAATGCCCTGATTTCGGGATAATGTCTCTTTTCGAATTCGCAATTCCGGCATTGATAGCACCGGCATGGGCATGAACATCGGGAATATCAAATTCCCCCACGAGAATCAATGTCGGAATTTTTATTTCATTCAATCGTTGATAGGCGGGTTCCCCCGGAGGAACGCTGGACGGGAAACCATGCTCTTTTTGGGGGATTTTCTTGACAAACCCCGCCACTTTTTCTTTTGCTGCCTCATTCTCCGGAAAAATCTCATACGGATCATCGAAGGCGTAATAAAGTCTTCTCTCTTCATGGGTGTTTAAATCAGAGGGCAAATGTCCTCCCCGATCATAAAAGTGCTGGGTGTACGGGAAACCGCCGACCACCGCTCCCACTAGGATCAAGGAACTGACCTTCTCCGGAAATTGCAAAGTGAAATCTATAGCCAGCCTGCCTCCCGACGACATAGCAATCAGGCAAGCTTTATCAATTTCCAGATGAGTAAACAGTCTGTTCAGATCCTCTACAACTGAATAAGCTTCAGTTGCCGGCGATGAATTCCCATAACCCCTTCTATCATAACGGATCACCTTGTGGCTTTGTGAGAAGAACGAAAACTGGTCATCCCATATTTCGCGGTGAATGAGGCCGTCATGCAAAAAAATCAGGGCTGAACCCTCTCCTGCGGCTTCATAAAATATTTTATCATTACCTATGTTGATATACCCGGAGCTGTCGATTTGGCCAATTGAAAAACTGCAGATAAAGATTAACAGGAATAATGCGTTGATAAAAACTTTCATGATTCGATTCTCCTTCAATTCAATTTTTTTGTTTTAAGATCCTCAATAATTTTTGCGGTTCCAATGCTCACTCATTTTCTGACGATGGTATAAGACCGCCTGATGAAGGACAGCTGGGCATGATGGATCTTGCCATTTTCATCTCTGGAGAAAATCAACGTCCAGGGCGCCTGTTTGAAATAAAAGAAATCCTTGGCCACAGGATAGATTTCATCAGGCCCGAATTCCATGATTTTCAACCGATCGCCTTCTCTCCAGATTTCAAGCATCAAATAATCGCCGAGGTAGTATTTTCCGATGTATTCATCCAGTTCTTTAGGAGAAAGCACGATGGGATTCGGTTTTTTGAAATACAGGTGCTGCGGATATCTTCCCGTATTGTCCTGGACTTTTAAAGATATGCCTCGCCTTTTGAGCAAATCGATGACGTTGTCATGTCCGCTGCGAAAGGCATAGTGCATGGCTGTCCAGCCTTCGTTGGTCTTGATCGAGGGATCCGATCCATGATCCAAAAGATACTCGACCACATGGATGTTGCCCCGCCAGATGGCCGTGTGCAACTCGGTCATGCCCCACTGATTTTGGATGTTGAGTTTTGCCCCTTTTTCGATCATCAGTTTGACGATCTCCACGTTATCGTGATGAACGGCCCAGTTGATTTGCGTCCCTCCATCACCGCCGACAACATTCAGATCCGCTCCACTTTCGATCAAATATCGAGCGACATCCCAATGGGCACGCATACATGCCCAATGCAACGGCGTGTAATGATCTTCGTCAGCCGCATTCAGTTTGGAAGGATCTTGAGCCAGTATCGTTTTTACGGTTTGCAAATCGCCTTTCTTGGCCACTTCTACAATCGTCTCCGCTGAAGCAATAACAATCAGATGCAAAATTATAAACATTGTAAACAATATGGTTTTTTTCATGACCTTTTTCTCTTATCTTATTTAGCGATCACAGAATCCCTCTGATTAGCCAAAGGCCCGTTTTTTCCCTTTATTTCAATTCCTTTGACTTAAGACCTTCGATGATTTTTGCATCCACCCAATAAATATCTCCCCTGTTGCAAAAAAACAGGTATTTATTATCCGGTGATATTGTCGCCAGCATTTTGCCGCCCGGTAGATCCAATTTACTTCCTAGATCAAAAGATTCAATCCAAGTGCCATCCTTCGTTCGAAAACAGATGAATAAATTTTCATCAGAATCCCATTCGCCTGCCAATCTTTGTGAATCGTAAATCAGGAAACTTTCATCTAGGGCGATGCTTGAATGGTTACCACGCTTCCAACCAGTAGGTGGTGCATTTAAAGCACCTTCGATTTCACGAAAAGGTGTAAACTTCCCATTTTCTAATCTTGTTATTCCGGAATTCAAATAGATATTCCCATTTTTTGAGGCCGTAGCAAACATCCCTTCGCACAAGTGTTTCGGCTCTCCCCAGCTATCCCCCGATCTCTCCATAAACCAGATCTGCGTTGGTCTTCGTTCCTCAGTAGATCCGGGGAAAGGGCGGTTGCTGTTAAAAAACATGATTTTCCCATCCGGTGCGATATGTGGTTCATTTTCGATGTACTCGGTGTTAAAACTGGCTGGTTTTGGAGCAGCCCATCCTTCATTCAACAATTTGCATACCATCATTCCTGCACCATCCGCAAAACGGAAGAAATAATACTCTTTTCCATCGGGAGTAAATGTGCCGCTGAATTCTCGATATTCTTCTGTGGAAACAATTCCGGGAGCGAATATCTCCGGTGTCATCCCCGGCGGCTTCTGGCCGAGGTAGGGGCCTTTGAGAACCGGGAAATCATCCACTGGTTTTCTCAGTCGGGTATCAATAGCTTTGCGCGCTTCTTCGATGGCGTGGCTGTCTATCCAATAGATATTGGATATCTCCCCGGGTTCATCGTATCGGCTGAAAAATAGATATTTCTCGTCCGATGATAAAGTCGGGCATGTTTCGAAATATTCCGTATTGACTTCGTTTCCCAGGTTCACTGGCTTTGACCATCCTCCATCTTCATTCCGGAAGGCAACATATATATCCTGTTTTCCGTAGCCCTCATCTTGAATTGAGTCGACCAGTATGAAACTCTCATCAGGAGCAATGAAGCCGTGACCTTCGAACTCCAATCCTGCTTCGCCTGATTTTTGGACCACTCCATTTTCAAGTAAAGCTTTGTATATTTTTCTCTGGGTAATATTGGAATAATACAGTGTTCCCTTTTTTGTGGAAGTGGGAAAAAAGGCAGAATCGTTTGATATCTGTCCTGCCAAAGGCTCTGGGTGATGCCAACCGTCTTCATGAATATCGACTTTCCAGATCCTGACATCCAAACCTTCATCATACGGAGCGAAAAAGATATAACGGCCATCCCAAGAAAAAAAAGCCTCCATCTCTTCTTTTTTTGCCCCCTTGCTCAGGCTGACCTGTTTGGGTTTCGTCCATTTTCCATCTGCAATTTTTGTGTAAAAGACGCAAGCCGGTCTCTCCAGTACTTGGGTGGAGAACAAAAGTTCATCCCCTGCCGGAGAAAAACTAAGGGCAAATTCATGCCTGCCTTCAAGAGAAATAAACTCGGGCGTAAACAGCTCCGCCTTCATTCCCGGAGCCTTTTGTCCAAAATATTTCTCCGTGAGATCTGGGAAATGTTTTTTCTCGCTGTCTATTACTTTCATCACGGCCTCGATTACGAGATCCGGTTGTCTTCCCGGGACCATATGGTCACTTTTTTCTGCCACGACAAGAATTGCCCCCTTGATCGATGCGGTCAATTGTTCATGAGACAATCGCCAGGCCTCTTGATCCTCGGTTTTTGGGAGGAATGGCCTGCCGCTGGTAATCACCACGACGGGGATATCGGAAGGGAGTTTTGTTTTGCGCATAATCTCCATTTTGGGGCTCAAACCACCTCCAACCATGCGAACCACGGCACGTTGAAATTTTGTGAGTTTATCCGGTTGAGAAGTGTCGAACGGAATTTTTCCTGCCAGGGTGTGGTTATCGAGATACTTCAAGCCGAGAAGATCCACAAGCTCGTTTGTGAATGGATCGACAAACACCATCCCGCGTACAACCTCAGGGTGTTCGCTGGCAAACAGGCGGATCATCCAGCCCCCGAAGGAATGACCTACCAGGATAAGATCTTTCTGCAGTTCGAGTTTCTGAAGGCCCTGCCATAGCCATTCGACCTCTTCTCGCATATCATGGGGAGTTTCCGGCAGATCGCTCTTCCCGAATCCGGCACGATCGTAGGAAACGATGGTAGCTCCTGTCTGACGGGCCAGTTCGGGTGCCAGTCTATTCCACTCTCTGGAGTCCATACCGCCTCCGGATTCGAGAAGAATGGTCAGGCTTCCCCCTTCGATGACCTGGAAGTTGAGACGGCAATTTTCAACCTGAACCAAGGTCTCGACGGCCTCAATTTCTTGATTAGACATCGGACCTGTTGCTTGGGTCGGTGACACACCTGGCTTCTTCTCAAGCTTTTTCAACATTTCTCTGGCATTGTCGTTGTCAGGGTTGAGCTCGAGGGATTTTTTATAGTTTTTGATCGCGTTTTTAGTGTCTCCGCTGTTCATATAAGCCTCACCCAGGCTGTCGTAAACATTGGGAGAATTCGGGTGCAATTCCACATTCAGTATAAAAATCTCTAGCGCTTCTTTTATTTTTCCCTTCCCCATCAATCTGTATGCCATGGCATTGAACTCGTTTTCCTCGAAATATAGCTTATTCCCAGGATCGGATTTCATATCCCGGAACTTTTTCAATCCCGCCTCAATACCGTTTTTCTCGATCTCCTGTTCGATGCGGTAGGCGGCTGATTCCTTAATGATCTTTTCCACCATGTTCAGCCTGTCCCAGATCATGGCCGCATCCCTATCTTGAATATCCAGGAATTCCTTGTAGTACTGCCTCGCTCTCTCAAAATCGCCCATTCCTCTGTAGATTTCGCCTAGGCGCATCAGCGCATTCAAAGATTTTGGATACAGGATTAGCTGGTAGTCAAAGAGAGCGATGGCCTCTCGCGTTTTTCTCTGCTCACTCAATTTGTCGCCTTCGAATGTCAACATGAGAGATGGAGGATCGACCTCGAATCCATACACCTCCGAGAGCTTTTCATAATAACCGATGATGTCGTTTACGGTAATTGACCGGAAATTTTCCGGAAGCTTATGCCCGTTAAACAACATCCTCAGCCCTTCTCTAAAAGGAAGAGGGGCGATGAAATATCCCGAGGGTTCCTGGATATCCACTTTGAAACGAAAACCGTTGGGCGTCTGGGATTCGAGAAGCCTGGCAAAATTTTCCACATACTCCAGGTCCTGGGGGCGCTCATCTTTTTCGCATTTTATGTAAAGGAAATTCTTCAAAGATTTTGTATTTTTGAAAAACGACTCTGCTTCGGGAAAAAGGAATGCGGCATTTTCGGGATTCATGAACGGATTTTCAGAAATTATAGCGCTAAATAGCATGGGTTTGGTGATGAGGGAATACAAGCTGAATACTGCCGCTGCCTGGGGTCCGGCAAGGATCCTGAAATTTTTAGTTCTGTAATTATTGTCGATAAAAGGAATCAGCTCACCTTCGACAAACTCTAAAAAATTGTCCGCGCCTCCGCTGTCCTCGCGTCCCCCAATTTTCACCGGCAAAAGATCTCTGTATCTGTTGGTATTGGCTACGCCAACAATAATCACAGGTGGGATCTCCCCTGTTGAACCGAGCTTTTCTGTGATGCTGGCCACATCCAAGTAATAATTGTAGATGTCCGCATACAGAAGATACAAAACAGGATAGCTGAGCTGTGTTTCCTCATAGTCGCGGGGAAGATGGATATAGAGAAGTCTGTCCTCATCCAGAACTTCTGAATGCAATACTCTGTATTTGCCTATGGCAATATCATCCCCGTCCTCCTGAGCCAGGATAAAACCTTGGTTCAAAATCAGCACAAACAGAAGCATCAAAGCAAAAAAATTCCTCAAAATCCTTTTTTTCATAAAACCCTCCGGATTTGTATGGGCTGCAAAAAATAGGCCAAATGATTTTTTGGGGAGTTTTAACGATCCTTCATCTCAAAGTGTCCGTTCTTGAACAATCAATATCCATTTTCGAACAGCAATCCCTTTTATATAAAATGGTCTTTGAGTTGCACGCAAACCTTCACCACTACCCATTTTTTTTGTGGGATTTTCCTCTAGCCAAACGTCAATAGAGTAGAATGTGCGTTGAAAGGAAACGAATTCTATGACAGAACAACAATGGTTGAAGATATACCGGGAAACGGTTCATCCCCTGTACGGGTACATGGCCAAGCGCACCGGAGGGAATCGGGAATTGACCGAGGACATCGTTCAGGAATCCTACCTGAGGGCTCTTGGTACCTGGAAACGTAAAAGCATGCCGGATTCTCACGTGGCCTGGTTGAAACGTGTAGCCAGAAACATCCTGATCGATTACCTGAGGCAAAAAAGATGGGACAAGAAAGAAGATTTAGAACGTCATCAGGATACAGACAATCAGACTGCAAAAGATCAATTCAAATCCCTGGAAATATTTTTAGCCATCTCTTCCCTGGGACGAAAAAAAACCAAAATAATCGAGGCTTTTTATTACGATGGGAAAAGTGTCAAGGAGATAGCGAACACAATGGCACTCTCTGAAAGAGCAGTCGAAGGACAATTGAGGCGGGCCCGCTTGTCATTGAAATCGCTGCTCCCAGAAATTAAAACAAATGGAGAAAAAAATGAATAAAGACTACGAACCCGATAACCAGTTTATGGAGAAACTGGAATGGCAACTGTCCTCGGAATACAGGAGGGCAAACCGTTTGAAATCCTCATCCGGGAAAATCGCCGTTCCCCGCAGGATGGTCGCGATCGCCGTCACAATAGGTATTCTGATGACCGGTGTGGCCGTGACCAAAGCGGCTGATTACATCAAGGACTCCTGGCGGAAGAAGATAGAAATTGCCAGGGTAGAAACTGAGGTCGAACTTATGAAGGTTCATCTGGAGTCTATAAGAGAGATGGCTTCCGATATAAAAATGCGTGTTTCCAACGGCTTGATCCGGGAAGATGAATACCAGGCAATGAAACTGGCAGTGGAAAATGCAGAGTTGGATTACTCAAGATCGCTTTTGAATCTGGCTGAGGTGAAACTGTCCGGCGACACCCCGCGGAACGAATTGTATGCTCCCTTAGTAGGAGGCCGTGATTTTGTCAGCAAGCGATTAGAGCTAGAGAAAAAAGAGGCTAAACTCGCTATGGAACAGCTCAGCATTCAACAGGACCGAGTCAAGCAGTTGGTCGAGGAAAATTTGGTCCAAAGGGATGAGATGGATATGATCCAGGCGGAAATTGCCAACCGAAAAATGAAAATCGACAAGATCCAACAGCGCATCGATCTACGCGCCCGTTTTCTTTCAGGAGAAATCACAGCGCAGGAAGTGGAAATCAAGGACCGGATGACCGGTGCCGAAAGGAATTTACAATTGGCTCGAGTGCAGGTTGAATCTTTGATGAAGCAAATGGACCGGATGCAGGCCCTCAAAGCACAGGGGACCGTTTCTCACACGGAAGTCATGCAGCTGCAGTATGCTCTGGATGCCGCCCAGGCTAAACTGAAACTTGCCACCCTGGAAATGGATGTCCTTGAAAAGCTCAAGTAGAAGACCTATTTTTTAATTCGTTTTAGCCATCAGGGATCGATCAGGTGATCGGTCTCTGTTGTTCTTTTTTGGACAAAAACTGCAGGACCACAGAGGAGGGGGAAGATTATTGGGTTGCAAAAAAAAGAGATTTGCATTAACAGCCGTGTTTGTATAATAAAGGATATCTCTCGATTGGAGGTAAGGATGAGCATAACGCGGCGGCATTTTATCAGAAATATGGGGATGGGATTGGCGTCGGCCGGTTTGGCGGCGAAACACCTGGCATGCGGCACTTCCTTCAACAAGGAGGGATCGGAAAAACTACTGAAGGACAATCCCGATCATCCCGAACCCGCTCCGTTGGGTTACGACCGCCTGCCCTTGAGTTGGTACCAGAATACTGTGCGCAGGCTTAAGGCAAAGGTCTCAGACATAGGGATCGATGCCGTTCTTCTGGGAAGCGACACCAACATGGTCTACTACACAGGCTGCTTCCGAGGCAGTGGAGAGCGGTCAACCTGGGCCTTTTTCCCGCTGCAAGAGGAGGACACAGTCTACTGGTATGCGCCTGGGATCGACAGGGATCTGATTACCTCCTGGTGGTGCACGGAATTCGATTACTATTTCTGTTACCCCCATGCCGAAGGGGGATTCCCCAACAAAGGACAGGTGGTCATGGGGAAAAGAATCGATCTTTTTGAATGGCTATTGGCTGGTCTGAAAAAACGGGGATTTCAAGGAAAAACGATCGGTACAGATATGGGCCTGAGCACTGAACATCTCAGTAAAATTGAGCAAATCATGCCAGGAACTCGCTTTATCGACATTGCCGACACCTGCCAAAAGATGCGCATCGTCAAGAGACCTGAAGAAATTGCCCTGACACAGCGGGCCTACCGGTATTTCGATAAGGTCCATGCTTTTGCCAGGGATTACATTTTGGAGCGGGGCACAGATGCCACTGATTTCGAGATTGGCCAGGCCCTTCAGGCATACGGGATTTTACTCATGATGAAGGATATCGAATACGACGGCAAACCCAACAAAGGGGTCGGGATGGAGGTGACATCCCACTACGTTCGCGCCGGAGCGGCGACGGCCTATCCCCATCCCAATCAATTTTTCTACAATAAAGTAAAAAAAGGCGAGCCGGTCTATGTGAATACCGATATCAAGCTGGGCGGTTACGGCGGGGAGGGCTACCGCAACTATCAGATCGCGCCCGTATCGGCCCATCAAGAAAAGATGTGGCAGGTCGTGGCCGACTGTGTCCAGATCCAGGTAGAAGAAACCAGACCGGGCGTGACTTGCTCAGAAGTCGCCTATAAGATTCATCGGCATCAAGTCAAGGAAGGGATGCAGGACTATATCTATCACCGCCCTGCCCACGGCGCAGGGCAGAACTTCGAGGGGCATCAAGCCCCGTTTATTTCTCTGGGTGACCACACGGTGATCGAAGAGAACATGACCTTTAGCGTGGAGCCAGGCCTGTATGATGAAAAAAACGGCATCGGCATCAACCCCAGCGACAACCTGCTGGTCACAAAAAAAGGAGCCATCCTTATGAGCCGTGTGCCCATTTCCAAGGAGTGGAGCTTCCTGACATTATAACCGGAGATCCAAACGCCAGGAAATCCTCACTCGTAGCGAATACTCTCAAGCGGATTCGACCAGGCCGCCTTGACTGTATGCAATCCCACCGCAAACAAAGCGATCAGCAGCGTCCCTAATCCCGCCAGTATAAATACATCGATGCCAAAGCTGCATCTGTAAGCATAACCCTGAAGCCATTTCTTTAAAAAGAGGTATCCCAAGGGCCAGGCTATGACATTGGAAATCACAACCAGCTCAACAAATTCCCGGGATATCATCCGGATGATGCTGAAAACCGAAGCCCCCAATACTTTACGGATTCCAATCTCCTTGGCCCGCCTCTGTGCGGCAAAGGTCGCCAAGCCAAAAAGCCCCATACAACCTAGGATAATCGCCAAGCCTTCCAGATATCCGATCATGAGGGCCAGCCGCTGCTCGTTGCGGTAGAGACGGTTGTAGGCATCGTCCAGAAAATAAAAATCAAAGGACTGGCTGGTCATGGCCTGAGAAAAAATGTTTTTGATTTCAGCCAGAGTACTCTCTGGATCTTCGGGTCTTATCCGGATGCCGATGTTGGCCATTCCGGAAAATCCCTCACCCAGGTAAAACACAGCCGGTTCGATGGTCTTATGCAGGGTGTCGAAATGGAAATCTTCTATCACACCGATGACAGGGGAACCATTAAGCAGATTGTTGAGCGGTTTCTTCCATCCAATTCTCCTGACAAAGGCTTCATTGACCAGAACTCTTTTGTCATCACTTGGAAATTCCTGAGAAAAGTTTCTGCCCTCGGCGATTTTTATCCCGAAGACATCCAGAAAGTCGTGATCGATATGGGCCATATGCATGTCGATCTTGATCTCCTCTCCATTTTCATGTTTGATCCTCTTTCCACCGATAGATGAGCCGAGACGAAGAGGGCTTGAGTCTGAAACGGTAACACCCAGAATCTTAGAGTATTCAAGCAGCCGGGTTTTAAGCACCTGGGCCTTCTTGATAGCTTCTTCCTCATTGAGCGGCAGGATGACGATGTGTTCCCGTTCGTATCCCAAATTCATATTTTTAATGAAGTTCAATTGTTTGGTTATGACAATTGCCCCGATCATCAGGACAACGACGGCTGAGAACTGGAAAATGACGAGCAGATTTCTGACTCTTGCTCCCTTTAGCCAGGTCCCAGTATATTTTTTGAGGAGCAAGAGGGGTTGAAAGGCCGATAGCACAAAGGCGGGGTAGAGCCCCGATAAAGCACCGACAAACAGGATGGTGCCAAAAATCGTGAAAATGAGAGGCATTTTTTCCACTTCGTTCAGCGTAAGATCGTTGCCCAGGAAATAGGAATATTTTGGGAAAAGCGTATAAAAAATCAAAAAGGCCATGCCCATGGCCAGAGTTGTAAAAAAGTAGGATTCTCCTAAAAATTGTTTGATCAACTGAATCCGTCCTGCCCCGATGACCTTGCGCATACAAATCTCTTTGAGCCGGGTCATTGCCCGGGCGGTGGAGAGATTCACAGAATTGATGCCGGCGATAAGGAGGATAAGCAGAGCAATGGCCCCGAAAAGATACACCGTTTGGATGCGGTTGTTGGTAGCGGTTGCGCCTTCTACCTGGGATTTGAGATGGATGTCTGTAACTGGCTGCAAATAAACCGCGTCTTCTTTCATAGAAACATGTGGTCTCGCATCGAGCATAATCTTGCGTATCTTTTGTTCTGTAATTTTATGAGACGACCCTGCCTTAAGTTCGACATAGGTGGAAAAAGCAGAAATGTCCCAAGTATTGAACCATTCGCCCAGGTCTTTGTGCACAGCCATGGTTGCAGTAGATATTAGATAATTAAACTGCAGATGGGAATTTTTGGGCGGTTGCCGCATGATTCCGGTTATGTTTAAATCACAGCTCAAGAATCGGCCTTTGTAATGGATAGTTTTTCCGATAGGATCCTCAGAGCCGAGTATTTTTTTTGCCAAGTCGTCTGTGAGGACAATGGAATTCGGCGCTGTCAAGGCTTCGGACCGGTTGCCGCGGATCATATCGAAACTGAACATCTGGAAAAAATTTTCATCCGCGAAGAAGCCGTCTTCTGTAAAGCTTTCCGTTTCAATCTGAAACACCGCATTTCGTGATCTTTGGATGATCCCAGCACTTTCTATTTCGGGAATATTGGTCTTCAGAGCTTCGGATAAAATCTGGGAAGTGGTGATGGAATAACCGACTTCGTCGGGAGCATCGCTGCGGATGGCCACACGGAAAAGCTTGTCCGCATTTTCGAAAAAACGGTCATAACTCAGCTCGAATTGGATCGAGGTCAAAATCAGCAGGAAGCAGGCCATGCCCACAGATAAACCGGCGATATTGATGAAGGAATAGCTTTTTTGGCGTTTGATCTTCCGGAGTGAGATCTTTAGATAATGCCAGAGAAGTGCGGGCATGAATTGCGGCGCTTGCCAGGATGGACGTCCAGAGCGCCGAGTGGTTCTCACCTTGTAAAATTCGGATCCCAATACTTTGGTTGGCGCCACTTCTGCTGCGACGCGCTGGAAGGCCTCTTCCTCGCTCATCCCCCCTTCGACAAGTTCCTCGATCTCTTCGCGCAAAGCCTCCTCGAGTTCGATAATGTAATTCTCCTCAAGCCCGGGGTCCTTGAATAGACTTTTTCTCCACTTTCTGATCGCATTTTCCAAGTCAAAAATTGCCATCTTAGTTTTCCTTTCAATCCAGGGCTTCAGCCGTCCTCCAGAATTCTTTGAGGACATTGTGAACGTTGATCCAGCGTTCCTTCTCAACAATCAATTCTTTTCGGCCCAGGTCTGTAATGCTATAGTTTCTCCGCATCCGGCCTTTTTCCGAAATCTTCCAATGGGACTGGATCATTCCATCTTTTTCCAGCCTATGCAGCACCGGGTAGAGCAGGGAACTCGACCATTCCAAGGTTCCGCCCGAGGCTTGGCGAACGCGTTTGATGATCTGGTATCCGTAGTTTTCACCCGTTTGGAGGATGGATAGGATGATCGGCTTGGCAGACGCGGCAATTAAAGTTTTTGATGACATATCATGTCTCCATAAATCGTATATACTAGATAATCGTATATAAGATTATCCTACATATTTTAATTCTGTCAAGTATTTATCTTCTATAAAATTCCCCTAAAATTTATTACCAAATCTTCATCACATCTTGTAAGCGGCAATAAAAAAGACACCAAAGATGGCAGGGGTGGCGACGGCCTATCCCCATCCCAATCAATTTTTCTACAATAAAGTAAAAAAAGGCGAGCCGGTCTATGTGAATACCGATATCAAGCTGGGCGGTTACGGCGGGGAGGGCTACCGCAACTATCAGATCGCGCCCGTATCGGCCCATCAAGAAAAGATGTGGCAGGTCGTGGCCGACTGTGTCCAGATCCAGGTAGAAGAAACCAGACCGGGCGTGACTTGCTCAGAAGTCGCCTATAAGATTCATCGGCATCAAGTCAAGGAAGGGATGCAGGACTATATCTATCACCGCCCTGCCCACGGCGCAGGGCAGAACTTCGAGGGGCATCAACCCCAGCGACAACCTGCTGGTCACAAAAAAAAGGGCCATCCTTATGAGCCGTGTGCCCATTTCCAAGGAGTGGAGCTTCCTGACATTATAGCCGGTGATCAGAGCTCTGTTTCTTTGCCCGAAACAAAAACATGGGCGATGTCGATATCGCCACGTTTGACATCCACAAAAGGCTTGCCGTTCTTCAAACCGACAGTGCCGAATCCTGTGGCGGTCGCAAGAAAACTCCTGAAATCGTTGCCGATCCTGGAATCGATATACAGCGTTTTATCCACAGCATCGTAGCGCACGCCGGTCAGGCCCTGCAGGAGGCCATAGCTCGCTAATGCACGTGCATACCAGTGACCGCACTCGTATTCGTTGAAGGGGTTGCGGATTCTGCCGTCATAGCGATCGCGGCATACTCTAACGATGTCAAGCCCTTCCTCCACCAATCCTTCGAACATCATGTGGGATGCCGCCTGATATTCGATACCCGTCCAGACTTCATTGCTGTAAACGAAGGGGAGCGACAGGGCTCCTCCCCGGGGCCAACTGCATAGCAATAGTCCGCCATCATCTCCCATAGCAAAAGTCGGCCGCTGCGGGTTGGGGTGCTCTGAGAGGTCGTGCCTCAGGTTATATTTATAAATGGCCAGAAGGTGGCTTTTTACTTTTTCTGCATCAGCTATATTGCCCAAGCCTGCTACTTTAGCGATCCAAAAACCTAAAACTCCGTCGGACAAACAACCCGTCCCATACTGGTACTTGGGACCTTCGGTATTGAGGAGATCCATGACCTCCTTGTAACCGATGCCGTTGGAGGAATAGTCGAGAGGCTCGAACTCGGCCTCGAGGCCTTGGGTCTGGATCTTCTGGTAAAAATATTCTCCGTTATACAGTTCCGTTTCGAGATAATTTTTTCCCTTTTCCAAAAGCGTGCTGTATCTACTCACATCATCGTCGATCGAGGTCCCCATTTCCACAGCCGCGGTCAGAGCGCCCAAGTAGAAGCTGGTGCACATGCCGTCCGGACCCCAGAATTCTATATCGTAGGTGTTGTGGTGAGGCTCTTCCAGGATCCCTTTGCCTTTGGGATCCCAGGTCGCGATGCAGTATTCCAGGCTTTGTTTGACCTTGGGCCAGAGGACTTTGAGCCAAGCCGTATCGCCGCTAATCCGCCAGTCGCGATACACCTTCATGATACCGCCAAGCTGCCCGTCCGAAGCCGCATGAAAAGTGTGGGTTACAGGGCGGATCGGGAGATTGGAACGGAAGGTCTGGTGTCCTCTCTCATCCTGGCTTTCGTTGAATTCGGTCTGGCGAAGGCTTCGCTCGAGATCGGGGAAGAGGTGCGGTATAGCCTGGGCATAATTCCAGACATGCGTGCACGAACCGGCACAGCAGCCGCGGTCATCGCTGCACCCCTCGAAGCACCAGAGACGGCCGTCTGTCTGCCTCAGCACGGTGGGCGATTTCAGTATGGTCAGATTGGCCGCCACTGCCTCGATTACTTCATCCGGGAGGGTCGAGTCATAAAACGTGTCAGTGAACAGCTCTGTTTTTTCGCGCAGGGGTATGTAATTGAGACGCCAGTAATCGGCGACTTCGTTGATGTCCTTGAACCGTCCCGCATACCATGGGACATAAGTGGAGGATGCACAGCAGGGAGTTACAGCCTGGGGATCTGGAGGGATTTCGGGATCGCTGCCCGTGCGCAGGTCGGTGGCTGGCACATACCAAGCCATCATCAGGCGGATGGTCTTTTCCCCGCCGGGCTCCAAGGCAAACGGCACAAAAAGCGAGGCGCCGGGACTCGAGCCATCAAGGGGCGGATTATCCATCAACTCGGCTTTACGGATATTCTCCCATGCCAGGGTGAGCGAATCGAACCAGCCGCCTTTGAACCAGCAGTGATCGACCATCACATCGTTTTCATCGACAAACACGGCAAATCCGCCTTCATTCTCTGGGTTTTCTTCTGTTCCCTGCTGCCACAACAAAAATCCGCCCTCGATGGACCGAATGGAATCGCCCGGCTCTTCTCCGGCGCTCGATTTTGTCATGAAGTTCCTGGAATTATAGGAAAAGACCGCCTCGACCGGTTCTTGGGAGGAATTTTTGAAATGATATTCCAACGCACCGACCGGAAGGCTGGCATCATCTGCATTGCCGGGAATGAAAGGGCTCCATCCGGTTATTTCGACATCGAAAGGCATATCTTCATCGCTGAGGGTCACGATCCCGAAGGGGAATCTGGCTTGAAAAGACACGTCCCTGAATCTGGGAAACCCGTAGCTTGTCCCGCCCAATCCGTTTCCGGTCCTGGGTCCGCCGAATGTCTTCCAGTCGGGGACGGGCCCTTCGAGAATCTTGGCGGTGTTTTCTTCCCCTTTCACCGTTACGGCAGCGAACATACAGGGTTCGTTGAAAAATTCCATGGTATTCCTCACCGACATATGCGAGATGGCTCCGGTCCCCTCAAAACAGAACATGCCGGCTCCCATCCCGCCGATCGGGAAAGCGATCCGGCTGAGATTATCTCCGGTATATGGGCCGTTGTAGGCCCTTTGAGAAACATCCTTTTGCGTGCCGCCTCCGGTCGTGCAACCACTGATCAGGAATGTGAGAAATATGATGGTGATTGAAACATACAGCAATTTAAAAAATTTGGCAGACATGGTTTTTCCCTCCTTCCAAAACAGACTTTTTGCGGATCTTCAAGATTGAACATGGACAGTATATGCAATTGAGCAAAAAATACAAGCATATGCATTGTGGCACGCCCGGGGGGATCCCCGCCTCCACTTTTATGACCAAGAAAGTGTTTGACAAGAATCTGTCAGGTCTATAAAGTTTTTTGAGTGTGATCAGGCCCACTGGGCAAAAAAGAGAGAAACAAAGATTTCTTCAGCAATGAGGGAGCTCGAGGCATGAGAAAAACATTTATGGGAATTTTAGCCCTTATATTGGGATGCTTCGCTATCCTCCAAACTTACCCCTCAAACCATGGTTACATCGACAGGAAAGTGCCGGTCGTGTACTGCACGGACCTTTTCCACCCGCACAAAGATCCCGACGACCATTTCGACATCGCCGCATTGTATGCCCTAGAGGAACTGGATATCCGAGGAATCGTTCTGGACCAGGGGAATAAACAGGACCAATGCCCGGGACGAATCCCGGTCGAGCAAATGAACTACCTGACCGGACGGAACGTGCCCTGGGTCAAGGGGCTTTCCGAACCGCTGAAGACGCCGGACGATGCGGCATTCGATCAGGCGGAAAAATACCAGGCGGGAGTGAATCTGATCCTGGATGTTCTTGCGAGTTCCAAGGACCAGGTGACCATCATCACGGTAGGGAGCCTTCGGGATGTGGCCGCTGCTTTCAACCGGAAACCCGACCTTTTTAGGCGGCGTGTTTCCCGGCTGATGATCTTCATCGGCGAAGCGAGTGCCGGAACGCGTGAATGGAATGTCGGCCTGGATCCCAACGGATTTATCCGTATCATGAATTCGGGCCTGGCTGTCTGGTGGGTCCCGTGTTTCGACGGGGGAAACTTCAAGAACCGGGGAAACGCCTCTTTCTGGAGGGCAGCCCATGCCGACCTTTTGAGGTATTCTTCGGACCGGGTGATGAATTATTTTATATATGCCCTATCGAAAAAGGACTCCCCTAACCACCTGGCATCTCTGGATGAGGATGTCGATGAGACGGCCAGAGAACAAGTGCTCTCCGAGACAAGGAACTTGTGGTGTACCGCGGTTTTTGCCGAAGTGGCTGGCCGAAAAATCATAGAAAAGGAGGGGGCGTGGATTTCCGTGCCCGGGGATATTGTGAAAAAAGATGCCCCGATCAGTGATGTTTTTCGCTTCACCCCCGTATCGGTGTTCGTAGACGATGACGCCAGGGTCATTTATGAAGAATCCGCCCGATCCCACCACGTGTTTCGCTTTCAGGTGGTAAACCCGGAATTGTATCCCCAGATCATGACATCTGTCACCGCCCATTTGATCGGCGATCTCGCAGATAGTAACAATCGGTAAGCGAACATCCCTAACGGCCCAACTCTGTCACAAGAAGCCTCAACGCAGTGCCGGGCTCAGACTGCATCGTCAGCTCCTCGCGACACAATTTTTTTCATCGTCACTATCTTATGAGGAATATGTAATCCAGGCCGAACTGGTTTCCAGATTCTGCTTCCGGATTGGGTTCCATCGCCTCGACCTCCAGGATATTATCCCCTTTTTCGAGATCGAACATACCGAGCTTGGGATGAAGTCAGAAGAGCTCGGACGAATAGCGTCCCGCTTCCGGCACCGTGAAATGGACCGTCAAATCCACCCACAGGAAGGTAAGCGGCACTAGTCGATTCGTTCGAAAACGATTTCGACGAGCTCGAAACCTATCCCGGCCGAACGTGGGTCTTTGCCGACAAGGTGCAGGAAAAAGAGGTTGTCTCCGTAGCTCATTTCCTGGATACCCAGGGGAAGAATCGAAGACAGGCTTCGATCCGCAGCGTAAAGGTTCACGGCCTCCCCGACAGGTCTGTCGCGCTGGAACATCTGGACAATCCCCTGGTTGGGGCCGTGCACGGCCTTGATCCCTACCTTGTAGCTGCCCGAAGCGGGCATGTCGCAAATGAAAGAGATATGGTGAGTGCCGAAGATATCTTCGCCCGTAGTCTTCATCGACAGATACCGGACCCGGTTTTCCCCGATCGTCGCCGTCTGCTTGGACCAGGTGGCATTCTGCAGTGAGGTGGTGTGGATCGGTACGTTCCATCCGGGCACAAAGACGATTCTTGGCGGATTCGTCACCTTTCGTTCGGCAACCGGGGGGAGATAGGAGTAGTCCGGCGGAGGATCCGAAGAATAAAAAAAGGTTACGCTGGTGTAGTCTGTAGGCATCTTGTTTCCTTCCGGACCGTGCTCGATCGTTAAGTCGATGCTCTGCTCGTAGGCGAATGAGTCCGTGATCAGCCAGCGATATCCGCCGGTCCGGCTGAGATGCTTTTTGTAATCCAGGCATCCGCTGAGCGGAAACGAAATCCGGTTTTCCCAGCGGCCCGGGACATCGTACCAACCCCCGTTGAAGGTTTCCTCCGAGCCGGTCCCGGGAATGGCCAGCTGCCCGTCGATGATGACACGTTCGTCCCCTTCGAAAAAGGCGGTATGCCCGATCTCGAGGCCCTGCGCCTGCAAAATCACGCCGACGACGTGTCCCCTGCCGGTCGTCCACAGGAAGGTGTACGGCAAGCCCTCACGGGTGGGATTTTCGCGCCTCCAGCGCGCATAAAATCGTCCTTCATCCCCTGATTTGCCCAGCGCTGCTACGGTCACCTCGGACCACACATCTACCGCCCGGCCGGATGTCCTTTCGGATACGAGTTCGATCCTTGCGGACCGTTCGAAAGGCATCGGGAAATACATGTAGTTCGTCTCACCGGAGGTGCCGACGAGGAGCGAGCGAACCGCGGGTTCCCCGAAGCTGTAACCGAACATATCGCCCACCGGGCTGGCTACAGCAGGCTCCTCATTGCCGTCCCAGTACATCCTGATGAAGATATCCCGGTCTTTCCCTGCGAAGACTTCCGCTGGCCCGAGCTTCAGGCCGACGATCCTCCCGGGATTTTTTGTCTTGAACATCGTCACCGTCTGTCCCGGCTGGAGGATTTTCCGGGTCCGGTGGACTTTCATCCGTGTCCCCTCGGAAACGAGGTAAGGCGAGATATCGGAACCGGCCGAACGGATCAGGCTCTCTGCTTTCTCCAACAGGCGGAGAAATGCGTCGGACGGTGGATCTTCGTAGGTTGGGATTTTAAAATCCGCCGGATATTGGGCATAACTGATCTGATAAAAGTGGAACTTTTCGGCCCGGACCAGGACCTTGCAGGAGCGCTGGAACGTCAGAGGCACATAGGAATAGCGACCGCCTGCTCCGGTCCCGACAAGTGGAGACAGGAAAGGCGCATGCGTGCCCGCAAACAGCTCAGTGATTTTCAAGCTGATCCGGGGGGATGTTTCGCCATCGAAATAGAACTCGATCACATCGTCTGCCGGAACAGGCATATGAATGCGGTAGATAATCCCAGGACCCTCCAGGTCAGCGAGGACCAGTCCTGCCTCTTCCTTTCTGACGAAGGAATAGGTGCCGGAGAAGCCGTCATCGTTGCCGCCGGTTCTGTCATAGCTCGATATCAAGCCGACCTTGACCGATCGTTTCAGTCTCGGGAGGAGGTCCAGGCGGCTGAGTTCCTCGATCCCCAGGACCGGCTGCATG
Organism: uncultured Eubacteriales bacterium; assembly: GCA_964538085.1. Lineage (GTDB taxonomy): Bacteria > Acidobacteriota > Aminicenantia > Aminicenantales > Aminicenantaceae. The sequence goes on along the minus strand of CAZIDF010000005.1, from coordinate 50,718 downwards.
TCCGAGGATGTGACCGGAGGAAGAGAGTCCGTGCATGCAAGTGCTCCGCAAAGCACTAGGACAAAAGCGATAATCGAGAGCATTCGAGAGGTCGACAGTCTACGTTTTTTTTGTCCGTTCATTTTCCTGACCTCCCAATAAATGGTGTGGGGTCAATTCGATCCAGGAACACGTGTATCGACGACCCAAGGGGGAAAAATTGTATCGCCGGCCACAGCAGGAAGTCAAGCTTTCGGCCTTGCACCTGAAATGATATTTGTATATCATAGCCCCGACCTAAAACACGAAGCGGGTCAGGAGAATGGGATGAAGGATTTATTCATAAGAATAACAGTGCTCCTCGTGCTTGCCGCCTTGACAACCTGTTCGGGCAGAGACGGCACTGAAGAACGGACAGTCAGGGTTCAATCGCCCGATGGAAAAAATGCCATCACCCTAGAACACTCCGGAACCGGAGCCCGAAGCACCCTGACCTACACAGTCAGGCGTGACGGTAGGTCAGTCGTAAAATCTTCGGCTTTGAGAATCACGCTGGCTGGAAAAGGCCAGTTGAACGAAGGTGTACGGATTCACGCGCTGAATGAGGAGCGCCTGGACGAAACCTTTTCTCTACCCTGGGGCAAGAGCCGTATTGTCCGGAATGTCTATTCAGAAGCGTGTCTCCGCCTGGAAAGCGCGAACGGGATTCTCTGGGACCTCGAACTGCGGGCCTACGATGACGGGGTGGCCTTTCGGTATGGCTTTCCAGAACAAGAATCGCTCCTTGACTTCGTCCTTACAGAGGAGTCGACCGAGCTCCGGCTGGAGGGCAATCCCTCGGTCCTGTTCATGGCCACACCCAGCTTCACTACCCCTCACGAATATCTGTACGAACACATGTCTTATTCCGACCTGCCAGAGCAGACCTTGATCGACACACCCTTTCTTGCCGTTTGGCCGGACGGTCCCTCAGCCGTCTTGACCGAGGCACGCCTGCGGGATTTTGCCGGGATGTATTGCGAACGGATTCCGAACGAGGAATCAACCGCGCTGCGGATCGCTCTTTCTCCGCTTCCCTTCAGGCCCAAAGCCAGGGTAGTCGGCAAGACACCGCACTGGAGCCCCTGGCGGGTAGTGCTGCTTTCGGACGAGGCCGGAGAGCACCTGGAGAGCGATCTCCTTGTCTGCCTGAACGATCCTCCCCGGGGGGACTTTTCCTGGGTTCGGCCTGGCAAGACGACCTGGCACTGGTGGAACGGGACAGCCGAGGAAGGGCTTCCGTTCAAGTGCGGTATGAACTTCGCAACACACAAGCACTACATCGATTTCTGCGCCCGTAACGGCATCGCCTACCACTCGGTGGTAGCAGATGACAAGCCTTGGTATCGGCAGTCTCAGGTCGATTTCGCGCCAGGACCCGATACCGATATCTTGATGCCCCGGCCGGAATTGGAGTTTCCGAAAATCCTTGACTACGCCAAGAAACGCGGAGTGGGGATTCGCCTCTGGGTTCACTGGAAGACCTTGATCGACCGGCTGGAAGAGGCTTTCATTCGGTACGAGGAGTGGGGAATCCGCGGCCTGATGGTGGATTTTCTCGACCGCAACGATCAGGAGATGGTCCGTTTCTGCGAGCGTGTTCTGGAGTCAGCCGCCCGGCACAAACTCCATATCCAGTTCCATGGCTCCTACATGCCCAGCGGGGAACACCGCACCTTCCCCAATCTCTTTAACCGGGAGGGGGTGTTGAACCTGGAGTACCTGAAATGGAGCGCCCGGTGCACACCCCAGCACAACATCGATGTCGCTTACACCCGGGCTTTGGCCGGTCCCATGGATTACCATTTGGGAGGATTCCGGGCGGTCTCGCCGTCCCGTTTCCAGCCCCACAGTATCATGCCCGAAGTTCTCGGCACACGGTGCCACCATCTGGCCATGTATATCGTTTACGAAAATCCCATGCCCATGGTCTGCGACACACCGTCCTCCTATGAGGGACAGCCGGGTTTTGAATTTCTGAGGGAGGTTCCGGTGACGTGGGATGAAACGCGGTTCCTTGCGGGCAAAGCGGGCGAGTTCGTCGTCCTGGCTCGGCGAAAGGACACAACCTGGTATCTCGGCGGGATGACGAACGATATTTGTCGTGAAATCGTCGTACCTCTTCAGATACTGGATTCCGGGGATTACGAGGCCGAGCTGTTTGTCGACGGCTCTCTTAGCGAGGAAGAGCCGAATGCTATTCGTTTTGAACGACAAGCGGTCACGGACAAGATGTCTTTCGAAATCACCATGGCTCCGGGGGGAGGATTTGTGGCCGCGATCAGACAGAAATCTGCAGCCGTCGAAGCCTCAAGCTACCCGAAAAACTCGGAACGACAAAGAAGATCATGATGCTGATAACCTTGTCGTTTTGGATGTGATACATTTGTTTCAAGATGTCTGTGGAAGGCAGATAAGAAACAAAGAGCTTAAAATAGCAAAAGGCCCTTGAATCACGAATAATACAGCTTAAATATATTACATATATTCAATGCCATTCCGTATGGCTGTTCGTGTTTGTCACCTTTGAGTAATTTCAGATCCCAAGTCCCATCCTTATTTAACCTGTCGATAAACCAATCCAGCCCTTTAGATACCATCGGGTGATCCGGCTTGAATCTCAAATTGGATATGGGGTCCAAGACAGCGATCAAGTCTGTATTCCAGAACGGGAAGAAAAACTTGGTCCAAAACTCGACGGTGCCTCTATCAGGGTAATAATCTCTTTTAAAAAGCCTCGAAGGGACCATTTCTGCAGCGTTTCTAATCTCATTTCTCTTTTATATTCAGGATGATAGGCGAAAGCTCTGATCACGACTCCGGTTACCATATAGGAAAATCGTTTGGACTTATCCGGTTGAATGGGTGGACAATAATCCATCCCTATTGAAATATTTTCTTTTGCGGTTCTGAAAGAGATTGCCCAACCGCCATCATATTGGCGCATGGACAGCAGCCATTCCAATCCCTTCAGAACCCACCTGTCATTCGTGTATCCCGCCTTGATTAGCAATTCGAAGAATCCGGCGGAATAATTGGGAGAATACTGATCCCAATAGATACCCCGTATATCCCCTTCTCTAGACTGGTATTTGAAAACAAATTCTTTGGCCCTTTGAATTGCGGGGTGACGATTGTCGAAACCGATGCATTCGAAATAATTGGGGACAGGATATGTTTTCACCTATTTCTCGTTTACTTTTTCATCAACAACAGCAGGAGTATTACTCAAGGACTGATAATATTAATGCAAGATTTCCCACTTAAGGCTGGTGCGATCAAAGAAATTTCCTTAAAACGATGATTTACCTATAAAAAAAGAACTTCTAAGATAAAAATTAAGGAGTATCGGGAACTAACTTTATTTATTTCAATAACTTCTGACAGCCAAGCAACATTCCTCACTTGTCCTCTGCTTTGAGCACAGCGGCAAAAGCGCTCTGGGGGATCATAACCGAACCCACCATCTTCATCCTCTTTTTTCCTTTTTTCTGCTTCTTGAGGAGCTTTTGTTTGCGAGTGACATCTCCCCCATAGAGTTTGGCTGTCACATCTTTTCTGTAGGGAGAGACGGTGGATCTGGAGATGATGTTGCCTCCGATGGCACCTTGGATGGCGATCTTGAATTGGTGCCTGGGGATCTCATCTTTAAGCCGATCGCATATTTTCACCCCCCACTCTCTGGCTTTGTCACGAAACACGATGAGTGATAAAGCATCCACCTTTTCCCCATTGACCAGTATATCCAGCCTCACCAGGTCACTTTCCCTGTATTCGATCAATTCATAATCGAAGGAACCATATCCCTGCGTAATAGTTTTAAGTGTGTCGTAAAAATCATAGATCGCTTCAGCGAGCGGCATATCGATGGTAAGTTCGATCCGCCCTGTGGTCGGATAGCTCGAGCGAGGGTTGCTGCCCCTGCGGGAAAGGCACAATTTCATGACCACTCCCATGTATTTTTCAGGGAAGAGCAGCGAAGCTTTGATGTAAGGCTCTGCGGTGCTTTGGATCTGCGAGGGATCCGGATAATATTGGGGATTGTCGATCATAAGTGTTTCGCCGTTTTTGAGAGAAAAATGGTATTGCACGCTGGGAACGGTCATCACGATCGACTGGTCGTATTCCCGCTCCAACCTCTGCTGAAATATCTCGAGATGAAGCAGTCCTAGAAAGCCGCACCTGAATCCTTGTCCCAAAGCTGCAGAGGAATCTTTCTGATAGGTCAGGGAAGCATCGTTGAGTTCATACTTTTCCAGGGACTCGCGAAGCGACTGGTATTCATCTGTGGCCATCGGATAAATAGAAGAAAATACCACAGACTTGGAAACCTTAAATCCGGCAAGGGGTTCTGTTGTGGGATCTGAATCCAATGTGATGGTGTCCCCTATCCGTGTTTCTCCAAGCTTTTTTACTCCGGCCGTGATGTAACCGACTTCGCCGGCACAAAGGCTATCTTTGGATTTTCTGTCCAGTTGAAAGAGCCCGACATCTTCCACTTTATGGACAACGTCATTGGACAGAAACCGGATCATCTCCCCATGTTTGATACATCCGTCAAAGACACGGCAGGCGATGATCGCACCCTTATAGGAATCATACTGGGCATCGAAAATTAGGGCTTTAAATGGCGCATCAGGACTGCCTTGGGGAGGGGGGATGTGTTTGACGATGGCCTCAAAAATATCAGAAATTCCGGTCCCCTCTTTGGCAGAGCACAGGATCGCCATTTCTGGATCGAGCCCCAGTTCATTCTCGATCTGTTGTTTGGTATTGTCGATATTCGCAGAAATCAAGTCTATTTTGTTTATGACAGGAATAATCGTGAGGTCGTGCTCCATCGCCGCATAAAGATTGGCCACGGTCTGAGCTTCCACGCCCTGAGAGGCATCCACCACCAAAAGCACTCCTTCGCAGGCTGCCAAGGCACGGGAAACTTCATAGGAAAAATCCACATGGCCCGGAGTGTCGATCAAATTGAGTGAAAATTTCTGATTTTCCTTATCAGTATGCGGAAGGGTGATGGTTTGGCTTTTTATGGTGATCCCACGCTCCCTTTCCAGATCCATTGTATCGAGAATCTGATCCCTGAACTCCCTTTGAGAAACCAATCCGGAGGCTTGGATAAGCCGGTCTGCAAGAGTGGATTTCCCGTGGTCGATGTGGGCGATTATGCTGAAGTTTCTGATGTTAACCATGTCTGGATATTCTATCATAATTAATATGGATTGGCAGAATCCATCATCAAAATGCTGACAAAAGTGAAGCGTCTACGTATTCTTGCCAGAACCCCTTCCTTTTTCTTTCAGAGTGAAGGGAATCGACATGCTAAAATCCATCGAATCTTTTGAGCAGGCTAAAGAATTAGATCCAAAATATCCACAGGGTATTATTCCAGGACTGATTATAATGCAGGAGATTCGACTGAGACACGGGCATACATTCCTTCTTTACCCATGTGATCTACTGCAACAATGGCATAAGTCTGCGCCTTTTCTTTTTCGACTCGACGATGCCAATAAGCAAAAGTGCCTGCATCAAGCTCAGCCAACAGATTCTGCTTTTCTTGTTCAATTAGAAATATTTTATATTTTGCGATATTCGTATTTTTTTGATTAGCTCTCCATGTGAGAATATTGATGTATTCTGCCTGTGAAAGAGAACGGTTCAACACTTTCTGACCTGAAAAGTTCAGGGGAGGATAAATATCAGGTATGACCAGAGACACAGGAACTATTTGAGGACTGTTTATTCCTCCAGTCGCAGTGATAGTGAGAGAAGCACTGTATGTTTTTTGATGCAGATCCGAGACATTCACCGAAATTGTGTGTTCATTCACATTCCCCATGGACGTGCCGCTTGTGGGAGAGACGCTCAGCCAGTCAGCGTCATCGGATAGGGAATAATGCAGCGTTCCCGCTCCTGAGTTCTTTATCTGTAGTGTCTGAGAAAAAAATCCAGCAGGACTTCCATCGTCAATAAACGACATCGAGGACGGTGAACACGATATCTCCGGGACATCTCCGAATACAATCGTTTTGGTCGTTGATGCTGTTTCGCCATCCATATCCGTTACGGTGAGGGTTACCTCATAGATTCCAGAGTTATTGAATTGATGCACGAGAAATGGCTCAAAGCTCCCCAGGCTGCCATCCCCAAAATCCCACTCATATGATTTGATCGGACCTGATCCCTCGATGGGAAAAGGACCGGATGCTTCTCTAAACAAGACGGCCCAATCATGAGACCATAATCCGTTAAAATAGACAGAGCTAGGAATCCTGTCATGGACAGAAAAAGAGGTGAAATGGGCATAAGGCTTTCGCTCGTTGAAGTCAAAATGAAACTCTTGTTGATAAGGATCTTTGACTCGAACAAACTTTCCATCCGGGTTATACCATCTGTAACGAATGCGGGGATCCCGCATGTATTCAGGGAATGAGATATTGGCTTTGATTTCATTGGGACTGATAAAAGTCATGCTATTAACCTTCACCATGCAATTGCTGAACCGAATATAGCCCCCTTCCTTAAAATTTCTTCCTAACAGGGTGATGTCAGAAGTCTTTCCCCTATCATGGTTCCAAACGTTTTCCACCCTGTCTGCGAAAGGAACAGGATCAAACTCCGTTTTAACGGTATAATCGAAAACATCTGTTTTTCCTTCCCAAAAAGCTATATGAAAATCTGTCCTTTCAACAAACCGGTATTCTTTGAGCTTTTCATCCGGGGAAGTGATCTTCAAGATAAATTCATAGCTGCTGTGCGTAAATACCGAGGAAGGAAGCTCGGCTCTTCCGCTAGAATCCGTGTAAAAGGTGTAGTCAATGGCATTATCTACCCGTACATCTGTATAGCCCCTATCTTCCCTTTTGTATATGTCAAGCCTTGCATTTTCCCATGGGGAACCATCCAAATGGAGAATTCTTAGATACATTTTTGCCGGGAAATCCTTATCGAGCCAATCGGTATCATGAGCACAGCAACCATTGGTGTTGCAACCTAAAGCCCTTTCTCCAGCAACTTCATTCCATAAATAAGAATCAAAAAGACTGTATCGTTCCGAATAATCCCCGCTCATCATACTGCCATTCTTGTTATAATAAACGACATCCCAGCTATAGGGAGGCATATGGTCGGTTTGAGTAACTAACAGGCCGCTATCGTCTATTATTTCGACTGATGATGCTGTGAGGTCGAAAATATACGTATCTGGCAAATATCTGGCATGACTCAGTTCATGAGGCAATGTTCCCTCATAAAACCATTTCCACTTCTCATTTAAATACCCTTCGATATCAAAAGCCAATTTCCCCCACAGCATATCGACTTCTTTCCACACAAGGGGACAGTTCGCATTTCTTAAAGTTCCGTCAGCTTGGTAGCTTAATACACCCCGAACTCGATCATTGATATCGTTCAATGCGTCTGACTTGAGCTCTCCTGCTTTTTCCATGAGCACCAAATTCCAGATTTTTATCTGCCTTTGAAACCAATCCTCGAAGGAAAGAGATCCGATCCCCAGATCTTTTTGAAATTGAGGAAAAGCATCGACCAGACTGTTTTCGACAGCCATCCCGACGATCAACCCGTCTGTAAAATCATAAACAATGTTATTTTCTTTAGACTCTTCTGAAAGAATACCATTGGGGTCAAAATGAATCATTATCTCATGCCTTTGATCGTCCCATATCCAGTCAATGGATACCGTATTATCCATTCCCTTTTTAAGAACAATATTACCTGTCCCCAAGATGATCCCATCCAGGTACCATATGTAATTTGTATTTTGTTCCGCAAAATCATAGAGTTTCACATGGGCAATAAAAGTAACAATATCTCCCACATCAGGTTTATTCTTAACAGCATTGTAAGGGTAATTCGGGATTCTATCTATAAAAGTAACATCTATATCCATTCCCCATGAGGCCAGACACAAGCATAAAATGTTTAAACAGATAATCGGAATTTTTTTCATTGCTCCCTCTTTTACAGCTGAATCTTTTTTTAATCTATTCCCAGTCATTCAAAATGTCAAATTCTCAGTTTCCGCACTCAATAATTGGGGACAGGATATCTTTTCACCTATTTCTCGTTTTCATTTTCCTCAGCATCAACTGGTATGTCACTCCAGGACTGATGATAATGCAGGATTTTCCGCCCAAAGCTGGTGCATTAATAAAAGATTCCTTAGAACTATGATTTCACTACGTAAAACGTACTTCTAAGATAAATATTTGCGACTTATATAGACTATTTTATTTCATATCAACAACTTCTGACAGCCAAGCAACCTAATTGTATCCCTAGCTTTTATAGGGATTTGGGCCCAGGTCTTTAAGTGTTTTTGTCATCTCTCCTGCAACTTTAACAAACTTAGGCCCTTCTGAAGCGGAAATCCACTCTAACCTGAAGCGCTCTGCTTCTAATCCAAAATCTTCGAGCATCAGGTCTATGGCCTCTGCTCTCTTTTCCGCTCTTGTGTTGCCATCCTGATAATGGCAATCGCCGGGGTGACAACCACAGATGAGGATCCCATCGGCCTTGCCTTGAGTTAAGGCATTCATAACATAATTGGGATGCACCATGCCAGAGCACATGCAACGGATTATGTGAACGTTCGATGGATATTGCATACGTGCCGTTCCTGCAGAATCGGCCGCTGCATAAGAACACCAATTGCAACAGAAGGCTATAATAACGGGCTCATATTCATTTGTCATTTTATTCACTCCCTGCTACGGAATTGATCATTTCTTCAAAATATTTAGGCTTGAAGTGCCTGACAAAAATCCCCTCTTTAGGACACGTCGCCATACAGACACCGCAACCGCGGCAGATGGCGTCATTGGCCTCGACAGTCTTTTTTACGCTGTCCTTCTGCATATATTCGATCAGTGTCAAAGCTTGGGCAGGACAGGGATCGATGCAGTAGGCACAACCGTCACACTTCTCATCCACCACCACCGAAATTGCGGGAGATTTAACTAATTCATCTTTCGAGATAATTCCGGCAACTCGAGAGGCCGCCCCTTCTCCGTCTATGATGGCATCCGGAATGCCCATCGCTTTTCGTGCAGGCCCACATTTGAATACGCCATCTGTATTAAAATCGAGGGGATTCAAAATCCCGAGCATCCCAATAAAGAAATTTTTGTCGTCCCTTTGAAGCAGCAAATCCTTCTCGAAATCTCCATTCTCTGAATTAGCCCTCATATCTTCAGAAGTCACAACAACAATAGAGCCAATATCTATGCTCTCTTTGCCACTGGGCTTAACGATTTCTGCCTTGAAATTCCCGACAAAACCTTCAACTCTACCCACTTTGGCCTTTGTGTAAATCTTTACATTTTCAATTTTGTCCAGTTCGTCTATCATCTTCTCCACATATCTGTTTTGATTTTTTTTGATTTTGCCAAGATCCGCTTCTTTTTCAACCAAATAAACATCGAGTCCGGCTTGTCCCAGCTTCAGCGCACAGGCAACTCCACTGGGAGTTCCTCCTATCACAAGACAAGCCGGTGTTACCGATACGCGGATTTCATCGAGAGACTCAAGCAAGGCGGCACGTTTTACTCCCATTCTCATGAGCGTTTTTGCCTTCTCTGTGGCCTTTTGCTTATCTGTAGAATGTACCCAAGTGCAGTGGTTGCGCAAGTTTACGATTTCCATCAGATAAGGATTGAGCCCTCCCATTTCTGTGTGAAGAAAGAAAAGGTTTTCATGGGTTTTTGGCGAGCATGCGCCAATGACAAGCCTGTTAAAATCTTTTGTCTTCAAAAGTTCTCTTATGGCTACACCATCGCAGCCAAAAGGAGTCAATTCCACGTGTTTCACATGAGGCAGCGATTTTGTGTATTCGATGACTTCTTCCATATCAAGAAGCCCTGCTATGTTTATGCCACATCTGCAGATGACCGCAAGAGTTGCCGGCTCATCTTCCGGTTTCACGTGCAAAATATCTTTTTCCGGTGGAGCCGCTAATTCAGCTCCCCTGGACGGAGCGAGCAAGGCGGCTGCATTCGATGCTGCAGAACATGCCTGGATAATGGCATCGTCTATACCTTTTGGCTCCTGCGCGCACCCGCAAATAAAAATTCCTTCTTTCGATGCACGAATCGGATGGGAATCTTCTGGTTTTTGACTGAAAAATCCCCACTGGTCCATTTCCAATCCCATTTTTTCTGCGAGTTCGAGTATGTTTTTATTGGGAACGTAAGGAGGGACGATAACGAACATTTCTGCAGGTAAAGATTCCTTATCATATGTTATATCGATGTTTCCGTCCTTTCCTTCCACAGCGGAGATACAGTCTGTCCTGATGAAGTTGATTTTGGATTCTCTGGCCTTTTGATAGAAATTCTCATAATCATCTCTCTCTAGATTCATGTCCTCATAAAATATTGAAGCAGAAATATCGGGATTTCTTTCGATCGTGCCCATGGCCTGTGCCACGGCTGTCATGAAACCTAGGGGCGAAGGATTGCCAAGAACATACCATGCCATGGACTGCGGTTCTTTTTTGTCGTCGCGTTTGACAACTCCCCCCGTGGGGCCAAGGCCCGAAAGCAGACGTTCATACTCAAGTGCCGTGAGCACATTAGAAAACTTCCCGTATCCATACGTTTCTAATGATGCTGTTTTCATTTCATCCATGCCAGTGGCCAATATAACGGCACCCACGTTGAATTCAACCTCCGCAGGTTTCTGATCGAAAACAATGGCTTCTGGCTCACAGACCTCAACGCAGGGTGGAACTTCCTTGTCTCCGCATTTACCTTCAAGAATATAGGTACATTTTTCAGGATCGATCAGCGCTTTTCTCGGCGGAAAGGGTGAATAAAAAGAAATGGCCTTGGATGCACCCCTGCCAAAGTTAAATTCCATTGGAATCCCTCCAACAGGGCAAACAGGGAAACAATCCGTGCAAGCTGTGCACTTCATCGGATCGACATATCTGGGATTTTTAACGACTTTGACCTTGAAATCCCCCGCCTCTCCCTCGATGCTTTTCACTTCTGCAAAGGCTACGAGAGTCAAATTGGGATTACTGGTGAGTTCCAGCATTTTGGGAAGAATTGTGCATGTCGAACATTCATTCGAAGGAAACATCTTATCGATTTGCGCCATTTTTCCACCGATGGTGGGTTTTTCCTCGACGAGGATGACTTTAAAACCTTGATTTAACAGCTCTGCACTCGCCCGCATACCTGCAGGACCGGCACCGACAACAAGCACGGATCCTTTCATAGTGGTCGACCTCCTTCTTCTAATATTATTTCTGTTACGACTCGTCTTGTATAAAGAAGGAATTTGCTTTCTTCTTTGACGAGCCGTGTTTCGAAACCGTCCTTTTCGTAAAGAGCGATTTTTTCCTTTGCTTCCGACTCAGCCGTATAATTTCCTCCATCCCACATGAATTTCTTTCCGTCGATTTTTTTTGCAATGTTCGGCATGATTTCTCCTCTTTTAAAATCGTTTTTTTCGTTTATATCGAAGATCTCCTTGACAACCAATAAAACATAAGCTATATTTTAAATGAGAATGATTATCATTGTCAACAAGGGAAAATATAAATGCCAGGACCTCACAGGCTGAGACACAAATTTAAAGGCCACGTTTCTCGGTGGACGATGCCCCGGGAAGCTGTCTTGAAATTTTTGAGCAGGTCACCAAAACACATGAGTGTCAAGGAAATTTATGCTTCCCTGCACCAATCTTATCCAAGCATGGGATTAAGCACAGTCTACCGCACACTCGACCTGCTGGCTAGAATGGGTATTATTACCAAACTTGTTCTCGGCGATGGGCAGAGCCGCTATGAGTTCAAATCCAGCGAGAAAGAGGAACATCACCACCATCTTATTTGTACCGATTGTGGGAAAATCATCAACTACAGTGAATTTCTGGATGAGGAATTAAGCCTTGTGAAAAAAACGGAAGAACGACTGGCGAAAAAATATGATTTTAAGATCCTCGATCACAATATCGAATTTCTCGGTTTATGTCATAAATGCAAATAAATATTTATTTTTAAAAGGAGGTAAACAAGATGCCAAGAGGTGACAGAACAGGTCCAATGGGTTCTGGTCCGATGACCGGGCGCGCTATGGGATTCTGCTCAGGATCGACCGGCCCAGGCTTTATGTCTGCTGGACCGGGTTATGGATTCGGTCGCGGAGGAGGGTTCGGAAGAGGCTTTGGCAGAGGCTTCGGCCTTGGAAGAGGCTTCGGCTTAGGAAGAGGTCGCGGATGGAGGCATCCAGGATTCGGCGGCGCTTGGGGATATCCATATTTTCAGGAAGGTCCCTCATACAACTTTGCGCCATTAACCGAAGAACAGGAAATGGATGCACTTGCAGAGCAAGAAAGAATACTCGAAGATGAACTTAAACAGGTCAAGAAAATACAGGCTGAATTAAAAAAACGAAAACAAGAGTCCAAATGAAATAATGTCAGACTCCATCCCTCTCTCAGAATCTCAGGAGAGCGGCTCAAGAACATAGTTTAATCAGCATTAGAATTTACACAAGGAGTAATTAATGAAACTAGCGATATCCACAGATCAAGGGTATGTTTCCGCACATTTTGGTAGATGTCAGTCCTACACGATCGTTGAAATCAAAGAAGGAGAAATGTTAAGCAGGGAAGAAATTCCCAATCCCGGCCACCAACCCGGATTTTTACCCGAATATCTCTCAGAGAAAGGCGTAAACTGCATCATTGCAGGCGGGATGGGCCCCAGGGCACAAGACTTATTCGCACAGAAGAATATCGAGACAATCATAGGCGTACAAGGGCCTATCGATGAAGTTATCGAAAAATTCATGAAGCAAGAACTGGAGGCTGGGGATGATTTATGCGGGCATCAACATGGTGAAGAAGCACATTCTCCTTGCGATAACCACGCAGAAGAAATATCCCAGCAAGCAGGGACGAAAATCTGTATCACATCGGAAGGAACAGACCTCAGCGCACAAGTGGACCCCAGGTTCGGCAGAGCTCGATACTTTCTGATTGTCGATCCAGGTTCCATGGATTTTGAAGTCATCGAAAACCCGAATATCGAAGCGGCCCATGGAGCGGGAATACAGACTGCCCAGCTCATTGCGAGCAAAAATGTTGGGACTGTACTGACAGGAAATTGTGGCCCCAACGCACTAAGAGTTCTCCAATCTTCTGGAATTGAAGTGATAACGAATGTGAGCGGAAAGGTTGATGATGCACTCTCTAAATTCAAATCCGAGAGGGATTAATGGCTGTAAAAACAAAAGAAGAAAATAAAACGGAAGAAGAAATAAAAGTCGCAAGGACTTTAGCCAAGATCAAAAATAGACTTCTTGTTTTTAGCGGAAAAGGCGGAGTAGGTAAAAGCACGGTCGCCGCAAACCTTGCCCTGGCGTTTGCTATGAAAGGGATGAAGGTAGGGCTACTGGATGTGGATATCCATGGCCCCAATTTGGCCAAGATGCTGGGAGTCGAAGACAAACAACTGGACATCTCAGCCGATGGAATAAAAGCGGTGGATGTGGGCGAGAATTTGAAATTAGTTTCTATGTCATTCCTGCTGCAAGATCCTAGCATCCCTGTCATATGGCGCGGACCGATGAAAATGAAAGCCATTCAGCAATTCTTAGGGGATGTAAATTGGGGCGAACTGGATTGGCTTATTATCGACTCTCCGCCAGGAACCGGCGATGAACCCTTATCTGTGGCTCAGCTTATCCCCGCTACAGGAGCTATCGTTGTGACGACACCGCAAGAAGTTGCCGTTATGGACTCGAGAAAGGCCGTCGTCTTTGCCAAGAAACTTAACCTGCAAGTCATAGGAATAATCGAAAACATGAGTGGTATGCTCTGTCCTCACTGCGGGAAAAGAATTGATTTGTTCAAAGAAGGCGGAGGGTACAAAGCCGCCCTTGAATTAGGCGTTCCCTTCCTGGGAAAAATCCCCATCGATCCACGCATCGTTATCTCCGGAGATGAGGGAAAGCCTTTTGTTGCATCTCAACCTGATTCTGATGCAGGCAAGGCTTTCATGAAAATCGTAGAAAACATCATCAAAGGAAAAGCCCAATGAAAAAAATCGGGATCATCATTTGTGGCCGATATCAAGACTGCGGTGGCGGAAAGTGTTTTAGGGCTATGAGAGAAAGAGTGGGTGGCTTTTCACGCTATTCAAAGGATGAAACAGTCGAGATTGTCGGCTATTCCTATTGCGGAGGATGCCCCGGAGGAAACGTAGAGTATGTCCCTGAAGAAATGGGAAAAAACGGAGCCGAGGTCATTCACCTGGCTACGGGTCTGGTTGTCGGTTATCCTCCCTGTCCCCGAATTCGACAGTTCAAAGAATTCATCGAGTCGCAATATGGATTGCCCGTCGTTATCGGAACTCATCCTATCCCCTTAAAATACTTAGAAGCTCATAACAAACTATCCTTCTGGGACAAGATGAACATGATAGAAATAGCCGGAGATTTAATGAAAGAAGATAAATCTATCATGGAGGCCTATAACTAGCAAAGGAGGTTGAAATGCAAGACGGAGGACGAGGACAAGGTCAAGGCGGCGGCCGCGGTCGAATGGGAGGCAGAAACTTAGGGCCTGGAGGTTATTGCGTCTGTCCATCCTGTGGAGCCAAAGTTCCGCACCAGAGAGGCAATCCCTGTAATCAGAGATCATGTCCAAAATGCGGGACGAAAATGATTCGTTGAAAATGAAAATGCCTATTTATGAGTACAAATGCCAGGAATGCGGCAAAGTCACGGAAGTATTTGTCCGAAGCAGTCATCAAAAACTCGATTTATCTTGCTCCGGTTGTAACGGTAAAAATCTCCAAAAGATATACTCCATGACTTCAGTTGTTATCAAGGGAAATTCGTCTCCTAGAGGTTCGACCTGTTGCGGATCGACCGAGCGATGTGATGCGCCTCCCTGTTCAGACGGAGGAAAGTGTCGAAGAGATTAGATGATGGTCACCAATCGACAAATCCGGATGACAATTGTCTATGATAATCATTCTTTTAAAGAAGACATAGAAAAAGATTGGGGATTTTCCTGCTTTATTGAAGGATTGGAAAAATCCATACTCTTCGATACGGGAAAAAACGGGGACATTTTGCTTTCAAACATGGGAAAACTCGGTATCCGTCCTAAAGAGATCGATCTGGTTTTTCTCTCCCACGCCCATAAAGATCATACAGGAGGTCTAGACATCCTTCTGAACAAAAATTCCAAATTGGAAGCCTGGCTTCCCGATTTTTTTTCTTCAAGCTTCAAGAAGACTATTAAAGCCAAAGGAGCTACGGTAGTAGAGGTCGAAAACTTTCAAAAAATATGTGAAGGGGCTTACACCACAGGAGTGATTCCAGGCTGGATCAAGGAGCAATCTCTCATTCTCGATGCGGATAAAGGTCTCATCGTAGTGACAGGCTGTGCACATCCTAGGATCATCAATATTATCTTCAAAGCCAAAGAACTTTTAGAAAAAAATATTCACCTGGTTTTTGGCGGTTTCCATTTAGCTGGTTTTATAGAGGATGAAATCGAAGAAATTACGGCCAGGTTCCGGGCATTAGGCGTGGAAAAAGTGGGACCATGCCACTGTTCCGGTGACACATGCCGCATGATCATGGCCAAAGAATATCGAGATGATTTTATAAAAACTGGAGCAGGTAAAGAGATTATTGTGCAATGATTCTATCGATTGCCAGCGGCAAAGGAGGAACGGGAAAGACAACGATCGCCGTGAACTTGGCGCAATCCTTAGATGGCCACACACCGGTTCAATTTTTGGACTGCGATGTTGAAGAACCCAACGCTCATTTTTTCCTGAAGCCTCGCATTCTCATAAGCAAAACTGTTTTTCTCCCTATCCCAGAGATAGTGGAGGAAAAATGCAACTATTGCGGCAAATGCGCTGATGTATGTGCCTACAATGCCATCGCTGTCCTAAAAGATACGGTGCTTGTGTTCCCGGAACTCTGTCACGGATGCGGAGGCTGCACCCTCCTCTGCCCTGAACAAGCTATCAAAGAAAAAGGCAAGAGGATAGGGATTGTCGAATTTGGTGAAACCGGTAACATCCAATTCATTCACGGAAAACTCGATATAGGCCAGGCCATGTCCCCTCCCATCATAAGGGCTGTAAAAAATCACATGAATTCAGCGCAAGTGGTCATCATCGATGCCCCTCCAGGAACATCGTGCCCGGTGATAGAGGCTGTCAAGGGAAGCGATGCCTCTTTACTTGTGACCGAACCGACTCCCTTCGGGCTCAATGATCTTCGCTTAGCTGTTGAAACTTTGAGAGAGCTAAAGATCCCGTTCGGGGTTGTTATCAATCGTTCCGATATAGGGGATCAAAAAGTCCAGGATTATTGCACGAAAGAAAACATCCCTGTCATGATGACCATACCTATGGATAGAAATATCGCTGTGGCTTATTCAATGGGTCATACCATCGTCGAAACCCAACCCGCTTACAAAAAAAAATTCCTTGAATTATTCAGAGAGGTAGAGAATTTAACAAAATGAAACAACTGGTCATCATAAGCGGCAAGGGCGGGACAGGAAAAACGATCATTAGCGCTGCCATCGCCACGCTTGCTCGAAACAAGGTCATGGCAGACTGCGATGTCGATGCGGCGAATCTCTATCTCCTCCTCCAACCTGAAATTCAAGAAACTCACTCTTTCACAGGGGGAGAAAAAGCTCTGATCGATCCCGAAAAATGCACGCAGTGCAGAGAGTGTATCGAAGTTTGCCGTTTCGATGCGATCGCAGAAGAAGAAGATGAAGAAATATTCATCGATCCCATCGCCTGTGAAGGATGTGGAGTCTGTTCTCACATCTGCCCTGCTGATGCCATTAAAATGGAAAAGGCCCTTTCAGGGGAATGGTATGTTTCTAAGACAAAATACGGGCCTTTCGTTCACGCAAAACTTGGAATCGGGGAAGAAAATTCAGGGAAGCTGGTTTCAGAAGTCAGGAAAAAAGCAAAAGAAATCGCAAAAAAGAACAGCTTGGATTTTGTCATCATCGACGGCCCCCCGGGAATAGGCTGTCCGGTTATTTCCTCCCTTTCAGGGACAGATTTAGCGCTCGTGGTAACCGAGCCCACGCTTGCAGGCATGCATGATATGGAACGCGTGGTTCAAATGGCATCTCATTTTAAGACCCGAACGGCTTGTTGTATCAACAAGTTCGATATCAATCTTGAAAACTCTGCTCAGATCGAAAGCTGGTGCCAAAAAAATTCTATCCCTCTTTTAGGAAAAATACCTTTCGATAATGAGGTTACAGAATCCATGGTTCAGGGAATTCCATTAACAGAATATTCGAATAATTCCGCATCAAAAGAAATGAAAAACATATGGGAGAAACTCCATCTATTATTAATTGGAGAGGAGAAAACATAATGAAAAAATCCGATTGGCAGTATCTGGTGGACACCCTTCTTTTTCTCTCTGTAGCCGGCATCGCTTTAATCGGATTTCTGATGGGCCTCGTCATTCCCAAAGGGCCTACAGCTCCGGAAAGCACAAAGTATTTCTTCGGGCTGCACCGGCATCAATGGGGAAATATCCATTTTTACCTTTCTGTCGCTTTTGTTATCCTCGTGACAATTCATATCTTTCTTAGCTGGAAATGGATAAAAAGCAAATCCCAACAGATATTCAAGAAGAAATGGAATACGGTGCTGATTTTCACGGCCATTGGTTCGATTTTTTTAATCTTATTCTTTTGGGCTCTCTATCCGAGAGTTCCCGGCGCTTATGAAGATTTTGGAGAAAGAGCGGGGCAGCAACGATTATCGGATGAAAGATCTCCAGCCTCTGATGAAAAGATCCTGTACGAAGACGGATCGGTCTATGTCGTAATCAGCGGTCAAACCACCCTTAAACAAGCTGAAAAAGCCACGGGAATTGCTGCAAAGACCATCGCCGCTGAATTAGGGCTTCCTTCAAATGTCTCCATAGATGATACCTTTGGCAGGCTGAAGAAAAAGTACGCTTTTGATCTACTGGATGTTAGAGATGTTATATCCGACCTTTTGAGCAGAAAACCAGCTTATCAAGAAGAAATAACAGGAGTCCAGAGCAAGGGAGAAACAGAAGAGGCCGAACACGAGGAAAAGCTGACGAGAGGGATAAGCGCTGAAGATCAATCGGGGATTTTGATCACAGGAAGAATGACCCTAAACGATGTCGGGAAAGAAGCGCGCATTCCGGCCAGGAGAATTGCCGACAAATTGAACCTCCCCCCGAATGTCTCTCTCGATGAAACCTTAGGAAGACTGCGAAGAAGATACGGTTTTACCGTTCAAGATGTGAGAGATGCCATCGCCTCTCTGATGGAAAAAAAGTAAAGGAAGAATCGAAAATGCTAGATACAAAATCTTTTAAATCTCCCCTCCTAGAGCGGGCATGGGCTACCATGCCCGCGGGGATCCGGAAAACCCTGTCCTCTGAACCCATTATTCCTGCCATCGCAGCAAAGGCAAAAAGAATCGCTGCTGAAAAACCGGACTTTATTCGAAGCGACCAGGGTCAAATCGTAGGAATCTTCCCGGAGAAAGAAATTTATTATGGACCCTCTGCTGGTCTGGAAGAACTTCGTGAGCTAGTAGGACAATTTTGGACATATGCTTACAAACTTAAAAATAAGCCGGGAATACCGCCTGGAGGATTGGATAAGAAAAATGTGGCCATCGTCTCAGGAGCCACAGAAGGGCTCGCAATTTTGATGCATCTGTTTGCCTACAATCAAAATGTCGGCCTCATGTCTCTTCACTGGAGCAATTATAAGGGAATCATCCAGAATGCCGGTGGAAATCCCATCGTCGTAAATCTATTCGACAAAAACTATCATCCAGATTTTGAAAGCGCCGAGAAATTTATAGAAGAGAACAAAATCACTTCCCTTCTTATAAACTTCCCCAACAATCCCTCCGGCGATGTGCTGTCAGTGGAAGAATTGACGCGCCTCGCTGAACTTGCCAGGAAAATGAACCTCACCATTATTTCAGATGAAGTATATAACTTCATCCGTTACAAGGGTGAGCCCCAATCCATGCTGTCCTTTGCGCCAGAGAGAACCGTCGTCGTCAGCTCTGCCTCGAAAGAATACCTCATTCCAGGAGCAAGGGTCGGCTACGTAATAGCTGCAGATGAAATGTTCACAAATTCCTGGATGCCGAACATGGTACGGTCCTTCTCCTCCTCACCGAACACACTCGGCCAAAACATCTTGATCGATCTTTTGAAAGAAGAGGTAAAGGATTTTAAAAACGGCCACGCGCCCCGAATCATCACAGAGATAAAAAAAGAGCTCAAGAGCCGATGCGATCTTATCATTTCGATTCTGAGAGAAAAGGGATTCTCCCTTGCGGGAAGAGACACGGATTTTCCTTCCGGAGCCATAAGTGTGTTGGCTAGGCTGCCCAAAGATTTAGAATGTGACGATAAAGCTTTTGTCGAAAAAGCCCTAGAGCTGGGAAAGTTCAGCGCAGTCCCCGCTTCGGTGTTTGGAGCACCCAATTGCATTCGATTCGGCTATGCAGGGATGACAAAAGAAGCCATCATAAAACTATCTCAGAATCTTCAAGATGTTCTGGAATTTTTCCGGAGCTAGATTTTGATAAATCGCTAGATCCATAAGGACTTAAAAAGGAGAAAAATCATGAAAAAAATGGCCCTCATATCCGGAATGGTTATTGTTTCGTGTCTTTTTATTTCTCATGGTCTTCATGCGCAAAGATTTTACAGAGATAGTCCACCAATTGAAGATGACTATTATGACCTGAATCTAACACAGGAACAGATGGAGAAGATCGATACACTCGAGATTGAACTGGAAAAAGAAATTTTACCCCTAATTTCCAAGCTCCGATCCAATTATATAGTGCTAGACGAACTGGAGGCGCAGAGAAGTCCTGATCCAACAAAGATCGAAAAGATGTGGGATGTGATTTATGCTCTCGAAGATGACATCCAAAATAAAGAGATTTTGCACGAAAAAAAGATTAGGGATTTATTGACCGAAGATCAAAAAGCCATCTTTGACGCTTACTACAGTTATGGCCCCGATCCGTATGGAAGGGGTGGTTTCGGCAGAGGATATTTTGGACGCGGGTTCAGAGGATTTCGAGGAGGCAATTACGGGTACGGAGGCTATGACTACGGCGCCAGAATGGGAAGTAACTACTTTGGTAGAGGTGCTGGTAGGCTGGGTCGCGGTTATTATGGTTACGGAAGAGGTATTGCTAAAGGTTACGGCATGAATCGTGGGAATTTCGGACTTGGTGCCGGCCTCTTATATGGCCCTAACAATAACCGCTATTATCCTCGATCCAGATACGGCAGAGGACCCTGCGGTGCTGGACTCGGCAGATGGTACCGCTGGAATTACAACAGAGTTGGTTGGAACTGGAAAAAATAAAAACCTGCAAGCCTCCATCCCCGTCCTAAAAGTAATAGCGGCCTCGGAATTCCAACCGAAGGTCGTTCTGCTTTTCCCCGAATTCACTGCCGTCTTTTCCAAACAGGATAGTCATTTTTGCCCGGAGCTCAAGATTAGTGAAGGGATTATAGAGTAATTCCGGAGTAAGAGAAAAGCTATTATCAGTCAGGTTAATAATGCTGGTGAAAGAAGGAATAAAATATAGAATGTTCCATGGCTCTTTTTGGCTTATCCGGATATAAAGATAATCCTGCACGGGAGCGAATGTTCTGTATGTCTGGCTTGCCGCACCGGATAAAAACTCGAGCTGGCTGTCATCCCCGGACAACAAATATGACTGGTACGCCTGATCAATCAGAGAATAGAAATTTTCCAGCTCGTAGGATGTATATCCATTTCCATTTTTTAAATACTCAAAGAAAAAAGTCGTGTTTGTCTTGGTTAGAAATCGGATGCCCAAGAGATAGTTAACACTCGAGTATTTTTCTTCGCCAACAGTGTCATCTGCTTGGATGATTTTTTTGTTGTAATCAGGAATATAGGCAAATTCCCCGTGAATTTCAAAATTGGAGGTTATATTGCGCGCAAAATCTATTCCATAGCGCGCCGGCATGCTCCCGCCTGACAAAAACAAAAGATCTATATCGGTATCATAAAACAAAAAATAGAGCTTTCCGCCGAAATTCAACTGATTCGGTTTTCCAAAGGTGCTGTTGATATGTTCATTAACGGGGAGCAAAAAAGGTGTGAAAGAGATAGTCTTCAATTTCCCTTGGAAGCTCTTGATATAATCCATGGATAAAACCACATAACCTTCCAGGGCGAGCTCTGGATCATTGGGATTCTTGGGCCGATCGATGAATGCAACAGGATTCCAGGCATAGCCCTTGCCCCATTTCATGCGCTTTTTACCAATATCAAGATGGAAAGAGAGAGACGGATTCACCGAGAGGAGTGCTTCATACAGGGTCGTGTTATGGGTCCAGCCTGAAAACGACTTGGTTATATCCGTATTCGTGCGTATTTTTGCTCTGAAAATCCCTTTTTCATAGCTTGCATCCAAAAGGGCGTTGAAATTGTACTCTGCGATTGTTTTCCCTTCTTCAAGGTCATAAAACTTGAGCTCATAAAGCCTAGAGTCTCTATTCAGGCCAAATAGAACAGGGCGAAATTCAAGATATCCACCGAACTGAAACGGTTTTTTTTCTATTTCCGAAAGATCAAAGGTGTGCTCTTCCTGGGCTAATAAGCCAGAGACCAAAAGATTTACAAGAATAAAATACAGTGTGATTGATCGCAATTATCTTAACGACTCCAAGTTGGGTAAAAAAGGCAGTGTAAAAACCTCATCCTTGAATTCTCTTTGCTTGATTCCGGCGAATATCATCACTGATTTGTACCCTTGATGCAGAGGGCTGTCGGTTTCAATCACAGAAGGCCTGATAATACCTCCTCCGAAGTCCTTTATCTGTTTGAAATAAATGGTTTTGATCAGCATGGAGGCCTCTGTGAGACATTCGATCTTATTCGGTAAGCTTTTCTTTTTATCAGCCCACATCCTCAATTTATCGTAGGCAACGGAATTCGTTTTCGCCTTCAGGTGCAAAAGATATTCCTCCCCCAGGTCTTCTACCTCCACGACATCGTATTCCTCCGCATAATCCAGCCTTAGAATGTCTGAATTATTGAACACTCCTCCGACAACGGATTGAAGGCTGGTTATACGAACAGGCTTCCCAACATTAGGGATGTACAACCACATATTCTCATCTAGCCGCAGAGTGCTTCTGCCCTTCTCACTTGCTGGCGAGATAAAAAGTGCGGCGATTTTATCTTTCCCTTTTTTCACTGTGAAGAGCACAAACTCTTTTTCTCTCCCATTGGGCTCTATGTTGATAAGCTTCCTGTAAGACTCGAAGGATTCCGGATTGAGATTCCTATCCACTTGCTTGAGGAGTTGAGTGTTGTCGGATGCATATAAAGCCACTGATACTAAAAATATAAAAAGGACAGTTGCGATTTTTTTCATGTTTACCCTTCTTTCTCAAGAATCTTCTTAATTGCTTCTTCTACGATTCCTTCAAATTCAAAACTAGCAATTTCTTGTGCTTCCAGCGCATCTTTCATCTTGCTGCCGAAATTTCCGGCAATAACTATGGTGACATTTTTTTTGGCAAGAAAATTTGCTGCTGAAACTCCAGCACCACCTCTGGTATCCTTGTATGGATTTTCTACAGCCTCCAACAGTTTCCCTTCGCTATCAACAATAAGAAAGTATGGGCTCCGGGCAGCGAGATGACTCACAGCGGCATCCAAAGTTTCTCCATCAGATGCAACGGCAATGATGACCTTTTCCTCTCCCATAACGTGAGGCTGGAACAATAGAACGAAAGTAATAAAAACGCACAATATTCTAAGCATGGTTTTTCTCCTTTTTTATACATGTCTGAGAGCCTCGACCGGCTCCATTCTTGAAGCTTTAAAAGCCGGCTGAAGTGCAGCAGCAACCGACACTATGATTACTATGGCTGAGATCCAGAGGATGTCTCCAGAATTTAAACTGGGCGAAAGCACAAGGCCTGATTGTCTTCCGAAATTGAATGTGATTTTTACAAGGTTAATCAAGAATATCACACCCAGAGCCAGAATATTTCCTACAACAGCGCCAAAAACACCCAGAGAGAATCCCTCGATCAAAAACAGGGATAGAATTTTCTTTGGCAGGGTGCCGATGGCGGAAATAGTGCCGATTTCTCTGATTCGTTCAAACACGGCCATGATCATGACATTCATGATGCTGACTAGAACTATAGCAATAAGCATGAGTTTGATGAAGAATGTCATGACATCAATCATCCGGGCAACATTGTAGAAAGGGGAAAGTTTCTCCCATGTACGGACATCAAAAATCGGTTTCCCCTGCTCCTTGAGTTCCTTTGACAGCATCTCATCTAGTCTGTCGTTGACGGCATGCAGCTTACCAAAATTTTTAAGTCTAATAGCCACCTCGCT
This sequence comes from uncultured Eubacteriales bacterium, assembly GCA_964538085.1. GTDB lineage: Bacteria > Acidobacteriota > Aminicenantia > Aminicenantales > Aminicenantaceae. The sequence continues at coordinate 27,225 of CAZIDF010000005.1, read as the reverse complement.
TATCTCCATCTTTTCCATGCGCAAAACTTCCATGGCATCTTTGATGTGCATATAACCGTCTCGGCCTCCAGGACCGGTCACACTCTCGATTATGCCGCCGATAATAAACTGTTTGCCGTTGACGGAACCATCCTGGTTGGTTGCTATCACAACAACGGTATCACCTACCTTCGTCTTCATACCGTTTGCCAGCAACTCGGGAATCAAGATTTCCCCTTCTTTTATGGATTTCTCACCCTGTTTTATCCTCGATAGAAAAAGCGGGACTGTAGCAATCTCTTTTTCGGGATAAACTCCGTTGACTCTGATGTTGGTCGTCTCGATAAAATTGCTAAACATTCCCCCGAATTTTATTCGTGGCGAAAAAGCCTCGATCTCGGGAATATCTTCCATAGTTTTTTCCAGTGTTTTCTCCGCTTTTGCGCTGAGATTTAACGTTAAAGGTAGGCTGTCAATGGAGGCCACATATCCCCTTTTATGGACTTGGAGATGGCCTAGCATAGAATCTGTGATCTGGCCGATCATAATATATTTAAACGATCCGGAGGCAGCAATAAACACCAGCACAAACATTACTCCGATCGCAATGAGCGATGACGTCAGGAAAGTTCTTCTTTTGTATCTCGATAGATTCCGCACAGCAATTTTAAAAAGTCTAAGCATGCCGGCCTCCTTTTCCCGCGGTCTGGCCGACTAGTATTCCGTCCTGGAGTGTATAAACCGTCTCCACTTCACGGACAATTTTTGGATCATGTGTGGAAAAGATGAAGGTCACTCCAAATTCATCCTTCATCTGCTGCATAATATCGATAACCATAAAGGCAGTCTTGCTGTCTAAATTTGCCGTGGGTTCATCTGCCAGCACAAGTTTTGGGTTTGTCACCAGCGCTCGTGCTACCGCCACTCTCTGTTTTTGCCCGCCAGAAATCTGATCAGGATATTTGTCTTTCTGGTCAATCATTCCAACGGTTTCCAGTAACGAAATGATCCGGTTTTTCCTTTCCTCAGCAGGGACATTCTGCACGATCAAAAGAGGATATTCGACATTCTCATAAACAGTTAAAACCGGAATCAGGTTAAAATCCTGAAATATAAATCCAAGATTTTTTCCCCTAAAAGCAGCTGCTTCTTTACGTGTCAGATCAGATGTATTCACATCGGATACTTCCAATTTCCCTGAAGTGGGCTTATCCAGACATCCGATAAGATTGAGCAAGGTCGTTTTTCCGCTGCCTGAGGGACCTATAAAAGAAATAAAGGAGGCAGGCTCTATTTCGAAGCTCACGGATTTTAGAGCTTCCACCTTGATTTCTCCCAAACTGTAGACTTTTGTTAAATCTTCTGCATAAACTAAACTCATAATTTACCTCGAAAGAAAATTATCAACTTATGGGCCATTTCAAACATATTGAACTTTTTTTTATTGCCATTCGGAAAAAAGGAATGACTATTATAGTGCTATTAGATCAGCTAAATCCATCGCCTGACTTTCTTTTTGTAATTAAAATATTCTCCTTACCTGCTCCCCGACATTGTTACACATGCAAAGTGAGAGCAACGAGCAGTCAACAATTGTTAAGAATCCAACCAGGAACTCTAATTGAAAAATCACAAGTGCAACAGTCCAAAATGTTCATTGACTGATCAGTTTGAGTCTGTGGAAACGGCTTTTTTGTCTCTAATGGAACTTATAACAGAGGCATAATTTGATGTCAAATGATGCTAAACTCAGTTCTCTAACATCTCAATTATTTTTCCCTCGATAAGAGAAGCGATTACCGTAAATGCGAGTAAAATTACAACAAACGCTGCCCCAAAGTAATAGATCATCACTGGCAAAAGAGGGATTTTTATAGCCCTGTTATAAAGGAAGACTGCAGCTAAGCCCTGTCTCATTCCTTGTTTTCGGAGTTCCTTCAAGAGTGGGTACCAAGCATAAATTGGACCGTGACTGATAATTCCTGCCAATACGGCAACGATCCATCCTCTGGCTCCTGAACCTTTCCCCAGATATTTTGAAATTGCTTTGGGCTTTAAGAAATAATTCAATAAACCCATTAGAAACACAACTAGAAATAGAACTGGTATTAATTTAACTAAAATATCCCCGCTTGCTTTGAGAGAATTATATGCATTCTCGAAGTTAAAGCAAAAAATAAATAAATATAAAATTATGACAAGCCCTAGAAAATACAGACTAATCCATCTTCCTTTTTCTTTCTCCTTTTCCTTTCTAATTTTATCTTTCATTTGATCATCATCAATACGGTAACAGTTGCTAATGAGACCAGTATGGCTAAAACAAAGCTGATGAGATTTCTTTTAAGAGCGAATTGTTTTCCAAGGATAGCCGCTTCTGCTGGAAGCTGAATTATTCCTACTGTGACCCAAGCTACTAAAAAAGCAGTGACGGCAAAAAGACTAACGCCTTCCTTTAATAATTCGGCCCCTATTATATAGCTTGTGATGGGGTTGCCTGCTGAAATACTGCCAAATATTGAACCTATTATGACATCCCTAAAGAAGTCCCCTTTAAAAATTGAGGAAATTAATTGGGGTGAAACATTCACCCGGAACAATCCTAAAAGCAAAACAACGCCAATCAACACAGGAAGCGAAGCACCAAAACTCTTGAACGATTTATAAAAAGAGGTCATCAAATTTTTCTGTTTTTTATCATCAATGTGCTTGAGATTATTCATATTGCTTTTGGCCTCGATGCCTTTGCCACTACAAATAATCCCTCACCATTCCCCATTTTGATAGGTTCAAGATTTTTTATCTCTGATGGATGATGAAAGATCGTTTGCGTAAACTTCAGGCTTATAAAACCTGTTTTCTTCAAATATGATATTATTTCATCAGCTGAATAAAAAGTAGCCTCTTTATAGAATTCACTATCATTCTTATGCTGTTGATATAATATTCCAAGGGGACTTTTTTTGTCGATAAAGCCAATGATCAAGTACCCACCCGGTTTTAGTACCCTGAATACTTCTTTAAAAGCAGCTTTTATGTCATCTAAAAAGCAAATCGTAGTAACCATCAGGACAAAGTGAAATCGACCATCATCAAAAGGGAGTTCCTCTGCTACCCCATCAATCGCTACAATACCCCTGCCTCGGGCAATTTCTCTCATCTTACTAGATGGATCTACACCAATTCCGATTCCCAAAGGAACTGCAAACCGACCACTGCCAACTCCAACCTCAATACCTTCTCCTTTCTTGGGCAATTGGCCTTCTATGGCCCTCACCTCAGACTCATATACAAACTTGTTGTTTTCAAACCAGGCCTCATATTCTGATGTGTATTTTTCAAATGGTCCAATTTTGGGCATAGCTTCATTTATTTGATCATTTGAATTTTCTTATATAAAATTTCTTATCGTTATATTTTACTTCTACCAATTTTTTTTTGCGCTTCAAATGTTTAATGATACCCCAGTCTGCATTAGCTTTTGTTAAAAATTCCCTCACTCCATCTTCTCTCATAGGATGTACAGATGTAATGCTCAGCAAATCATCTTCAACATTTCCAGTGAATGCAAAAGCATTTCCTTCATAGCCGATCAAGTACTCTGTTGGTATCGATTTCTCCCTAAAAACCTGATAGGCCAAGTTTAAAACTTTTTCTGTTGGAGGAACAACGTATTTCTCTGCTGGCGGTCTTGTGGGAATGGCGATATAGCTTTTGTCTGGTTTTATCTGGGCAATAAAATCGGAAACTTTCGCTATCTCATTAATATCATCATTATGACCTTGAAGAAGCATCGTTTCTGTGACTAATTCCCCCTTATAGCTTTGTGCAAATGCCTCTATCCCTTGTAGGACTTTATCAATTCTTAGAGCTCCATGGGGTCTGTTTACTTTATGCCATATATTCTGATCTACAGCATCTATCTTAAAGGAAATCCAATCTGCTTCGGCTAATTCAATCTGCACATCCTCTCTCCATATCAAAGAAGAATTCGTGATAACAGCGATCTTGATGCCCAAGGTTTTTAAAAGCTTAATCTCATTGCCGAGGTTAATATCTAACGTGGGCTCGCCATCCGGAACAAAAGTCAGGTAGTCAATGAGTTCTCCTTTTTGTTTGGCTTCTCTAATTTTTTTCTCTACATCCTGAGCAATTTCATCTGGTGTATAAAATATTCTGCGTATATTTTGCATATTGGGGGTTCTTCCTACCTGACAGTAAATACATGAATATGAACAGATTTTTGGCGGAATATTGTTTACTCCCAGACTACGTCCCAAACGCCTAGACGGCACAGGACCAAAAGCTATCATTCTTGATTCTTTTTCCATGTTTATACCCTTTAAAATCATATTTATATCCTCTAACATAAGGTAATCTATAGCATCAAAAGGCTCAAAGCCATGACAAACATCCCTGCGACCAGCCCTACAATCACAGTATGACCGTGGCCATAACGGTGGGCTGTGGGCAGAATTTCATCCAAAGATATATACACCATAATTCCGGCTATGAATGCCAAAAGAGATGCAAGGAATCCCTCAGATAGTAACGGCATCAATATTAGAAATCCAATAATAGCCCCTACTGGTTCGGATAGGCCCGTTAAAAAGGAGTAGAAAAACGCTTTATTCTTATTCCCGGTTGCATAAAAAATAGGCATGGAAACTGAAATCCCCTCAGGGATATTATGGATCGCTACTGCAAAAGCGATGATGATTCCAAGTTTTACATCACTGAGGGCAGCCCCAAATGCGGCCAATCCTTCAGGAAAATTATGAATCCCTATGGCCAATGCAGTGAAAAGGCCAGTTCTCTTCAGTTCTTCATTTCTTTGAACTTCTGTAATATCGCTTGGCTCTTTATAGTGATGGGGATTCTTTGCTTCGGGCATTAATAGATCGATCAGACCTATAAAAAATACACCTAGAAAAAAAACGGCAATTCCCCATGCTTTCCCACTGCCCTCTAATCCTCGGGGAAGAAGTTCCATGAAAGATATATAAATCATAACACCAGCCGAGAATCCCAGAGCAAAGGCAAGATAAACAGTTTTTGGCTTTTTAATACAATAGGCAATCGCGCTCCCTATTCCCGTTGATAGACCAGCTAGCGCAGTAAGCAGTAAGGCAATTCCTAATCTTTCATGCATCGTTCAACAAAGTTTAAATTAACCGAGATTTACGATCGAGTCAAATGTGCTCCACACTTGGGGCAAGTCAACTGAGAGCAAGAGACACCTAATTCATGTGGTAATTTTGTGCCACAGTTTGGGCAAATGCAGTATCCCCCAGGACTAGCCGCCCTAAAGCCAGCTCTGCGACCTTGCCCGGCACCTCTTCCTATTTGGCTCCCTTTTCCAAGTCCTTGATTCATCGGCCCTGTTCCGTCGCCTTTTGGCATTCTACTCACCTCCTATTCATTTTTTTTTATCTATGAACTCCAATCAAAGTAAACAACAATACGGCAAGAAACATGCCATCAAATCTAAAATTAGATAATCGCTTTTGTTTCAATTGGTTAGTTCCGCCGGCATGTTTAAAACGGTCTTAAAAAACAAACAAAGATTCATCGATTTAGAAATTTTTCTAATAATTTCATAGAATTTTTTCAATATTTTTTCGACAAACAGATCCCTTTTTTGGTGTTGTTGGATCAAATTTCATGAAGATCAGGGTGAAACGGTGGGAATTCATTCATGGCATGCTTCTTGCTCTTCATTTTATCACAGGAGGCGAAAGTTATGATTCAAAAATACGTTAGCGTCATTTTATTAAATAGGAAGGAGTAATCATGAAACGCTGGAATGGATGGGGCAGTGATGAGATTGACAGCATTTACCTCCTAATGCGAAAAAATATTTAGTCGATACTATAAGGTCCAACTCAACCTGAGCCTACAGCAGACTATATTGAAGTACTGCAACGTGTTCCGAAAAGTCGGTTGCCTGACCATATTATGATTAGCAAAGAAGCTAGTCTAAAGCTGGGTCGTGGTTACTTCGGCCGTGGCGCTGGGCAGCTAGGTTATGGAAATGGGCGTTTTTTTCGTGGGGCAAGATATGGCAGAGGCCCCTGTGGTGCAGGATTAGGAAGATGGTACCGCTGGAATTACCGCATCGGTCGTTGATTTTTCATTTCACATTTTGCTTCTGATTTGATATTAAGTACTTAGCCCAAAGATAGGGGTGACATCACTGGATTATATAAACAAAAAAAAGTCTTTCTGGATGGAAGCCGGAATAATAGAGGAACTTAAAAAGACGGAGTCAAGAAAATGAAAAAGATCACAATCGGACCCATGACTTTGCTATATCCTAAGCCCGCCCTGCTGATCGGCGCCAATGTCGACGGAAAGCCCAACTTCATGACCGTTGCCTGGGCTGGGATTGTCAATCAATCACCTCCCATGTTGAGTGTAGCCATTCGCCGTGAACGCTACACGTACAGGGGTATCGAAGAGAACCAGACCTTCTCGGTAAACATCCCCTCAGAAGATCAGGTAACAGAAACAGATTATTGTGGCCTGGTATCGGGCAAAAAAAATAATAAAGTGTCCGATTGTGGTTTCACTGTGTTCTACGGCAAATTAAAAACCGCTCCTCTGATAGAGCAGTGTCCGGTAAACCTGGAATGCCGTCTTGCACAGAAAGTGGAACTCAAGACCCATGTTCTTTGTATCGGGCAGATCGAAGAGGTTCATATAAACGAAAACTGTCTCACCAATGGAAAACCTGACGTGGAAAAAGTTCGTCCCCTGGAGTTTGCCTCAGGCGTCGAGTATGCCTACTTCGGCTTGGGAGCAAAGCTTGCACCTGCCTATCAAGTGGGCAAAAAGTTGATCGATGGAAAAAAGGGACTTACAAAGAAAAACTGACGCGCCTTGTGGGATTCTTAACGCTCCCCGATTTTTCGGGTCATAAATCCAGATGTGGTAGTGTAAACTAGAAATGTGCTGGCCTCTTCGGAGTTCTGGAATACCGCATTCCCGTAAACTGTGCTAACAAGGGGGAGAGATGCACCATGCCTGTAGAGATATCCCCAGATGGGATGATCTTCCATTTCGACCAGGGAATAGATTTCTGTTGGTTTTGTCTTTTCATCCGATGTGCGTATATACCGTCCACGCAAGCGGGTGAGACGATAGCGCGTGTGGATACCTATAAAATTAATCCATTTGTTCCACTTCAAGATGTCGCCCTCGAGCATCCATTGGTCTCCGCTGATTTCGAATTGACGGATTTCATGATCGCCTTTTGACCCGAAAAGCTCCAACGTAACCAGATTCTTCTTTTCAATAGGATAAGGAATGATCGTGACTTTTGCCACTGGCTCTTCCCTGTTGAAAGCATAATAGGCCTGGAAGAAAAAGCCAGCAAAAAACACGATCCCGAATACCGCTGTCCAGAGAAAAATTAAAAGCAAGTTTCTAAAGCTGGCCAAGGGTCCTGGAACAGACGCCGGCTTCTTGGAAATGCGCCTGGCCACAAACTTGAGGCGCCGGTAGAAAAAGACGAGAAGAAAGATCAATCCCAGCAGAACGCCCAGCGTTCCTGCCAGGATGATCGCATCGGCTTCAAACGGATTGAAAGAAATTGCTGCACTCCTTTCGGATATTCACGTACTAATGATAGGACATCATGATCCAAAAGACAAGATTGTCCTAATTCGAGGCAAATTCCACATCACCTAATTCTTTTCCAATTGTCTTTTGCAATTTGACACCTCCCTGATTCCTTGATATTCTTTTGCCTACTGAACATGGGAAAACGAGGGGACAGCAATGACAAACAAGTGCCCTAAATGCAACACCGATAATCCCGATACCCTTAAATTCTGTGGAGAGTGCGGTACCCAGCTTCCCTCCCTTAAGAATATTGCTGTCACCGAAACCATGGAAACACCCAAAGAAGAATTGACCTCGGGGATGGTCTTTGCCGGCCGCTACCAGATCATCGAAGAGCTGGGCAAAGGCGGGATGGGCCGAGTCTACAGGGTTTTGGATAAAAAGCTTAACGAGGAGATCGCCCTCAAGCTCATCAAGCCGGAGATAGCCAAAGACACAAAAACCGTCGAACGCTTCAGCAATGAGCTCAAAATAGCCCGGAAAATCGGGCACAAGAATGTCGCCAGGATGTTCGACTTGAACGAGGAAAAAGGCACCCACTACATCACGATGGAATATGTGCGCGGTGAGGACCTGAAAAAACTGATCAGAAAAATGGGGCAACTGAGCGTAGGGCAGGCCATCCCGATCGCCATGCAGATCTGCGAGGGATTGGGAGAAGCTCACCGATTGGGTATCGTGCACAGGGATTTGAAGCCTCAGAATGTTATGGTGGATGAGGATGGCAATGCCCGGATCATGGATTTCGGGATCGCCCGTTCGGTCGAAACCAAGGGAATCACCGGTGCCGGCGTGATGATCGGAACACCTGAATACATGAGTCCGGAACAGGTCGAAGGGAAAGAAGTCGACCATCGATCCGACATCTATTCCTTGGGCGTGATTCTGTACGAAATGGTCACAGGCCAAGTGCCATTCGAAGGGGATACTCCATTCACCATCGGGGTAAAGCATAAGAGCGAAAAACCCAAAGATCCAAAGGAACTCAATGCACAAATCCCCGATGATCTCAACCGGGTGATCCTTAAATGCTTAGAGAAAGAACGGGAAAACAGATATCAGAGCGCCGGAGAAATGCAGAAGGAACTGACAAATATCCAAAAAGGAATACCGACCACTGAACGAATAAAGCCTGTAAAAAAGCCCCTCACTTCCAAAGAGATCACAGTTACGTTCGGCTTGAAAAAACTCCTGGTTCCAGCCTTAGCCATATTAGCTTTTGCCATTGTTGCAGTAGTCATTTGGCAGATCTTTCCCGAGAAAGAAGTCTATCAAGCACCTCTCATAGAAAACTCGGTCGCAGTGATCAGCTTCGAGAATTTAACGGGAGACGAGAACTATGATTACTACCGGAGGTCCATTCCCAACCTGCTGATCACAAACCTCGAAAATGCAGGCTTTTCCTATGTGGTCAGTTGGGAACGGATGCGTGATCTTCTCAAACAGATAGGAAAGGGAGATTTGGAGATCATCGACAGCGAGGCAGGATTCGAAATATGCCGCCGCGAAGGTGTCGAAGCCCTTGTCACCGGCAGCATCAACAAGGCCGGGGACATGTTCGCTATCGAATTGAGAATACTGGATGTGGAGACCAAAAGGCATATCAAAACCGCCACCTCACGGGGAGTGGGAGAACAGAGCATCATCGAAACCCAGATCGACGAGCTGAGCAGGGAAATCGCCAAAGGCATAGGCATCGCCAAAAAAAGAATCGAGGACTCCAAGATACACATAGCCGATGTCACGACTGATTCCATCGAAGCTTACAACTACTATCTCAAAGGTGTAGAAGATTTTTATAAGATTTATTTAGACGAAGCCCAGGAATCTCTTGAAAAGGCTGTTGCTATCGATCCGACCTTTGCCTCGGCTTACCATATTCTCGCTTTGGTGTACCATCAAGCCGACAATCCCAAAGCAAGAGAAGAAGCCATCAAAAAAGCCAAGGCTCTGTCTGAAAAGGCGACAGAAAAAGAGAGGATGTTTATCGAAGCCACCTATGCTTCTATGGTGGATGTCGATGTCGATCAAAGCCTGAATATATATGCCCGCCTCATTGAAAAATATCCCAAAGAAAAGCGTGCTTACTTTTGGGCTGGCGTCAATTACTACTTGAGTGGAAATGCAGACATGGCCATTGAGCGTTTCAGAAAGGCATTGGAACTGGACCCCAATTACGGGGAAGTCATGAACATGATCGCTTACGCCCATGCAGAAAGAGCTGAATACGACAAAGCTATCGACTATTTCGAAAAGTATGCTTCTGTCTATCCCGACACGCCCAACCCACTTGATTCCATGGGAGAGCTTTATTTGCTCATGGGCAGATTGGATGATGCAATCGTAAAGTATAAGCAAACATTGAAAATCAAACCCGATTTTGGCTCTGATTTGATGCTCTCCTACATTTATGCATTAAAAGAAGACTACAATGAAGCCATGAAATGGATCGATCGATTCATTTTGACTGTTCCTTCTCCAGGCAGAAAAGCTGGAGGTCATTTTTGGAAGGGATTTTATCATTACTGGCTTGGGAATTTGGGATTGTGCCTCGATGAGTTTCAAACCGCCGCGGATCAAGCAGGAAAAATCGAAAACGAACCTATGAAAGCACGAATCGAAGCGATGAAAGGATGGATTTATAATGACAGAGGGAACTTTGAGCGCAGCCGGCAATACTTCAAAACCTGGTTCGACCTTTTGACAGAACAGCTGCCCCAGTTAAAACAATCTTTCGAAGCTTTGTACCTCATCGACCTCGGATTTGTGGACGTAAAACAAGGGCAAATCGATTCGGCTAAATCTAATGTCAAAAAAATCAAATCCATCCTGGCCGACTTTACATCTGAAAATAGGAATAACGTCAAACAAATTTTTTACATACTGCAAGGGGAGATATCATTAACCGAGGGCTCTGTGCAGCAGGCCATCGCTATCACAGAAAAAATAGAGGGAACAGTATTTCATCTCTCGGCAAGACCTGATGAAATCATTTTGTACAATATGCCCCTTTATAAGGATGTGTTGGCTAGAGCGTATGTCGAGAATAACGAACTGGACAAAGCCATCGCTGAATACGAAAATTTGATCACCTTCGACCCACAGAAAAAAGGGAGATATCTCATCCACCCAGTGTACCATTACAGGCTGGCCAAGCTGTACCAGGAAAAAGGCTGGGCGGACAAAGCCATCGAACAGTACGAAAAATTCCTCGACATATGGAAGGACGCCGACCCTGGTCTCCCTGAGCTAGAAGACGCCAGGAAAAGGTTGACTGGATTGCAATAATAGCAACTGACCATGACTTCCTGCTGACTAACATTGGTAGAGTCCAAGGAATTCTTTGCAAAATTAGCACAATGACTGGAAAATTGATATCAGATATTCATCAGGCTATTAGAAACATCACAGGCCGTCAAAATCCTGTACCTGACCGGCAGTTCCACAAACACGACGAGTACCTGTCTTACGGTCTTTCAGTTTCAGAATTCCGGAACCTAATAAAAGAATTCCAGCCTCAGTTTCTAAAACTGTCACTGCAGGAAAGCATGGATCTAGCAGAGCGGCTGCTCCAGGAGCATGTCGGTGAACTGGGACATGTAGGCCTTTACATCTTAACGCTTATTGTAAAGGACCTCACACCCCAGCATTTTACTTATTTGGATGGCTTGCCAGAACACTTCCGGGAGTTGGTCTCATGTCGACCACATCGCTATGGGAGTGTTACAGCCCCTGCTGTGGCCATACCGGAAAGAAACGCTTGAACTGGTGGAAGAAAGGAGCCGTTCGCCGATCCGGTGGAAGCGGAGGGCGAGTGTGGTAACGTTCGTGCGGAAGGCTGCCAAATCGGGGGAATTCACAAAGGAAGTCATCCATCTCTGTGAGAACCTGATTTGGGATGAGGAGGACATCATGAAGTTGACTTCGTTTGGAAAAAAAGGGGGAAAGGATTAACTGCGATTGAATGCAAATGGTCTGCAGACCGTTTCGATCCATCCGGTATGAAGGCATTCCGGCGCTTGTATAAAAACGGCATAAACTATGTCGTAGCGAATGATGTAAAACGACCATTTCGCCGAAAATATAACGATCTGGCTGTTGAGTTCCTGAACCTTTCTCAGTTGATTGAAAAACTGTCGTAGATTGCCAAAACTATTTGGGAGAAACCTGGCACGCCCAACTAGATTTCTATAGAACTGCTAAAGGAGTACTATCTGTGGCAAATCAGATTATCCGAATTCAAGAAATACTGTTTTTTACATAAGCTATTTGCACTTATATTTATAAAGCCTTTCTTCCAATGTCCCCGTATGAATTTCAAATAAATGATTGTCATAATCATAAAAATATATGGAATCAGCTTCCTCTAGAATCCTACTTCTGCTGTCTTTAATCTTCACTCCCAGTTTTTTTACTCTTTCGATGTATATTGGAAAATTATTTTTGGAGACTTTGAATGCAATATGGTTATAAGTTTTTTCTTTATGTGTTTCGCCTTCCATAATTGCTATCCAAATATTATTGATCAGGAAATATTTTTCCCTTGAAATTGAAAAGGTTTTATTTCCGCTCGAATATACCTCTTTTGCATCAAATATCTGTGTGAAAAAATGGGTCGCCTTTTCAAGGTCTTTTACCATAAATGTTATGTGGCTAATATTTCCTTTCATTTGTATCCATATTTAACTTACCGATATTACTTATCTCATTTCAAACCCTCCAGCCTCTTCCTGGCATCTTTAACCTCAGCAATATCCGGGTCATCGTGCTTACTGTTTTAAAAAGTTTTATGGGATATCCCTCTATGTATCTTTTTATTTAACCCGAATTTCACAGAAGAGACTGGAGCCATCAACTTCAGTTATAATAGGCTCGATTCCAAAATTTGAAGTTAACGAAATAAAATCATCAGGGCTAACTGTACTGGCCTTGAATCCATCTTTACAGACAATCACTCCATCACCGGTGGCATCGTCATCAATCTCTCCGATGAGTCCGTGTTGGGATTGAATGCGGAACCATTCTAGACGATCTTTCCAAAACTGTTCTGAGTAGCTGGAAAAGAGGACCTTTCCACCTGAACGCGTGACACGTAAGGCTTCTTTAATCAGTTTTCGCTGATCCACATTAAAGACTGCAATGCCGTTTTGAATGCACACCACGACATCAAATCGCCGGCCACTAAATCCAAGTTTAACAGCATTCATCACAAATAGGTGGCAGGAAGGAGTTCCACAGATTGTTTTCGCCGCAAGACGGAGGCTGGTGTAGGAGGTGTCAATTCCAACCATGGTTTTGGTTTTTGCCATAAGCTTTTTGAGGACTCTGCCATAACCGCAACCTAGCTCCAAGGCAAGATCTGTAGGTTTTAGTTTGTCAAGAACGAACTCAATCTCAGCCTCAAGGTAACGCTTAACACGGAGAGGAGCATTCTCATAGCATAGCCGTAGCTGCTCAGCCGATAATTTTTGTGAGTAATAACCTTGCACGGCCTTTAAATCGTTAATAATCAGCTTAAAAGATTAGGGACTTTTTTTCTCTAAAACTACCTTCTATAAATTTATAGCACAGTGAAAATTTGGAGTCAAAATATGCTATAACAATTTAGACTCTCTTTTGCGGGCTGGAGAGAGTTCCCATCAATCCCCCCTTTACTGATATAGCCGGCAACTATATGTGCCCAGAAATTGTGGAAAAAAGAATATGTTTCTTAATAAATGGCCCGGTAAAAATTACAGAATTTTATTCATAACGAAGGGTATCAACAGGGTTGGCGGTGGCGGCTTTGATGGATTGGTAGCTGACGGTCAGAAGAGCGATGCCGAAAGCCGCCAGCCCGGAAAGAATGAAAATCCAGATACTCAGGTCAATCCGGTAGGCAAAGTTCTGTAGCCATTTATTCATGAAATAATACGCCGCAGGCCAGGCGAGGATGTTGGCCAAAAGCACCCACTTCGTGAATCCTCTGGAAATAAAAATCACGATACTTGGGACGGATGCTCCCAGAACTTTCCGGATGCCGATCTCCTTGGTGCGCCTCTCTGCCATGAATGAAGCCAATCCGAAGAGACCGAGACTGGAAATGAAAATGGCGATCAGAGTAAACAGGCGGAAGAAAATGTTCAGCCTGATTTCGGATTTGTACAGGTAGTCATAGGCTTCGTCCAGAAAGTAGTATTCAAAGGGATATCCGTCGGAGTGCTTCTTCCAGACTTTTTCGATGGCCCCTAGGGTCTGGGGCATGTTTTCCGGCCTCACTTTAACAGAGAGAAAATAAATGTTCCAGGGACCGGTATTCAGGATCAAAACAGCGGGTTCTGCCGGAAAATGCAGGGAGTGGCAGTTAAAATCCTTAACCACCCCGACTACCGTTCCCATGTTTTCACCTTCGGGGAAGCCTATTTTTTTTCCGATGGGGTTTTCCCATCCCAAATGTTTGACCGCGGTTTGGTTTAATATAAAGGCGCCTCCTCCCACGGCATCCGTGGCCATTTCACGGGAGAAGTTTCTTCCGGCCGTGAATTCCATATCGAAAATATCCACGTAGTCATAATCGACATGGGAGAAATAAAAAAAAGGATATTCATTGATTCCCCTTCCTTCGTAATCGAACTCGGAATCCCAGTTGATGTTGGTCGGCAGGGTTTGGGTGAATGTGACTCCCTTGATACCCGGATACTGAAGCAGCTCGTTTTTGATAATATCTCTTGTTTGTCTTATTTTGTCGTCATTCAGATTGATCACAACCACATGGTCCCGGTCGAATCCGAGCTTTTTGGTCCGGATCAGACGGATTTGGCCCGAAATGATCAACGTGCTGATGATGAGAAACAGGGATATGGCGAACTGGAAAACAACCAGAAAATTCCGCAGATTCAGGCCTTTGGAAGCCTTGGGGGTGGATCCCTTTAAAAGGATTATCGGCTTGAATCCTGACAGGTACAGCGAAGGATAGATGCCGGACATGAGGGCCACCATTATAACAGCAGCTAAAAGCCCCAGAATGAATCCGGGATGGGTCATAGAATGAGTTGTGATGTTTCTGTCAACAATACTGGAAAATCCCTTGAGAGTTAGAAGAACGATTCCGACGGCTGTCAGGAGGGAAATGGCTGTAAAGATCAGGGATTCGCCCAGGAACTGTTTTACGAGCTGTGTGCGGTAGGCCCCGACAACTTTTCGGATACTGACTTCCCGTGAGCGGGTGAAGGAGCGGGCTGTCGAGAGGTTGATAAAGTTGATTCCGGCGGTAATGAGAATGAATAAGCCGATCAAAGAACAAATAAAAACATACCTGATATCTCCACCGGCTTCAAGTTTCTTGAGAACATCCGTCGATTTCAAATGGATATCGTTCAGGGGCTGAAGGAGATAGGTCCAATTTTGCGAAGAACTCAGTGGGTGTAGTTTTTGTTCGATAAAGGATTGGATCTTCTTTTCCAGTTTCTGGGCGCTGCTGCCCTTTTTGAGGAGAAGGTAGGAATGGAACCAATGAGCATCCCAAGAATTCAGAGGCAATCCCAAATAGGTTTGAGTCTCGAATTGGCCAAGAAGATTCGGTCTGAAGTGTGAATTCGAGGGAAGGTTCACCATGACCCCGGTGACCTGAAAGTCCATTTCTTCGTCCAGGATAACATGGAGTGTTTTTCCGACTGGATTGATGTGTCCGAAAAGCTTGTCCGCCGTTTCTTCGTCGATAACCACGGAATATGGATTTTCAAGTGCGGTTGCGGGATCGCCGTAGATGAAGGGCAGGTCGAACACATCGAAGATATACTCATCCGCCCATACCCATTTGTCGAAAAGAAATTTTTTATCTTTGACACGGACCATGATGTTATTGTATTTGCTGAACCGCGTGGCTGTTTCGATTTCGGGAAATTCGTTCATCAGCGTAGGCGCGAGTGGGGGATAAGAGGTGGATTGTTTCGCTGTCCCCATTATGTTGTCTCCTGTGGACTTAAAGATGGCCTTATATATCCGGTCGGCCTTTGTATGCTGTCGATCAAAGCTGAACTCGTACCGTATAAACAGAAATATAAAAATGAAGCAGGCAAAACCGATCGTCAGCCCTGAAATATTGAGGATAGAATACCCTTTGTGTCTTTTGATGTTTCGTATGGCCACTTTTAAATAGTTCTTTAGCATGATAAGTCTCCATTTTGAGTTAAAAAGAGTGTCTTTGATGACGGCATCCAGACACTGATACCAGTACCAGAAACAGGCTATAATATAGCTCCGTTCCCTGCATATCCTGGAAAAGACCTCCTGCATGTCATCGTTGATGGCGTGGTTTGTCCGATACCGGTCGAGGCGTTTGACCAGCCAAACCGCCAGCCAGGGAGGGGAAAGGCGTTTGGTTCGCTTCATTTCTTTTTCTCAGAATTCATATTTGGTGATCCCTTTCCAGACGGCTTCCTGGAGCTCCCGTGATTCGCGCAGGGCTTCAAGACCTCCTTTGGTGATGGTGTAGTAGACTCGCTTATTTCCTCCGGCTTGATTAAGGATCTGCACAGCCCGCGAAGTCAAATAGCCTTTCTTTGCCAGGTTATCCAGGGTGTTGTACAGGGTGCCGAAAGTGAATGTCCTTCCGGTCATCTCTGCGATCTTATCCCGGATTCTGACCCCATAAGCCTCGTTTTTGAGCCGCCATATGGCTATTAAGAAAATCTGCTCATTGATTGATAAAATTTTCAATGTGAATCTCCTTTAGTCTTCATTTAGACATTACGAGATTATCGTACTATTAGATGATATAGACTCCATTCGACTCAAAAGGTTGCATGATGATTTAAATCTAGTGATTCACAAAGAAATTATTCTTTTTATGAGGATTCTCGCAGACACTAATCTCATTCGTAGCGCTTATTCATCAGGGATCAACGAATTATTTATCTTTCGGTGACTCATCCTGACGTCCGTCAAGATATAAACCGGTGATCTTCACGACTTCTCCATTCCCATCCGACGCAAAATGTATTTGGAAATATTTTATTCCTTTTAAAGCGAATGTGTCCTTGCTGATAGGTATCAGCCTAAATTCACTTCCCCCGTCTCTATTGTAATACAAGATATTGTCTCGAATAGTTATGTGCCGAGGACCGTAGTCGCCGACAAATTTTTTCAAGGTTTCAACGGGGAGGGTGATGGGATCGTTCTCGACCCGGGACATATCTCGGACCCATTTTAGACATCTTTTGCCATTCGCATTTTCCGGATCCATTTCCAGAGCTATTTCAAGGTGTTCAAGAGCAAGATTACTGTTCCCGTTTTCAAAGTAGAATATTCCTATTTCTATACTAGCTTCAGAAGTCAGAGGATAAGTCTCGAGCTTATTTATTAGATTTTTTGCCACTTCTAAAGATTTTAAAGCTTGGGAGTTTGAGTAAAAAGTAAGGAATTCTTTTGCCAAGGACTTATCTTTTTTATAAAGTTTAAGAGCACTCTCTTCAATAACAGGTTGCATCGCCAATTCCCTTTCTTCAAATCCTTTCCACGTTTTCTGTACCATCTCTATTGTTCTTTTATAGTTCACATCCACTAATTTTGCCAGTAGCTTAAAGATAGCGGCAGATGATTCTAAATCCAAATTCCAGGCTTCAACTGGCATATTGAAATGATAATCCAACAAGTCTTTTTGGGTTGTGTAAAGGCTCTCCGGAGCTTTGTGAAAAGCGTCGGGGATCTTTGTAATTCCCAGATACCAGGGGACAAACACGTTGCTGCAGGGTCTTTCAAGTGCCCGCCAGGTAACTGTGCCTATCTCGACCGGCAGCCAATTCCTCTGCTGCACTATTGTGGTTCTATGACTGCCATAGTTACAGATAGTGAAGAAAGGAGAATTATGAGGGCTTTTTTCATAGTTATCCGACTTATCGAGATCTGTGCCTTCATAATGGCTTCTGAAAATTCCCATGATGTCTTTCAGGGTAAGTTTGCGGTCAGGTTTGACAGATACAGGCATTATTCCTGTTTGCGCTTCCTGCCATGATATCGGGAAGTTTCCGTTCAACCGCTTTGCCATGTACCACTGCCGGTGGGTATTTACCGGATTACAATGAGAACTTTGGGGAGCATACGCCTTTGCAAAATCGAATTTCTCTCCGGTTGAGGGATCATACCATCCTCTTTTTATGGCATAGTCTATCAAGCCGGGAGAACAAATAAAATTTTCCTTGTCATCCATATCGACCTCGCGAATGCTGAAAGTGTTGGCGATTATCGCGATTTCATCATCCTGCACTCTCCGGGCTGCGTAGTTTTTTCCACGAACCATTTGAAGCTGCCATGCTTCGTTCGGTCCGACAATATTGAGATTTCTACCCGAGGCATGATAACCGTATTCATCAAGAAGTCGAGCAGCAAGCATTACGGCCTCTCTTGCCGTTTTCGATCTTTCTGCAAGTATCATTCTAAACTCAAAGCCAAGACCACCCTTGAATAAATCTCCCCGTGCTTCGACTTCCTCTACAGAGTCTTCTTTGGATGTACAGCCGTTGCTCCCGAAGGCTACTCCCCATTCATTTATGATCCCGTTCGAGAAGGATGAACCGGGGCATTCATCCCAGAAATAGGCATACGTCTCTTCAACCTGAGGAATAGTGCCACCGGCTTGAAGTTTAATAACGGATCCTGGTTCGTATTTCTTTCTGGGGATAAACCAAAAATAGTCTATATCTCTGGGGCCATCATCCTCGGTTTTCGCAAATAAGATCGAACCGCCAACCGTTGTATTTTTTCCCGCGATTAAAACTGTACATTCTTCCGTTTCTTCGCCAATGATAGCCGCAGGAAAACTTATCCATAATATGATAACCAACGCAATTGTTATGATTGAAAATATTGTTCTCATTGTTTTCTTCTCCTAATAAGATTATATTTGGCTTTTTCAGTCTGTCCTTTGAAATCAATATGTCACTTCATTGATAAAATTTCCCCTGGGTACCTTCTCAAATCTCTCCCTTTGTCAGCACGAAATTACCGTCCTGATCGATTGTTTATACGTAATTTATGTCAAAAGGTTGCCTGATATGGATTGAAGTTCAGTGATTTACAAAGAAATGGAGTTGATGCTGACAAACGATCTATTCATACCGCAGCGACTCTGCAGGATGAGCGGTGGCAGCTTTGACGGATCGGCAGCTGATGGTCAGAGGGGCAATAAATAAGGCTGCCAGACCGGAAAGTATGAATTCCTTCGATAAACCGGACATGATATTCATGATCGATGCTCCAAGCACTTTCCGGATTCCGATCTCTTTCGTTTTTTGCTGGGCCATATAGGCGGCAAGTCCATAGAGGCCGAGGCAGGATATAAATATGGCGAGAAGGGTGAAATAGTTGAATATTTTTTTCGTTTTCTGTTCGGAGTCATACAACCGATTGACTGCCTCATCGAGAAATGAATATTCCAGCGGGAAGTCCGGATTGAATGAATCATAGACCTTGCGAATAGAAGCGAGAGATTCCTGTATATGCTCTGATCTGAATTTAGCGAATACATAGCTATCCCTATTGGGCTCGATCCTTAATACCAGCGGCTCGATCGCTTTCTGGAGCGATTTGAAATGGAAATCTTTGACAACTCCGACAATTTCCTCCCACTCCAAGTCTATCTTCTGGAACAATCATGTCAACCAAAGTCCGTAGTTCTATAGTTTATATGCTCGGTAAGATATATGAACAGCTGGGCAAAAAAAACAAAGCTAAGGAATATTACAAAAAATTCCTCGACCTCTGGAAGGATGCCGACCCTGGGATTGCTGAGGTAGAGGATGCAAAGAAGAGGCTGGCTGGGTTGAAGTTATCCTAGTCTTCGGGCGGCTTTTACCTTCTCCGCTATCGCTCCCTTATCCTGGCAGCCGACCATAAAGCATAGAATCAGAGCCAAAGGTAAAATTATTAAGCGATACATGGAAAGATGTGGCACGCCCAAAGGTTCTACATTGGAACTTTTTTGGCGAATCCTGGGAAAAGAGCAAAACTCCAAGAATTGAAGCTTGCCTTGGCAGAATAGATCGCTCAGTATGTGTCTCTGATCAGATCACCAGAACAATTGATTCGAGCAATGGCCTTTTCTTGGCGCCTTTTATCGAGTCCTTAAATTCGCCAAGATTTCTATTTCCGGATACTTTCCGGCCTCTTTGACTAAATCGATCTCTCCTATCCCCTTCATGTATTTATCAAAGAAAGCCAGGACAAGGACATTCATCATTTCAATCATCCTTTTCCCATCGATCGGTCCCAGAAGAAAGCGTACCATTGGGACGGGGTATACGGAATAGTCCGTAAAATTATAGTGGTCTGAATCCTTGACGCTCAGCGAATAACAATCTCGCGTCGATTGACCTGCAAGCAATCGTCCGCATCCCAGATATCTTTCGCTGTTTAAATACATGAAGGGTATCTGATATTTTCCATGGATCGCAGCGATGGGAAATGCCCCGTCAATATTAATCCCGGCTTTAATTCTTTTATCCGTAGAGCAGATAATGCTTGTCGCCAGGCCGCCCAGGGACATTCCAAAGACGCCGATCCGATCCAGGTCCAACTTATCCTGAAACCGATTGTCCCCGCCGTTCATCATTTTCAACTGATTAATAAAGAAGGCGAAGTCTTCGGCCCAATACTTTGCGCTTTCAAACAGCGTTGGCAACGTCGTGTTCATTTCCTGGAAAACCTGCTCTCGTTCTTCATCGCTGGTCGCTTTTTTCAATTTTTCAAAGTGTCCCTGGGCAGACGCGCTCATTTGTTCTTTCATTATCTTCTGAAAACGGGGATTGCCCAACTCAATGTAGACAAAGCGCCCATCCGGAAAAGAGGTGAATTTGCATTCATAATGATGGGCGATGCTGAAAACGATATAGCCGTGGCTGGCCAGTTCTTCCATCAAAATCGTATTTTGCGAATAATGCTCGCCCCACCCGTGAGAAAAAATCAAGACAGGGTAGCTGTTCTCTTTGGATGAGACAGGCAGGTCGCGGCCCCCATTTGTTTTCAAGTCTTTAAACATCAAGGGAAATTGAAGATACTTCGTGACAAAATCTGCTTCGGCCTTTAGAAAATAGGGTTCGGGATCGGATCGACGATCCGAGGGATACCAGACCTTGACAGTCATTTCGCGGTAGCTTCGGCCGTCGCCGTCGAATAATTCTTTCCGGCTTTCATCGACAAAACTGAGATAAGCGACCCCGGTCAGGTATTCCCCGGAGGGTTTCGGCAAAGTGTTGGTTTGGCCTTGAGCGAAACTAAACAGCCCCAAAATAAGCAGCGAGGTTGACAGCTTGATCATTTTTTTCTCCTTTGAAAAATATTTCATCGTTTTATTCGGCTCATTTTTCTTGTCTCTTCAATGCCCATCAGGTGATGAAAACGATTTTCATTTCTCCCATTAGAAAATATAAAGCGCTTTTCGTCCGAAGTAAACCGATCTGGGACGGCAGGCCGATATTTGGGACAGGGGGCATTTTTAAGGCTTGAAATCGATGCTGATTAGCGGGAACAGGGCGATCTTTAAATGATTCGTGGCAAGTTCCGCCCGGATCGCGGCCGGGCTATCAGCTTAAAGAGATTTTTCGAAGTATACCTGGAAACAGGGATCGCATATTCAATTCCTTTAAAAAGCAGCTGATATCCCTGAGAATTTCCGGCAACCCTTGAAATGTTCTTGATGTTGACCAGAAAAGCCCTATGACATTTGAATAGGAAAGGATGGTCCTTCAGGTCCTGTTCAATCCGTTTCAAGGAGCTTCTGAGGAGTATCCTTTTTATTTGATTGTTCTCGGTCCTGTAGATCTCGACGTAATTGTCGGCCGATTTTATAAACAGAAGGTCCTGGAGTCGAATTTCGACTTCCTCTTTTCCACCCTCGGAAGATAAGGCAACGATCTCTGGATTTTTTTCGGGTTCCGCTGTTCGACTCTTCAAGGCGAGGATGTTGTCGTTGAGGTGCCACGCCGATTCGGCGAATTTCTTCCAGAGAACGGACTGGATGGAAAAAATGCCGATGGTGATGGGGAAAAAACCCACGGCCAGGGCCTGCAATAAATAGCCCGGGACGGCTAAAAGACGGATTTCTTTTTCGCCGACGAAGGCGGCATATAATAAATTGGCCGCTCCAATGGAAATAATATGCCAGAACTGAAAGCCGATGCCCTTGGATACATTCCATTTTGTTTCATTAAAAAACCCGGGAAAGACAGCCGGCCAAACGAGCATATCCACCAGTAAAATAAGGAATGTCACAAATCCATAGCCCCATAAAATCCAGGTCCGGCCTTCCAGGATATAAGCGCCGGAACCGAAGGGTTTAAAAATCAATAGGAATACGGAGACAAATAAACCGGTCGTAAAGCTAAAGAACAATATCCGAGTCAGGGATATATAAAAAGGGAAAGGTTGCCGAAGAAAAACGCGCATTTTAGAAAACATCTGATAATTGTCCAAAATTATATCCTATTTTCAGCCCCGGCTCAACGTCGACTTGGAAACCCTGATTTGCCGATAGGATGAGGACTTTACGGGATAAACCCTTCTGATATAAGGTTTTGCGTGTGTTAATTTTTATCTTGCCTGATACAATCTCAGAGGGCAGAGGAAGACTGTTTATTAAGATTGTGATGGAATCAGAAGCATTGCTGGGGGGCATGATAGGCTCAATTTTAGGTGGGATCATTGGATTTGCTATAGGTTACCCTCAGGGATCGGAAAGTGGGTGGATGTTTACCAAGGGCAAGGCTGGCGGAATTGGTCTAGCTGTAGGGAAAGATAAAACAATTATCCTATCCAGAGCAACTGATCCGTAATCAGTAGGTTGAGGATGGAATGCCCGTCCCTCTCCTCCTTGCAAGGATCCAGCTCCCACACTTCCCCCACCAGTTACCAAAACCTCCTCCCCTTCCCCGATACCAATAAAAACCTATATACCCTAGAAGGTATTCGTCCGCCTACGGGCCTCTCAGAGCCTTGCTGATGTACCCTGCTGGAGGCAAAATTCCTGTTCCGGGACAGCGGCAACTCCAGGCAGCCAAAGAGCACCCGTTACCCCCATTGTCTCTTCTTTAGTAACATATGCCGCTTGTTGACACTATCCTTCGTTCCTTGATAATATTTTGCTGACTAGAATGGATAAGACAGGGGACAGCCATGGCGAACAAATGCCCTAAATGCAGCACCATTAATCCCGACACCGTCAAATTTTGCGGGGAGTGCGGGAACCAACTTCCATCCCTTGAGGAAGTCCAAGTCACAAAAACCCTGGAAACACCCAAGGAAGAGCTGACCACGGGCTCCACCTTTGCCGGTCGCTACCAGATTATCGAAGAGCTGGGCAAAGGCGGGATGGGTAGGGTCTACAAGGCCAACGACACCGACATCAAAGAAAAGCTGGCCATCAAACTCATAAAAACGGAGATCTCCACGGATAAAAGAACGATCGAACGGTTTCAGAACGAGTTGAAATTTGCCCGGAAGATCAGGCACAAGAATGTCTGCCAGATGTATGATCTCAACAAAGAAGAAGGAACCTATTACATCACCATGGAATATGTGGAGGGCGAAAACCTTAAGAACATGATCCGAATGAGCGGCCAGTTGGGTATAGGGACGGCTATCTTTGTGGCTAAGCAGGTTTGCGAAGGCCTGGAAGAAGCTCACAGGCTGGGGGTTATACATCGGGATTTGAAACCCAGCAATATCATGATCGACAGAGAAGGCTGTGTCCGCATCATGGATTTCGGCATCGCCCGCTCCTTGAAGGAAAAGGGCATCACCGGCGCAGGAGTAATGATCGGGACGCCTGAATACATGTCTCCTGAGCAGGTGGAAGGAAAGGAAGTCGACGAGCGTTCAGACATCTACTCCCTGGGGGTGATCTTGTATGAGATGGTGACAGGAAGGGCGCCTTTCGAAGGGGACACGCCTTTTACCATCGGGATGAAACACAAAGGCGAGATACCCAGGCCTCCTAAGGAGCTGAACACACAGGTCCAAGAAGATCTAAACCGGGTGATACTTAGATGTCTGGAAAAGGATAAAGAAACGAGATACCAGAGTGCCGCAGAGATGCTGTCAGAGCTCGAGAATATTGAAAAGGGAATTCCGACTGCAGAACGGGTCATCACGGAGAGAAAGCCGCTCACTTCGCGGGAGATCACCATTACCTTGGGTCTAAAAAGGCTTTTTATCCCCGTGCTTGTCTTGATAGCGGTGGTCCTTATCGGGTTGTTTGTCTGGCATCCGTGGTCCAGAGACAAAGCCGTTCCTCTGCCTCCTCCAGACAAGCCGTCGCTGGCCGTGGTGTATTTCGAGAACAACACGGGAGACGAAAAACTGGATCACTGGAGAAAGGGCATCTCGGATCTGCTGATAACAGACCTCACGCAGTCCAAATATTTGAAGGTGCTGGGCGGGGACCGGCTGTACGATATTCTGAGCGATATAGGCCAGCTCGAAGCCAGGAGCTATTCTTCGGAAGTCCTCAAGGAGGTAGCGGCCCAGGGAGGGGTGAATCACATCGCCAGAGGGAGTTATTCCAAAGCCGGAGAGATCTTACGAATAGATTTGGTGCTTCAGGATGCCCATTCTGGAGAGCCCATAGCTACCCAAAGAGTGGAAGGAAAAGGGGAAGAGGCCATTTTTGCCATGGTGGACGAGCTGACAAAATGGACCAAAGAGAGCTTGCGGCTTTCTTCAGAACAAATGGCCAATGACCTGGATAAACAAATCGCCAATGTCACGACCTCATCTCCAGAAGCTTATAAGTTTTATGCTGAAGGATGTGAGCGTTTCATTAAAGTGGAATTTCAGCAGAGTATCGAATCTTTAGAAAAAGCCATCGCCCTTGACCCGGGATTCGCCATGGCTTACAGGAAAATGGCCGTGGCTTTCGGCAATATGGGCAAATGGGAGGAAAGAAAAAAATACATGCAAAAAGCCTTGGAATTGAGCGACAGGCTCACCGAGAGGGAAAAACTCCTTATTGAAGGAGGCTATTTCGGCTCTTCTGAATCCACCTATGATAAGGCCATCGAATCTTACGAAAAACTGATCGCCCTTTACCAAGGGTCCGATGAAGCCATTTCAGCCCTGACCAACTTGGGCGTGTTATATGAGCAAATAGAAGATTGGGATAAGGCGGTCGGTCATACTGAAACAGCCATAAAGGCCGGTTCAGAATTTAGAAACACCTACACCAATCTGGCCTTTCATTATATGGCCAAAGGAGAATATGACAAAGCCGAGGAAGTTCTCAAGGAG
The DNA here is from genome assembly GCA_964538085.1 of uncultured Eubacteriales bacterium. Classification (GTDB taxonomy): domain Bacteria; phylum Acidobacteriota; class Aminicenantia; order Aminicenantales; family Aminicenantaceae. Next base: position 2,364 of record CAZIDF010000005.1, on the reverse strand, counting down.
GGCATCGGTCGTTTTGACAATTTTCTTCTGGGGCATTGGACCTTGGCAAGACTCTATGCTTTTCAGGGACGATTCGACCTGGCTCTGGGTGAGGTGGAAAAAGCTGCTACCATCGACCCGACATACACGAAAGCCCAATTTTATCATCTCATGTGGGACTTCGAAAAAGCGGAAGAGGAATACAAAAAATGGCTCGACCATGTCTCTCCAAGCACGCACCTGCAGGCAAGAGAGCGGCTTTCTTATTTGTATCGGACACTGGGAAAATTCGAAGAAGCGAAAAATCAGATCAAGCAGGGCATCGATGAGGCCAAAATACAGAAAGACGATTTGTATCTTGGGCTATTTCATTACCAATTGGCCTATCTCTATCTCATGGCTGGAAGCTTTGAGGAAGCATTGGAAGTTGTGGAAAAAATTGTGTATACCAATGCCCTTGATACAGTTAATAAATTCTACGATCTGGAGCTAAAAGGATGGATCTATGCGGAAATGGGCAGGATGAACGAGGCCCGGAATACGGCAGAAGAGATCCAAGGACTGGTCGATGCGGGTCCGTTTAAAAAGCGCATCAGACATTATGACTTCCTGATGGGCATGATCGGGCTTAAAACCAAGAATTATTCCGACGCCATCGCGTCTTTCAAAAAGGCGGTATCTCTGCTGCCTCATCCTGTTGATTTTATAACGGATCACGGCCTCTACCGGTATTTCCTGGCTCTGGCCTATCACGAATCCGGAGATCTTAAGGCAGCGCGGGATGAATTCGAGGGGATTGTCGGGTTTATTCCCGGAAGAAACGCCTTTGGGGACCTTTATGCGAAGAGCTATTACAAGTTGGGCCAAATCTACGAAAAGCAGGGGAACACAGCCAAAGCCAGAGAAAACTACGAGAAATTCCTCTCCTTCTGGAAGGACGCCGACCCTGGCATAGCTGAGTTAGAGGATGCTAGGAATAGACTGGCTGGACTGAGGACGCAATAACTCAAAGCCTTCATCGCTTTGAAACCTTAGTAGCTCTAAATATAGGATATAAAAATAGGGAAGGTTGAAATGTTAGCCCAATTAAAACCTGAGCAAAACTCTTGTCCTCATTGTTTGGGAAGACGAATATGTGACTGTGCATCCTGCGGACATAAAGCATGGTATATATCTTTCGGGGGAAAAATGTATAAATACCTTGAGTCAGGAAAATGTAAGGTATGTGGTGGAAAAGGATTTATCTCGGACACTGAATAATCTCTGCTTTAATCCAGTTAAATTCCCCCCAAGATAACGCTGTTCATAAAAGAACGCCGACCCAGGTACCAGCTAAATTATAACCCAAATATTGGATCGATATGAGGGGGGAGGGTCATTTCCCCCAGATGATGTTCTCAAAAGGCACAACCTCGTATTCACATGGCCTGGTGGTCCTATCGAATTCCTTTCGAAAATCCTCTCCCCTGCTGTCACAAGCGTTGGTCACCATGTCGAGGAACCCCTTTATCAAAATGTATGTTCCCTTTTCTGCGGAAGAGACTGGCGGGGACCCCGGAAGGCCCTCATAGACATAGACCTTCCCTCCCCTAAAACTGAATTCCTCGATCTTGTCGGTTACGGCTACTCTCCGATAACCCCACTCCCTTTCGTCGAACTTGAGCAACTCATCATTGGTTATCAGATACAGAACGCCGTTGATCCTGCCCTTTTTCTTGGGATGGAGATTTAGTTCCACGGCTCCGAGGATAGGAACACGCTCCGTACCACGCAGGATATAAGCATCGAACGTCTTGGTGCCCGAGCGCCACGGCCGAACGCAAGTCCACACTCTCTCATAATCTGTTAGATGAACTTCATGGATGGGACCCTCGTATTTATGCCCCAGCGACTCTTCCATACTCGGCAGGGAGATCAGGGAACCGTAGGAGATGATTCCCGCGAAACCTTCAGGGATCTCTAGTATGCTTTTTTGTTTCGCTGCAAAACCGAATATTGAGGAAGAGAACAGAATCAGAACGGCGAGGTAAATACCCGGATATTTTTTCATCATCACATCCCCTCAATTTCTCCTGCTGACATCCTGGAATGAACATATCACAGGAAAAAAGATAAGGTCAAGGATAAAGCAAAGAAACAAAACGACCAAAAAAGCGAAAAAGTAAGCTTCAAAATAGACTCCTCCTCTCAATCAGCAAAAAGTAATCATGAATTCTCTCAGTGGATATCGAAACTCTACGGTCCTCACTCTGCCTTCCACCGTTTAACAGATGGAATAACAAAGATAACATACGCAAATTGGTGACAAATGGGAATAAGGACAGGTCAAAAAAACAGGAAGAAAACTCCCTAACCCATTTATTTCCATGGAATTAGAAGTGGCAC